>PLTZ01000082.1 GCA_003164715.1 Opitutaceae bacterium | reverse complement strand
CCCCTGCTTAGCAGAAGACCGTGCCGGCCGCGGGCCCAAATTCTTTTTGCGCTCGCGCGGACGGTGACTGTCTGATGCTTTCTGCTGCTTCTCGATGAATTACTTCCGCCGGAGCGACCTGACCGCTGACGCGATCGGCCTCCTCACTCGCTACGACGAAACCATACGCCGCTTTGTGGGCTCCGGGTACCGCCACCCGATCCGGATGCGCGACTGGGAGCTGGTCAGGATCCTGGAGGCAGTACGGGCGGTGCCGGTGGGCTCGAGCGTCCTGGACACGGGCTCCTACAACACGTACCTGGCGCTCGCGCTCGCGGCCGCGGGCTACCGGATGACCGCCTCGGACCTGCTTTGGAGGCGCATGCTCAAGAGCCTCGAGCGCAGGCTTGGGCTCGCGCCCGCGAAGCCCACGGAAGCCCCGTTCTTCGCGTGGCTCGGCGTGTACCGACGCGCACGCATCCCTGTGAGGAACCTCAACCTCACGCGGCTCGCCTGCCCGGACGCGTCCTTTGACTGCGTGGTCTCCCTCTCGGTGATCGAGCATGTCCCCGACGTGGAGCGGGCGCTCGCGCAGATGTACCGGGTGCTGGCGCCGGGAGGCCGGATCCTCATCACGACCGACTGCGCCCCCGAGCCCTCGCCCTACCAGGGCGGCGTCAGGTACTTCTCGGAGCCGGAACTCGAGGGCCTCTTCGCCCCGTACCCGCTTTCCTCCGCGCGCAACCGGCCGGACTTCTCGCCGGAGAACTGGTGCTACAACCTCGGCCGCCCGGTCGTGACGGTCTTCGCCGAGATCACAAAACCCCGATGAAGGGGATGTGCGAGTGGGGCCGGTAGGGAAGCCGCGTGGGCTTCTCCTCGGACACCTTCGCCGCGAGGTCGACCAGCTCGTCGATCAGGGTCGTCGGGTCCTCCTCGTAGCGCAGGCGCAGGAAGTTGTCGCGCATGCGCATGTAGGCCTCCGGGTCCGTGAGCCACGCCCCGATGATCCGCTCAAAGTCCTCGCCGCCCTCGATCTTGTCCGAGGCGGCCCCGTTCCTGAGGTACTTCCAGGTGAGCTCCTCCTGCGGCATGATGCCGCCCGAGGCGTTGAAGATGATCGGACATTTGAAATGCAGCGCCTTGGCGGTCGTCGTCGTCCCCCCGCGGGTGATGATGACATCGCTCACCTGCATCAGCAGATGGACGACCTCCGAGTACCCCTCGACGTAGCAGTTGAACTCGGGGTGGTTCGCCCTCCAGTGCACGACGTCGTTGTAGGCCTGCTTGTTGCGGCCGCAGATGACGATGGCCTGGCAGCGGTCGGCCCGCTTCACCAGCGCCGGGAGCAGGTCGAAGTGGTTGTTGGCGCCGTTGCCGCCCGTCGAGAGGAAGACCGTGAAGAGGTCCGGGCGCAGGCCGAGCCGCTTCTCGCGGAAGACCCCGCGCTCCTGGGGGGCGATGACCTCGTAGTGGGCGTTCGGGTGCATGAGGTAGCCGCGCACGCGGGCCTTCTCCGGGCCGATCCCCTTCTTTATCGCGTAGTCCTGCGCCGTCTGGGTCCTCGAGAAGAACATGTCGACGCTCGGCTCGATCCAGTTGCGGGAGTAGCCCCAGCCCCCGGAGAACTCGCCGCAGTAGGTCGCGCACGTCACGTTGTCGTGCCCGAGTATCTTGCGCGCCAATTGGAAGTACCCCCGGTTGAGGCAGTCGTGGACGCTCAGCACCAGGTGCGGGCGGTACTCCTTGAGCACGCTGATGTAGTAGCGCCTGCCGAGGGAGACCGTGTCCTTGTTCAGGATGCTCTGGAGCTCCACGACCGCGTAGAACGCCTTGTGCACCCACGGGGCGCTCGCCTGGATCTTGTTGTAGAAGTTGACCCCGGCCCGGTTGACGACCGAGGACTTCTCGAGCATCTGCTCGATCCGCACGTCGACGTCGTGGCGGTAGAGCTGGAAGCACCAGTCCGCGAACGCCTCGGCGCGGGCGTCGTGGCCGCCGCCGGTGCTTGAGGTCAGGACAAGGATGCGGATCTTGGACATGCGGGGCGTGAAATCCTGGCTAGAGGCCGAAGTAGCGGGCGGCGGCGAAGCGCACCCAGGACGCCGGCGCGAGCCGCGCCAAGGCGGGCGCCAGGCGGGCCTGGAAGAACGAGCCCGAACGCACGACGCCGCCGCGCCCGGACAGGAGCGCGCGCCGCAGGTCGCCCGCCGCCCGCTCGGGCGCCGGCGACGCCAAGAGGCCGGCCTCGAGGGCGGCCCAGGCGCGCTGGGTAGTCGTGGACAGGGGGCCCTTGTGCATGGAGCGGTTGAAATCCGTCCGGTAGTCGCCCGGGCGAAAGTCGATCACTCTTAGGCCTGTGCCGCGCGATTCAAACATCAAACTCTCGCTTAAGGCCGACAGGCCCGCCTTCGCGACGTTGTAGCCGCTCATGTAGGGAAGCGGGAACTCGGCCGCCAGCGACGACACGTGGACGAGAGAGCCCCGGCCGCGGGCCCGCATGGACCCGAAGGCGGCATGGCTGATCGAGAGCACCGTTCCCAGCATGGCCCCGAGCTGCGAGCGCCACACGCCGGCGTCCACGGCCGCGAACTCCCCGAACACGCCGTAGCCCGCGTTGTTCACCACCAAGTCGAAGCCGCCGGCGGCCTGCGAGGCCGCGCCGAAGGCCCGCACGGCGCCCTCGGCGTCGCCGAGGTCGAGGACCACAGGGTGGAACGCCCCGGGGTGCCCCGAGGCGAGCTCCGCAAGGCGTGGCGCCTCCCTAGAGCTTCCCCAGACGCGCACGCCCTCAGCGAGGAGCATGAGGGAGAACGCGCGGCCGAGCCCGGTGCTGGCCCCGGTCACGAACGCGGTGCCGTGTAACTGGCCGAGGCGTCCCATCAGGCGCGCCTCAATAGGAGGGCGACATTGGCGCCGCCAAAGCCGCTGCTGTTCTTGAGCACCACGCGGGGCGACTCTTTGGCCGTGGCGCGCAGGATGTTGAGTCCCTCGCACGCGGGGTCGAGGCGCGTGATGTGGGCCGAGCCCGGGATGAACCCCTCGCGCATCGAAAGCGCGCAGAACGCCGTCTCCATCGCCCCCGCCAGGGACAGCCCGTGGCCCGTCAGGGCCTTCGTGCTGCTGATGGCGGGGCGCACGCCCATTTCCCCGAATACGGCCCGCAGCGCCCGCGCCTCCGACACGTCCCCGATCAGGGTCGACGTGGCGTGGGCGTTCACGTAGTCCACCTCGGCGGCCGAGATTCCGGTGGAGTTAAGGGCATTCTCCATGGCGATGCGCGAGCCCGTGCCGTCCGGGTGCGAAATCGCCACGTTGTAGCCGTCCGACGCCTGCCCCCACCCCGCAAGCTCGCAGTACGGCGTCACGGAGCGCCTCGACGCCTCATCCTCGCTCTCGAGGACCACCACCACGCCGCCGCCCGTCCCCACGAACCCGTCGCGCCCGAGGTCGAAGGGGCGCGACGCCAGGGCCGGGTCCGTCTGGACCGAGAGCGTGCGCATCCCCGCGAAGGGAAGAATCGCGTCCCGGTTGCCGTCCTCGCCCCCGACGACGAACATCCGCTTCTGGCGCCCGAGCGAGATCTCCTCGAAGGCGTACGCCATCGCGTGGGCCGAGGAGGCGCACGCCGACGAGAACCCGCACGAGGCGCCCTGGATCTTGAAGGCCGCCACCAGGTTGAAATTGAGGGTCCCGACAATCGAGGCGACGATCCCGAGCGGCGAGCAGCGCAGGGGCCCGAGGCGCAGCATCCGCTCGTGGTGGAAGTGCGTCAGCATGGGGGAGCCCCCGGACGCCGCAAAGAGGCCCGTGTCCCGGTTGGAGATGTCCGCCCCCTCGAGGCGGGCGTCGGCGATCGCCTGCAGGAACGCGCAGTGCGCGAAGAGGCCGTGGGGCGCCATGGAGCGAATGGTCTCGCGCCTGATCTCGTAGCCCGCCGGCCACGTCCAGTCCTCGGGGTCCGTGGAGTCGGTGAAGAACCCCTTGATCGTCCCGATCACCTTGCAGGTGATCTCGGGCTTGTCGAACGGCGGGTAGGTCTCGAAGCCGTGGCGCATCTCGCGCAGGCTGCCCGCGACGCTCGAGGCATCGTTGCCGATGCTGGTGACGAAACCGAGGCCAGTGATAAAGACTCTGGGCATGCTCTTCTAAGGGCGCGCTGCCCGGCCGATCGTGGCGAACGCCGCGACATGGGTCAATCTCAGGCGTTGATCGCGACCCTTAGGGGGGGATTCGCCGAGCTCACGCCCCCGGGCGCCGGCTGGGCCTCGCTGGTGATGGCCGCGGGCGCGACCGCCATTTCCACGTAGGCGAAGGTGAGCGTGATGTCCTCGGCGATGACCGCCTTCTCCTGGCCGACGCGGATGGCGCCCTCGAAGGTCGCCAACGGCATCTTCATGCGCTTCGGCTTGATGGAGAGCGTCAGGATGTCGCCCGGCCTGCACATGCGGTGGGCGCGCACGCCCTCGCAGCCGGTGAAGAAGATCGTGTTCGAGCCGATGGCCTTTCCGGGCTCGGTCGGGGCGCCCTCGAGCAGGAAGAGCACCGCGAGCTGCCCCAGCGCCTCGAGCATGATCGAGGCGGGCATGACCGGGTTGTCCTTGAAATGGCCCTGCAGGAAGAACTCCTGGCCCGTGATCCTGTACTTTCCGTTCGCCCCGGTGGAGCTGACGGAGGCCTCGTTCAGGAAGAGGAAGGGCGGCTGCACCGGCATCACGGCGGCAATGTGCTCGATCGGCAGGAACTTGGTCGGGCGCGGCAGCGGCAGGCCCCGGATCTTGCAGTCTATGAACGTCTTCACGTCCCCGACCGTCCTCAGGTTGCGCAGCTCGTCGTTGTTGATTGAAAGCTGCAGTACGTCCTCAACCAGGATCACGATCTCCATCATCGTGAGCGAATCGATGCCAAGGTCCTCGATCAGGCGCAGGTCGTCGTCGGCATCCTTCAGCTTGGGGCGCAGGTCCGGCTCCACGAAGCGCTCAATGACCCCGATCACGACCGCCGGCATGTGGTCGGCGTTTCCGGTCTTCCTGAACTGCACCGCGGCCTCGAAGGTCGACGGCGAGCAGCGCTTGAGCGCCTCCCGTAGCGCCGCCTCGTCGTCGGGCGCAAAGGGCTTCGTGGCAATCGTTAACGGCTTGGCTCCGCCTGTGTTGGATTGAGCTAATTCTGACATCGGTAGCTTTTGTATGTTACGGCGGCTATTAAAGTAAACCCAATTTCTCGGTTCGACAGCGCACCAGGGCGAACCCGCCAGCATTTCGCCGCTTTTGAGGAACCATTTACATGAGCGGTGGACTGTAACATTGCTTGAACTCCGGGCGTCCCCAGAGTTAACCTACACCTCCCAACCCGCTCAATGAGCGCACCTTCACTCACCAGGCCGTCCACTCAGCTCTTCCTCATCACCCATGAGTTTTATCCCGTCAGCGGGGGAATAGCCACGTTTGCGGAGGAGATCGCGAAGGCGTCCGCCCGGCTCGGCTACGACGTGGAGGTCTGGGCGCAGTCCGCGCCGCACAGCGTGGAGAAGAAGTGGCCGTTCAGGATCCGGCGCCTGCCACTCAAGGGGACCCATGACCTCATCTGCCAGCTCCAGCTCGCCTGGCAGCTGGTCGCCGCGCGCCGCCAGCTGCGGCACGCGACCGTGTACCTCCCGGAGCCGGGGCCCATGCTGACCATGATGCTTCTGCAGTTCTTCAAGGCGTTCCGCCCGAAGCGCCTCATCCTGACCTTCCACGGTTCGGAGATCCTGAGCTTCTCGCGCAGCCCCATGCGGCGCTGGCTCGCCGGGCGGCTGATCCGCCACGCCACGCGGGTGAGCACGCTGACGACCTACACCCAGGAGCTCCTCCTGGAGCGCTTCCCCAGTGCCGCGGACAAGATCTTCCTGACGCCCGGGTCCCTGCGCACGGACTTCGCGGTCGTCCGCGCGAAGCCGGCGCAGCCGCGGGACAAGATCGTGGTCCTGACGGTGGGTCGGCTGCACCCCCGCAAGGGCCAATTGATCACGCTTGAGGCCCTTCAGATGCTCCCTGACGACGTCCGCGGCCGCCTCGAGTACTGGATTGTCGGCGGCCGCAACAAGGGCAATTACGAGGGCCGCCTGCGCTCGCAGGCCGCGACCGAAACGCGGCTCAGCGTCAAGTTCTTCGGGAACATACCTGACCAGGAGCTTGCCGAGGTGTACGACCGCGCCGACATCTTCGCGCTCACCAGCATCAACCACGGGGACAGCGTCGAGGGCTTCGGCCTGGTCTACCTCGAGGCGGCCGCCCACGGGCTGCCCATCGTGGCCCACAACATCGGCGGGGTCTCGGAGGCCGTGGTGGACGGCGTGACCGGGCTGCTCGTCACCCCGGACCGGCCCGCCGAGCTCGCGGCCGCCTTCGAGAAGCTGATCCACGACGTGCCGCTGCGCAGGCGCCTCGGAGAGGCCGGCCGCAGCTGGGCCGCGCGGAACTGCTGGCAGGAGAACGCCTCGACCCTCTTCGCGAGGGCCGAGGGCGCGGGATGATACAGTCGAAGGCCAGTGTGACGGTCCGGTACGCCGAGACCGACATGATGGGCGTTGTCTACCACGCAAACTACCTGCCGTGGTTCGAGGTCGGGCGCACGACGCTCCTCAAGGAGATCGGGGTCCCCTACCGCAAGCTCGAGGAGGAGGGCTACCGGATACCGGTCCTCGAGGTGTCGGCCAAGTTCCTGCGCCCGGCCGTTTACGACGACACCCTCGAGATCCTCACCACGATCCGCGAGCGGCCGCTCCTGCGCATTCGCGTGGAGTACGAGGTGCGCCGCGGCGGCGAGCTTCTGGCGACCGGCGCCTCGGTCCACGCTTTCGTGGACCGCGAGGGGCGCCCCGTGCGCCCGCCCCAATGGGCCCACGAGCGGATCGCCCAGGCGTTCGCCTGAGAACGGAGTCCGCGCCTTTCGGCGCCTGGGTCGGTTTTCGCTTTCCGCCCGGTTCCTTTGCCTTTCTGATGGGCAGCCCCGCTGTTCCGGGCCCCACCCCATGACGCAAAGCCCGTCTCCCGCCAGGCCCGAGCACAGCAGCTACCGCTGGATCGTCTGCGGGCTGCTCCTTTTCTCCACGACGTTCAACTACCTGGACCGGCAGGTCATCAGCTACCTGAAGGAGTACTACTGCACGCCGGTGGCCCAGGGGGGCTTCGGCTGGTCGAACACCGATTTCGCGAACCTGACGTCCTTCTTCACCGCGTTCTACGCAGGCATGACGATGGTCGCGGGCTGGGTGATCGACAAGATTGGGACCAAGCTTGGCCTGGCGCTCTCGCTCATCGTCTGGTCCGCCTTCGGGATCCTCAACGCGTTCGTGGGCCGGTTGCTCGGCATGCACATCGCCGTGCGAAGCGCCTTCGGGATCGGCGAGGCCGGGAACTTCCCCGCCTCGATAAAGACCGTGGCGGAGTGGTTCCCCAAGCGTGAGCGGGCGCTGGCCACCGGCATCTTCAACAGCGGCTCGAACGCCGGGGCCATGATCGCCGCGCTGTTCGTCCCGTGGTGCCTCGTCCACTTCGGCTACGAGCGGGGATGGAAGATGGCGTTCATCCTCACGGGGGCCGTCGGCTTCGTCTGGCTCGCCTTCTGGTACTGGCTCTATGACACCCCCGCGGGCCAGCGGCGGCTCTCCCGGGAGGAGTTCGCGCTCATCCACAGCGACGCGGAGCCCGAACCCGCCCGGGAGCCGGACGGCGACCGGGCGAAGGTCCCCTGGTGGAGGCTCCTCTCCTACCGCCAGACCTGGGCCTTCTTCTGGGGAAAGTTCCTGACCGACGGCGTCTGGTGGTTCTACCTGTTCTGGCTGCCCGACTATTTCAAGAAACAGT
This sequence comes from Opitutaceae bacterium, assembly GCA_003164715.1. Taxonomy (GTDB): domain Bacteria; phylum Verrucomicrobiota; class Verrucomicrobiia; order Opitutales; family Opitutaceae; genus Palsa-1447. The sequence continues at coordinate 117,751 of PLTZ01000082.1, read as the reverse complement.
TCGGCATGACGACGGCGGAGGTCCGCCTGCCGACGTTCACGGTCTACGGCGTGGCGATCCTCGGCAGCATCTATGGCGGGGGCCTGCCGATGACCTTCATCAGGAAGGGGTTGCCGGTCTATCAGGCGCGGATGCGAGCGATGCTCCTGATCGCGGTGTTCCCGATGGTTGTCCTGGCCACCCAGTACCTCGGCGACACGGCGCATTTCGGGAAAATGGCCGCCGTCATGGCCTGCGGGACCATCTGCGTCGCCGCGGCGGCGCACCAGGCGTGGTCGGCGAACCTCTTCACGACCGTGTCGGACATGTTCCCGAAGAGGGCGGTCGGCACGGTCACGGGGATCGGGGCCATGGCGGGGGGCGTCGGGGGGGTCCTCGTGCAGAAGCTGACCGGGGCCCTCACGGACACCTTCGCGGGCGCCCCGCAGACCGCCTATCTCCTGATGTTCCTGCTATGCGGGACCAGCTACCTGCTCGCATGGGCGGTCATCAAGGCCCTCGTCCCGCGGCACCGGACCATCACGGACCTGTAGCCGGAGCTGCCCTTGCCTCGCCCTCAGCGATAGGCCGGGTCCAGCTCGAGCCGGAAGAAGTCCCGGGCGTTGGCGAAGCAGATGCGGCGCACCACGGCGCCGACGAGCTTCAGGTCGTCCGGGAGCTCCCCCCGCTCGACCTGCGCTCCGAGGAGATTGCAGAGCACCCGCCGGAAGTACTCGTGACGCGTGTAGCAGAGGAAGCTGCGCGAGTCGCTCAGCATCCCCACGAACCTGCCGAGCAGACCGATGTTCGCCAGCGCGCCCAGCTGCCACTCGATTCCCTCCTTCTGGTCCAGGAACCACCAGCCGCTGCCAAACTGCACTTTTCCCGGCACGGTGCCGTCCTGGTAGTTGCCCGCCATCGTCGCGAACGCGTAATTGTCCGCGGGGTTCACGTTGTAGAGCACGGTCCGCGGAAGCTCGCCGGTAAGGTCGAGCGAGTCGAGGTAGCGCGACAGGGCCCGCGTGTGCTGAAAGTCGCCGATCGAGTCGAACCCCGTGTCCGGTCCGAGCGAGCCGAGGAGCCGCCTGTTGTTGTTGCGGATCGCGCCGAGGTGGAGCTGCTTTGCCCAGCCGCGCCGGGCGTCCCACCGGCCGAACTCAAGCATGAGGAACGACCCGAACCCCGCCGCCTCCTGCGGACCGGCCGCCCTCCCGCCGTGCGCCGCCTTGAAGATCGAGGCCGCCTGCGCGCGGCTGCAGGGTTCCGCGAGCACCGCCTCCATCCCGTGGTCGGAGAGCCGCGCCCCGAACTCGTGGAAGGCGTCGTGCCGCGCCTTGAGCGCGGCGAGAAAGTCGTCGAACGAATGCACCGGGGCCCGGGCCGCCCCGGCCAGCCGCTCGACCCAGGGGTTGAACGCCTTGGGGTCGGCGACGCCGAGCGCCCGGTCGGGCCTGAAGGTCGGGTAGACGCGCGTCCTTATCCCGGACGCGCGGATCCGCTCGTGGGTCTCCAGCGAATCGGCCGGGTCGTCGGTCGTGCAGACCAAGGCGACGCGGTTGGCCGACAGGATGTCGTGCACGCGCAGCGAGGGAAGTTTCGCGTTCGCCCGGGCCCAGATCTCGTCCGCGGTCGCCGGGCTTGCGAGCTCCGTGATCCCGAAATACCTGAGGAGCTCAAGGTGTGACCAGTGGTAGAGGGGGTTGCCGAGGGCCTCGGGCAGCGTCGCCATCCAGGCGTCGAACTTATCGCGCGGGGAGGCATTCCCGGTGCAGAAGCGCTCGTCGACGCCGTTGGCGCGCATCGCCCGCCACTTGTAGTGGTCGCCCCCGAGCCACATCTCGGAAAGGTCCGCGAACTGGTGGTTGCTCGCGATCTGCAGCGGCGGCACGTGACAGTGGTAGTCGTAGATCGGCTCGCCCTCGGCGTAGCGGTGGTACAGCTCCCGCGCCGCGTCGGACTGCAGCAGGAAATCGTCGCCGATGAAGGGCCTCATTTGGATATCTCCCCTAGGAAGGTAGCGTACGAGTCGACGCGCGCAAGCAGGCGCCGCGCCGCGGCGCACCGTTCCGATGGCACGAGCCCCGTGTTCTCGGCAAGGAACACGATGTAGGCCGCGACCCCCTTCGCGTAGAGGAGCCGCGCCTCGGGGCTAATCGAGTAGAACCGCGAGCGCTGGGTGTAGCCCGCCGGTGAGTGATCGCCGAGCGCCGCCTTCTCCGCCCGCCCTCCCGCCGCGAGCACGTAGAGGAAGTTGTATTCGAAGAAGAACATGTGGTCGGGGCTCGGCGCCAGCCCCTCGACGGCCGCCCGGCACAAGGCCGGCGAGGCGAACACCTCGGTCCCCTTCCCGGCCTTCGCGAGCGCGTCGGCGATGAACGCGCGGGCCATCCGGCTCTCGGTTGCGTCGGCGCTCGAGGCGCCGGCGAGCGCCAGCTCCGCCGTGAAGCGGTACCAGTCGCCCCAGAGCGCCCGGTCGGCCGCGTCCCCCGAGTGGAAGAGCGCCACGCCCATCTCGTAGGTGTACCGGCCGCTGGTCTTGATCTCGAGGCGGCCGCCCGTCACCTCGCCCATGACCCGGTAGTTCTCGGCGGATTTCCCGGACCCCGAGTGGAAGCCGATGCTCGCGCCGAAATTCCGGGCCACGGCCCACTGCCGCCCGACCAGGGCGCGGAGCAGGTCGTTGTCCGGGTACGGCATGTTCTTCTGGAACCCGAAGGCGGGCGCGATGAAGTTGACCGGCATCCCGAGCACCTCGCAGAGCGCGAGCATGACCGCGGTCGTCTCGGGCGTCGTCAGGCCCGGGAGCTCGTCGATCGAGAGCTCGCGCAGGTACGGCCGGCCCGCGGGCGGCGCGAACGCGCGCTCCCTCGCCAAGCGGTACTTCTCGTCCCGGCGCTTCATCTTCTGCACGGCGGGCCACACCGCGCAGATGAGGGTGCTGAAGGCGCCCGGATCCAGCGCGAGCCCGGCCGCCGCAACGCGGGCCCGGACGGCGTCCATGACGGCTCGGTCGAGCTCCTGCGGCTTCGCCGGCCGCTGCTGTGCAAGCTCGGGCGACAGGTCGAACGTGATGTAGCTTGCGAGCAGGGAGCCGGCGACAAGGGCGTCCTCGCGCGCGTCGAACGCGCCGCCGATCGGCTGGTGGTCCGCGTTAAAGCTCCACGGAATCCGGCGGCGGTGGAATCCGTGCCGCAGCTTCGAGAGGACGCACCCGTGGCTCATCCCCTCGACGCTCTGCCCCTGATGGCCCTCCGGCACGCTCGTGCCGATGAAGGGGAACGGGACCTTGTCCAGCCGCCCGCAGAGCATCGCGTCGACGTCGTAGACCAGCTCCCTCGGGATGCTGTTCTGGTTCGCGGTCACGCCGATCTCGAGCGCGCTCATCGCCCATTCCACGGCCGGCCAGTGCAGCGTGGTGAAGCGGGCCCCGATGCCAAGCGTGCTTGTCCCGAGCTTTCCCGCGGTCGACGGGAAGAGGGTCGAGTCCGGGTCGTGCTCCAGCACCAGGTTCTTCATCTGGATCAGGTTCTCCCAGGTGGCCGGGAAGAAGGCGTCGCTTCCCGACGCGACCCCGTCCCCAAGCGTCCCGGCGGCGCCCGCCGCGTCCCGGGGACGAAGCCTCCACGCGCAGTCGCCGCTCGCCGGATCCTCGACCAGCACCCAGGAGCCCGCCTTGGTCTCGAAGGCCGATTTCGGGTGCTGGACAAGCCCCGCCGCCGCTCCCTCGACCTTCCTGCGCAGGCCGGGCCAGTCCAGGCAGAAGTCCGGGCTTACGCAGGGGTTGCGGGCGATCAGGAGCCCGTTCTCCACGAGAAAGCGGTTGATGGCCTTCACGGCCGTCAGATGCTCATCGAGTTGAAGCCGCCGTCGACCGCGAGCTCGGCGCCCGTGATGAAGGAGCCCGCCCGCTCGCTCGCCAGGAGCAGCACCGCCCCGACCAGCTCGTCGGCCTTCCCGAAGCGGCCCATCGGGGTGTGGCCCATGATGCTGGCCACCCGCTCCGGCGTCAGCACCTTGCGGTTCTGCTCGGCCGGGAAAAACCCCGGAATGAGCGTGTTGACGCGCACGCGCTGCGGCGCCCATTCGCGCGCCAGGTTCCTCGAGAGGTTGTGCACCGCGGCCTTCGTCGCCGAGTAGGTGAACACCCGGGAGAGCGGCGTGAAGCCCGACATCGAGCCGATGTTGATCACGGACCCGCCCTGCCCGCGCTCGACCAGGTACTTGCCGAACACCTGGCAGCCGAGGAAGACCGAGTTCACGTTCACGCGCATGATCCGCTCGAATTCCTCCTCTGTGATGTCGAAGAACGGCGTCGGCGAGTTCGTTCCCGCGCCGTTGATCACGATGTCGATGCGGCCCAAGCGGCCGACGACGGCGTCGCGCACCGCCTCAAGATCGCGTTTGCTCGTGGCCTCGGCGGCGTGGAAGGAGCCCTTGCCGCCCGCGGCCGCGATCCTGTCGAGGCGGGCCTTCGCCTTCGCGGGGTTGCGGCCCACGAGGACCACCTCGGCCCCGGCGGCGGAGAGACCCTCGGCGATTGCCCCGCAGAGCTCCCCCGTGCCCCCGATGATCACGGCCACGCGGCCGGTGAGCCCGAACATCGTCTCGAGAAAGGATTCAGTCGTCATGGTTGGGAAGGGGGATAGCGTGCCGGGGCTTGCCCGCGCGCCGGAATGGGCCGACCGCGGCCCGCTCGGGGTTCCGGGGAATTTTCACTAATGAACTTGCAATTCATAGGTGAACAGTATCCTCGGCAACAAGAAAATGCCTCGGCGTTCCGCGCCACCCGCCTTTCCCGGCGGATCGCGGGCCCCGCTCTCCCCGATCCCATGAGCCAAGCGTCCATCGAGCCAGGGCCCAATGCCTCCCTTGAGCGCTACGTCATCCCCAACCTGAGGAACGCCTGCCGCACGCTCAAGCTCCTCAGGGGCCATCCCGGCGGGCTCAAGGCGTCGGAGATCGCGCGCCTGCTCGGCATCCCGGTCACGACGACCATGCGGATCACCGCGACGCTCCAGATTGAGGGGCTGGTGCAGAAGGCCGACGGGCGCTTCGGGCTCGGGCCGGCGCTGATCCACCTTGGCAATGCGGCCCTCGCGGGCACCGACATAAGGAAGCTTGCCCTGCCCCTCCTCGAGAAGCTCACGCTCCTGACGAGCGAGACTTCGCACCTCGCCATTCCGTGCAACGAGCGCTCGCTGGTCATCGCCGTGCACGACAGCCCGCATCCGCTGCGGGCCGCCTCCCCGGCCGGCTTCCTGGCCGACCTGCACTGCTCGGCCACCGGCAAGATCTTCCTCTCCTACATCTACTCGGGACAGTTCGCGACGTTCCACGAGGCGCAGCCCCCCTACCGCCACACGGCGCACACGCTCACCAAGCGGGCCGACCTCGAGCGCGAGATCGAGCTCACGCAGCGGCGCGGCTACAGCATCGACAACGAGGAATGCCACACCGGCGTGCGCTGCGTCGCCGCCCCCATATTCTCCTCGAACGGGAAGGTCGTCGCCGCGATCGGCGTCACGGCCGCGACTGTCCGCATGCCCGAGAAGCGGATTGCCGAGGTCGCCGCCAAGGTGCGCGCGATCGCGGCGGAGGCCTCCCGCCTTCTCGGGTACTCGGAAACGGAATGACTGCGCAAGGCGCGCGAGAACCCAACCACCCAAACCCCCATGTCGAAAGCTGATATCCTCGAGCGCATCCGGTCGGAAAAGATCATCGCCCTCATCCGCGCGGACGGCCCGGAGAGCCTCCTCGACTGCTCCCGCGCGCTGTCGGCCGGAGGCCTGAACGCGATCGAGCTGACGATGACGACGCCGGGCGCCCTGGCGCTCGTGACGGAGGTCTCGCGCAAGCTGCCCGGGGTGATGCTGGGCCTTGGCACGGTCCTCGACGCCGACACGGCCAGGGCCGGCGTGGCCGCCGGGGCGCAGTTCATCGTCACCCCCGCCGTGCGCCCGGCCGTCATCATGGCCTGCAGGGAGCTCGGGGTGCCGGTCTTTGCGGGCGCCCTCACCCCGACCGAGATCGCGGCCGCCTCGGACCTCGGGGCCGACCTGATCAAGATCTTCCCCGCCGAGTTCTTCGGCCCCGCGTACATCAAGTCGCTGCGCGCCGTATTCCCCCAGCTGAACTTCCTGCCGACCGGCGGCGTCACGACCCGCACGCTCGGCGATTTCCTCAGAGCCGGGGCCTATGCGACCGCGGCCGGCAGCGCCCTGGTCGAGCCCGCCGCCCTCAAGGCGCGCGACTGGGCGGCCGTCACCGCGCGCGCGAGGGAATTCGCGGCCGCCGCGGCCGCCGCCTGACCCATTACCCAATGTCGGACACGTACCACATTGTCCCCGAGTCCCAGCACAACGCCCTCACCGAGGCCGTCTACCGGCACCGCGGCTTCCTGCCGGACGAGGCGGCCGACGCCGCGCGCCTTTGCGCCGAGGCCTCGCGCCACGGGATACGCACCCACAACGCCATCAAGGCCCTCCACCTGGACCACCTCTTCGGCTCGGGCTCGAAAGGCTGCGTCCCCGGGGCGCAGATCGAGGAGCTCCCGTCCCGATTCGAGGCGTCGAAGGCCTGGAACGCCAACCGGAAGCTGGGCCAGCCCACGGCCTACAGGGCCATGGACGCGGCGATCGCGCTCGCCGACCGCTACGGCGTCGGGACGGTGGCCGTCGACAACGCGTTCCATTACCTCTGGGGCGGCGGCTACGTAATGGACGCCGCCCGGCGCGGCTACATCGCCTACACGAACTGCACCGCAGCGCTCGCCGAGGTGGTCCCGTTCGGGGGCAAATTCCCGACGCTCGGCACGAACCCGCACTCCTGGGGCTTTCCCACAACCTCCTCGGTTGGGTTCCCGATCGTCATCGACTGGGCCACCTCGGTGATCGCGATGGGCCGCGTCCAGCAGCTTAGGCGCGAAGGCCTCCCGCTGCCTCCCCTGGCGGCGCTGGACCGCCGCGGGGAGCCGACCGTCGACCCGCACCAGGCGGTCTCCCTCCTGCCCTTCGGGGGACACAAGGGCTACGGGCTCTCGCTCATCGACGAGATTGTCGGCGCCTTCATCGGCGGCTCGCTTCCCACGCTTCGCAGCCGCTGGGAGGAGCAGCCGGGCGAGAAGCACACGTGCACCTTCTTCTTTCAGGTCATTCATCCCGACGCGGTGAGCGGCGGGGCGTTCGCCAAGGGGCGCACCCAGGCAGCGAACATAAAGGCCGTGATCGCCGACATCCTCGGCCACGGGAACGAAAAATGCATGCTGCCCGGCCAGCCCGAGGCGCAGTGGGCGAAGAAGAGCGCGTCCGCGGGCGGACTCCTCTTCACCGAGGCCGAAATGGAGGCCTTTGACGACCTCGCCGCGGAGGCCGGCCTTAAGAAATGGCCGCGCTCGCTCGCGAACACGGTCGTCCTCTGACCCACCCCCCCTTCCCCTCATGAGCCTCAACCTCAGACCCGCCTCAGAATGCGCCTACGACCAAGTGTCGCTCGGCGAAGTGATGCTGCGCCTGGATCCCGGCGAGGGCCGGATCCGCACCGCCCGCTCGTTCACCGCGTGGGAGGGCGGCGGCGAGTACAACACCTCGAGGGGGCTGCGCAAGTGCTTCGGCCTGCGCACGGCCGTCTGCACGGCGTTCGTCGACAATGAGGTCGGCCACCTGATCGAGGATTTCATCATGCAGGGCGGCGTCGCCACCGACTTCATCCGGTGGCGCCCGGACGACGGGATCGGCCGCACGGTGCGCAACGGGCTCAATTTCACGGAGCGCGGCTTCGGCATCCGGGGCGCCGTCGGCGTGCCCGACCGCGGCAACACGGCCGCCTCGCAGCTCAAGCCCGGGGACTTCGACTGGGACCACATCTTCGGCAAGCAGGGCGTCCGGTGGTTCCACACGGGAGGGATCTTCGCGGCCCTTTCCGAGACGACGGCCGCCCTCGCGGTCGAGGCCGTCAAGGCCGCAAAGCGCCACGGCACGGTCGTCTCGTACGACCTCAACTACAGGCCGTCGCTCTGGAAGACGATCGGGGGCCTCAAGAAGGCCCAGGAGGTCAACCGTGAGATCGCCAAGCAGGTCGACGTCATGATCGGCAACGAGGAGGATTTCACCGCCTCGCTCGGGTTCAGGGTCGAGGGCGTCGATGACAAGCTGAGCCACATCGACTCGGGCGCCTTCAAGGCCATGATCGAGACCGCCGTGCGGGTGTACCCCAACTTCAAGGTGGCGGCCACCACGCTGCGGCGTGTCATCAGCGCCACGCGCAACGACTGGAGCGCCGTCCTTTGGCACGAGGGGCAGTTCTACGAGAGCCGCAAGTACCCGGACCTGGAGATCCTGGACCGCGTCGGCGGCGGCGACAGCTTCGCCGGCGGCCTGGCGTTCGGATTTCTTTCGGGCAACGGCCCGCAAGCGGCCGTCGACTACGGCGCGGCCCACGGGGCGCTGGCGTCGACCACGCCCGGGGACACCTCAATGGCCACGCAGAGGGAGGTCGAGAACCTCATCAAGGGCGGCGGCGCCCGGGTGGTGCGCTAAGGCAGCGGGCCGCCGTCAGAACCTGTTGGCCTGGGCTATCGGCGGCTTCCCCGAAAGAAAGCGGGTCAGGTTTTCGACCGCACAGGTCGCCTGGCGCTGAACGCTTTCAAAGGTCCGCGATCCTATGTGGGGGGTCAGGACGACGTTCGGGAGGCCCAGCAGGGGGTAGCCCGGCGGGGGCGGCTCCTGGTCCAGGACGTCCGCGGCGTAGGCAAGGATGGCCTTTGACTTGAGGGCCCCGACAATTGCCTCGAGTTCGACCAGCTCGCCCCGGGCGCAGTTGACGATCACGACACCGGGCTTCAGGAGCCCGATGTTCCCGGAATTGATGAGGTGGCGGGTCTCCGGCGTGAGGTTCGTGTGCAGCGTGACGATATCCGCGTTCCGGAGCAGGTCCTCGAGCTTCTCGGCGCGGCAGATGCCGTGCTTGTTCGCGAAATTGTCCTCCCAGTACACGTCAAATCCGAGGACGCCCATCCCGAAGGCCTTCGCGCGGACCGCGACCTCCTTGCCGATACGCCCGAGCCCGACGATCCCGAGCGTCTTGCCGCAGAGCTCGGTCCCCGTGATGCGCGTCCAGCGCCCCTGGGCCACGTGGTTCGCCTCCGCGACGACGTTGCGCACCGCCGCGAGGAGGAGCGCGAAGGTGTGCTCGGCGACCGTCGTGTGGTTGACCCCTGGCGTGAAGAGGACCGGGACCCCGAGCTCCGTGGCGGCCTTGACGTCGATCTTGTCGAGGCCGATGCCGTACTTGCTGATGACCTTCAGGCGAGGCAGCGCCTTCTGGAGGACGGCCCGCGTGAACGCGTCGTCGCCGCAGAGGTAGGCGTCGAACTGGCCGGCGAGTTCCAGCATCCGGGCCTCCGGGAGCGGGCCGCGCTCGCGCACGATTTCATAACCCGCCTTGGCCAGCAGGTCGTGGTGCACGCCGGGCGTGTCTTGGAAGGAGGTGGTCGACAGGAGAACGCGGGTCATAAGAGGGGAAGCGCTCGGAAGGGGGGCGGCAGCCCGCCTAATTCATTTGCAACCGGAACGATCGTTCACTTATGAATAGTCAGTTCATTAGTGAACATTTCACCTTTGCCCGTCGCGCCTCCGGAAACAAGGCAAATTCACGGCCCCGCAGACCTTTAACATCCGACTCCATGGAGCTTCACGACACCTTATACCCCCGGGCGGCGGCCTCCCTGCCCCCGGGCGACCTGCGCCGGGAGTTTCTCGTTACCGGCATGTTCCAGCCGGGCGAAGTCCGCCTGCGCTACTGGGACACGGACCGCACGATCCTCGGCGGAATCTGCCCGCCCGAGGGGGCCCTCGCCCTTCCGAACCCGCCGGAACTCAAGAGCACGAGCCTCCTCGAGCGCCGCGAGGCCGGGTTGGTCAACCTGGCCGGCCCGTGCGTGGTCCGGGCCGACGGTTCCGAATTCCGCCTCGAGAACTTGGACGCCCTCTATCTCGGCCGCGGCTCGGGCGAGGTGACGTTCCGCTCGGCCTCGTCCGACGAGCCCGCGAAGCTCTGGCTGCTAAGCTATCCCGCGCACACGAGGCACCCGTCCCGCCACGTCGCCTTCCGCGACGCGCGCGGCGAGAAGCTCGGGGGGCGTGAGAGCGCCAACGAGCGCACCCTCTACAAGCTGATCCACGCCGGCGCCTTCCCCACCTGCCAGGTGGTGATGGGCGTCACGCGCCTCTCCCCCGGGAGCATCTGGAACACGATGCCCCCGCATACCCACATGCTCCGCTCGGAGGTGTACCTCTACTTCAACGTGAAGCCCGGCAACTGCGTGTTTCACCTCATGGGCCGCCCCCAGGAGACCCGGCACCTGGTCGTCGGCGACGCCGAGGCCGTCCTGTCGCCCCCGTGGTCCATCCACAGCGGCGCGGGAACGAGCAACTATGACTTTGTCTGGGGCATGGGCGGGGAGAACCAGGAATTCTCCGACATGCAGCGGGCGGACGTCGGCACGCTGCGCTGAGCCGCCGCTTCAGGGCGCGACGTCGATCGCGCACAGACGGTCGATGAAGACGTAGGGCTCCCTGCTGCCCGGGATAAAGCGCACGAACCGCAGCAGCACCGAGTGCCGGCCGGGTTCGCGCAGGGTGACCTCGCACGCGCCCTGCCAGTTCTGCTTGTCCCCTTCGCCCGCCACGATGCGGACAATGGACGCGGCGGTCGTGAGATCCGTGACATCGATGTAGTCGAGCCGTCCGTCGGCGTCGAACGCCGCGAAGCCCACCTTGACCGGGACATTCACCCGGGCGGCCTTGGGCGCATCGACCTGCGCGCCCCACGGGCTGTCGCTCACCCGAATCGAAACCGTGCGCCGGGTGGCCCCTTTGGCGTTCTCGGCCAATAGCGTCGTCGCGAAGGATCCCGCCCGCGAAAAGGAGCCCCGTAGCTCGCCGGTTTGCGGGTCAAGCGTAACGCCCTCGGGCAGGTCCAAAGCGCGCAGCGTCGCGGGACTGTAGGCCGTCCCGACTGCGTAGTCGAGCGGGCCTTTGGTTGTCCACGGCAGCGTGTCGGGGATTAGGATGAGGGGCGCTGCCGGGGGCTTCGCCGGCGCATGCGCCGGCCCCTCCTCCTCCTCCGCGATCATCCCCGGAAGGTCCACGCCCCCGGCCGGGCGCGGCAGGGAGCTCCGCTCGTAGATGACCGCTAAGAACCCGACCGTGTCCAGCTCGCCGACGCGCCTCAGGTTATGGTCGCACCAGCTGCGGGTCACGGGCAGCATGGCCTCCATCTGCCGGTCGAAAGGCCACGCGACGGGGGCGCGGGTTACCAGGCAGACAAAGTCGCTCTGCGCGAGGCGCTCCATCACGAGCTCAGGCGTTGTCGAGTAAAGCCCCGTGGGAAGCGTCGCCGCGAAGGGAAGCACCCTCTCGTGCCGCTCGCGGCCGACGAGATGGAACACCTCGGCGTTGAGCGCGTCGACGGCCCACGTGATGGCGACCCGCGGGCGCGCGAGGCCGGCCTCCTCGGCGCGGAAGTACACGTAGTCGCACAGCGCGTTCACGTCCCGGAACTCCCGCTCGAGCTCGCGCGGGAGCCGGTTCACGAGCTGTCCCGCGGCAAACAGGGACACGCCCGTGACGGCCACGGTGCCAAGGATCACCGCGGCGGCGGCCGGCCTCGCCCGCCGCGCCAGGTGCGACCACGCGAGGACGACCACCCAGGCCGCCGCGGGAAGGAGTATCGAGAACGGCGGCGAGGACTTCTCGGGATGGAAGAGGAGCACCACCGCCGGGGCTGCCAGGAACACGAGCACCATGCCCCACGCGCCGCGCAGGTCCCCTCCCGCCGCACCGGCCGGCCCCCCCCGGGGTCCGCGCATCCTGGCGCAGGCAAGGAGCGCCGCGGCGCCGCAAAGGCCGAGCGCCAGCGCGGGCCAGCCCAGCTGCTTAACCAGAACCTCCGAGGCGACGGTCCCCATCGACGAGAGCAGGCTTAGATGCGAATCGCGGAGCGCCCGCTCCGAGCCCGTGATGTGCCCGACCCAGTAGTAGGCGTACATTGCACGCCTCGCCCGCCAGAGGGCCCAACCCGACACGGCCAGCGCGCAGCCCGCCGCAAGCAGCAGGCGGGCGCAGCGGACCCGCCTCTGCGGCCGGCACAGGAGCCACGCAAGGAAGGCCGCGAAGGCCACCGAGAAGTAGACGACCGAAAGGAACCGGCAGAGCAGAACCACCCCCACGGCGGCCCCGAGAAGGGCCGAGGCGCGCGCCGACCTGAAGACGCCCCCCGTGGCGGCCGCGGCAATCGCGACCCCGTAGGCGCAGGCGGCCAGCCAGTCCAGGCGGAAGTCCGTGGCGCCCCCCACCTCGCCTGACCACGGGCCCGCCGCGGCGGCGAGGAGGCCCACGGCCGCCCAGGCGAGCGCGTACCCGCCGCGCAGCCGCTTCACGGACAGGAACGTCGCCGCCTGGAGCGCCAGGAACGCGAGGAGGTTCACGCTTAGCGCGGCCGTACGCGACGGCCCGGTGACGCAGAAGACGAGGAGCGCGAGGAACCCGTGCAGGGAACCCTGCGGGGAGACGTGCCCTAGCACGTGGCCAACCGCGGCCGCGAACCCGTGGGCCCGCATCCAGTCGTAGCCGCTGTAGGCCTCGTCGAGATACTGCACCTGGTCGTGCCACCGCGGGAACGACCACGAGACGTGGCGGCTCGTCGCCGACCAGAAGAGCGCCAGCTCGGCGGCGAAGAGGCAGGCGAGCGCCAGGGCGTGAGTCGACCCGGGGGCCCGGACCGCGGCGCCCTCCGGTGCGTCCCTTGCGGCGTCCGCCTTCATCCCTCGGCCTGCGCTTGCGGAGCCGGGCCGTATTCGGCGATGACCTCGGGGTCGCTCTCCCTGGCCCGAGCCTGCGCCAGGAGCGCGCCGGCCCCGAGCCTCCTTGCCGCCCAGACGGCATGGGCGCGGACGACCGGGGACGCGTGCGCGGCGAGGCGAAGGAGCGGCCCGAGGAGCGAAGGATCGCCCGAGTTGCCCGCGGCAACGCATGCGTTGCGCAGGAGGCCGGCGAGCTTCACGCGCTTAATCGCCGTGCCGCTAAAGACCTCGGCAAAGCGCGCGGGGGTGAGTTCAAGGAGCTCGCGAAGCGGGATCGCGGCAATGTCCCCGCGGGACGACAGGATCATGCGGCGGCCCGCCCGGGCAAACCGGTTCCAGGGGCAGACCTCCAGGCAGGTGTCGCAGCCGTAGACCCGGCTGCCGACCGCAGCCCGCAGCTCGGCAGGGATGATGCCCCGGTTCTCGATCGTCTGGTACGAGATGCACCGGCGGGCGTCGACGACCCCCGGCGCGGGAAACGCCGCGGTGGGGCACGCGTCCATGCACCGGGTGCACTTCCCGCAGAGGAGCCCCACCGCCCCGGGATCGGCGCGCCGGGTGAGCGGCGGGTCCGGCTCGAGCTCGAGGCGCGTCAGGATAGACGCGATGAACAGCCAGTTCCCGTGGGTGCGCGAGATGAGCATCGAGTTCTTGCCGACAAAGCCGGCCCCCGAGCGTGCAGCCCAGGCCCTCTCCAGCACGGGGCCCGTGTCCACGTAGTAGCGGTAGTCCGAGGCGCCGGCCCCGAAGCCTTCCTCGAGCAGCCGGCCGGCCCGCGCGAGGGCGGGCTTAAGCGTGTCGTGGTAGTCCTGGTAGAGGCTGTACCTAGCCCAGGAGGGCGTCCCCGACGGGCCCAAAGCCGCGGTCCCGCCGCCGCCCCCCTGCAGATAATTCACCCCGAGGACGATGGCCGAGCGTGCGCCCTCAAGGACAAGCCCGGGGTCCGTCCGCTTGCCCTCCGTGCGCTCCATCCAGTGCATGTCGCCGTGGTAGCCGGATTCGAGCCACTTGCGTAGCCCCTCCCCGTTAAGGGCCGAGAGCCTCACGAACCGGACCTCCTCGAATCCGAGGCCCCTCAGCCGCTCGCGCAACTCCTCCTGGCGGGCCGCCATCGCCTCTAGGCCCCGCCGCGGGCGTGTCGCCGGACGAATTCCTCGGCCTCGCGGCGCCACACGCGGATCACGTGCGCCGCGATGTCGGCCAGCGGCCGCGAATCCGTCAGGATCACGGTGCCCGCCGACCGGTAGATGGCCTCCCTCTCGGCGTACAGCGCGCGCGCGCGGGTGTCAGGATCGTCCACGTCGAGGAGCGGGCGGACGCTGGGCAGGCGCTTCGTGCGCGCGAGGATGCTCTCGATCGAGGCGTGGAGGCACACGACGACGCCCCGCATGGCGAGCTTCTCCAGCATGCCCGGCTGCACGACGAGCCCCCCCCCGCACGCCACCACCTGCCGCTCCGGGGCGTGGCCCTCGTCGATGAACCACGACTCGAGCCTGCGGAACGCGGCCTCGCCGTCCTCCGCGAAGATCCGCGCGATCGGCTTTCCCGCCTTGCGCTCGATCACGTAGTCGCTGTCCGCGCACTTGAAGCCCAGCCGTTGGGCGACGTGGCGCCCAATGGTCGTCTTGCCGGTGCCCATGAAGCCGACAAGGTACAGATTTACATCCGCAGGATTCAGGGGATGTGGGCCCCGTGCATTGGCCCGCTACTTCGCGGGAGCCGCCGGCGCCGCTGCCGCGGCGGGCGTGACGTCCAGGAGCTCGACGTCAAAGACGAGGACCGAGCCCGGCGGAATGCCCGGCCGGCCGTCGTCGCCGTAGCCGAGCTTCGGCGGGACGAAGAGCTTGATCTTGCCGCCCTTGCCGATCTTCTGCAGCCCCTCCGTCCAACCCGGGATCACCTTGTCCAGGGCGAACTCAATCGGCTTGCCCTGGCGGTCCGAGCTGTCGAAGACGCTCCCGTCGATGAGCGTCCCGGTGTAATTGACCTTCACCGTGTCGGTCGCCTTCGGCGCGACGCCGAGGCCCGGGCTCACGATCTCATACCTGAGGCCGCTCGGCAGCTCGACCACGTTCTTGTCCTCCTTGAGCTTCGCGAAGAACGCGGCCCCCTGGCTCTCGTTCTTCACCTTGAGCGTCTCGAGGACCGCCGACTGCTTCTTCTGGATGAAGTCGCTCATCGCGGGCCCGATCTTCTGGATCTCGTACGGGGACTCCAACCCGTTTAGCGAGGCGAGCAGGCCCTTCGCCATCTCATCGGACTCCTTGGCGTTGAGGCCGAGCTCGGAAAGCCCGGTGCGCTTGCCAATGTACCAGCCAAACTCCTCGAGGAGCTGTGCGTCCGTGTACGCGGGCGCGGGGGCGACCGCGGCCGACGGGGCCGCGGCCGGCTGCTCCGCCGGCGCGGGCGCGGCCACCTTGGCGTCCTCGGCAAGGGCAGCCGAGGCCGCTAGGAGGGTGAGGATCAGGGCCTTCGATGGGGTGTGGATGTTCATGCAGTGAGGCGAGGACACATGCCATCGGGCCCGGCCGATGGCAAATCTTTCCCGGCGCATAGCCGCTTGAGTCCCGCCGCCTCATCCGTCAGCCTCTGCGGTTCCCATCACATGAGCCCCGAGCAATTTTGGACCAGTCTGGACGGCCAGATCCTGACCGTTAAGAACAAGGACGAGCAGACCGTCACCCTCACGCTCGCCTTCTGGCCGCGCAACCCGGCCGAGTTCGAGTTCATGAAGTCGTTCGTCGGGGAGCTCAAGTTCACCGAGCGCAGCTCTCTGGCCCGCATCGGAATAGAGATGCAGACGCAGGGCGGGATCGAGGTGGACGGCAACCGGCTGGTCCTGGTCGTCGAGGCCTACATGTTCGACACCAGCTTCCCCCACTCGGGCTACTGGAAGAAGCTCATGCGCTCGGGAGTCCCCGTGGGCCGCCTCTTCCTCGCGCCCGCCATCGCGAAGCTCTCGTCCGACGAGATCTGGACCGCGATCAAGGAGAACCGGCTGAAGCTGCCGAACACGATCAGCATCGACCGCCAGGGGTCGGTCTTCCTGACGCCCCACCAGGTGAGCTACACCCTAAGCCCCCGGCTCCAGCGCATCAACTTCGAGCTGATCGTCAACGGCACGGCGGGGCGCGGCTTCCTGGACAAGGTCCAGCTCCGGCACGACGCCTCCCCGCTCACGATCGCCCCCCGCTCGGGCATCATCACCAGCTGCTCGATGTACCTGAAGGAGCACTATGTCGTGCTCAACCAGGGCGCCGGCAACTTCGGCATCCACACGAGCGCCGTGCTCCTCGATCCCGTGAAGACCTTCGGGACGAACATCATGCTCGAGATCTACAACACGGGCGACCACCCGGTCGTCAACCCGATGGTGTCGGTCGAGATCTTCCGGGCCCCCGAGGCGAAGGACCCGGAGTTCAACTCGCTCTCGCGGCGGCGCCAGCGCCTGCTCGGGTCCGCCGAGGAGGTGTTCCGCAGCATGGACGAGCGCCCGGCGAGGGACGCGGCCGAGGCCCGGCCGAAGACGAGCATCTCGGTGAAGGGGCAGAGCGCCGCGTTGGAAAACCGCTCCGTGTGCCTCAGGGCGGGCACGGCCGAGGACGTGAAGAAGCTCTTCGGGGAGAACGGCGGGGCCTGCGGCCACCGCACCATGATCCAGGCGATGGACGCGGCGCAGAAGGATGCCGACACCCTCTTGATGGACTACTTCCCCGACCTCCTGGAGCAGATCGAGCTTCTGACGCGGGTGCCCGAGATCAAGATCCGGCGCATCATCTTCAGGAAGGCCTCGCGCACCCACGGCTACTTCCTCTCGAGCAACGCCCACGCCCGAATCGACACGTTCGAGGCCGTCAACATCCAGATCTACTGGTACGACGAGCTCACCAAGGACCTGTACCTGCACGTGTACAAGAAGGAGCATGGGTTTTTCGTCCGCGAGGAGATGGGCCGAAGGTTCCAGGAAACGACGATCCTTGCCTTCTACGGCTCGGCCGTGGGCCTGGAGAAGCCCGACACCGACCGGATCTCAGGGCTCGTTTCCCAGCTCTCGTCCTTCATTGGCCCGAACCTCGGGGTCCTGACCGGCGGGGGCGGCGGCGTCATGCGCCTCGCCACGGACCAGGCCCGAAGCAGCGGCATGCTCACGGGGGCCTGCTTCCTCGAGCTCGAGGCCCAGCCCCCCGAGCTCGGCGTCGACTTCTTCAACACGTTCCAGGAGGTGTCGCGCCACTTCCGCCAGAAGTGGTTCGAGGTCGCTGACTTCTGCATCTTCAACGTGGGAGGCGTCGGCACGCTGGAGGAGATCGGGATCGAGCTGTGCAACCTCAAGCTCGGGATCCGGCCCCGGGTCCCTTATGTCTTCTTCAACTCCAAGTACTGGTCCGACCTGAGGCGCCAGATCAAGGAGATGATCCGCACCGGACGGGCGCCGGCGTGGATGGCCGACTACATCCTCTTCTCGGACGATCCGGCCGAGGTCGTCGCGTTCTACAGGAAGAAGCTCCAGGTCCTTTGAACCCGCCCGAACTACCGCGCTGCGTTCTCGTCGTGGGCTCCGGCGGGCGCGAGCACGCCCTGGTGCGGGCCCTCGCCGCCTCTCCCGCGAGGCCGCGGCTAGTCTGCGCCCCGGGTAACGCCGGGATCGCCGCGGACGCCGCGTGCTTCCTCGTCAAGGCCGACGACGTAGCGGGCCTCGTGGAGCTGGCCCGCCGGGAGGGCGCGGGGTTCGTGGTCGTGGGCCCCGAGGTCCCGCTGGTCCTCGGCCTGGCCGACCGCCTCGCCGAGGCGGGCATACCGGTCTACGGCCCGTCGGCCGCGGGCGCGCGGCTCGAGGCCTCGAAGACCTACACCAAGCAGCTCCTTCTCAAATACGGGATCCCCACGGCCGAGGCCGGCCTCTTCGACGAAACCGCTCCCGCGATCCAGTACCTGCGCTCGCGCCCCGTGCCGATCGTCGTGAAGGCGGACGGGCTGGCCGCGGGCAAGGGCGTCGTGGTCGCCTCGACGCGCGCCGAGGCCGAGGCGGCCGTCGTCGACATGATCGAGCGGGGAAGATTCGGCTCGGGCGGCCGGCAGGTGCTGATCGAGGACTGCCTCGTGGGTGAGGAGACCTCGATCTTGGTCGTCGTCTCCGGACGCGACTACGTCATCCTGCCGACCTCGCAGGACCACAAGCGGATCGGCGACGGCGACACGGGCCCCAACACCGGGGGGATGGGCGCCTATTCGCCTGCGGAGGTCGTCACCCCGGAGCTCCTTTCCGAGATCGAGCGGAGCATCGTGAGGCCCTCGGTCGAGGCCATCGCGTCCGAGGGGATCGCCTTCCGGGGCACGCTCTTTGTCGGCATCATGCTGACGGCGGACGGTGCCAAGGTGCTCGAGTTCAACACCCGCTTCGGGGATCCCGAGACCCAGGCGGTGCTGCCGAGGCTCGCGACCGACCTCCTGGGCCTCCTCTGGGCGGCGGCGACCGGCGGGCTGGCCGGCCAGAGGCTCGACGTCCGCCCGGAGCACGCGATCTGCGTCGTCGTGAGCGCGAAGGGGTACCCGGACGCCTACCCCTCGGGCGACGCGATCGAGATCCCGGCCGCCCTGCCCCCCGGCGTCACGATCCTCCACGCGGGAACCGCGCGCAATCCGGCCGGCCGCCTCGTTACCTCGGGGGGGCGCGTCCTCGGGGTCACCGCGACCGGGGGCTCGCTCAAGGCCGCCGCCGCGTCCGCCTACGCCGCTTGCGATTCGATCCGCTTCGCGTCAAAATACTACCGGCGCGACATCGGTGCCCGCCAACTTCGCCGCCTGTGACTCGCCCTTTACGCCTCTTTTGCCTCCTCCTGGCCGCCGCGGCCGTCGCGAGCGCAGCCGCGGCCGGCTCGCTCGTTCGCGACCTGGGGCAGGGCCTCGTCTATTACCGGGTCCGCGAGCTTCCCCAGGACCTTCCTTCCACCCCCATCACCGGGCGGCCCGGCGCCTGCATCCTTGACCTGCGCTTCGCGAAGGCCGGCGAGAGCGAGGCCGCGACGCTCAGGGCCTGGGTCAAGTTCAACGTCTCCACGCGCACGCCGATCTTCGTCCTTGAGAATGCGGCGACGGCGTCCTCGCTGCTTGCGGCCCTGCCGGGCAACGGCCCTTCCGGGCTCATCGTCCTCGCCCCCGAGGCGTCCCGAACTACTCCGGACATCGCGGTGCGCGTGTCGCCGGAGGACGACCGGCGGGCCTACGACGCGCTCGAGTCGGGCGCGCCCGTCGAGTCGCTCCTGCGGGACTTCCCGGACAAGCCGCGGATCGACGAGGCCTACCTGGAGAAGGAGCACCTCTCCGACAACGAAGCGCCCGAACCTCCGGCGGACAAGACCCTTCCGCCGAGGCCTCTCGTTGACGCCGTGCTCCAGCGGGCCGTGCAGCTGCACCGGGGCCTGGTCGCGCTCAAGCGGATATAGCCATCGTCGCGGCCTTAAACTTAGGGTTTTGCCTTTTGGGGCGATCCGTGCCCATTTTGCCGACCGATGCCCGAACCGGGACACATCCTTGTCGTATGCACGGGAAACGTTTGCCGAAGCCCGATGGGAGCCGCGCTCCTTCAGCACGCGCTCGCGGCGCAGCCTGAGCCCCTGCACTCCCTGAAGGTGCTGTCGGCGGGCGTGGCCAGCCGCACCGGCCAGCCCGCCAGCCCGAACGCGATTACCGCGATGAAGAAGGTCGGGATCGACCTGAATGGCCATGTCAGCCAGCCCGTCACCCAGGAGCTCCTGGACCGCGCGCTCCTCGTCCTGTGCATGACCGAGTCGCACCGCGACATGATCGAGCTGACGGCCGAACCGGTGCCGAAGCGCCTGCACCTCTTCCGGGAGTTCACCGGAAGCAAGGAGCACCTGGAGATACCCGACCCCTACGGACTCCACTTGTCGGCCTACGAGGCCAGCCGCGACGAGATGGTGGCCGCCGTTCCCTCGATTATCGCGTACCTCCAGGGGATCCCCGCCGACGTCCTCAGGGGACGCTAGAGGGGCCCGGCCGTGCCCCTCGTCGCGGCGCGAAAAAGTTTTGCCTCCGCCCCGGTTTGCGCGAGCGTTGCGTTTCCTCACATGCTGAACACCGCGCCCCTAAAGCAACTCGATCCTGAAATCTACTCAGCCGTCTCGGCCGAGCTCGGCCGCCAGCAAAGCCACATCGAGCTGATCGCCTCCGAGAACTTCACCTACCCTGCCGTCCTCGAGGCCCAGGGCAGCGTCCTCACCAACAAGTACGCCGAGGGGTACCCGGGGAGGCGGTGGTACGGCGGCTGCGAGTTCGTCGACAAGGTCGAGCAGCTGGCGATCGACCGGGCGAAGCGGCTGTTCGGCGCCGAGCACGCNNCCCCACTCCGGCTCGCAGGCCAACTTCGCCGTCTACACCTCCTCGCTGCAGCTGGGCGACAAGATCCTCGCCATGAACCTGAGCCACGGCGGCCACCTGACCCACGGGAACCCGGCGAACTTTTCCGGGAAGTTCTACCAGGTCGTGGCCTACGGGGTGCGGGAGGACAACAACCTGATCGACTACGAGCAGCTTGCGGAGGTCGCCCTAAGGGAGAGGCCGAAGATGATCACGGTGGGGGCGAGCGCCTACTCGCGCGTGATCGACTTCGCCCGCATGGGCGAGATCGCGCGCTCCTGCGGCGCCCTCCTCTTCGCCGACGTCGCCCACATCGCGGGCCTGATCGTCACCGGCCACCACCCCTCGCCGGTCCCCCACGCCGACTTCGTGACCACCACGACCCACAAGACGCTGCGCGGGCCGCGCGGGGGCCTGATCCTGTGCACGGCGGCCCACGCGAAGGCGATCGACTCGGCGGTGTTTCCCGGCGCCCAGGGCGGCCCGCTGATGCACGTCATCGCCGCCAAGGCGGTCTGCTTCGGCGAATGCTTGAAGCCCGAGTTCAAGGAGTACTCCGCGCAGATCATCCGCAACGCGCGCGCCCTCTCGGCCGCCATGTCGGCCCGCGGGTACCGCATCGTCTCCGGCGGGACCGACAACCACCTGATCCTCGCCGATCTCCGGCCCACCCTTCCCGAGCTCACGGCGAAGAAGGCCCAGGAGACGCTCGACCTGGCCAACATCACGTGCAACAAGAACACGGTCCCCTTCGAGACGCGCTCGCCCTTCCAGGCCTCGGGGATACGGCTCGGGACGCCGGCCGTCACGACCCGCGGATTCCGGGAGCCCGAGATGGAGGAGGTGGCCGACATGATCGACCGGGTGCTGCGCGCGATCGGGACTCCCGCCGAGGCCGGGGCCGTGGCGGCCGTGAAGGCGCGCGCCGTCGCCCTGACCGCGCGCTTCCCCCTTCCGTACCGGCTCTGACCGTGGCCGACGTGAGCCCAAGGCCGCCCGCGGCCACCCCCGCGACCGAACGCAAGCTTTCGCTCGGCGTCATCTTCCTGACGCTGCTGATCGACCTGATCGGTTTCTCGATCATCTTCCCGCTCGGGCCGAGCCTCGTCGACTACTACCTGAGGATCGACGGGAACTCGGGGCTCCTCGGCTGGCTTCTTTCGAGGAGCGAGGCGGTCGCGCACGCGCTCGGACGCGACCACGCGTTCGCCGCCGTGCTCTTCGGCGGCGTCCTCACCTCCTTCTACTCCATCCTTCAGTTCGTCTTCGCGCCCTTCTGGGGCACGCTCTCGGACCGCCGGGGCCGGCGCGGCATCCTCCTGATGACGGTCGCCGGGAGCGTGCTCGGCTACGCGCTATGGGTGGTGAGCGGCTCGTTCTGGATGTTCCTGCTCTCGCGCATCGTCGGGGGCGCCTTCGGCGGGAACCTCTCGGTCGCGACGGCGGCGGTCGCCGACGTGACCACCCGCAAGGAGCGGTCCCGCGCGATGGGGATCGTCGGCGCGGCGTTCGGCCTCGGGCTCGTGACGGGGCCCGTCCTCGGCGCCATCTGCGCCCAGTACAATCTCCTCGCGGCACATCCCTCGCTCGAGCGCTTCGGGATCAACCCCTACTCCGTCCCGGCGCTCGTCGCCCTCGGCTTCTGCGTGGCGAACCTGGTCTGGGTCAAGCGCAGCTTCCGGGAGACGCTCCCGGAGAGCGCCCGCTCCGGCGCCCTCGAGACCCGGCTGCGCAACCCCATCCGCGCCATCCTCAACCTCGACAACCCCGACGTGCGCCGCGCCAACGTCGTCGCCTTCGTCTACGCCGTCGCCTTCGTGGCCATGGAGGCGACGCTCACCTACCTCGCGGCCGACCGGTTCGGCTACACCGTGGGGCAGAACGGGATCATGCTCGGCTTCCTCGGCGCGTGCTCGATTGTCACGCAGGGCTTCATCGTGCGCATCCTCCTGAAGAAGGCCGACGAGATCCCGGTCCTGGCGGGCGGGCTCATCTCCACCTGCTTCGGGCTCCTTATTGTCGGGCTGAGCGTGCGGCCCTGGATGATGTACGCCGGGATCGTCTTCCTGGCGACCGGCTCCGGGCTCGTGAACCCCTCCACCACGGGCCTCATCTCGCTGTACTCCTCCCAGGACGAGCAGGGCCGCGTCCTTGGCATCTTCCGCTCGCTCGGGTCCCTCGCGCGCGCGTTCACTCCCATGCTGGCGGGCGCGGTGTACTTCATGTTCGACTCCAAGTCCGTCTTTATCGGGGCCGCCGCGCTCGTGGTGGCAGCCCTCGCGCTCAGCGCGCGGCTGGCAAAGCCCGTCCGGTAATGAAGCGCCTGCTCGTCGCTCTCGCAGCGGTCGCAGGCCTCCTCGCCGCCGGCTGCTTCAGCGTCCAGCGCACCGCCCCGAAGCCGGGCGTGACCAGCGTGGGCCCAAAGCCGGTTGTCCTTCCCGGGCACCTCGTCGGCAACGTCCTCGTGGTCGAGGACAAGTGGGACAAGTTCGGCCCGTATCACTTCGTCGTCGACACGGGCTCCTCGGTGACGCTGGTCTCGCCCGACATCGCCAGCCGCTATAAGGCCCCGGGCTCGCCGCCGCTCGACGAGCCCCCGGTGCGGGTGCGGTCGGCCGACGGCGGCTACACCCTCCTGCATCCCGTGACCCTCAGGCGCCTGCAGCTCGGCGACGCCCGCTTCGTCTACGTGCCCGCCCTCATCTATGACTGCGCGGAGCTCTCCGCGCAGTTTGGCGTCAGGATAGACGGCATCCTCGGGTTCCCCCTCTTCCGGAACGCGGCGCTCACCCTTGACTACCCGAATGAGCGGATCGTGCTGCGCGCGACGGTGCCCGATGACGGCCTGCCGGGCGAGGCCATCCCCTTCAACAACGGGGACAAGATCCCGCTGATCGCGGTGACGCTCGGCGACCGCGAGTTCGCGGCGCTGATCGACTCGGGCAGCGCCGCTGCGATCGACATCAACCCGGCCGGGCTGGCGCCCGCGTTCGCCTACGGCCCGGTCGCCGGCCCCGTCGTCAGCACCCTGGCCGGGGACCGGACCCCGAAGGTCGGGCGGCTCTCGGGCGTCCTCAGGTTCGGCTCCTTCGACGTCCCGCAGCCCGTCGCCCAGCTGACGGACGAACTCTCCTCCCTGGGCGGCGGGATCCTCTGCCACTTCACGATCACCTTCGACCCGCGCCACAATGTCGTGATCTTCCAGCACGACCCCGCCGACGTGCTGGCGGTCCCGCCGCTGCGCGGCACGGGCCTGAGCTTCAGGAGGACCCCCGCCTATTGGAAGGTGGCCGGCGTCCTCCCGGGCTCGCCGGGTGCGGCGCAGGGCGTCCGGGCGGGCGACCTCGTGTCCCGCATCAACGGCGAGGCGGTGGCCGGCTGGGATCCGCAGCGCTACGAGCGCCTGGTTGCCTCGGCCGGCCAGATCACCTTCACCTTCATCAACGGCGCAAGCGAGTCCACGAAGGCGATCGGGGTCTCGGCCCTCGTCCCCTGACTAGCGCCCGTGCCCCTTCAGGGCAGCGCGAAGGCGACATAGCTGTCGCCGGGCGCCGTGCCGAGCTTCGTGCCGCCGCACGCGACGACCACGTACTGCTTCCCGTTGACCTCATACGTGCTCGGGGTCGCGAACGCAGCGGCCGGAAGCTCGCTCTTCCAGAGGACCCTGCCGGTGCGTTTGTCGAAGGCCCGTATCATCCCGTCCTTCGTCGCGGCGATGAACAGGAGGTTCCCCGCGGTCGCGACCGGGCCCCCGTAGTTCTCGGCGCCGGTCGGGGGGATTCCCCTGGCGGAGAGCTCCCTAAACTCGCCCAGGGTCGCGGTCCAGACGTACTCGCCCGTGTTCAGGTCGATCGCCGAGAGCGTTCCCCAGGGCGGCGAGATGGCGGGATAGCCCTTGCTGTCGACCCACCGGTTGTACCCGTCGAACTGGTAGGGGATGCGGGCCGGCGCCTCCGGCGCCGCGGGGGCGGCCGCGGCCGCCGGCTGCGGCTCGTCGCCGAAGAGGTAGCCCACGATGGCGGCCCTGTCTTCGCCCGGCAGCGCCGTGAAACCGGGCATCATCTTCCTGCCCGAGCCGATCAGACTGAGGACCTCCTCGCGGCGCAGGCGGCTCCCGACGTCGACCAGCGAGGGGATCCCCCCCGCCGGCAGGCCCCTGCGCTCCGGCCCGTGGCAGGAGACGCAGTACTGCATGTAGCGCCGGCGCCCCGGGCTCATGAGCGCAAGGTCCGCCTGCCTGGCGGGGTCGCTCATCGAGGCGACCCACGCCATGTTCGTTGTGTTGACGTAGAGGATCCCGTCGGGGTCGACCGCGGGCCCTCCCCACTCCCCGCCCCCGTCGAAACCCGGGAAAAGGATCGTCGGGAACTTGCCGAACGGCTGGAAGAGGCCGGTGCGCGCCGAGCGCAGCTGCGCGAGCAGCGCCTCGCGGTTCTCCGCGTAGGGGCTGATGTCGGCCTCGGTCAGGGTCTGCCGCGCATAGGGCTTGGGCAGGGACGGGATCGGCTGCGTGGGCCACGCCTCCTCGCCGCCGAGCGTCGACTTCGGGAAGGGTTTCTCCTGGATCGGGAAGAGGGATTCGCCGGTGACGCGGTCGAACACGAAGATGAAGCCGGTCTTTGTGGTCTGCGCGACCGCGTCCACCGCGCGCCCGCCGTGGCGCAGCGTGACGAGCACGGGCGGCGACGGCAGGTCCCTGTCCCAGATGTCGTGGTGGACCGTCTGCTGGCACCAGAGAAGCCGGCCCGTGGACGCGTCGAGCGCCAGCAGGCTGTCCGCGAAGAGGTCCTTTCCGAGCCGCTGGCCGCCCCAGAAATCGGGGGCCGCGGAGCCGGTCGGCACGTAGAGGATCCCGCGCCGGCGGTCGATCGCCATGCCGGCCCAGCAGTTCGCGGAGCCGACGTCGGTGTTCTTGTAGGCGGCCTTGGACCAGGTCTCGTATCCCGGCGTGTCCGGGTAAGGGATCGTGACAAACGTCCAGGCGAGGGTTCCCGTGCGCACATTGAAGGCCTGGATGAACCCGGGCGCGGCGTCCTGGTCCTCTCCCACCCGGGTCGGCATGGCGATCAGGTCGCCGTAGAGCGTGCCCGGCGTGGTCGAGATGACCCATTTCTCCTGCGCCTGGGGGCCCAAGCCCGCCTTGAGGCTCGCGCGTCCGTCCGCCCCGAAGTCCTTGACCGGCGCGCCGGTCCTCGCATCGAGGGCGTAGAGCCAGGAGTCGATCGTGCACAGGATACGCTCGCTCCTGCCGTCCGTCCAGTAGGTGACGCCCCTGTCGTT
This sequence comes from Opitutaceae bacterium, assembly GCA_003164715.1. Classification (GTDB taxonomy): domain Bacteria; phylum Verrucomicrobiota; class Verrucomicrobiia; order Opitutales; family Opitutaceae; genus Palsa-1447. The sequence goes on along the minus strand of PLTZ01000082.1, from coordinate 92,256 downwards.
CTGCGGCTCCGGGTTGAGCCTGCCCGGCACGTTGTAGCGCCAGATCGGCTTGCCGGTCGCCGCGTCGAGCGCGAACACCTCGCTTGTCCCCGTGGCGCCGTAGAGGACTCCCTTGACGACGATCGGGTTGCACTGCATCTGGCCGAGCAATCCGGTGTGGTACACCCAGGCCGTCCTGAGCCTGCCGACATTCGAGGCGTTTATCTGGCGAAGCGCCGAGTAGTGGCCGCGGTCGGGGCCGCCCAGATACTCGGGCCAGTCCTGGTCAGCCGCCGCGCGGGCGGCGGGCAGGGACGAGAGTGCGCCCGCGAGCAGGGCCAGTACCGCGCGTCCTTGGGGCATGCCTCAGTGGGGGGGATGGGGGGTTCAGGCCTTCTCGATAAGGAAGGCCGCAGCACCGTCGTGGCGATCAATCCAGGGGACGGCAATGACGCTTTTTCTCAGGCAGAAGCCTCGGTGCCGCTCGAGGAAGCCGCTCACGACCTTCTCGTTCTCCGCAGAGTCGATGCTGCAGGTGGAGTAGACCATGCGGCCACCCGGACCCAGAAGCCCGGCGGCCGCGCCGAGGAGCGCGCCCTGCTGGCGGGCATGCTTCGGGAAGTCCGCCTCCTGCAGCCTCCACTTCACGTCGACCCGGTGGCGCATGACGCCCGTGTTCGAGCAGGGAACGTCGATCAAGATGGCCGCGTACTGCAGGGGGAGCCCGTGCTCCTTCAGGACGGCGCCTGCGCCCCGGAGCAGGTCAGCCTGGACGAGCGCCGCCCCCACACCCCCGGTCCGCGAGAGGTTCTCCTTCAACCGGTCGATGCGGGACGCGGGAAGGTCCATGGCCACAATCCGCCCCGAGCCGAGGGCGTCCGCGATCTGCAGGCTCTTGCCCCCCGGCGCCGCGCAGAGGTCGAGCACCGTCTCGCCGGCCCTCGGCTCCAGGAGCTCCACCGCCAGGCGGGTGCCCGGATCCTGAAGGTAGAGCGAGCCGGCGGAGAGCAGGGGTCCGATCTCGTGCCAGTGGCCCGAGGGCACCACGTAGTAGCCCTTCCATTCGCTGGGCACGAGCCAAGCGGGCGCCGGGCGCGAGGGATCCCTCCATCGGGCGTGGAGCGGCGCGGCCGTCTGGTTCCATTCGAGGAGCCTGCGCGTGGGGCCGGCCCCGAACTGCGCAAGCCACCTCTTGACGAGCCATTCGGGATGGGAGAAGTAGTCCGCGAGCACCTCGGGCGCGGCGATCGGCCCGGGCGCCCGCTGCTGCGCCAGGCACGCGGCCATCTTGCGCACGACCGCGTTGACGAGCCGGGCCTCGGCGGGGCTCGCAAGCCCCTTGGTCCGCTCCACCGCATGGTGGACGATCTTCGCCGTCTGGCCCGCGTCGTCCGCGCCCGCCCCCGCCTCGATCAGCTCGAAGCCCGCCACGTAGAGGGCCGCCCGCGTGATGAACCGCGGCTGGTGGGCGACTAGCCGCCCGAGCACCGACTGGATGCGGCCGAAGTGCCGCACGACGCCAAAGACCAGGTGCTGACAGCGACTCCGATCGGTCCCCTCCATCGCGGCGGGAAGGGACTCCATGAGGAGGTCCACGCGCTCCCGAAGGTCAAGCCAGCGGGCGGTCAGGCGCACGGCGTGCGTCCACGCGCCCGCGGGGGCCGCCGGCCGGGCTCCGCCGTTCGGGCGGTTCGGGTTCGTTGGGGAGGAGGATTTCAAGGTCGCTAAGCTTCGTCGCCCGCCGCCTTTCCCTTCCGCGGGGGCGCTCGCATGCTTCACACCGAAAATGAATGCGCAACGCCTAAGCGGGGCGCCCGGCCTGCCGCATCCGCGCAGGGGGGGTCGCTTTGGCTCGACCTGGAACTGAAGAGGCACAAAAATCGATCAGGCCTTATGAACTACGGACTCAGCAAAAAGGTTCGGGGCCGATTCCCCGCTGCGCCCGGCGCCCTCCGGCGCGGGCCCGCCGCCAACCCCCGCCCGGGAGCCGCCCCTGTGCCGGGCGCATGCCGATGACTGGGCCGCCCGAGACCGAGCTGTCGATCGTGATGCCTTGCCTCAATGAGGCCGAGACCCTCGAAACGTGCATTCGCAAGGCCGCCGGGTTCCTGGCCGCGCACGCCGTCACGGGCGAGATTGTGATCGGCGACAACGGCTCGACCGACGGCTCCGCCGAGATTGCCCTGCGAAGCGGCGCGCGCGTCGTGAGGGTCGCCGAGCGGGGCTACGGCGCGGCCGTCTATGCGGCCGCGCTCAGCGCCCGCGGCCGCTATGTCATCATGGCGGATTGCGACGACAGCTACGATCTTGCCGCGCTCGGCCCCTTCGTCGAGAAGCTCCGCGAGGGATTCGACCTGGTCATGGGGAACCGCTTCCTCGGGGGAATCCTGCCCGGCGCCATGCCCTGGAAGAACCGCTACATCGGCAACCCGATCCTGAGCGCCATCGGCCGCCTCTTCTTCAAGTGCCCCGCGCGCGACTTCCACTGCGGCCTGCGCGGCTTCTCCCGCGAGGCCTTCGGGCGGATGGACCTTCGCACCACGGGGATGGAGTTCGCCTCGGAGATGGTGATCAAGGCGACCCTGTTGCACCTGCGCATCGCCGAGGTGCCCACGACGCTCGGGCCCGACGGGCGCTCCCGCCGCCCGCACCTGCGTCCCTGGCGCGACGGATGGCGCCACCTGCGCTTCATGCTGCTGTACAGCCCGCGGTGGCTGTTCCTCGTCCCTGGACTCCTGCTCATGGCCCTGGGAGGGGCCGCGGCCGCGGTCCTTCTCGGGGGTGACGTCGCCGTCGGAGCCGTCCACTTCGGCGTCCATACCCTGCTCTACGCGGCGATCCTGGGGGCCGCCGGCTACCAGGCCGTGACCTTCAGCCTCTTCACGAAGATACTGGCCATCAGCGAGGGCCTGCTGCCCGAGGACCCGACGCTCAACAGGCTCTACCGCCACATTACGCTGGAATTCGGCCTCGCGGTGGGCTTTGCGCTCCTCCTGGCGAGCGCTGCGGGGACGCTCTACGCCGTCTATTACTGGAGCTCGCGGACCTTCGGCCCGCTTGACCCCGCGCGGGTGCTGCGCCTGGTGATTCCCGCGGCCTTCACCTTCCTCTTCGGCTGCCAGACTATCCTCTCCAGCCTCTTCCTGAGCGTGCTCGGCCTGCGCCTTCGCCGGCCGAAGGAGGCCCCCCGGTGAGGGCTTCCGCGAACGCGAGGCCGAGACGCGCCACGCCATGCTGATCTCGGACATCCATTCCCGGGGGATCATCCCCAGGCGGCGGCGCATCCTTGCCGAGCGCATCTCCTCGCTGATTCCCGAGGGTTCGGCCGTCCTCGACGTGGGCACCGGCGACGGAGGCATCGCCGCGGCCATCCGGGACGCCAAGGCCGGCCTGAAGGTCACGGGGATTGACGTCCTCGTCAGGCCGCGCACCGCCATTCCGGTCGTCGGTTTCGACGGAACGAGGATCCCGTACCCCGACCAGTCCCATGATGTGGTGCTCTTCGTCGACGTGCTGCACCACACCCGCGATCCCCAGGCGCTGCTAAACGAGGCGGCGCGCGTGGCCCGCAGGTTCGTGATCATCAAGGACCACGACCGGAACGGATTCCTGGCGGGGGCCACGCTGCGCCTGATGGACTGGGTGGGCAACGCCCGGTTCGGCGTCGCGCTCCCGTACAACTACTGGAGCCTGGAGCAGTGGACGACGGGCTACGGGAAGGCGGGCCTCGAGGTCGTCACCCGCCAGACGCGGATCGGACTGTACCCGCCCTGGGCCGATTGGCTCTTTGGCCGGGGCCTGCAGTCGATTGTCGTCCTTCGGAAGGGTGCGAAGCCGCCCCGCTGAGCGCCCTGGGGTCGGGCCGCGCCCCTTTGCGCTCGTTCAGTCCGCCGCGACCGCGGGTTAACATCTTAGGGCGCGTCCCGGCTTTTCGCCGCAGGGGCCTCCCTGCGCACGTTGGAGACTCAGTTTGACAAGGTTCGGCACTATGCCTTTCAATCTCCGGTTCACGCGTTCATTTGCGTCACTATGAATTCCGAAGCCGTTTCCGCGCTCCTAGCCAAAAACCCCTCTCTCAAGGCCTCCAAGTCCAAACTTGAGTCCATGAAGTCCGGAGCCTACGTGATCCACCGGAGCTGGGGATTCGGCCAGATCAAGAGCTACGACGACGCGACCCACCGGCTGGTCATCGACTTCAAGGGCAAGAAGTCCCACGCGATGGACCCGGCGTTCTGCATCAACACGATGGAAGTCCTTCCGGAGAACCATCTTCTGGTGCGCAAGGAGACCGAGCCCAAGAAGATCCTGGAGCTCATCGCGGACAATCCGGCCCAGCTGATCGTCGAGGCCCTCGAATCCTACCCCAACAAGGCGACGACCGCCATCGACCTCGAGATCACGCTCTCCCAGGTGGTCGGCGAGGAGAAATTCAAGAAATGGTGGGCCGACGCCCGGAGGGCCGTGGCAAAGGACCCGCGGGTCTCGGTTCCCGAGAAGAAAACGGAGTGCTACGTCCTGCGCGAGACGCCCGTCTCGGCCGAGGACGAGATCTTCGACCAGTTCACGTCCACCCGGTCGGCCCGCCGACGCATCTTGCTTGCAGAAGACTACGCCTCGGCGGCGGCCCACAAGGCGGTGCAGGCGAACATGTCCGACGTCCTCAAGGGCGTCGCCGACGCCGTGAAGGACAGCAACCAGCTGGACGCCGCCGAACGCCTCTACGGCGCCGCCGTCCGCGACCGGATCGCCAAGGTGGCCGGCGTCGACCCCGCCACGTTCGAGCCGTCGCAGGCGTCCCTCGTCGCCAACCTGCGCGACCTTGCGGCGATCTCCGAAAAGATCCCCGTCCAGTTCCAGAGCCAGTACCTCGAGCTGATCAAGGAGACCCACCCGATCGAGTGCCGCGACATCGTGTTCAACCTCCTGAAGGTCTCGCAGGGCAAGTTCACGACGGAGTGCATCAACTTCCTCGTGGAGAACGGCTACTCCGAGGACCTGGCGTCCACCCTCAAGCGCTGGCAGACCGAGCAGAACCTCCGGGCGCCCGTCCTGCTCTGGATTGTCAAGAACAGGCACTCCAAGAAGTTCGCCAAGCTGCTGAACGACCTGATCACACCCCGCCTGCTGAGCGCCATCTTCTTTGCGATTGATTACGAGGCCCTCCAGGCAGCGAGCGCCCGGCGGATCCCGCTCGGCGACATCTTGAGCGACGACACCGAGCTGATTGCTGACCTGCTGTCCACCGCCGACCCCGAGACGGCGCGCGACCTGGCGAACACGCTCCTCCTGAACCAGGGCTTCGAGGAGCTGACCAAGAAGTCCCTGCTTGCGCGCTTCATCAAGATCTTCCCGAACATCCAGTCGCTCGTGGCGTCCGACGCCGAGGCCAAGGAGGAGCAGCTGCTGGTCTCCCGCGAGAGCTTCGAGCGCAAACGCGAGGAGTACGAGCTGATCGTCTCGAAGCGGATTCCCGAGAACTCCAAGGCGATCGCCGCGGCCCGCGAGCACGGCGACCTGCGCGAAAACGCCGAGTACAAGATGGCGAAGCAGGACCAGCAGGTCCTGATGTCGCAGAAGGGGCAGCTCGAGCGCGAGCTCGCCCGGGCCCGCATCACGGACTTCAAGGACGCCACGGTTGACCAGGTGAGCGTCGGCAGCGTCGTCGAGGTGCGCCTCAAGGACGGCGCCGTCGTCCGCTACACCATCCTCGGCGTCTGGGACGGCGACCCCGAGCGCCATGTCCTCTCCTACAAGACGCCGCTCGGCATCGCCCTCATGGGCAAGAAGGCGGGCGACTCCGTGAAGGTGAAGATGGGCGCCGCCGAGGACACCTACTCGATCGTCAGCATCGCGCGTTACGTCTAGCGGCCAAGGGGGCGGCGGGGTTACGGCGTTGCCTTGGCGCGCAAAACCCGCACCCTTGTCCAGCGCCGTGAACACTTCCTGGGACATCCTCAAGATTCTCTCGGACCCCACGCGGTTGCGCCTGATCGCGCTCGTGATGCAGGAGGAGCTGTCGGTCGCCGAGCTCCAGGAGATCCTCGGGATGGGACAGTCGCGGATCTCCTCGCAGCTGGCGCTCCTGCGCCAGGCGAGCCTCGTGGCCGACCGGCGCGACGGAAAGAAGGCCTTCTACTCGCTGCGCCCCAACCTTCCGCCCGAGCAGCATGCGCTCCTGCGGGCCGCCGTGAGCAGCGTCTCCGGCCTCGAGGTGATCGAGGAGGACGGCCGGCACCTGGAGCGGGTCCTCGTCAAGCGCCGGCGGGTTTCGGAGCAGTACTTCAACATGATCGCCGGGCGCCTGGGCCGCAACCACTGCCCCGGCCGCTCCTGGGAGGCCATCGGCCGGCTGGCGCTCAGGCTCGTGCCCCCGGTGGTCGTCGCGGACCTGGGTGCCGGCGAGGGCCTGATCTCGCAGCTCCTGGCGCGCAACGCAAAGCAGGTCTGGTGCATCGACAATTCCCCCCGGATGGTCGAGGTGGGCACCGAGCTCGCACGAAAGAACGACCTCACCAACCTGACCTACAAGCTCGGCGACATCGAGCAGGTGCCGCTCGCCGACGGATCGGTCGACCTGGCGATCCTGAGCCAGGCCCTCCACCACGCGAGGCACCCCCAGAAGGCCGTGGACGAGGCGTTCCGGATCCTGCGGCCGGGTGGCCAGCTGCTCATCCTCGAGCTGGCGGAGCACGACTTCGAGAAGGCGCGCGAGCTCTATGCGGACCTCTGGCTCGGATTCAAGGAGACCGCGCTCGAGCAGTTCCTGAAGAAGGCCAAGTTCACGAAGATCGAGGTGACTCCCGTCGCGAAGGAGGCCGTGGAGCCCCACTTCGAGACGCTCCTGGCGACCGGCACCAAGCCCTAGGGCGCGCCCCCTAGTCGAGCGGCACCCGCTTCTGGGCGAACCCCTGGCACGCGGCGTAGATCTCCTTGGGAGAGGTCATCGCAAGGACGTCAGCCGCCAGGGCCCGGGCGTCCGCCATCGTCATCGCCCGCACCAGGAACTTGACCGCCGGGATGGAGGGCGGCGCCATGCTGAGGGAGTCGACGCCGAGGCCGAGGAGGAGCGGCGCATAGATGGGATCTCCGGCCATCTCGCCGCAGACGCTCACCGGCACGGCCAGGCGGTGCGCGTCCTCGACAATGCGCCGGATCGTGCGCACGACCGCGGGGTGAGCCGGCTCGTAAAGGTGCGCGATCCGGTCATTGCCCCGGTCGATCGCCAGCATGTACTGGATCAGGTCGTTCGTGCCGACGCTGAAGAAGTCGGCCTGCTTCTCGAGCAGGTCGACCGTCGCGGCCGCGCTCGGGATCTCGATCATCGCCCCGACCTCCAGCGTCTCGTCGAAGGGCTGCCCGCGCGCGCGCAGCTCCTGCTTGCACTCGTCGAGCATCTGGTTCGCCCGGGCCATCTCTTCGGCGCCGCTGATCATGGGGTACATGAGCCTCGCCTTGCCGAAGTGGCTCGCGAGCAACACGGCCCTGAGCTGGTCCTTGAACAGCTGCTGGTTGTCCAGGCAGAAACGGATCGCCCGGTAGCCCATGAAGGGGTTGTCCTCCTTTGGAAAAAGATCCGGGTCCGACGTCATCGGCTTGTCGCCGCCCAGATCGAGCGTGCGGATGATGACTGGGTACGGGGCCACCCCTTCGACGACGGCCTTGTACGCCAGGAACTGCTCCTGCTCGGTCGGAATCCGGGAGGCGTTCAGGAACAGGTACTCCGTGCGGAAGAGCCCGACGCCCTCCGCGAAGAACTGCTTCACCTGCTCGATCTCCTCGACCTTCTCGATGTTGGCCATGAGCGTCACGCTCACGCCGTCGAGCGTGACGGCCTTCTGGCGGTTTGCCGCGAGGAGGCGGCTCTCGTACGACTTCTTCTGGGACTGGATCTTCCCGTAGCGGAAGAGCGTCTGCTCGGAGGGGTTGAGGATGACGACCCCGTCGTAGCCGTCCACGAGCGCCCAGTCCCCGGTCCTCACCCGCTTGGTCAGGTCGCGCACGCCGACCACCGCCGGGATCTGCATCGAGCGAGCCACGATGACGGCGTGGCTCGTCCTGCTGCCGGAATCGGTGACGATCGCCAGGCCGGATCCCCGGTCGATGCCGGCGGAATCCGAAGGGGAGAGGTCGTTGGCGACGACGATGCGCCGCTCGACGAGCCGGCTGATGCTGGTCTCGGCCTGGCCGAGCAGGTTCTGCAGCACCCGCTGCGCAACGTCGCGGATGTCGCCGGCCCTCTCGCGCAGGTACTCGTCGTCGATCTCGGCGAAGGCCGCGATGTACTTGCGCGACACGTTGTTGAAGCACGTCTCGATGTTGCGGCCCGTGGTCTCGAACTCGCGGATCGTCTCGGAGATCAGGGCCTGGTCCTCGAGGACCAGCAGATGGGCGTCGAAGATGAGCGCCTCGTTCTTGCCCAGGTTCTTCTCCACCTCGTTCTGGATCTTCGAGATCTGCTGGCGGGTCACGAGCAGCGCCTTGTCGAACCTCGCGATCTCGTCGATGCGCTTGTCGGGGTCGACCTGGTAGGAGGGGATCTCCACCTCGCTCTGCAGGTACACGAAGATCTGGCCATAGGCGATGCCCTGCGAGGCGGAGATGCCTTGCACCACGATTTCCTGCTTGGGGCTCGAGTCCGTCGCCATGGCAAAGTCGCCGTCTGGAAGGGGTTCCGTAGGCTTGGAGCGATAACGTGCCTCGGAGGGGAATCGGTCAATGCGATTTACCGCGCATTCTTGCGCGGTGACGGGCGCCGAGGAGCGGTCAGGCGACCCGGGTCTCCACCACAAATGTGGACGCCCCCCAGGCCTCGCGCAGGGCGGCCGTGACCGGGACGGCGTCGGTGTTCTCATTGAGAAGCGCAAAGCACGCGCTGCCGCTGCCGGTCATCCTCGCCTCGATTCCAAACCGGTCCCTGAGCCGGTCGAGGACGATCGGAAGGGCGCCAAACTTGGCGAACACGGGTCGCTCGAAGGAATTGAAGTAAAGGTCCCAGGGGGGCGCCCCCGCCGCCTGGATCCATGACTGGAGCATCGACTCGGCGCGCTCCGGCGCGACGTAACCGCGCGGCGCGCCGGCCGCCAGCCTCGCGTAGGCCCAGGGCGTCGGGACTTCGAAGCCCGGCTTGAAGACGAGGACCTTCATCCCCCGGATGCGGCCGTACGGTTCCCTGGGAAGCGCCTCGATGCGCTCGCCCCTTCCGCGCATGACGACGGGGCCCTTGGCGAGGAAGAGCGCGCAGTCCGAGCCGATGGTAGAGGCGACCCGCGCCAAGCCGGCGGCGTCCAGGGGGCGGCCCGCGATTTCGTTCAGGGCCTCGAGCGCCGCCACGGCGTCGCTGCTTCCCCCCCCGAGACCCGCCCCGGATGGGATCCGCTTCTTTATCGAGAAGCGGGCCCCCCCGCTCCACCCTGTCGCCACCCGAAAGGCCTCCGCCGCACGGACCACGAGGTTCGTTCCGTCGGTTGGGACGCCCAAGTTGTCGCATTCTACCGAGAAGGATGTCCCGCCCGGCTCCACAGCGAGCGCGTCACCCCAGACTAGCGGCGCCGCCACCGACACGAGGTCGTGGAAGCCGTCCGGCCTGCGGCCGGTCACCGCAAGGAAGAGGTTTATCTTGGCAGGTGCCTGTAGGTTGTGGGAGCTCAGGGCACCCGGGATCCTTGCCAAAAAAACCCGGCGCGCCATGATTTTCCGTGTCGCACTCGGCCCGGAAAGGCGTAGGATAATCATTCCCTAGACAACATATTAGAAGCTTATGTCGCGAACAGCAGTCATTCTTCTAGCGGCCGGAGCCGGCAAGCGCATGGCGGGCGCCGTGCCCGACAAGGTGCTCGCCCCGCTCGCCGGAAGGCCCGTCTTCGCCCATTCCGCGGCCGCCTTCGCAGCCAGCGGCGTGGCCGACTTCTACGTCGTGGTGTACCGGGACCGCTCCCAGATGACGGCCCTGTCGGCGTTTGCGCCGACGCCGTCCCTATTGGTGCGCGGGGGGCGGGAGCGCCAGGATTCCGTGGCCGCGGCGCTCGCCGCGCTCCCCGGGGACATCGACTACGTCTTCATCCACGACTGCGCCCGCCCGCTCATCCTTCCCGAGCAGCTTGTCGCGCTCAACAAGATCGTCAGGCGCGAGGATGCGGTCGTGCTTGCGCACCGGGTCACCGACACCCTCAAGGAGCACCGCGGCAGCGGGCGCCTGCGCACCGTCGACCGCTCGCGGCTCTGGGCGATGGAGACCCCGCAGGTCTTCTCGAAGGACCTGATCACGCGCGCCTACGCCCGGGTCGCCAGACTCGGGGTCAAGGTCACCGACGACGCCGCCGCGGTGGAGCTTCTCGGCCATCCGGTGGCGCTTCTCGAGAACGAGCATCCCAACCAGAAGCTCACCTCGCCCGGCGACCTTGCCTGCCTTGAATTCCTGTTGGCTCCCTCCCTGTGAATGAATAGGATCGTGCCATGTCCTATCGAGTCGGTCATGGTTACGATATCCACCGCACCGTAGCCGGCAGGCCCTTGGTCCTCGGGGGCATCCGTTTTGATTCGGATTTCGGCCTGGACGGCCACAGCGACGCGGACTGCGTCACCCACGCCATCTGCGACGCCTTCCTTGGCGCGGCGGGCCTCCCGGACATAGGAAACTTCTTCCCCGACACGGACCCGACCTGGCAAGGCGTCGATTCGCAGATCCTTCTCAAGCGCGTGGTGCAGGTGCTCCGTGAGAACGGCTGGAAGCCGGTGAACCTGGACGCGACCGTGATCGCCGAGAGGCCACGGATTTCGGCGCGTATCGCCGACATGAAGACCACGCTCTCCTCCTCGACCGGTATCCCCACGAACTCCGTCGGCATCAAGGCGACGACGAACGAGGGCATCGGCGATCTGGGGCGGGGCCTGGCGATAGCGGCCCACGCGGTGGCGCTCATCGAGAAATTATGAAGCTGGGGACCGCCGCGCTCGGGGCCGCGCTGGCGGCCGCTGTCGCGCTCGCCGGCTGCTCCCGAGGAACGAACGTCGCCACGGGCGACAGGGCCCAGGTGCTCCACCGCGGGATGGGTCCCGATCTCGCGGACCTGGACCCCCACATGGCGACGGAGACCTCCTATTACACCGTCCTGTCGGCGCTCCTCGAGGGCCTCGTCGGCGAGGACCCCGTCGACCTGCACCCGGTGCCGGGGGTCGCTGAGCGCTGGGAGGTCTCCCCCGACGGCCTCACCTACACCTTCCATCTGCGGCAGGACGCCCGGTGGTCCAACGGCGAGCCCGTTACGGCGCAGGATTTCATCGCGTCGTGGCGCCGGATCCTCACGCCCTCGCTCGGGGCCGCGAAGGCGAGCCAGCTCTACCTGATCCAGGGCGCCGAGGCGTTCAACAAGGGCGACGCGGCCTTCGCTCAGGTCGGCCTGCGGGCCAAGGACGCCCGCACGCTGACCGTCTCGCTCGAGCACCCGGCGCCGTGGTTCCTGTCGCTCCTGAGCGGCCCCGCCTGGATGCCCGTCCCCGTCTCCACGGTCGCGAAGTACGGCGGCGTCGCCTCGCGGGGCAACCCGTGGGCGGAGCCGGGGAAGTGGGTCGGCAACGGCCCGTTCACCCTCGCCTCCTGGCACCGGGGCCAGGAGATCGTGGTCGCCAAATCGCCGACCTACTGGGATGCGGCCCGCGTCACGCTTCGCGAGATCCACTTTCACGCGTTCGACTCGATCGACGCCGAGGAGCGGGCGTTCCGCGCGGGGCAGCTTCACGTGACGGAGACCCTTCCGCCCGGCAAGATCGACACCTACGCGAAGGAGTCGCCCGAGCTCCTGCGGGCCGATCCTCTCCTTGGCACCTTCTTCCTGCGGGTCAACGTCCGCCGGCCCGTCCTCAATGACGCCCGCGTCAGGCTGGCCCTCGCGCTTGCGGTCGACCGCTCGGCTATCGTCGAGAGGATCCTGAGGGGTGGCCAGAAGCCGGCGTACTCGTTCACGCCCCCGGGGCTCGAGGGCTACGCTCCCGAGGCCGTCCAGCAGCGCCAGCTCGAGGAGGCCCGGCGGCTCCTTGCGCAGTGCGGCCACCCGGGCGGCGCGGGCCTTCCCGTGTTCGACCTCCTCTACAACACCTCGGAGAGCCACCGCACGGTCGCCGAGGCGCTCCAGGAGATGTGGCGCCGCGACCTCGGGGTCCAGGTTCGTCTCGTGAACGAGGACTTCAAGAGCACCGAGGAGGCCCGCAGCACCGGCAGCTACGACCTCCTGCGGTCCGCCGAGATCGCTGACTACGCGGACCCCTCTGCGTTCCTCGAGATGTGGCGCGGCGACAGCAGCAACAACTTTACCGGCTGGTCAAACCCCGACTATGACAGCCTCCTGTTTGCGGCCGACCGGACGACGGACCCGGCGGCGCGTTACGCCCTTTATGCAAAGGCCGAGCACCTCCTCCTCACCGAGGCCCCCGTCATCCCCATTTACCATTACATGCACGTCTTCCTGCTGCGGCCCTCGGTGAAGGGCTGGAATTCCACGCTCCTGGACCACCATCCCTACAAGTGGGTGAGCCTTTTGCAGTGAATCTGGATTCTCCGTAGCGCTGGTACCTGGACACTCGTCTCTCGGCGTCTTTGTCAAGAGATGCACTGCTTACGGCGGCGTCGGGATTGGACCTGCCTTTCCAGCCGCTATGCTTGGTGGACAGGGCAGTGTGTGCACTCACCCACACCTCAAACACCCTTACCCCTATTAAACAAGGCATGTTTGACAAAGACCGTTTCTCGGACTCCACTCGGACTGTAATGAAGACTTATTCCGTTACCGAGGCCAAGGCCCGACTTGGCCCACTGGCCGATCTGGCATTGCATAAACACCCGATATTTATTCGACGAGGCCAGCGGATGCTGCAGCTGGTCGAGGCTACTATTCCCGAGCCAATACCGCATTACCCCGAAGGCCATTTTGCGGTTAGCGAAGAACGCGCCGAATACCTCAATTCCCTTCCGATCGACCCCAAGCCCCTCGAACGATGAATCCGCTGCGCCAATGGGACATCGTAAAGGTACGGATCAATGCCAACGACAGGGACGAGCACCCAGCCATTGTCCTATCCCCTGTTGAGGTTGTTTCGTCGCCTCGGGTCGACCGAATAAACGTCATCTATGGCTCCACGCGAAGGCCTGCGCAGGAAATCCGCCCGGGCGAGGTCCTCCTCGATGAAGCAGACGGCCTAGATCATCTCACGGTCTTCGATTGCCTCCTTTTCCCGGTGGTCAAGAAGGCTGCGATTTCAGGGGTTGTGGGCCATGTTTCGGCAGAGCGAAAGCGGCACTTGCACCGGACGCTTGTCGCGGCACTTCGCCTCTTTTCTTGAACCCCCGACGAATCCTCCTGCAGGAGGATTCCCCTACGGCGCCGGTTCCGTTTTCTTAAGGAATCCCCGGTCGCTTAGCCAGTCGGCCATCCGGTCGGGCCAGTGGTTGACCGCCTTGAACGTCGAGCGGTCGCCCATGTTAAATGCGTGCTTGCCCTGGGCGATGAAGTGGGCCTCGACCGACACCTTGGCGTCCCTGAACTTCTCGAGAAGCGCAAGCGCCGCCGCATCGCAGCCGTACTCGTCATCGTTCGCCGCGATGAGGAAGGCCGGCCGCGTGTCGGCCGGGACAACGTCCGGGATGAGGTCCTTTCCGGGGTAGACCATCATCTCGAAATCCGGGCGGCCGTTTGTCCGGTCGACGGGATCGGCAGCCTTGGGGTCGCCGTCGCCCTTGTCGAACGCGACCATCGTCACCACCACCCCACCCGCTGAGAACCCCAGGATACCGATGCGGTGCGGGTCGACGTGGAACTCGCCTGCTCGGTGGCGTATAAGCCGGAGCGCGCGGTAGGCGTCCTCCCGGACATTGGCCAGGGTGTACGGTGAGCCCTCCTGGTTCGGCAGACGGTACTTCAGGGCGAAGGCCGTGACTCCAAGGCCGTTCAGGAACTCGGCCGCCTGCCTCCCCTCGGCGTTGAACACCAGCTCCCGGAATCCCCCTCCCGGGACCACCAATACCGCGCAGCCGTTGGCCTTTTCCCGCGGGGGCGCAAAGACCGTGATCGAGGGGTTGTTGACGCTCCTCACCCAGTAGTCCTTCGCCTCCTACGGCAGGTCCCTGCGGTTTTCAAAGCCCGGCGCGCCATTGGGCCAGAGGGGGATCACCTGCGGCTGCTGGGCGGCGGCGACAAAGGGAAGCAGTAGGGCGAGGATGCTGCACGGGAGGCGTGACTTCATGGTGGGTGGGGTGTTCTGGGCCCGCGGGGTCGGCCGACCGTGTGCCCCGCACCCACATACCGATATCCATCGGGCGCGATTCCTCAATACGATATCCGGCCCGCGGGAACCGCTGCCTTGCCAACGCTGGCCGCGAAACCAAGCTTCCCAAAATGCGCCCGACCCTCTCCTTCATGGTCCTGATCGCTGGATTGTGGCTCGTCTACCTGGGCTACCAGCGGCAGCAGTCGCTCGAAGGAAAGGCCGCCGACACCTTCGCTAGGATCGGCCAGAAGCTTGACGGCGGGGACCACATGCCGACCCACATGACGTACTACATCGCGGGCGCCGTGCTCGCGGTCGGCGGGGCGGTCGGCCTGGGCCTCGTCAAGAAGTAGCCCCGGGAGGCTTGCGGACGCGCCAGCGCCGCAGGGCGGCTCCCGTCGCCGAGCCTTCGCATGCCTCAATGTCAGCGCGCGCGCCAGCGAAGACGAGTTCGCCGCCGCTGCGGCCCCCGCCCGGTCCGAGGTCGATGATCCAGTCCGCCAGGTTGATGACCTCGAGGTTGTGCTCGATCACGAGGACCGTGTTGCCCGAGTCCCTCAGCTTGAAGAGCAGGTCCATCAGCTTCTGGATGTCGATCCAGTGGAGCCCCGTCGTGGGTTCGTCCAGGATGTAGAGCGTGTGCCCTTGCTGTCGCTTGCTCAATTCGAGCGAGAGCTTGAGCCGCTGGGCCTCCCCTCCGGAGAGCGTCACCGCGGACTGCCCCAGCGCGAGGTACCCGAGCCCGACCGCGTCGAGCGTCTGCAGCTTGTCGATCACGCGCGGGATGTTGCGGAAGAGCTGGATCGCCTCGCGCACGGTCAGGTTGAGGACATCCGCGATCGACTTCCCGTGGAAGAGGACCTCGAGGGTCTCGCGGTTGAACCTGCGGCCGCCGCAGCTTGTGCACGGCGCGTACGCGTCCGCCATGAACTGCATGTCGAGTTTGATCACGCCGTCGCCCTGGCAGCGCTCGCAGCGGCCGCCGCGCACGTTGAACGAGAACCGGCTCGCCTTGTAGCCCCGGACGCGGGCGAGCGGGACCTGCGCGAACAGGTCGCGCAGAAGGTCGAGCAGCCCGACAAAGGTCGCCGGGTTCGACCGGGGGCTTCTCCCGATCGGGTCCTGGTCCACCTGGACCAGCTTGTCGAAGAAATCGAGGTTCTCGATGCTGCGGTGCCTGCCCGGGATCGACTTCGCCCCGTTGAGCCTTCGCGCCGCGGCCGCGGCGAGGATGTCATTGACGAGCGTGCTCTTGCCCGAGCCCGAGACTCCCGTCACGCAGGTGAGCAGCCCCAGCGGGAACCGCGCGTCGATGCCCCGCAGGTTGTGCTCGGCCGCGCCGCGCACGGTGAGCCACGCGCCGTCCGGGGCCTTGGCCGCAGCGTCCTTGTGCACGGACATCTTGCGGGCGAGGAAGGGCCCGGTCTGGGAGACCCGGGCGGGCTGCGCCGCGCACGCCTGCGGCGTGCCCTGGAAGAGCAGCCGGCCCCCCTCCACACCGGCCTCGGGCCCCAGTTCGATGATCTCGTCGGCGGCGCGCATGGTCTCCTCGTCGTGCTCGACCACGAGGACCGTGTTGCCGCGGTCCCTGAGCCCGCGCAGCTGCGAGAGGAGCCTCTCGTTGTCCACGGGGTGCAGGCCGATGCTCGGCTCGTCCAGAACGTAGATGACCCCGATCAGCCCCATGCCGAGCTGCGTGGCGAGGCGCACCCGCTGGGCCTCGCCCCCGGAGAGCGTCGCGTAGTCGCGGTCTAGGTTTAGGTAGCCGAGGCCCGTGTTCAATAGGAACGAGAGCCGCTGCTCGATCCCGATGACGACCTCCCGGAGCGCCTCGCTCGAGTCCAGCGCCGCCACCAAGCCCCTCGAGAATTCGTGCGCGGCGGCGATGTCCATCGCCATGAAGCCCGCGAAACCGAGCTCGGCCCCGGGCGGGCCTATCCGGACGGCGGCGCTTCGCTTGTTGAGCCGCGCCCCGCCGCACGCCGGGCACGGGCCCGCCACCATGAAGGTCGACAGGCGGGCCTGGAAGCCCTCGCTCTCGGTGTTCCTGAAGCTGTGCTCGATGTCCGCGAGGATCCCCGCGAAGGGCATCGCCTTCGCCTCCCGCATCCGCCGCAGCTTGAAGGCGAAGAGGCGCTCACCCGTGCCGCCTAGGAGCGCCGATCGCGTCTCGTCGGGCAGCTCCTTCCAGGCTACGTCGGGGTCGAACGGGAGCTGCTCGGCCAGCTGCTTTAGGGTCGCGTTGTGCTTGATGATCAGGTTTTTCCCGCCGATCCGCCACGGCTTGATAGCTCCCCCGCGCACGGACTTCTCGGGATCCGGGATGACGAGCTCGGCGACGGGCCGCAGCCTGCGCCCTAGGCCGCCGCACTCGGGGCACGCCCCCTCCGGGTGGTTGAAGGAGAAGTGCCTCGGCGTCAGGCGCTCGAAGACGTCCCCGCACACCTCGCAGGCGAGGTGCTGGCTTAGCGCGATCTCCCTCCACGGGGCCTCGGCGGTCTTCTGCGCGAGCACGAACGCGCGGTCGCTGCCCTCCCGGAACGCGAGCTCGAGCGAGTCGGCGATCCGGCTGCGCTGCTCGGGCACCGCCACCAGCCGGTCGATGACCACCTCCACGGCGACTTCCGACGCGCCCGTCGGCACCAGGTTCGCCTCGTCGAGCTCCCGGACCGCTCCCCCGAGCCTCACCCGTTGGAATCCCCGCTGGCGCAGCCGCGGCAGCTCGTCGCGCAGGACGCTCGGCTTGGCGCGCAGGACCGGCGCGAGGATCATGACCCGCTCGCCGGCGCACTCGCAGAGGATGCGGCCCACGTTGTCGTCGAGCGACCTGCGGACGACCCGTCCCCCGTCCTTCGGGCAGCGCTGCTCCCCGGCGAGGGCCCACAGCAGGCGCGAGTAGTCCGCCACCTCGGTGACGGTGGCGATCGTGGTGCGCGGGGACGCCCCGCCGGTGCGTTGCTCGATCGCGAGGACGGGCGAGAGCCCGTGGATGAAGTCGACATCGGGGCGCTTGAGCTGGTCGAGCACCTGGCGGGCCTGGGTCGAGAGGCTCTCCATGTACTTGCGGTAGCCCTCCGCGTACAGGGTGTCGAAGGCGAGCGAGGATTTCCCGGAGCCGCTGGGGCCCGTCAGCACCACAAATTTCCCCCGGGGGATCCTCAGGTCGAGGTTCTTAAGATTGTGCTCGCGCGCTCCTTTGATGTGGATGTGTGTAGCAGCCTCCATGATCGCAACCGTCAAACGTATCCAAAAGCGCCCCGGCGCAAACGCAATCGGCCGCTTTCTGCGCCGGGCCGCGCTGGCGCTTGCCGGCGCGCTCGCGGCCGCGCCGGCCCCCGCGGCTGATACGATCGACCCGCACATCGGGCTTCGCGATGGCGAGAGCCTCACCTACAGCGTGCGCTGGGGGCTCATTCCGTTCGTGGGCAGGATCAAGATCTCGGCCGACAGGATCGGCGCCGGCACCGACGCCGTCATGCGCGTGACGACCACGACCTGGACGTCGGGGCTCGCGCGCGGGCTCTTCCCGTTCGACGGGAGGGGTGAATCGGTCTACCAGGCCGCGAGCGGCCGGCTGCTCTCGTCGAGCGAGTGGAGCACCTACCGCAACAAGGTGGTGAAGAACTCGATGACGTTCAACTACGCGAGGAAGGTCGCTCTCTACACGGACGAGATCCATCCCGAGAAGTCGCACGCGATCCCGATACCCGAGGGCAACCCGTCCGACCTCATCCTGGCCCTCATCAAGACCCGCTTCTGGAACATCACCCCGGGGCAGAAGCGCGACGCGCTCGTCTTCTTCCAGGACCAGTTCTATCCCCTCACGATCATCGCGCAGGACGAACCCGAGGTCGTCCTCACCGCGCTCGGCTTCTTCAACACGATGGCGCTCGTTCCGCGCATGGAGAAGACCCCCCCGATAGGTATGTTTAAGCGGGGCTCCACGGTGCAGGTGTGGATCGAGACCGACGACGACCGACACCTGCCGGTGCGCTTCCAGGTCGGTTTCAGGTTTGGAACCGGCACCGCGTCGCTAATCGAATACCACCCGCCAAAATAGCCTTGCTTTGACTCTCCCCAAACCGCTTAGTCAGCGGTTTTATTTCATGAAAGCCACCATCAAGACCCAGGGACAGCAGTTCACCATAACGGAGGGGGATATCCTCATCGTGAACCGCTTTCCGAACACCGAAGCCGGCGCAATCGTCGAGATTAGGGACGTGCTGACGGCCGGTGAGGGCGCTGATTTCAAGGTGGGCAGGCCCACCCTTCCGGGTGCCTCGGTTTCCGCGAAGATCCTGGAGAACAAGCGGGGCGATAAGGTGGTCGTATTCAAGAAGAAGAAGCGCAAGGGATACGAGCGCAAGCAGGGCCACCGCCAGGAGCTTTCCGTCATCAAGATCGAGACCATCAAAATCTGAGGAGAACCACGTCATGGCGCACAAGAAGGGTCAGGGGACATCCGTTAACGGCCGCGAGAGCCACTCCAAGCGTCTTGGCATCAAGATGTTCGGTGGCGAGAAGATCCTTGCGGGAGGCATCATCGTTCGCCAGCGGGGGACAAAGCACCATCCCGGCAAGAATGTCGGGGTCGGCCGCGACTGGACGCTCTTCGCCCTGAAGGACGGCGTCGTTAAGTTCGACAAGGTGCACCGCAAGGTGTCCGTCGTCACCGCAGGCTGAGGATAGCCGGGCGGGCGCACGTGTCCGATCGCCTGAACGAACTGAGGCGCCAGCGCGACCTCGCGAGGCAGCAGCTCGCGTGGCTGGAGTCCGAGATCTCGGCGGCCGAGGGTGCCGCGCGGGCTCCCGCGCCCGGCCAGGGCCAGCCCGCGCAGCCAGCGGCCCCCTTTGAAGAACCGAAAGGCGCCGAGGCTATCCTTGAGGAGTTCCGGCAGGCCCCGGCATCGATCGCCAAGCAGACGAAGCTTGGCTGCGTCCTTTATTTCGCGGGCGCCATGGCGCTCCTCATCCTGGCCGTCGCCGCCGTCTACCTTTACGCAAGGGCCACGCGCGGCCGCTGAACGGGCGGCTCTCTCAGTTGGCGGCCGGGTAGCTCCCCAGCCACTTCACGAGCGGGCAGAACTTCTTGAGCTCACCCAGGGCCTGCTTCATCGGCGGATCCTCGTAGTGGCCGGTCACGTCGATGAAGAAGTAGTAGTCCCACGGGCGCTTCTTGCTCGGCCGCGACTCGATCTTCGAGAGGTTGATCCCCCGCTTGCCGAACGGCATCAGCATCTTCAGCAGCGAGCCCGAATGCGAGGACGCCTCGTCGCCGAGCGAGATCAGGAAGCTCGTCATGTCCTTGCCCCCGCCGACCGTCCCGGCGGGCTTGCGCCCGAGCACAAAGAAGCGGGTCGTGTTGTCGGCCTTGTCCTGAATGTTGCGCACGAGCACCGGCACCCCGTGGTGGGCCGCGGCGATCTCGCTGGCGACCGCCGCCGCCAAGGGGTCCTCCTTCGCTATCTGCACCGCGCGGGTCGTGCTCGGGGCCTCCACGAGCTGGGCATGGCCCAGGTGGCGCTGCAGCCAGTGCCGGCACTGCGCGAGGGCCTGGTCCTTCGAGTAGACCCTCTCGATCTTGTCGAGGGGCGACTGGGTGATCAGCGCATGCGCGATCTCCATGTAGATCTGGCCCACGATCTTCAGGTCGCTCTCCACGAAGCTGTCGAGCGCCTCCCGGACGCTGCCCTCCGTCGAGTTCTCGATCGGAATCACCGCGTTGTCCGCCTCCCCCTTCTCGACCGCGGTGAAGATGTCCTCGATGGTCGCCATCGCGTGGTAGTCGACGCTCGCGCCGAACTTCTTCATGGCGGCGCAGTGGGTGTTGCTCGCCTCCGGCCCGAGGTAGGCGACCAGGAGCGGCTTCTCCAGGGCGATCGCCGCGGACATGATCTCGCGGTAGATCGCCCGGAGGGCCTCGTCCTTGATCGGCCCCTCGTTCTCCGAGCAGACCTTCCGCAGCACGGCGTCCTCCCGCTCCGGCACGAAGATCTCCCCTCCCGCCTTGCGCTTGATCTTGCCGATCTCGGCGGCCAGCGCCAGGCGCCGGTTGACCAGCTCGACAAGCCGGTCGTCGAGTTTGTCGATCTTCTTGCGGATCGGGGCCAGGTCCATCAGGGGGCCGCGGTTTCGGGCGCAGGCGCCGGCGTCTCGGACGGTGCCCCAAGGGCGAGCTCGTCCAGTCCCATGTCAGCGTCGTTCGGGGTGTGCCCGGCCTGGCCCCCCCTCAGCCACTCGTCGATCTGGCGCGAGGACAGCACGTCGGAGGCGGGCAGTTCGTCGAGCGACTTGACCCCGACGAACTCGAGAAAGCGCTCGGTCGTGCCGTACTGGATCGGGCGCCCGGGAAGCTCGGCCCGCCCGACGACGACGATCAGCTCGCGCTCGAGGAGCTTCGCGAGGCCCGCGTCCGCGGACACCCCCCGCACCGACTCGATCTCCGAGCGGGTCACGGGCTGGCGGTACGCCACCACCGCCAGGGTCTCGATTGACGACTGGCTCAGCTTCACCGGGGGCGGTTCCTCCCTAAGGATGCGGATCCAGCGTGCGAAGCGCGGGTGGGTGGCCAGGCGGTAGCCGGAGGCCCCGTCGACGAGCGCCAGCCCGTCGTCCGCCGCCGCGAGCTCGGAAGCGATCTCGTCCATCGCCTCGCGGATCTGCGCGGCCGTCACAAGCGCCGGCACGTCCAGGTAAAGGTCGGGCGAGTCGGGCGGCTCGGCCGGCGCGTCCGAGGCCTCCGCCGGGGCCGCGGCGGCCGCGGACCCCTCGGGCGCGACCGGCGCCGGGGGCTGCCGGTGGAACCGCTCGAATGCCGCCTGGATGTCCTTAATGGAAAGCGGCTGGCTCGAGGAAAAGAGGAGCGCCTTGAGGACTTTTTTCAGGTTGAACGCCATGCTGGGGATCGTGGAGGAGTGAATCGCCTCGGTGAGGGGCCATGCAACCATGAAAACACCGCTTGCCCGGGCCGCGGCGCTCTGGTGGTCTTCGGGTTCGCCCATGAGCGCCTCCAAAGACTCGCCCCGCAAGCATTCCTCAATCGTGGTCGACGGACCCGACCGCTCGCCTAACCGCTCCATGCTCCGCGCGGTCGGATTCACCGACAAGGACTTCTCCAAGCCGATCGTCGGCATCGCCTCGACCTGGAGCATGGTGACTCCGTGCAACATGCACATCGACCAGCTGGCGCGCGACGCGGCCGCGGGCGCCGACGGGGCCGGCGGCAAGGCGATCATCTTCGGGACCATCACCGTCTCGGACGGGATCAGCATGGGGACGCCGGGCATGCGCTACTCGCTCGTGTCGCGCGAGGTCATCGCGGACTCGATCGAGACGGTCGCGGGCGCCGAGGGGTTCGACGCCGTGGTCGCCATCGGCGGCTGCGACAAGAACATGCCCGGTTGCCTGATGGCGCTCGCGCGCCTCAACAGGCCCTCCGTCTTCGTCTACGGCGGGACGATCCTGCCGGGCATCCACCCGGGAACGAAGAAGGAATGCGACATCGTCTCCGTCTTCGAGGCCGTGGGCCAGCATTCGGCGGGCAAGCTTGACGACGCGGGCCTGCACGCCGTCGAGGCGTGCTCGATCCCCGGGCCGGGCTCCTGCGGCGGGATGTACACGGCCAACACGATGGCCTGCGCGATCGAGGCGCTCGGGATGAGCCTGCCGAACAGCTCGACGCAGCTCGCCGTCGGCGAGGAGAAGCGCGACGACTGCCGGCGAGCAGGCGAGGCGGCGCTCGCCCTCCTCAAGGCCGGGATAAGGCCTAGGGACATCCTCAGCAAGAGGGCCTTTGAGAACGCGATCACGGTCGTGATCGCGCTCGGCGGATCGACGAACGCCGTCCTCCACCTCCTGGCGATCGCCCACAGCGCCGGCGTCAAGCTTTCGATCGACGACTTCACGCGCATCGGCAAGCGGGTCCCGGTCCTGGCCGACCTCAAGCCGTCCGGGAAGTACGGGGTCTCGCACCTCGTGCGGATCGGGGGCCTGCCGCCCCTGATGAAGATGCTCCTCGACCGGGGGCTGCTCCACGGCGACTGCGTCACGGTCACGGGAAAGACCGTGGCCGAGAACCTGCGCGGCGTCGGGCCCTATCCCGCGGACCAGGATGTCATCCGCCCGTTCTCCGACCCCATCAAGCCCGACAGCCACCTGCGCGTGCTCTACGGCAACCTGGCCCCCGGAGGGGCCGTGGCGAAGATCACCGGCAAGGAGGGGCTTCGTTTCTCGGGAAGGGCGATCGTCTTTGAATCCGAGGAGGGCGCGCTCGCGGCCATCCTCGACGGCCGCGTGAAGGCGGGGCACGTGATCGTCATCCGCAACGAGGGCCCGGTCGGCGGCCCGGGCATGCGCGAGATGCTCGCCCCCACGAGCGCCGTCGTGGGCAAGGGCCTCGGCAGCGAGGTGGGCCTGATCACCGACGGCCGCTTCTCGGGCGGCAGCCACGGGTTCGTCGTCGGCCACATCACCCCGGAGGCCGCCGTCGGCGGCCCGATCGCCATCGTGCGCAACGGCGACACGATCACGATCGACTCCGTCGCCAACACGCTGGCGCTCGGCCTCGCCCCCAAGGACTTAAGGGCGCGCCTGAAGGCGTGGCGCCCAAGGAAACCCAAGGAGACCCGCGGGGCGCTCGCGAAGTACGCCAGGCTCGTGACGAGCGCCTCCGAGGGCGCGGTGACCGACAAATACCTATCCCTATGAGCTGGAACCGGTTCAAGCAACACCACTACGAGGACGCGGCGCTCGGCGTCGCGCTCGACATCAGCCGCATCCCGTTCCCCGACGGCTACCTGGACTCGATGGAGCCCCGGATGCAGCAGGCCTTCGCCGCGATGGCCGCCCTGGAGGCGGGCGCGATAGCGAACCCGGGCGAGCAGCGCAGGGTGGGCCACTACTGGCTGCGCGCCCCGCAGCTCGCCCCCGACAAGACGATCTCCGCGGAGATCTCCTCCACGCTCGCGTCGATTCGCGATTTCGCGGCAAAGGTGCACTCGGGGGCCGTCGCCGGCCCGAAGGGGAGCTTCACCCACCTGCTCGTCATCGGGATCGGGGGCTCGGCCTTGGGCCCGCAGTTCGTGAGCCACGCGCTCGGCCAGCCGGGCACCGACCGGATGGAGGTGCACTTCTTCGACAACACGGACCCCGACGGCATGGACTACGTCCTGGCGCGCCTCGGCGCCAACCTTGCCCGGACCCTCGTGGTGGTGATCTCCAAGTCGGGGGGCACCGTCGAGACGCGCAACGGGCAGCTCGAGGCCGCCGCCGCCTTCCGGGCCGCCGGACTCTCCCACCCCGGGCACTTTGTCGCCGTCACGGGCGCGGGCTCGAAGCTGGACCAGCTCGCGCGCAAGGACGGCTGGCTCGCCACGTTCCCCATGTGGGACTGGGTCGGCGGGCGCACGAGCGAACTCTGCGCGGTCGGGCTCCTGCCGGCCGCCCTCCAGGGCCTCGACATCGACGCGATGCTCGCCGGGGCCGCGGCGATGGACGCCGTCACCCGGCGCCCGGCGACGCGGGAGAACCCGGCCGCCCTCCTCGCGCTCATGTGGCATTTCGCGACGGACGGCCGCGGCGCAAAGGACATGGTCGTCCTTCCCTACAAGGACCGCCTGCTGCTCTTCTCGCGCTACCTCCAGCAGCTCGTGATGGAGTCCCTCGGCAAGGAGTTCGACCTGCAGGGACGCGTCGTCAACCAGGGCATCGCCGTCTACGGCAACAAGGGCTCGACCGACCAGCACGCCTACGTGCAGCAGCTGCGGGAGGGCGTAAAGAATTTCTTCGTCACCTTCATCGACGTGATGAAGGACCGCGCCGGCAGGCCGCTCGAGGTCGAGCCCGGGATCACGAGCGGCGACTACCTCCAGGGCTTCTACCTGGGCACCCGCGACGCCCTGAGCGAGAAGGACCGCTGGTCGATCACGCTGACCTTGGCCGAGGTGTCGGCCCGCTCGATCGGCATGCTGATCGCCCTCTACGAGCGCGTCGTCGGCCTGTACGCCTCGCTCATCGACGTCAACGCCTACGACCAGCCGGGCGTCGAGGCCGGCAAGAAGGCGGCGAGCGGGGTCATCGCGCTACAGCAGAGGCTCGTGGCCGCGCTCAGGGCCTCACCGGGCAGGGCGCAGACGGCCGAGGCGCTCGCGGCCCAGGCCGGCGGCGAGCCCGAGACCGCGTTCAAGATCCTCGAGCACCTGGCGGCCAACGGATCGGTCCGCAAGACGCCCCGCTCCCCCTGGTTCGAGTCGACCTACGGCATATGAGCAGTGGCGACTTGCATCCGCGGCAATTGCCCGTAGTTTCGGCGCGACAATGAATTCGGCCATGAAACGCGCAGCAGCCGTAGTCCTGATCGCCCTTGGCTCCCTTCTGGCGGGGTGCTCCTCGGACACGCCCGAAGCCTCCTCCATCCCCTGGAACCAGCCCGCGGACTGGGAGGGGCAGATCCCGGGAATGAGCGGCAGCGGCAGCCAGGTGCATTGAGCCCGGAGCCGGCGAACGCGTCGCTCGCGGCCGAGCCCGGCCATCTCTACGTCGTTGCGACGCCGATCGGGAACCTTTCGGACCTGAGCGCCCGCGCGGGCGCGATCCTGGGATCGGTCGACTTGGTCGCCTGCGAGGACACGCGCACGACGGGCGCGCTCCTCGAGCGCCTCGGGATCCGCCGGGAACTCCTTGCCTACCACGAGCACAACGAGCTCGAGGCGGCCGAGCGCCTCGCGGACGCGATCGCCTCGGGAAGGTCCGTGGCGCTGGCCACCGACGCCGGGACACCCGGCCTGAGCGACCCCGGATTTCGCGTGGTCCGCGCCTGCCGCCGCCGGGGCCTTCCGGTCGTCCCGGTTCCCGGCCCGGTTGCCTTCGCTGCGGTGCTCTGCGCCAGCGGGCTCCCCACGAACGGCTTCCTCTTCGCGGGTTTCCTTCCCCCCAAGGCTTCGGCCCGGCTCGCGTTCTACGGAAGGTACAAGGACTTCGGCTACACGATCGCCCTCTACGAAAGCTGCCACCGGATCGCCAAGGCGATGGACGACATTGTCGCCGCCCTCGGGCCGGAGCGCGTCGTCTGCGTCGCCAAGGAGGTGACCAAGCTCCACGAGGGCTTCTGGGTGGGCCCCGCGGCCGAAGTGCGCGACCGCTTGGCCAAGGCGAGCCTCAAGGGGGAATTCACGCTCCTCATAGCGCCGGCGGACTACCGGCTCTAGCGCACCCCTCCCATGCGCGCCGCCGTCGTCGATGTCGGGAGCAACTCGATCAAGCTCCTGCTCGCCGAGCGCGGGCCGGGGGGCCTCCTGGTCGAGGTCTTCTCCGAGACGCTCGAGGTCCGCATCAGCAAGGGTATCGGCTCCGACCGGCCGCTGCTTGCCCCGGAGGGCATCGAGCGCGGCGCCGCGGCAGTCGCAAGCCTCCTTTCGCGCGCACGGGGACTCGGCGCCGACCGCATCGCGGTCGTCGCCACGAGCGCCGTCCGCGACGCTTCGAACGGCGGCGAGTTCCTGGCGAAGGTCCAGTCCGCCTGCGGGGAGCGCCCCCGGATCCTGACGGGCGCCGAGGAGGCGGATCTCATCGGCCGGGGCCTGACGACCGACCCCTCGCTTGCCGCCCTGCGCGACTTCCATGTCTACGACCTCGGCGGCGGCAGCCTCGAGTGCCTCTCCTTCAGGGACCGCGCGGTCGAGCGCGCCGTGAGCCTGCCGCTTGGGTGCGTACGCCTGACGGAGCGGTTCGTCCCTTCAGGCGAGGGACCCGTCCCCGAGGCGGCGCTGGCGGCGGTCTCCCGGCACGTGAAGGACGTGCTTCTCGCTTCCGGCTTCCCGTTTCCGGTCCCCGACGGAAGGCTCGTCGTCGGGACGGGCGGCACGCTCACGAGCGTCCGGGCGATGGCCGCGGCCGCGGGCGGCGTCGCCCTCGAGCGAACCGATCCGCTGATACGGGTCGCGCGGCTTCGCGAGATCCTGGCCGCGGCCGCGGCGCTCGGGCTTGGGGCGCGACGGGCGACCAACGGCCTGTCCCCGAAGCGAGCCGACGTCTTCCCGGCGGCGCTCGCCACCTTGATCGCGCTCGCCGAAGTCGGCGCGATACTGGCCTTTCACCACTCGGTGCGCAACCTGCGCTGGGGTGTCGCGGCGGAGCTGCTCGGCTAGGCCAGCCGGCTAAGGATCAGACCTTCAGCCTGTACCCTAGGCGCGCGATCAAGCCCGTCGCCTGAACGACGAGCAGGGCCATCACGAAGGACCCCATGACCGTGGCCGCCGCGGGAAGGCTGTGGTGGAAGAAGACGACGGCGAGCGCCCTTTCCCCCGCAAGGCCCACGGCGAGGTAGAGGAAGGGGTGCAGCAGGTAGGCCAGGAGCGGATTGGCCCCGGCCGGCTGGAAAATCCGGCTCCAGCGGCAGCGGCCGCGCACGTCCATGAGCCACGAGAGGAACGCCCACACCGCGCAGGTGATCGCCGAGCAGTACATGCACCACGACGGCGTGCCTCGGATCTTGTTGATGCCGTATGGGGCGTCGAGAAGGGCGCCCACGAGCAGCAGGCCGACCGAAAATGCGAGGGCCCAGCGAATCCGCTCAGCCGGCCGGTCGATTCCCGAACCCTTCGTGAGGACCGAGCCAAGGCAGCAGCCGGCCATCGTGATCGCCGCCAGGGATCCGGACCCGCCGATTCCGACTTGGTCATTGACCCAGGCGAAGACGGCCTCGACGCCGGCCAGCGCCGGCGCCGCCCAGCCCAGCCACGGCCGCGAGGCGAGCTGCCCGGGAAGGTCAGAGCGGGCCGCGACATAAAGCAGGAGGAGCCAGCCGGTCGCGCCGACCAGCCACTCCCGGCGCCGGCCCGCGACCAGGTACACGACGGAGGCCGCCAGATAGGCCCACGCGATCAGCCCGAGGATGCCCCACCATGAGTGCCGCAGCCAGACCCCGTCGGTCCGATCGAAAAGCGGGCCAAGCACCAGCGCTTTCCCCTCGGCCGTCCGGTAGGCGAGCACGAGCGCCACCAGGGCGGCCGCCCCGATCGCCCGGCCGGCCCGCAGGAGGGTCCTCCCTCGTCCCGCCTCACCCGGCACCACCGCGAAGGTGAGGAACATCGCGACATAGGCCAGGGCGCCCCAGAGGCCGTTCGGCCACGGCTCATACTTCTCCATGTTCACCATGACAACCCCGATGACCAGCAGGGACGCCGTGCGCGCGAGCACCTTCCTCAGGAGCTGGCCCCGCGTCTGCCCGAGCGCCCGCGCGCGCTCGAACGCGATCGGGATCGATACGCCCACGATGAACAGGAAGGCCGGAAAGACGACGTCCGGAAGGTGCATCGCGTCGGCGTTGACGCCGACGTGCTTGAGCCAGGCGGGCGCCTGGGGCGTCTCCCCCAGGTCGTTCACGAATACCATGAGCGTGATGACGAGCCCCCGCAGCGCGTCCACTGAGGCGATCCGCGGTGCTCCGGGCGAGGGAGCTGGCGCAGCTTCCGGGACGGGTGTCTGGGTCATGGGGGGAACGGCGGGCGCGCGCGTCGCAGCGCACCACGCAAATGGGGTTTCTCTATCCTACACCGGCTGACCCTCGCCGCGGCAAGGCCCAATGCGGAGAGCCGCAGACGCCCTTGCCGGCACACGCAAAAAAAGCCCGCCCCTTTCGAGGCGGGCTTAATTGGGAAGTCTAGGCAGGCGGCTACTTCTTGACCTGCGAAACGTGCGTTGCGACGGGCAGCATGAGCTTCATTTTCCGGCTTTGTTTCCGTGCGAGGGGATCACTTGGTGATCTCGTGGTACGTGCCGTTGGCAAGCGAGGTGCGGACCTTGGCCGCCGCGACATACCAGTCCTTGAGCAGTGCCTTGTCGGAGAGCGCGTCGAGCAGCTCCGCCACCCGCGCCTGGGACGGAAGCGAGATGACCACCAGGTGGGTCGAGGAGGTGCGCCCGGAAATCTCACGGTAGAGGTTGATCTTCGTGTCCTTGAAGCCGTTCGCGTCAAAGATCCCCTTCAGGTCGTCGAGCGTCTTCAGGTAGGTATCCTCGTCGGTGACCGCAACGCTTGTGTTGAACACCGCACCGCCCTCGTAGACGCCGTCGTTGCGGACCGCCTTGTAGAGTTCGCTCGGCCCCAGGTGGCGCATGTCCTTCAGCTGCTCGAGCACGACGTCCATCTCCGGGTAGTTCTTGAGCTTGTCATCGATCTTGTAGATGTCGGCGGCGGATGGGTAGGAGGTCACCACGAAGATCGCATGCGAGCTTTCGCCGGCGAAGTCCCCCTCCCACACGTGCCGGTAGTGCTCGATGCCGACGCGGGCCTTCACCAGGGCGTTGATCTTCGCGATCATGGCGACGTAGCCGGCCGTGTCCTTTGCGTCCACCTGCTGGACGGTCAGGACGGGGACGGGGTCGGCGAGCAGCGTTCCGGCGGCGAGCGCCAGGAGGGCGGGCAGTGTAAGCAGGGATCTCTTCATGGGATAACGGGGTTTCGTGTCTTCGGGGGTAGCGGGTGCAGCGGGCGGTATGCCCTCTGCCGATCAATAAGCCATATTAATGACCCCTATTAGAGTCAATCATCCAGCGCCAGAATCCCGGCACCCCCACCCGAGGGCGGCTCAGCCCCCCTTCAGACTCCTGATCTGCGCCCTGAAATCCGCCGGCAGCGGCGCCCTGAAATCGAGCGCCTTGCCCGTCATCGGGTGCGCCAGCGAAAGCCGCGCGGCGTGGAGCATCACCCGCCCGGGGCTGCGCCTCATCCGGGTCGTCTCCTTCCAGCCGTAGGCCGAGTCGCCGAGCAGCGGGTGGCCGAGCGAAGCCATGTGGACGCGGATCTGGTGCGTGCGGCCCGTGTGGAGCGTGCAGGTCACGAGCGCCGCCAGGTCCCCGTAGCGCTCGACGAGCTCCCAGTCGGTCCACGAAGCGCGGCCGCCGTGACCCTCCTCCACCACAGCCATCTTGTGGCGCTGGCGCACATTGCGGCCGATCGCCTTGTGGATTGTCCCGCTCATAAGTCGCGGGACGCCCGAGACGAGCGCCAAGTACTCCTTGACGACCGTGCGCTCGGCAAACTGCTTGGCGAGCGCCCGGTGCGCGGCGTCCGTCTTCGCGACGACGATGACCCCGGAGGTCTCCCGGTCCAGCCGGTGGACGATCCCGGGACGCTCGACCCCGCCCACCCCGCTCAGGCTCCCCGCGCAGTGGGCGAGGAGCGCGTGGACAAGCGTGTCCTCGCGCGTGCCCGCGCCCGGGTGGACGACCATCCCCGCCGGCTTGTCGATCGCCAGGAGGCTCTTGTCCTCGAAGAGGATCGCGAGCGGGATATCCACGGCCCGGAGCACCGCCGCAACGACGTCCGGAAAAGAGAACTCGATCACGTCGCCGCCCCGGAAGGTCGAGGAGCGCTCGAGCGGCTTGCCCTGGCGCGTGACCAGGCCCGCGTCGAAGGACCGCTGGAACGCGACCCGGCTATGCTCCGGGTAAGCCGCCGCGAGCGCCTTGTCCGCGCGCATGGGGCGCGCGTCCTCGGGGACCGTGTGCCTCTGCGGAGTGCTCACGCGCCGGCGATCCTGTCGATCTCGGAAAGCCGCCTGCGGCGCTCGTCCGCGGGCACGTCCGCAACCCTCCAGCCGTTGCGGGCCACCTGAGCGAGCTCGGCCCGCGTGAAGCCGCCCTGCAGGGCGAGCGCCGCGTACTCCTCGCAGAGCGTGTTTGCAAAGCAGAGCGGGTCGTCGGTGCTGACGGTGCAGTTGACCCCGGCCTGCATGAGCGCCCGGAGCGGGTGCGAGGCGATGTCCGGGAAGACCCCGAGGCCGACGTTGCTGAGCGGGCAGGTGTCGAAGGTGACGCCCTCTTCGGCGGCCAGCCGGACCACTGCGGGATCCTCGACGGCGCGCACGCCGTGCTGCACGCGCCTCACGCCCAGCTGCTGGACCGCCTCCCGGACGCGCGCCGGCCCGTCGAACTCGCCGGCGTGGCACTTGGTGACCTTGCCGGCCTTCCTGAGGCGCTCCCACACCCGGAAGGACCAGGGCTGCGTGGGCATCTGCTCGAACCCGTGCAGGTCCACCCCGGCGAGCCCGTCCCAGCGCTCCAGGCTGTCGATCGTCTCGCGCAGCGGCCCGTCGTAGGCGCTGCGCAGCATGCCCGCGAAGACGCGCACCTCGAGGCCCGGAGGCGCGGCGGAGCGGATGGCGTCCACGATCTCGGTGCCGGGGACGTGGATGAACTCCGTCACGTGGAGATGGAAGCTCGTCTCGACGTACCGGACGTTCTGGCTCACGTGCCCGGCGAAGATGACCCGCGCCGCCTCGTAGTAGCGCTCTGCGCTCGTGAACCAGGGGAGCGCGTGCCTTAGGAGCGTCTGCTCGAACTCGGGGAAGGTCGGATACCGGTACGACCGGCGCCGGAACGCGGGCTCAGCCGGGTAGTCCGACGGGGCCATCGGCCTCAGGAGCTCGTCATAGGGAAGCGCCCCCTCGAGATGCAGGTGGGTCTCCGTCTTGGGAAGCGCCCGGATAAACGCGTCCAGGCCGTCTGGGGGGGTGATAGCCATATACATCAACGAATCCGTATTCGTCGATATGTTCAAGCTCAACCCGCCGCCAGGAGATAGTCGGGATTCAGCTTCTGGAGCGCCTTGGGCAGGAAGAGGCCATCCTTGCGGACGAGCTTGCCGTCGAAGCGGATCTCGCCGCCGCCGTACTCCGGGCGCTGGATGCAGACCATGTCCCAGTGCACCTGGGACTTGTTCCCGTTGCCACAGTCCTCATAGGCCTGGCCCGGCGTGAAGTGGAACGACCCCGCGATCTTCTCGTCGAAGAGGATGTCGCGCATGGGCTCCAGGATGTGCGGGTTGAAGCCGAGGGCGAACTCCCCGATGTACCTCGCCCCGGGGTCGCTGTCCAGGATCTGGTTGAGCTTGGGCGTGTTGTTCGAGGTCGCCTCGACGATCTTACCCTTCTTGAAGGCGAGGCGGATGCTGTCGAAGGACGCCCCGAGATAGACCGTGGGCGCGTTGTACTGCACGACGCCCTCGACCGACTCCCTGACGGGGCAGGAGAAGACCTCGCCGTCCGGAATATTGAACTGGCCCCCGCACTCCTTCGCCCCAATCCCCTTAATCGAGAACCGCAGGTCCGTTCCCGGCCCGGTGATGTGCACCCGGTCGGTCTTCTGCATCAGCTCGGCGAGGGCCCTCATGCCGGGCTTCATCCGCGCGTAGTCGAGCGTGCACACCTTGAAATAGAAGTCCTCGAACGCCTCCGTGCTCAGGGTGGCCTGCTGGGCCATGGCCGAGGTCGGCCACCGCAGGACCACCCACTTGGTCTTGTTGACCCGCTGGTCGATCACCGGCTTCATGATCCGGCTCACCAGCTGCACCCGCGCGGAGGGGACGTCCGCCGCCTCGAAGATGTTCTCGGAGCCGCGCAGGGCGATGTACGCGTTCATCTGCTTCATGCGCGCGAGCTCGATCTCGACCGCCGCGTTGAACTGGGCCTCCTCCGCGCCGAGCGCGAGCTCGCGGGTGACGCGCGCCCGGTGGATCTGGACGTAGGGCATCGCGCCGCGGGCCCTCGCCGAGCGGATGAGCGCAATCACCATCGCGTCGGGAACGTCAAACGCGTCGATGAGGACCCGCTCGCCCTTCTTCAGGGTGGTGGAGAATCCCGTCAGTCCCTCGGCAAGCTTCTCGAATCTGGGGTCGATGATCATGGCGTCTCGCCAGTAACGCCCGGGAAATTGCGTGCCGCAAGCGCGTTCTGGGGGAAGCAGATCCGCCCCACGGCCTCGTCGAAGTCCGCGGCCCCCCGGATGATCTCGATTTCGAGGCGCAGGTAGTACACCGGCAGCGGGCTGCCGCCAGCGTCGGGGATGCGCACCGCGTCCTTCTCGGTCGTGATGAGGCACTCCGCGCGCTCGCGCTCGGCGTCGTCGTAGAGCTCCTGCAGGTCCTCGGGCTCGTAGCGGTAGTGGTCGAGGAAGCGCTCCCGGCCGACGAGGAGCGCGCCCAGGTCCCTCAGGAACTTCTCGAAGCTCTCCGGGGTGGCGATCCCGCAGAAGGCGAAGATCCTGCGGCCCTTGAGCCACTCGAGGGGCTCGCGGCCCTCGGCCCCGCCGGGCCTCACGTCGAGCCGCTGCAGGTACTGGGGCTTGTGCACGCACTCGATGATGTCGGCGTCGGGCTTGTACTTGGCGATCAGGGCCTCGAGGTCGGGGTCGCGCCTCCCGTTCGACTTGGTCAGGAAGATGTAGCTGGCCCGGCGCAGGTGCTTCACGGGCTCGCGCAGGATCCCCCGGGGCAGCATGTAGCCGTTGCCGAACGGGTTGGTCTTGTCCACGAGCAGGAGGTTCAGCTGGCCCTTGAGCGGAAGGTACTGGAACCCGTCATCGAGGACCAGCGTGTCGCACCCGTACTTCTTGATCGCGTACGCACCCGCCTTGACCCGGTTCTTGTCGACGAGGACGACGACGCCCGGCAGGTTGCGCGCGAGCATGAACGGCTCGTCGCCCGCCTGCTCGCTGTCGAGGAAGACGTTCTGCCCGTCGCTCACCACGCGCGGCGGCGGCTCGTCGGTGTGGGTGATCGCGTACCAGGCCTTCTTCCAGAACGGGGAGGCCTTGCTCTTGTAGCCGCGGCTCAGGATCGCGACCTTGCGGCCCCGGTCCCTGAGCGCCCTCGCGAACTTCTCGACGACGGGGGTCTTGCCCGTGCCCCCGACCGTCAGGTTCCCGACGACGACGACCAGGCAGCCGAGGGGCTGGTCGCGCAGGATCCTGTTGCGGTAGAGCCAGAGCCTCAGCTGGACCGCGCTGCTGAACAGGACCGACATCGCCTGGAGGAGCGCCCCGTAGATGACCGCCCCCGTGTCGACCCGCCGGCCCAGCACGACGTCGACCGTGTAGAGTTCGAACGATTGGAGTTTTCGATTGAGCCAGGAAAGCAGCATCGCGCGGCGGCCGTCTTGGGGCCCCCGTGGGGAATGAAGGTTGACGCCGCGCTCCGCGTAAACTGTTTTCAACGGTTCACCGACCCCCTCATGGCCTACAAACTCTTCATTCCCGGCCCAATTGCGGTCTCAGAGAAGACCCTCCGAGCGATGGCGCAGCCTATGATCGGCCACCGCAGCGCGGACTTCGTCGCCCTTTACCAGGGGCTGCAGCCCGACCTGCAGGCCCTGTTCGGCACGAAGGACGCCGTCTACCTTTCGACCAGCAGCGCCTGGGGCGCCATGGAGGGGGCGATCCGCAACGTCACGAAGTCGAAAGTGCTCAACTGCATGAACGGGGCCTTCTCCGACAAGTGGAACGACGTCGCGATCCGGTGCGGCAAGCAGGCGACCGCCCTGCGGTTCGAATGGGGCCAGCCCGTCGACCCGGAGGCGGTGCGCCGGGAGCTCGAGAAGGGCGGCTACGACTCGGTCACGCTCATCCACAACGAGACCTCGACCGGCTGCATGAGCGACCTGCCCGCGATCATGGCGGTCCTGCGCCAGTTCCCCGAGGTCATCTCGATCGTCGACGTCGTCAGTTCCTTCAGCGCGCTGGCGATCCCGAAGGACAGCCTGGGGATCGACATCATGATCACCGGCTCCCAGAAGGCGCTCGCGCTGCCGCCCGGCCTGTCGCTTGCCTCGGTCTCGAGGCGCGCCCTCGAGCGCGCGGCCTCCGTCCCAGAGCGCGGCTACTACTTCGACCTCCTCGAGTTCCAGAAGAACCACGAGAACGGGATGACGCCGAGCACGCCCGTCATCCCGCTGATCTACGCGCTCAAGTCGAAGCTCGAGGACATCAGGGCCGAGGGCCTGGAGGCCCGCTACGCGCGGCACGCGCGGCTCAACAAGGCGGTCGGCGCCTGGGGGTTTTCCCGGGGTTTCAGGCTCTTCCCGAAGGAAGGCTACGGCTCGGTGACCCTCAACTGCTTCGCGAACAGCCCGGGCTACGATCTGCCGGCCCTCAACAAGGTCCTCAAGTCGAAGCACCAGCTCGTGATCGACGGGGGTTACGGGAAGCTCAAGGGCAAGACGTGCCGCATTTCCAACATGGGCGACGAGACCGACGCGTCGATCGCTGCGCTCGTCGCGGCGCTCGAAAGCGCCCTCGCCGAAACCCCGAGAACGGCATCTTGAGGAACCGATTCCGAAAACTTATACTTGAAATCCCCGCCTGCGGGGCCTATCGGCTCGCGACCTCATGAAGTCACTCATCATCGCGGAGAAGCCGTCGGTCGCGGCGGACCTCGCGCGCGCCCTCGGCAAGGTCCCCAAGAAAGGCGACCACTTTGAGAACGACGACTACGTCATCTCGTCGGCCGTCGGGCACATCGTCGAGCTCCAGATGCCGGAGGACATCGACAAGAAGAAATACGGCTTCTGGAGGCTGGACGCCCTGCCGATCATCCCCGAGAAGTTCCAGCTGAAGCCGATCGCGGAGTCGAAGGAGCGCTTCGACCTGCTGAAGAAGCTCCTCGCGCGCAAGGACGTCGACCTGGTGATCAACGCCTGTGACGCGGGCCGCGAGGGGGAGCTCATCTTCACGTACATCTACCAGCTCGCGAAGTCCAAGCTGCCCGTGAAGCGGGCCTGGATGCAGACGATGACCCAGGAGGGCATCCGCGAGGCGTTCCGCAGCCTTCGGGACGGCGAGAAGATGCGCGGCCTGGCCGAGGCCGCCCGCTGCCGCAGCGAGAGCGACTGGCTGATCGGCATCAACGGCACGCGCGCGCTCACGAAACGCATGTTCGGGTCGAGGGCGGGCAACGTGGCCTCGGTGGGCCGCGTGCAGACCCCCACCCTCGCGATCGTCTACGCGCGCGAGCTGGAGATCCGCAACTTCAAGCCGCGCGCCTACTGGCAGGTCACGGCCGAGTTCCACGTCTCCAACGGGACGTACGAGGGCGTCTACCAGAGGCCCGACTTCAAGAGGACCGACGGCGACGACCTGGACCGCGTCGACCGGATCTGGGAAAAGGCGGCGGCCGAGGCGGTCTTCGAGGCCTGCAAGGGCCACCCCGACGCCTTCGTCACCGAGGAAAGGAAGGCGAGCACGCAGGCCTCGCCCCGCCTCTACGACCTGACGACGCTCCAGCGCGAGGTGAACAACCGCTTCGGGCTGTCGGCCCGGCGCACCTCGCAGATCGCGCAGGCGCTCTACGAGCGCCACAAGATGATCACGTACCCGCGCACGGACTCGCGCGCCCTCCCCGAGGACTACATCCCGACCTGCAGGCAGGCCCTCCTTAACCTCCAGGGGGACCTGGCCGTCCACGCAAACAAGGTCCTCGAGGAGCAGTGGCTCGGGCCCAACAAGAGGATCTTCAACAACGCGCAGATCTCCGACCACTTCGCGATCATCCCGACCGTGGAGGCGCCAAAGCCCCTCGAGGACATGGAGGCGAAGGTCTACGACATGATCGCCCGGCGCTTCGTGGCGGTCTTCTACCCCTCCGCGGAATTCGACACCACGACCCGGATGAGCACCGTGGCCGGCCACGCATTCAAGACCGAGGGCAAGGTCCTCACGTTCCCGGGCTGGCTCGCCGTCTACGGGAAGACCGCCATCGACGACGGCCAGCAGGACGCGAAGAACCTGCCGGCCCTTGACCCGGCCGACGGCAGCCCGCCCCGCGCCAAGACCGTGGACCCGATGCTCCACGAGGAGGCGACCCGTCCCCCGCCCCGCTACACGGAGGCCACGCTCCTGTCGGCCATGGAGGGCGCCGGCAAGCTGGTCGAGGACGAGGAGCTGGCCGAGGCCATGAAGGAGCGCGGGCTCGGCACGCCGGCGACGCGCGCCGACACGATCGACGGCCTCATCAACACCCGCTACGTCGAGCGGCAGCAGCGGGAACTCGTGCCGACGCCGAAGGCCGAGCAGATCCTTCAGTTCCTGACCGCGGTCAAGGCCGAGGCCATCACGAGCCCGGCGATGACCGGCGAGTGGGAATTCAAGCTCCGGCAGATGGAGCACGGGAAGTTCCCGCGCGAGAAGTTCATGGCGGAGGTCGTCGACACGACCAAGGGGATCGTCGACCGCGTGAAGACCTTCGAGGAGGACGACTCCGCCGCGCGCGTCACCGACATCCTCTCCCCGACAGACGGCAAGCCCCTCATCGAGACCCTGCGGGGCTACAAGTCGAAGGACGGCGAGCTCATGATCTATAAGGTCATCGGCAACCGGAAGATGTCCGAGGCCGAGGTGCGGGACCTCCTCGTGAACGGCCAGATCGGCCCGATCGACGGGTTTCGCTCGAAGGCGGGCAAGGCGTTCAGCGCGGTCCTGCGCTACAATAAGGAGGAGAAGAAGGCGGAGTTCGTCTTCGACGGGCAGCGCGACTCGAACGGGGCGATCAAGATCGACTTCACCGGGCTCAAGCCCGTGGCCGAAGCCCCCGCCCCGAGGTTCCCCGTGGGCTCCCAGGTCTTTGAGACGCCCCAGAGCTTCGTCGTGCGCGCGATGGTCGGCGCCGAGGAGAAGATCCTGGCCCGGTGCTCGAAGCGGATCCTCTCGCGGGACATCCCCCTGGAGCAGTTCATGAGGATGCTTCAGACCGGAAAGACCGACCTTCTCGAGAAGTTCTGGAGCCAGCGCACGAGGCGCCCGTTCAGCGCGTTCCTTGCCCTCAAGGAGGACGGGAGCACCGGGTTCGAGTTCGCCCCCCGAGCACCCAAGGACCCGAACGCCCCGCCGCGCGGACGCAGGCAGCGAAGGAAGCCGCCCGAGGCGCAGGCTTGAGCTTATCTGCCCGGCGAGAGCAACCTTGACCCGAGGGCGACGTCTTGCTGCATAACCACCGGCCGTGAAATCACCTAAGAACCTCATCATCGGCATCCTGGCCCTCGCCGTTGCCGCCCTCGGCGCGTTGGCTTGGCACCAGTACCGCGACCTCATTGTCCTGCGCGCGCAACTCGTTGATGGGGACACGGCTGCCCTTAAGAAGCAGCTGGCCGACGCCCAGAAGACCATCCGGGCGCTTCAGGACAGGCTCGCGGCCATCCGGGGCCGCAGGGGCGCCAACGGGGATTTGGCCGACGGCGAGGAGGGACCCAGACCCGACAGCGAAGGGCGCCGTCCCGGCGGCCGCTTCGGCGCCTTTGGGAGCCTGGCGGGCAACGCCGAGTTCCAGAAGCTCATGGCCATCCAGATGAAGGGCCGGATCAGCCAGACCTATGGCCCCCTCTTCAAGGCGCTCAACCTGAGCCCGGAGCAGCTCGCCCAGTTCCAGTCGCTCCTGGGCGACAAGCAGCAGGCCCTCATGGACGTCATGCAGGCCGCCCGCGAGCAGGGGCTCAATCCGAGGGCCGACCCCGACGGGTTCAAGACGCTCGTCAACCAGGCGGTGGCGCAGGTCGACCAGAACATCCAGCAGACCCTGGGCGACGCCGCCTTCCAGCAGTACCAGCAGTACCAGCAGACGCTTCCCGAGCGCAACACGGTCAATAGCCTGCAGCAGTCGCTCGCCTACACCCAGACGCCGCTGACCGACGACCAGGAGAACCAGCTGATCGCGCTCCTCGCCCAGTACCAGCCCCAGCGGGCCGGCAACGGGACGGCCGGCACCAGCAACGGCGCCGACGGCGGCCCCAACATCTTTAGCCTCATGAACGGGGGCGGCACCGCGCGCGTCACCAACGATGCGCTCAGCCAGGCGTCGGGCATCCTTTCGTCACAGCAGGTGAGCGCCCTCCAGCAGATCCAGCAGCAGCAGCAGGCCCAGCAGCAGATGCAGCAGATGATGCGCGCGGCGAACCAGGGCACCGGCGGGTCCGCGCCCGCGGCCCCGGCTCCGGGCGGCGGCAGGGGCTGACCCCAACATGGGGGCGCGGCGCCCCACAATACGCTTGTCGGTCCTGCGCCCGAAGCGTACCCTTGTCCCCTCTATGATCGTCACCACCGCGCAGCTTTTCAAGCACGCCTATGGCAAGTATGCCGTGGGTGCGTACAACATTAACAACGCCGAGCAGGCCATGGGCCTGTTCCGCGGCTGCATCCAGTCGCAGGCCCCCTTCATCATCCAGATCTCCAAGGGCGCCCGGAAATACACCGACAAGCGGATGCTCGAGGCCATCATCCGCGCCGCGGCGGAGATCTTTCCCGACGCCATCTTCGCCGTCCACCTCGACCACGGTGACGAGGAGACCTGCTACGACTGCATCAAGTCGGGCTTCTACAGCAGCGTGATGATCGACGCCTCCCACGAGCCGTTCGAGAAGAACATCGCGATCACCAAGCGCGTCGTCGAGGCCGCCCACGCCAAGGGGATCTCGGTCGAGGCCGAGCTCGGCATGCTCGGGGGCGTCGAGGAGGACATCAAGGTCGAGGACGGCCACGCGACCCTCACCAACCCGGTCGAGGCCGAGCAGTTCGTGAAGCGGACGGGATGCGACTCCCTCGCATGCGCGATCGGGACAAGCCACGGCGCCTACAAGTTTAAGGGCCGCCAGTCGCTGCACTTCGACGTCCTGCAGAAGATCAAGGCTCTCCTCCCCGGCTTCCCGCTGGTCATGCACGGGTCCTCGTCGGTCCCGAAGGAGGAGGTCGACCGGATCAACGCCGCCGGCGGCAAGATGCCCGGCGCCGTGGGCGTCGACCCGAACGAGTACCTGCCGGCCGCCAAGCTGGGCGTCACCAAGGTGAACATCGACACCGACGGACGCCTTGTCTGGACGCGCGTCCACCGGGAGTTCTTCCGCGACAAGCCGAGCGAGTTCGACTTCCGCCCGCCGGGCAAGATCTTCATGGACGAGTACGCGAAGTTTATCGCGAGCCGAAACGACAAGCTCGGCTCGTCGGGCCAGCTCGCCGACCTGCGCAAGTCGCTCGGCAAGTAAGCCACGGGATAACTCCCTCCCCCGAAAGCCGGCCGGCGTGACGCCCGCCGGCTTTCTCATGCCACGAAACCGTTGTACCTCTGCGGCAGAATCGCGGTCGGTAAGCCGACCGTCCGCCGGGCCGTGGCGGCCCAAACCGGCGGGCGCTCCTCCTTCGGATTGACAATATCCGGTACGTGTACCTGTTTCTGTACATGAAGGCAATCACCTACACCGCCGCGCGCCAGAAGCTGGCATCCACGATGGACTGGGTCTGCGAGGACGGCACCCCGGTCATGATCACCCGAACCGGCAAGCAGCAGGCCGTCGTGCTGCTTTCAATGGCGGAGTACGACCGGCTCGAGGAGACGGCCCACCTCATGCGCAGCCCGGCCAATGCGCGCAGGCTCCTGCAGGCGATCGATGACCTCTCCAGGGGCAAGGGCAGGGAGCACAGGATTTCGTCAAAATGAGGATCGTCTTCGCACCTTCAGCCTGGGAGGACTACCAGCATTGGCAGGGTGCCGACCCGGCTGTCTTGAGGCGCATCCATGCCCTCATCAAGGATGCGAGCCGGAATCCATATTCGGGCATCGGCAAGCCCGAGCCGCTTCGCTACGCGTTCTCCGGGTATTGGTCGCGCAGGATCACCGGGGAGCACAGGATGGTCTACAAGATCGAGTCCGGTGATCTCCTGATCGCTCAGCTGCGGTACCATTACTGAGGCCGGATTCCCCACGCAGCCGCCCCTCGGTCGCGTCAGAGCGCGGGCTGGAACGCCGGGTCGCCCGTGTTCCACAGCAGGAACGTGTACTCGTCGGCGGCCATGATCGCCGCCTGGTGCTTTGTCCCGCCGATGCCGCCGTGGCCCCCCTCGTAGTCGACCCGCAGAAGGATCGGCTTTCCGCTGGAGGTGGCGGCCTGCAGCGTAGCGGCCATCTTTGCCGCCTGCCACGGGTCGACGCG
Organism: Opitutaceae bacterium; assembly: GCA_003164715.1. Taxonomy (GTDB): domain Bacteria; phylum Verrucomicrobiota; class Verrucomicrobiia; order Opitutales; family Opitutaceae; genus Palsa-1447. Next base: position 52,279 of record PLTZ01000082.1, on the reverse strand, counting down.
GGGGTCGTTCGCCCCCGTAGTCAACATGACCGCCGGGTACCTGGCGCCGGCCTTCACGTGGTGGAACGCACTTGTGGCGTAAAGGTTCCTGAAGCCCTGCTCGGTCGTGACGGACCCGAACTCAGGAATGTTGGGCGGCCCGTTGGGCGAGGTCTCAATCCTCAACTGGTCGGAGACGGGGACCTCGTCCAATATGGCGGCGAAGAGCTCGGGCGCCTGCGTGATCGCCCCGCCCATCGTGATCCCGCCCGCGCTGCCGCCGCGGCCGCCGAGCTTTTCGGGCGACGTGTACCCCTTGGCGACAAGCCACCGGCCGCAGGCGATGTAGTCCGAAACCGTCTTCACCTTGTTCGCGTCCTTGCCCGCGAGGTGCCACTCCTCGCCGTACTCCCCGCCCCCGCGCACGTGGGCGACGGCGAAGACGCCTCCGCGCTCGAGCCAGGCGAGGCGCACCGGCGAGAACGACGCGTTGGAGGTGATCCCGTAGGAGCCGTAGGCGTAGAGGAGCGTCGGGTGCGATCCGTCCTTCGCCATGTCCTTGCGGTGCACGATTGAGAGGGGTACCAGCGCCCCGTCGGACGCGGGCACCTTGACCTCCTCCGCGACGACGCCCGAGTAGTCGACCGCCGACGGGGGATCGAGCCGGGTGTCCGAGACGGCCCCCGCGGCGGGATCGTACGCGTACCAAAGGGGCGACACCGTCCAGCTCTCGATCTTCGCCAGAAAGCCGGGGTCGTCGAACGCGGTCGTGAGGCTGCCGACCGTCCCGTCGAGCGGAAGCCTGATCTCCGTGCGGTTGCCGGACCAGTCGACGCGCGTCACGCGGCCGAGGCCGTCCTCGGTCGACTGGACGTAGAGCGCGTCTTTCGCGGCTCCCATGTGCTCTATGACGCGCGCGCTCGGGGCGATCACCACGCGCGCGTGGGCGACGTCCGGGTTCTCGGCGCTCGTTTCCAATACCTTGTAGCGCAGGGCGTCCTTGTGGCAGAGCAGGTAGAGCTCGTTCCCGTGGTTCTCGACGTCCGTGACCTCGTCGTCCACGTCGGCGACCTTCTTCCAGGCGGCAGCGCCCGAGTCGAGCTCGGCCTTGCGCGCAACGTAGATGGTCTGCTCGTTGCGCACCCCGTGGATGACGACGCCCAGGGCGTAGTCGGAGTCGGGGCTGACGCCGGCCGCGGCAAAATCGTCCTTTCCGACGGTGACGTTGGCCGAGATGCCGATCCCGAACACCGCGACGTCCTTCTCGGGGTTGGTGCCGAGCACGTGAAGGTAGGTCCGGATGTTCTCGTACTTTGCCGTGGGCGCAGCGCCGGCCGCCAGGGCCTGGCGCCGCATGTAGTAGAGCGCGCGGCCGTCCGCGCGCCACGCGGTTGCTCCGAAGTCGGTTCGATCGATCGTCTCCTTGAGCTCCTTGCCGCTCGCCGCGTCCAGGAAGTGCATCACGGCGTTCTCGGAGCCCCCCGCCGACAGCCCGACGGCCACGGTGGCTCCGTCGTCCGAGGGCAGGTAATAGGAAATGGCCTGGTGATGGCCGTCGTGGGACAGCGTGGCCGGGTCGAGGAGGAGCCGCTCGGCGCCGCCGAGCCCATCGCGCACGTAGAGCCGGGAAAGATTGGAGCCGGGCTGGAGCTTCTCGTAGAAGAAGAGGCTGCGGCGCCGGTTGACGTTGGCGGACGAGGTGATGGTCTCCATCAGCGCCTCCACCCGGCTCTCCATGGCCTTTCGCCCCGGGATCGAATCGAGGATCGCGCGCGTGCGCCCGCTCTGCGCCTTCAGATAGGCCTGAAATTCGGGGCTCTTCGAATCCTCCATCCAGCGGTAGGGGTCGGTCACCTTGGTTCCGAAATAGGTGTCCTCGACCGGGAGGGTCTTTGCCTCGGGCGCGGCAGGCAGGGCGGCGAGCGCTCGGACCGAGGCGGCGAGGACGACACCCGACAGGAGGCAGAGCGAGCGCAGGCGCAGGGAGCAGGGTTTCATGGCCCCAATGCTTGCGAGCGGCGCCGCGCTTGCAACCCCGAAGCGGCCAATGGAATCGCCTGCGCTGCAATCCCTTGGCCAAGAATGCAGCCCCTTAGGCCGCGAATCCCGCCGTCAGGGCAGCCAGGGGAACCGGCGCGAGTCGGGCTTGCGCTTGTCGCGCTGGGCCGCGTGGAACTCCTTGGCCTCCTCGCTCATGTAGTAGAGGAGCGTCGCGTTTCCCGAGAGCTCCTGGATGCCGGCCTGCCCATCGAGTTCGGCATTGAACGCGCTCTTCAGGAGCCGGATCGCGAGCGGGCTCTTCTGCAGGATCTCCCCCGCCCACTTGACGCCCTCGCTCTCGAGGGAGGCCACGGGGACGACCGCGTTCACAAGCCCCATCCCGAGCGCCTCGGCGGCCGTGTACTTGCGGCAGAGGAACCAGATCTCGCGCGCCTTCCTCTGGCCGACGATGCGTGCCAGGTAGCTCGCGCCGAACCCGCCGTCGAAGCTGCCCATGGACGGCCCCACCTGCCCGAAGACGGCGTTGTCGGCCGCGATCGCCAGGTCGCACACGACGTGGAGCACGTGGCCGCCGCCGATCGCGTAGCCGGCGACGAGCGCAATCACGACCTTCGGCATCGAGCGGATGAGCTTCTGCAGGTCAAGGACGTTGAGCCGCGGCACCCCGTCGCTCCCGACGTAGCCCGCGCTTCCCCGGACGCTCTGGTCGCCCCCCGCGCAGAACGCGTACTTGCCGTCCGTGTGGGGGCCCGCGCCCGTCAGCAGCACGACCCCCACCCGCTGGTCGTCGCGGGCGTCGGTGAAGGCGTCCATCAACTGGGCGATCGTCTCGGGCCTGAAGGCGTTTCGCTTGTGCGGCCGGTTTATCGTGATCCGGGCGATTCCGTCCGCCTTGTGGTAGAGGATGTCCGAGTAGACCTTTGACGTTTTCCATTTCGGGCTCATGGCAAGGGGGAAAAGGGACTAGGACTGCCGGCCCGCGGAGGCAAACGCCTCCTTGCGCCAGGCGGCGTCCCTCTTGCGGTCGGCGGCGATCTCCAGGACGCGGATGCCCCGCGCCGGAAGGCTCGAGACGAGCCCCTCGAAATGCGCCCAGTCCTCGACGTGGACGTGCGCGACCCCGTGGGCCGCGCAGAGCCCGGCAAAGTCCACCTCCTGGGGCGTCGCGAAGAACTCCTCGAAGACGGCGCCGAACTGCGCGACCGGCAGGTGCTCGAAGATCCCGCCCCCACGATTGTTGACGAGGACGACCGTGAGGCTGCCCTTGAACCTCGGTGCCGAAAGGAGCCCGTTTGCGTCGTGCAGGAAGGCCAGGTCGCCCGTCAGGAGGACGGCGGGGCCCGCGCCGTAGGCGACCCCGAGGGCCGTCGAGAGCGTGCCGTCGATCCCGTTCGCCCCGCGGCTCGAGAACACCCGGTACCCCCGGTCGTTCGCGGGCCAGACGAACTCCATGTCGCGCACCGGCATGCTGTTCGCCACCGACACGGCCGTCCCGACCGGCAGGCGCCGGCCGAGGATCCAGGCCGCCTTGGGCTCAACGAGCGCCTCCTCGGCCTCGAGCCGCGCGTCGAGCGCCGCGCCGGCTTGCGCCTCATGCCCCGCCCAGAGCCGCTCGTAGCCGTTCGGCGCCTCGGCCCTCGCCATCCCCTCGGCGAACGCCTGAAGCGGCACGACGACCCGCCGGGTGGGCCCGTGGAGGGCGTCCCGGTTGTCGGGCCTATCGGTGACCATGAACACGGGCGCCCCGCTCGCCTCGACCCAGCCGCGCAGGACCTTGCTGGTCGGCCACTCCCCGAGGCAGACGACCACCTCGGGCCTGAGCGAGTCTGCGGCGGCGGCCGTGCGCAGGATTGCGTCATAGCGCGTCACCAGATGGGGCACCGCCGCGGCGTGGTTGCGCACCGGCGAGAGCCCGTCCGCAAGCACCGGCCAACCGAGCCTTCTCGAGAGCTCCCCGACCGCGGCCGCGAGCGCCTGGGGCTCGGGCGCGAGCGAGGGGCCCGCCACGAGAACGCCCCTCACCGCATGGGGCAGAACCGGGACCTGCGAGACGGCGGCCACGGGGCGCGGGGGCGCCACGTGCGCGAAGAACCCCTCCCAGTCGACGCCCGCCGCGAAGGCCTCCGTCAGGCCTGCGTCCTGCGCCGGGACCAGGGGGTCGCGGAACGGGGCGTTCAGGTGCACCGGGCCCGCGAACGGTGCCAGCGACCGCTCGACCGCGTGGGCCACGCTCTGGCGCAGGTAGCGCAGCAGGGGGAGGTTCGCCTCCGGCACCGCGAGCTCGTGGTAGAGGTTCACGTGGCTTCCGTAGAGGCGCTCTTGGTCGATGGTCTGGCCGGAGGCGCAGCCGCGCATCTCGGGCGGCCGGTCCGCCGTGATCACGATCAGCGGCACGCCGGACTCCTGCGCCTCGATGACGGCCGGGAAGTAGTTAGCCCCCGCGGTTCCGCTCGTGCAGAGGAGCGCGACCGGCCGGAGCTCGCGCTTCGCCATGCCGAGCGCGTAGAAGGCGGCCGAGCGCTCGTCGAGGACGGGGATGGCCTCGATCCCGCCGTGCCGCGCGAAGGCGAAGGCGAGCGGCGTCGAGCGCGACCCCGGAGAGACGACCGCGGCGCGCACCCCCGACCGCGCAAGGGTCTCCGCCAGGACGCTTCCCCACAGGGAGTTGGCGTTTCGCGGATCGAGGCTGAGCGGGTTGACGAACATGGGCCTCATACGCCGCGCAGGGCATCCTGCATCGCCCGGAACTTGAGCTCCGTCTCGGCCAGCTCGTCCTCGGGGGTCGACCCCTCGACGATTCCGGCGCCCGCGTAGATCCTGGCGCGCGGCCCGTCCACGAGCGCGGAGCGCAGGGCCACGATGAACTCCCCTCCCCCCCGGGAGTCGATCCAGCCGACCGCGCCCCCGTAGAGCCCCCTCGGGAACGCCTCGAGCTTCGCGATCAGCGGAACGGCCTGCTCGCGCGGCGTGCCCCCGACGGCGGGCGTCGGGTGGAGCCTTCCGAGCATCTCCAGCAGGCGCACGTTCCTCGGGAGGCGGGCCTCCACCGGGGTGTGCAGGTGCTGGACGTTCGAGAGGCGCTTCAGGGACGGCCGCGCCGAGTACCTCAGCTCGAGCCCGAGCGGGGCGAGCCTGCGGACGATGGACTCGAGGACGATCCGCTGCTCCCGCAGGTCCTTCTCGCTCTGGAGCAGGCGCCGGCCGAGCGAGGCGTCCTCGCTCGCCGTCGCCCCGCGCTCCGTCGACCCCGCGAGCGCCTCAGTGAGGACCACGCCGTCGTTGACCCGCAGCAGCCGCTCGGGGCTCGCGCCGATGAAGCTCTGGCCCCTCCCGTTGGCCACCGAGAAGGCGTTGCAGTCGGGAAAGCGCTGCCGGAGCGCATTGAGGACGCCGAGCGGGTGCAGGGGCGCCGAGGCCCGCACGTCCTTCGCCCGGGCGAGCACGATCTTCTCGAGTTCGCCCTTCGCGATCCCCTCTAGCGCGCGGCTGACAGCGCTCTCGTAGCTCCTGCGCCCCCCGACGTCCTTGATCGACGGCGGGGTCGACCGCTCGCGGGGGGGCTCGGGCGCCTGGAAGTCGAAGGAGCGGAACTTGGCGTGGGCGTTCCACACCCTCGCGGCCAGGGCCTCGACCGGGGAGTCCCCGTCGAGGACCAGGTTCGCAACCGCCGTCGTCCCCCCGTCCCGGTGCGCGACCTGCCAGCGCGGGACGAAGACGCACGCGGCCTCGAACGGCTCCGCCTCGCCCACCGTGTCGAGGAACGAGAACGCCGCGAAGAAGTGCGGCCCGCCGAAGGGCGCGGCCTGCTCCCCGACCGCGATCGCGTCCTCGAGCGTGCGGTCGATGAACCACTGGCACTCGGCGAACCGGTCGGGCCCCGAGGCCGAGAAGGTCATGACCGACTCCGCCCCCGCGATGGCCCACCCCTCCGAGGGGCGCTCCGCGTAGAAGTGCCTCTCCTTCGACTCAAAGATGGACTCCAGGACCGCCAGGGGGTCCAGGCTGTCGACCTGGATCGTGATGCTCACCAGGAGCGGGCGGCCCGCCTGCGCGGCCGTGTCCCGGCACTCCGAGAGGAACGCGGTCAGCGCCTCGGGGGACGCGTTCGAGACGGGATCTAGGGGAAGGATCGTCACGGGGCCTTGCCCGCCGCGGGCTGCGGCCTCGGGAAGAGGACGAGCGAGGGGGCGACCCTCGCGCCCGCCAGCGCGCCGCCCCAGACGAGTTCGTCCGTCCACCTGCCGGCCGGCGCGTAGCCCAGCACGCCGGCGATCCGCTCCGAGGCCGCCGGCATCACCGGGCGAAGCGCCACGGACGCGAGCCTGAGCGACTCGGCCATCGTCGCCAGCGAGGTCTCCAGGAGCGCCTTGTCCGCGGGTTCCGCGGACTTGCCGAGCTTCCACGGGGCGCGCCTCTCGACGTACCCGTTTATGGACTTCACGAACGCGAACAGGCGCTCGAGGCCGGTGTGGAACTGGTGCCTGCCGAAGAGGGCCACGTACTCCCCCGCCGTCGCCCCCCAGAGCGCGCGCAGCTCGGCCTCGGCGTCCCCGCCGACCCCGGCGGCCGGCACGGCGCCGCCCGCGAACCGGCCGGTCATGTTGAGGACGCGGTTCACCAGGTTGCCGAGGTCGTTCGCCAGGTCGCTGTTGTAGCGCGCGAGGAAGAGCTCCCGCGAGAAGTCCCCGTCCTGCCCCACGTTCATCTCGCGGATCAGGAAATACCTCAGGGAATCCGCGCTGAACTCGTCGGCGAGCGCAAGGGGGTCCTGCACGTTGCCGGCGCTCTTGGACATCTTCGAGCCGCCCCTCAGCCACCAGCCGTGGGCGAGGATGCCCCGCGGCAGCTCGATGCCCGCGGCGTGCAGCATGATGGGCCAGTAGACGGCGTGCGGCGGCACGAGGATGTCCTTGCCGATCACGTGGAGCGCCGCGGGCCACACCCCGGGCTTCGCGGCCACGGCCGAGTAGTAGTTGACCAGGGCGTCAAACCAGACGTACGTGACGTACCCGGGGTCGAAGGGCAGCGGGATCCCCCACTCGAGCCGCTCCCTGGGCCGCGAGATGCACAGGTCGTTGAGCGGCTCCTTCAGAAACTCGACGACCTGCTTCTGGCGGAACTTGGGGAAGACGAAGTCCTCGTTCTTCGCGAGGAATTCGACCAGCCACGGCTGGTAGGCCTTCAGCCTGAAGAAGTAGTTCGGCTCGATGATCTCCGACACCTCGCCGTAGAGCTCGGGCCACGAGCCGTCGGGATTACGGTCCTTCTCCTGCAGGAACTGCTCCTGGCGCGTGCTGTAGAAGCCGCGGTACTCGCCCAGGTAGATGTCCCCCTTGTCGAAGAGGCGCTGCAAGAGCTCGCGCACCACCGCCTTGTGCCGCTCCTCGGTGGTCCGGATGAAGTCGTCGTTCGTGGCGCCGAGCCGCGGGCCCATCGCCTTGAACTGCGCGCTGATCTCGTCGGCGATCTGCTGCGCCGGGATGCCCCGGGCGCGCGCGCTCTGCTGGACCTTCTGGCCGTGCTCGTCGGTCCCCGTAAGGAAATACACCCGGTCGCCCATCAGCCGGTGGAAGCGCGCGATCACGTCCGTGAGGATCAGCTCGTAGGCGTGGCCGATGTGCGGTGAGCCGTTCACGTACGAGATCGCCGTGGTGATGTAGAAGTCGGCCATGGAGGGTCGATCCAAGCACGGTTTAGCCCCGGGCGGCAAGCCAGCCGACGAGGAGCGCGAAGGCCCGGCTGCGGTGGCTGAGGGCGTTCTTCTCCTGGCGGGGCAGCTGCGCCAGGGTCAGGTCGAGGCCCTCGGGGGCAAAGAGGGGGTCGTAGCCGAACCCGCCCGCCCCGCGGGGATCCTCCACGAGTCGGCCCCGGCAGCGGCCCTCGAAGCTCTGCTCCTGCCCCCCGGGACCCGCCAGGTAGAGGACGCACACGAACTCGGCGCCGCGCCGCCCCTCGGGCACGCCGCGCATGGAGGCGACCAGCTTCGCCAGATTGGCCGCCGGGTCGCCCGCCCGCCCCGCATAGTACGCGCTCTCCACACCGGGGGCCCCGCCGAGGGCCTCGACGCAGAGCCCGCTGTCGTCGGCGAGCGACCATGCGCCTTCGGGCAACGCGCCCTTGAGCGCGAGCGCCTTCTTGCGTGCGTTCCCGGCGAACGTGCCGGTGTCCTCATCGACCGGGGGCATGCCGCCGGCCTTGGCCGCGGACACGACCTCGAGGCGTCCCCCGGCGCCGGCCCCGCCCAGCGCGTCGGCCATCGCCTGAAGCTCGGCCGCCTTGTTCGGGTTACCCGAGGCTAAAAAGAGTCTCATCGATCTGGACCTTCTGCGGGTAGGCGATCCTGCCGCGCACGAGGGAGTCGTCGCCCAGGGTGTGGTGCCGGGTGTCCTCGAGGCGTATCGCCTGGCTCAGGTGATCGGCCCTGAGGCCGCTTAGGACCGACTTGGCCCGCTCGTCGGCGAAGATCACGGGCGCGTGGTACATGAGCAGGTAGTCGAGCTGGCGCTCGATCAGCGCGCGGCTCAAGAGCTGGGCGCCCCCCTCGAAAAGGACGCCGCAGATCCCCTCCTCGGCGCAGCGCGCCCGGAACAGCGCGAGGGGCACCCGGCCGGTCCCGGACGGGAAGACCCACACCCCGACGCCGCGCTCGCGCAGCTTGCGGACGTAGCCCTGGCCCCCGTGCTCGGTCGTCACGACGATCGTCCTGGCCACGAACTCGTCGGTGTAGACCCTGGGCATGTTGCGCTCGTCAACGCTCCTCAGGCGGCCGTCGAACACGAAGCGCACGGGGCCCACGACCGGCGCCCCCTCGACCCGCGCGGTCAGGCTCGGGTTGTCGGCCATGACCGTTCCCGCCCCCACCGCGATCGCCGGGAAGAGCCTGCGCCACCGGTGGACGTCCGCGCGCGCCGCCAGGCCCGTGATCCACTTGGACTCCCCGCCGCGGGTGGCGATTCTCCCGTCGAGCGTCGCGGCGAGCTTGCCCGCCAGCAGGGGCCCGCCGCGCGTGATCCAGTGGTTGAAGATGAGGTTCAGGTCCCGGCACTCGGATTCGAGGACGCCGGTGGTGACCTCGACGCCCGCGGCCCGCAGCACGCCGAGGCCCCTGCCCGCGTGCGCGGGATTGGGGTCCGAGGTCCCGACGACCACCCGCCTGAGGCCGGCGGCGATGATGGCGTCCGTGCAGGCCCCGGTGCTCCCCGGGCTGGAGCAGGGCTCCATCGTGACGTAGAGCGCGGCGCCCGGCCTCGGGTTGCGCATGAGCGAGGCGATGGCCACCCGCTCGGCGTGGGGGGCCCCGGCCCTCTCGTGGAACCCCTCGGCCGTCACCTCGCCGTCCTCGACGAGGACGCACCCCCCCATCGGGTCAGGGTGCGTGTCGCCCCAGGCGCGCAGCGCCAGCGCGATCGCCCGGCGCATGAACGGCTCGTGCTCAGCCGCGGACATAGGGGTTGCTCTGCCGCTCCTCGCCGACGGTCGTCGGGCCGCCGTGCCCGGGGAAGACCGCGGTCTCGCCGGGCAGGGTGTAGATGCGGGTGCGGATGGACTTCTCGAGCGCCTCGAAGCTGCCGCCCGGCAGGTCCGTCCGCCCCACGGCGCCCCTGAAGAGCGCGTCGCCCGCGAACGCCGCCCCCGAGCCGGGAAGATAAAACACGAGGCTCCCCGGGCAGTGCCCGGGCACGTGGCCCACCGTGACCTTCTGGCCCAGGGCCTCGATCGTCTCGCCGTCCTCGAGCCAGCGGTCGACCCTCACGGGCTCGAGCCTAATCCCGGGCAGCGCGAGCTCCCGCATCACCTCCGGCGTCTCGATCAGCGGCTGGTCCGCCCGGTGGGCGAACACCCGGGCCCCCGAGCGCCTCACGACCTCGGCGGCCCCCTGGGTGTGGTCCCAGTGCCCGTGGGTGAGCCACAGCGAGGACAGGCGGCAGCCCTCCTTCGCGAGGATCGGCTCGGCCATGGCCCACACGCCCTCGGGGGCGTCCACAAGGACCGCCTCGCCCGTCTTGGGCTCGGTCAGCAGATACGCGTTCGTCTCTATGGGGCCCGCCGGCAATACATGGACATTCACGCCGCAAAGAGAGAACATTCCGGCCCCACCGCAACGGAGAAAATTGCCCTTCACCTTTGGCCGCGCAGCGGCTACCGATACACCCTTTGCAATGCCGACCCTAAAGTTCGCCGTCCTGGCGGGAGACTACATTGGACCCGAGGTGATGTCCGAGGCCCTTCGCGTGCTCCGGCACGTGGCGGAGGAGGAGGGGCTAGAGCTCCTGGCGCGCCAGGCGGACGTGGGGGGCGCCGGCATCGACAACCACGGCAAGGCATTGCCTGAAGGGACGTTGCGCATTTGTGAGGAGAGCGACGCCATCCTGTTCGGCTCGGTCGGCGGCCCGAAGTGGGAGAAGCTCCCGCCCAATGAGCAGCCCGAGAGGGCCGCGCTCCTGCCCCTTCGCAAGCATTTCACGCTCTTTGCCAACATCCGCCCGGGCCTCCTCTACCGGGAGCTGACGGCCGCCTCGCCCATCAAGACCGAGCGCATCCCCGACGGCATCGACATCGTGTGCATCCGCGAGCTGACGGGCGGCCTCTACTTCGGCAAGCCGAAGGAGACAAAGACGCTCCCGGACGGCGATCTGCAGGCCGTCGACACGATGGTCTACCGCAGGAGCGAGATCGAGCGCATCGCGGCCACCGCGGTCGCCGCGGCGCGCTCCCGCAAGCGCAAGCTCTGCTCGATCGACAAGGCCAACGTGCTCGAGACCTCGGTCCTGTGGCGCAAGACGGTCACCGACTACGTCGCCAAGAACGCCCCGGATATTGAACTCACGCACATGTACGTCGACAATGCGGCGATGCAGCTCGTGCGAAGCCCCAACCAGTTCGACGTGTTCGTGACCGAGAACATGTTTGGCGACATCCTCTCCGACGAGATGGCCGTCATCTGCGGCTCCCTCGGGATGCTCTCGTCGGCCTCGCTCGGCGCGGGCCGAAACTCGCTCGGGCTCCCCTTCGGGCTCTACGAGCCCGCCGGCGGCACGGCCCCGGACATCGCGGGAAAGGGCGTCGCGAACCCCTGCGCGCAGATCCTCTCCACGGCGCTCATGCTGCGCTACAGCTTCGGCCTCGAGAAGCCCGCCGCCCGGATCGAGGCCGCGGTGCGCAGGGCCGTCACCTCCGGGGCCCGCACCTGCGACATCGCGTTCGGCGGCGCCTCGATCGGCACCCGGGCCATGACCGACGCCATCCTCGCCGCCTTATGAATTCCCAGGAGATCCGCCAGTCCTTCCTCGAGTTCTTCGCAAAGCGCGGGCACACGATCGTGCCCTCGTCCTCGCTGCTGCCCGACTCGCCGGGGCTCCTCTTCACGAACGCCGGGATGAACCAGTTTGTCCCGATCTTCCTCGGGGACCGCGCGCCGGACCTCTCCCACTGGGCGGGCGCAAGGCCGGCCAGGGACACGCGGGCCGCCGACACCCAGAAGTGCATCCGTGCCGGCGGCAAGCACAACGACTTGGAGGACGTCGGCTTCGACACCTATCACCACACGTTCTTCGAGATGCTCGGCAACTGGTCCTTCGGCGACTACTTCAAGCGGGAGTCCCTCGAGTGGGGCTGGGAGCTCCTCACAAAGGTATGGGGGATCCCGCCGAAGCGGATCTTCGCCTCCGTCTACTCGCCCGACAAGGCGAAGGGCGACCCCTCGGAGTTCGACCAGGAGGCGTTCGACATCTGGGCGGGGCTGTTCCGCGGGGCTGGGCTCGACCCCGCGGTCCACATCGTAAGCGGCGGCAGGAAGGACAACTTCTGGATGATGGGCGACACCGGGCCCTGCGGGCCCTGCTCGGAGGTGCACCTGAACCTCCTGCCCTCCGACGACGAGGCCGCGGGCAGGAGGCTCGTCAACTCGGGGTCGCCGCGCTCTATCGAGATCTGGAACCACGTCTTCATCCAGTTCAACGCGAACGCCGACGGCACGTTCTCGCCGCTGGCGGCCAAGCACGTCGACACGGGCATGGGCTTCGAGCGCGTCTCGGGCATCTGCGCCACGACGAAGGGCTTCACCGACTTCACCGCCGAGCCGTCCAACTACGACTCCGACCTGTTCTCGCCGATCTTCGCGAGGATCGCGGAACTCTCCGGCAGGACCTACGCCGGCACCGTGCCCACGGGGCGCGGCGGACTCACCGCCCAGGAGCAGACCGACGTCGCCTTCCGGGTCCTGGCTGACCACGCCCGCTGCGTCTCGTGCGCCGTCTCCGACGGCATCCTTCCCGGCAACGAGGGCCGCAACTACGTCATACGGCGGATCCTGCGCCGCGCGGCCCTCTACGGCCGCAATCTCGGGCTCACCACTGGCTTCTTCGAGAAGTTGGTCGAGCCCGTGGTCGCCTCCTTAGGCGGCGTCTTCCCCGAGCTCAGGCGCCAGGAGTCCCTGATCCGGCGGGTCGTTCGGTCCGAAGAGGAGAGCTTCGGCCGGACGCTCGAGCGCGGCCTGCGGCGCTTCGACGAGGCTGCCGCAGGCGGCTCGCTCTCGAGCCCGGTCGTCTTCGAGCTCTACGACACCTACGGATTCCCGCTCGACCTGACCCAGGTGATCGCGGCCGAGCGCGGCATCGCGGTCGACGCCGCGGGCTTCGAGGCGCTCATGGAGCAGCAGCGGGAGCGGGGGCGCTCCTCCCAGAAGCGGGAGGTCATCGTGGCGGCGACCGAGGGCTCGGCCCACGAGGCGCATGCGCCGACCGTGTTCACGGGCTATGCGCTCGACTTGCGCCAGGGCACCCACGCCACCGTCCTTGACGTCGTCCGCTCGGAGCACGGGGTCTTCCTCGCCTTCGACCGCACCCCGTTCTACGCCGAGATGGGCGGCCAGGTCGGCGACACGGGCCACGCCCGGGTCGAGGGCAGGTCGCTCGCCATCGCGGACACGGTGCGCGACCGCTCGGGGCGCCACCTCCACAGGCTCGCCGAAGGGGAGACGGCCCCGGCCAAGGGCGCTGCGGCCGACCTCTCGGTCGACGCCGTCCGCCGCAGGGCGATCCAGCGCCACCACACGGCAACCCACCTCCTGCACTGGGCCCTCCGCAAGGTCCTCGGCACCCATGTGCGGCAGGCGGGCTCCCTCAACGCGCCCGACCGCCTGCGCTTCGACTTCTCACACCTGGAGGCGGTTACCCACGCCCAGCTTCGCGAGATCGAGGAGCTGGTGAACGCCAAGGTGCTCGAGAACGCCAAGGTCGAGGCCTACGAGGTGGACTTTGACAAGAAGCCCGAGGGCACCCTCGCCTTCTTCGGCGAGAAGTACGGAAAGGTCGTGCGCGTGGTCGACATCGGCGGCTACAGCCGCGAGCTCTGCGCCGGCACCCACGTCCCGAGCGCGGGCGAGGTCGGGCTCGTCGCGGTGCTCCACGAGGGCGCCATCGCCGCGGGCACGCGCCGGATCGAGGCCGTGGCCGGCCTGGACGCCTACCGCCACGCCCTGCGCGCCTTTGACGCCGTCGACTTTTTTGCGCGCAGGCTCGGGTCGCCGCGCGAGGGCGTCGAGGCGCGCCTCGACGCGCTCCTCGCCGAGAAATCCGAGACCGAGCGCAAGCTCCGTGGGCTTGAGCAGAAGGCCTCCGCGAGCCTCGCCGGCGACCTCGCGGGCAAGGCCGTCGCGAGGGAGGGCCTGCGGTTCGTCTCCGCCGTCGTCCAGGCCGAGTCGCCGGACGCGCTGCGCGCCTTGGGCTCCCAGGTCCTCGCCCAGCTCGGCGAGGGCGTCGTGCGCCTGGGCGCCGTATTCGGCGACAAGGCCGCCGTGGTCGCCTTCGCCTCGCCGGCGGCCGTCAAGGCGGGCCACCAGGCCGGCAAGATCGTCAACGAGATGAGCGGCCGCCTCGGCGGTAAGGGGGGCGGGAAGCCGGATTTCGCCATGGGCGGGGGCCGGGACGCCGCGAAGCTGGGCGAGGTCATGAGCGGGCCCTTGCCGAACGGCGGGCCCTAGGGCAGATTGGCCTGATGTCCACGCCGACAGGGGTCGCCGCTTTGCAGCTCGACTGCATCCTCGCCTTTGACGGCAACAACCGGCTCGCCGTGCGCCGGAGGGGCCCGAAGGCGGACCTCGCCTTCACGGGCCCGGGCCTGGCAAAGGCGCTCGGGCTTCTCGAGTCCTCGTTCAGGGCCCACACCCCTCCGCTGGAGCGCTTCGGCGCCGACCTGCCGGGACATTCCTACCGCGTGCACCTGGCCCAGGTCGAGGGCGCACCGGCGGACCCCGAGATCGAGTTTGTGCCCGTGGAGCGGCTGGACGCGGCGCCGGACGGGCTCTCCCCCTCCCTGGCCGCGATCCTCGCCCGGCTCGACCCGTACCTGATCGAGGTGCCCTACCTCAACCTCGGGGAGAACGACTTCATCTACAAGTTCCGCCCCGAAAAGGAACGCAACACCGCGATCTACGCCCAGGACGCCGAGGCGGGCGCGATCTACCAGTCGAGGCTCTGCTCGGCCATCAAGGCCCTCGCCCGCCGTCACGAGCGCACGGCCACGGCCCCCGTCCTGCTCGACTTCGGCGCGGTGCGCTACCTCGTCCCGAGCCACTTCGGATTCTGCCTGGGCGTCAAGAATGCGATCGAGCGCGCCTACGAGACCCTGGCCGAGAACCCCGGCAGGCGCGTGTTCATGCTCTCCGAATTGATCCACAACCCCTTCGTCAACGACGACCTCATCCGGCGCGGACTGCGCTACCTGCAGACCGACAAGGGCGTGGTCCACGCGGAGTCACCCGGGGGGCCCGACCTCTGGGACACGCTGACACCCGACGACATCGTCATCGTTCCGGCCTTCGGGGCCACCGACGAGGACAAGCGGCGCCTCGTCCGCAAGGGGATCGCCGTCCGCCAGTACGACGCCACGTGCATGCTGGTGGAGAAGGTCTGGAAGGCCGCGCGGGCCTACGGGCGCGAAGGCTACACGGTCGTGATCCACGGCAAATACGAGCACGAGGAGACGAAGGCGACGTTCTCGAACACGCGGCGCTACGCCCCGGCGATCATCGTGAGGAACATGGAGGAGACCCGCCAGCTGGGGGAGATCATCCTCGGCCTCGGCGGGGGCCCGGACGCGGCCGCGCGCCTGCACGCGCGCTTCGCCGGGAAGTTCACCGAGGGCTTCGACGTCGACCGGGACCTCAGGCGCGTCGCCGTCGTGAACCAGACCACGCTCCTGATGAACGAGACGCGCGAGATCATCGCCTACCTGAGGGACGTGTTCGCCGAGAAGTTCGGCCCCGAGGGGCCGGGCGAGGCCCCGCGCGTCGGGGGCCAGGGCCGCAACGACACGCTCTGCTACGCCACGCAGGTCAACCAGGACGCCCTCACCCGCGCGCTTGCGGAGCCCCTGGACGCCGCCTTCGTCATCGGCGGCAAGAATTCCTCGAACTCCTACCAGCTTTACCGCCTTTGCGAGCAGCGCCTGGGCCCGAGGGCCTTCTTCATCCAGAGCGAGACGAACATCCTCTCCCCGGACGAGGCCGAGCACTACGTGTTCCCGGCCAAGGGCGCCGCGGGACAGGGCGGCCATCTCGTGCGCCGGCCGCTCTGGAGCGGGGCGGGCGCCGGGGCCCATGCCGCCCCGAGGCGCATCCTGGTGACCGGGGGCGCCTCGTGCCCGGATGGCATCATCCAGCAGGTCATCTCCAGGATCAACAGCTTCTACCCGCCCGACGCCCTAAGGGACATCGAGGCCGTGCTTGCCGACCTCGCCGGGTGACCGGCGGGCTCCGTCAGAACCGGACGGTCATGCCGCCCTTGACGCCCTCCTGGCTCCCGTAGTCGATCTTCGACGTGTAGAAGAGGGGGTTCCCGCTCGAGTCCGTGCCGCTCGGAAGAAGCTGCTTATAGCTGCCCGCCCCCTCGTAGATGCTGCCCACGTAGAAGCCCGCGGTTTCGGTCACCTGGTACCGCAGGTCCACGTCCGCGTAGTAGCCCGGGACGAGCCTGTTGTTTTCCCTCGTGTAAAGGTAGCTGAAGTTGACCCCGGTGGCGACCTGCAGGTCCTCGAGGACATTGAAGGTGCTCCCCGAGTACAGCAGGGCGGGCCCCACGCTCAGGCTGAGCTTCAAATGCTGTCCAAAGGGCACCGTCACGGTGGGCCCCGCCCGCAGCGTGTAATAGGAGCCCTCGGTGAAGTACCGGTTGGTGGTGTCGATCTGCGTGGTGGACAACGTCCGGTTTAGCGGCGCGTTGCCGATGAGGATCGACTGCTGCACGGTCTGCGATGCGTTCGCCGTGCCCGTGCCCGCCACCACCGTTCCGTTGCTTCCGAAGACCGTCTGGGTGACGTAATTGGGGGAGGTGAACGGGGGCGCAGGGGGCACCTGGCCGAAGAGGTCGTAGGTGTCCGCCAGCGTCAGCTCCTGGGTCGCGACCGACGCATAGACGCTCGAGTGGATGTCCGCAATCGAGAAGCCCATGGTCATGCTCCAGGTGGCGTGCTTGCCCAGCTTGCCCATGTCCCGGTCGAGGATCAGCTCGACCCCTGCGTTGGCCGATCCGTTCGCCTGTTGGACGCCCGTGTCGACGATTTCGGCCGAGTACGTGTGGAAGGCGATGTCCCCGTCCGGCAGCAGCTGCGTCGCGGTGTCGTAGCTCCAGGTGTTCGTCCTTCCGTCCGAGGCGATCGGCCCGTTGATGCTGCCGCCGATCCCGGTGCTCACCGGCACCGTCCGGCCGTCCGGGTACACCGTGCCGTCAATGTAGGTGCGCGAGATGTTGGGGATGCCCACCGTCGATGCGTCTCCCGGGTTGACGGGCGACGGATTGGACCCCTGGCCGCCGTAGGTCACCCTCGGACCCCTCAGAAAGAGCCGGGTGCCCAAGCTCAGGGTCGACTTGGGCACATAGATGTACTCGTCGAGCTGGTTGAAATTGGGGATCTCCTCCGGGGCCTGCCGCTCCTCCTGCTTGTCATCCGCGGCGCGGACGAGGGTTGCAAGGGGCAGGCAGGAAAAGCAAAGGGCAATGCGGAGGTATCTCATGCTACGTGGGTCGAGTGTGTTGGACGCCGGGTCACGGGAAAAGTTGCATCAATTTAGACGCCCTGGGGCGGGGGGCGTCAAGACTCATGCCCGCATTTCGTCCGAGTCGGCGGCGGCCGCATCCTCCGCCTTCAGGATGGCCGCGGCATCGGCGTTCTCGGCCGCCTCCGCCTCCCTGAACTTGCGGACATGGCTCTTCAGGTCCTCCTCGCGCTGGTCCAGCTCGATCTCCCGCTCCTGCTGGGCCTGCACCTTCTCAAAAAGCCGGGTCTCGCTCTCCTCCATGAACTGCTCGCGCTCGTGCAGCGAGTTCTGCGCTTCCATGAGCGCCGCCTCCTGGCGCTCGAGCTCGGACCGCAGGGCCTCCAGGGCCGCCTTCTCCTCGGGCGAAACGTGGATGGACGGCGGGGCCTTCCTGGCCACGGCAACCAGCTGCTCGCGGGCGGCAAGGAGCGCCTCCGACTCGGCGAGCTCCCGCTCGTAATCCCTGAGGCGCGCCTCCCGCTCCTGGACGACCCGCTCCCTCTCGGCGAGCTTGAGCTCGAGCTGCCGCAGCGACTTCTCCAGCTCGGCGATCCGAGCGTCCTCGGCGCCGGTGCCCCTCACTCCCATCGGAGGCCGGGTCGCCGAGACGATCGCCCGGATGGACTCGCGCGCCTGGGCCGTCGCCTCCGAGACCGTGAAGGGTGCCCCCGTCCCGGGCCGGTTGCGGCGCAGCGAAAGGCCGCCTATCAAATTGGTGTTCTTGACGGGAAACCGGATATTGGATGGATCGGCCATTCGCGGGGGATCCAGCAGTATATACTATTTCCTGAAGAACCGCCTGAAGAATCCCGGCTTGCCCGCCTCCTTGACCTCCCCCTTCCCGGAGCCGGGCTTGATCATCTGGCGCACGAGGTCCGCCACCTTCTTCTCGAGCTCCTCGTTGTTGAGCTTGCTCAGGTGCCGGGTGAGGGTCGCGCCGTCCGTGAACTCCTTCTTCAGGTGCTCGAAGTCATCCGCGAACCACGCGGCCGCCTCCTTCGCCTTCGCGAGGGGGTTTGGAAGCTTGGTGGCGTGGCCGAGCGCCTCGATCAGGTGCAGGCCCTTCGTCCCCTTGCGGAAGGGCAGGATCTCGGCCAGGGTCGTCTCGTCCAAGTTCGACAGCGCGTTGAGGAGCTTCCGGAAATCGCCTCCGATGATCACGTTCTGCGACATCCCCTGCGCGAACACGGCGAACTCCCCCAGGCTCTTCAGGTTCTCAAGCTTGCAGAACTCCATCGTGTCGGCCCCGAGGGCCGTAAGCCCGATCGGGAAGTTCTCGGGGATGTTGCTGCGCGCCATGTTCTTGAGGAGCGGGTTGTCCCGGGCCGACGCGGCCTCGGTCTGCTCGACCATGTCACCGAACGGATTGTCGAAGGCCAGCGTCTCCTTCAGGATGGAGATCAGCAGGTCGAGCTTCTCGGCCGACTGGCCCTTGAGCGCCAGGAGCTCGAGCGCCTCGCCGTAGGTCAGGTCGATGTACTTGGCAGGCGTCTCGTCCTTCATCTTCACGGGCCAGGTTGGGCCGTCCAGGTTCTGCGCCAGGCTCGAGATCTGGGTGTCGACCATGATCGAGCTCGCAAACGCGGTTCGCACCTCATCCCAGTCCTTTTCGGTGAATTTCGGTTCAGGCATCTTGATTCCCGTTAGGGCGACGGCTCGTGCTGGGCAAGCTCCGTCGCCAGCTTGCGGTAGTCGTTCGTGACGGAATCGACGTTCTCCGCGGTGTCGGTGCCCACCAGGATCACCGGCAGGCCGAGCGCGACCGAGCGCCGCACCACCATCGCGTCGCGGATCTGCGTGTTGAAGATCTTCGCGGTCGGCGCCGCGCGCTTGGCCGAGCGGAATTGGTTCAGGCGCAATTGCATCCTCATCTTGGGCACCTCGATGTCGACGCCCGTGCGGATCGAGTTGAAGACGAGGCCCTGGACCTGCGCGGGCGCGCCCATCGAGGCCTTGCGGAAGCTTCCGGAAATGGCGTGGAACTTCTGGAGCTTGTCCACCAGCAGCGTGAAGCCGATCAGGCTAAGCGCGTCGGGATTGGAAGGGACGTAGATCTCGTTCGACGTGAAGACGCCGCACTGCGAGGCGCGCAGGATGTTGGGCGGGCAGTCAAAGAGGATGAAGTCGTAGTTCGGCTCGAGCATCGCGACCTGCTCGCAGAACACGAGGTACGCCGGCCGCTTCGGGTCGCCCGTGTATTCGGCCTCCAGGTCGACGAGGTTGAAGGTCGTCGGGACCAGGTCGAGGCCGGGCAGAAGCTTCTCGCCCCCCTTGCCCTCGACCACGTCCTTGATGACCAGGTCCCGGATGTGGGCCTTGCCCGGGTCGAATATGGAGTAGATCGAGCCCTCGCCCGTGGCGTTAATCTTGTTCCAGCGGTCGAGCCTGAGCAGCCAGATGCTCGCGTTCGACTGGGTGTCCAGGTCGAAGAGGAGGACGCGCTTGCCCATTTTCGCCAAAGCGGCGGCCGTGTTTACAATCAAAGAGGTCTTCCCAACGCCTCCCTTGTAATTGATGAAGCTGATTTTGCGCGCCATGGTTAACGTGCGGAAAAGTCTATTACCACACAACAATGTGCGGCGTGGCCCGCCAAGCCGCGAGTCAAAAACGACCTATATAAGTAGTTGCCGCCCGGAATGCCTACGCCGGCGCGGTCCATTTGAAAATCAGTGTCGTAAAGGGAGGAAGGGTGAGCTCGACGGACTGCGTGTACCCGTCATGCGCCACGTCGGACGTCTCGCGGCCGCCGTCGTTGCCCAGGCCCGTGCCGCCGTAGTACTCGCTGTTCGAGTTGATCACCTCGCGCCACCAGCCGCGACGCGGCAGGCCGACGCGGTACGTCCGGCTGGCGCCCCCGAAGTGCCCCACGACGGCGAAGAGCGCCGTCTCGCTCGCATCGGTCCTCAGGTAGACGATCACGTTCGCATCGGCGTCGACGCAGTTGATCCACCGGAACCCGTGCGGGTTGAAGTCGTTTGCGCCGAGGACCGGCTCGCTTGTGTAGAGGCGGTTCAGGTCCGCCACCAGCCGGCGCACGCCCTCGTGGTCCATGTACTGGCACAGGTGCCAGTCGAGGCTCGCGTTGTGGTTCCATTCCTGCGCCTGGCCGAACTCGCCCCCCATGAACAGCAGCTTCTTGCCGGGGTAGGCCCACATGTGCGCGTAGAGCGAGCGCAGGTTCGCCGCCTTATCCGGGATGTGCCAGCATCCCATCTTGTAGAGCATCGACGCCTTGCCGTGGACGACCTCGTCATGGGAGAAGACCGACACGAAGCGCTCGGCGTACTGGTAGAGCATCCCGAACGTCAGGTCGTTCTGGTGGAACCGGCGGTAGATGGGCTCCTTCGAGAAATACCGGAGCGAGTCGTGCATCCAGCCCATGTTCCACTTGTAGTCGAAGCCGAGGCCCCCCTCGGCGGTCGCGCGGGTCACCCCCGCAAACGACGTGCTCTCCTCCGCGATCATCAACCCGCCCGGGTTGTAGAAGTGCACCAGGTCGTTCACGCGGCGCAGGAAGTCGATCGCCTCGAGGTTCTCCCTGCCGCCGTAGCGGTTGGGCACCCACTCCCCGTCCCCCCGGGAATAGTCCAGGTACAGCATGGACGCGACCGCGTCGACCCGCAGGCCGTCCACGTGGTAGCGCTCGAACCAGGAGAGCGCGTTGGCGACAAGGAAGCACCGGACCTCGTTGCGGCCGTAGTTGAAGATGAGCGTCCCCCAGTCCATGTGGGCGCCCTGCCGCGGGTCCGCGTGCTCGTAGAGGTGCGTCCCGTCGAACTCGGCAAGCGCGAACGCGTCCCTCGGAAAGTGGGCGGGCACCCAGTCCATGATGACGCCGATCCCCCGCTGGTGCAGGTGGTCGACGAACCAGGCGAAGTCCTCCGGGGCGCCGAAGCGGTGCGTCGGAGCGTAGAAGCCCGTCACCTGGTAGCCCCACGACCCGTCGAACGGGTGCTCGGCCAGCGGCATCACCTCGATGTGGGTGAAGCCCATCTCGGTCACGTAGTCGGCCAGGAGCGGAGCGATCTCGCGGTAGGTGAGCGGCCGGTTCCCCTCCTCGGGCTTGCGCCGCCAGGAGCCCAGGTGGACCTCGTAGATCGAGACCGGCTGATCGAGGCTCCCGGCCATTGAGCGCCTGCGCTCGATCCACGCACCGTCGTTCCACGTGAAGCCCGTGGTGTCGCAGACGATCGCGGCGTTGCCCGGCGGGCCCTCGAAGCGCGCGCCGTACGGGTCGCTCTTGATGCGGATGTTGCCGCGGGCGTCACGGATCTCGAACTTGTAGAGCGCGCCGGACTCGAGACTCGGGATGAAGAGCTCCCAGATCCCCGAGGCGCCGATGCTGCGCATCGGGTGGTAGCGCCCGTCCCAGCCATTCAGTTCGCCGATGAGCGACACGCGGGCCGCAGCCGGCGCCCACACGGCGAAGGCCACTCCCTTGGTGCCCCCCAGGTCGCGCAGGTGCGCCCCGAGCTTGTCGTAGATCCGGTGCTCGTTGCCCTCGTTGAAGAGGAACACGTCCTGCTCCCCGAGCGTCGGCAGGAAGCAGTACGGGTCGCGGAACTGCCGGACGCGCCCGTCGGCCGACGTCGCCCTGAGCTCATAGGCGCAGACCTCGGGGTGCTTCGGGATGAAGGCCTCGAAGAGCCCCTCCGGGGCGAGGGACTTCATCGGGAAGACGGCCGGGGGGCTCTCGCCCGTGAGGACCACCTCGCAGGAGGCGGTGTCGCGCAGGAAGGCACGCACCACCAGGCCGGCGCTGCGGCGGTAGGTGCAGGCGTGCATCCCGAGTACGGAATGGGGGGAGCCGTGGCGGGCGTTCAGTAGCGCCCCGAGGTCGGACTTTGAGAGGATCACTGCGTGGATTCTTGGGGGTCGGTCATCTTGGGTGCCCTCGGGACGGCGCGCCACCTAAAAAGGGGCCGCCCCCCCTATCCCGTGTTCTTCAGGCCGCCGCTGATGCCGTTTATCGTCAGCTCGATCACTGCGCGCACCGCCTCGGCCTCGCGCGGCGCGAGCGGCGGGCCCGAGCGCAGCCGGCGCATCATGTCCACCTGGATGTAGTTGAGCGGGTCGATGTAGGGGTTGCGCAATTCGACCGAGCGAAGGAGCACCGGCTCGCGGCCGAGGAGCCTGCGCTGGCCGGTCACCGCGAGGATCGCCGACTCCGTGCGCTCGAACTCGGTGCTCAGGATCCCGAGCACCCGGCGCCGGATCCTCGAGTCCTGCACCAGGTCCGCGTAGAGCCCGGCGATCCCCATGTCCGCCTTGCGCATCGTCAGCTGAGCGTTGTCGATCAGGGTCTGGAAGAACGGCCAGCCGGCGTGCATCGCCCTCAGGCGCGCCCGCTCCCGCGCCCCGCGGCGCAGCACCGACGTGAGCGCGCTGCCCAGTCCGAACCACCCCGGGAAGTTGAACCGGCTCTGCATCCACGAGAAGACCCACGGGATCGCCCTCAGGTCCGAGACGTCCTGCGTGGCCCTGCGGTAGCTCGGGCGCGATCCGAGCTTTAGGTCGCCGATCTCGTCGATCGGCGTCGCCTGCCGCCAGAAAACGAGAAACTCCGGGTCGTCGTGGACGAGCGCCTTGTAGGCCTCGAAGCCGGCCCGGCTCATGTCCTCCATGAGCTCGCGCCACTCCAGCGGAGCGGCCGCCTCCTGGGTCGCCGCGTGGATCCCGAGCATGACGCCGTACGCCATCTGCTCAAGTATGCGGTGGGCCAGGTCCGGGTCGTGGTAGCGGGTCGAGAGCACCTCGCCCTGCTCGGTCACCCGGATTCCGCCGTCGCGCAGCCCCGCGGGCTGAGCGAGGATGGCCTTCGCCGCGGGCCCGCCGCCGCGCGCGATGCTGCCGCCCCGGCCGTGGAAGAGCGTCAGCGCCACGCCGGCCCCGGCGCACACCCGCGCGATGGACTCCTGGGCCTTGTAGAGGGCCCAGTTCGCGGTGATGTAGCCGCAGTCCTTGTTGCTGTCCGAGTAGCCCAGCATGACGTGCTGGTGCGCCTGCCGGCGCCCCGGCAGCCCGAAGAGCTCGCCCAGCACCGCGGGCGCCCGCTCGAGGTCCTCCAGGGTCTCGAAGAGGGGTGCGATCGGCAGCGAGCTGCCGGCGAGCTTCTGCAGAAGCTCGACCTCCAAGACGTCGGACACCCCGTCGGTCATGCTGATGATGTAGAGGCCCAGCGCCTCGGCGCCGATGACCTGGCGGGCGTCGCCCGCCAGGACGAGCGGGTCGACCACGCTGCGGGTCGCCTCCGAGAAGCGGGCGACACTCTCCGCCCCGAGCTTGCGCGCCAGGGGGATCGCCTCGGTGAGGACCCGCACCTTCTGCGCCTCGCCTAAGGCCGGGTAGTCGGGCCGCCCGAGCACCTCCGCGACCGCCGCCTCGTGCAGCGAGGAGTGCTGCCTCAGGTCGAGGCGCGCCGTGTGCAGGCCGAACACCTCGAACTGGTTCTCGACCGCGGCGAGGTCGCCGCCCGTCAGCATGCCCGCCCTGCCCGCCTCGAGGCCGGCCTTGATCGTCTCAAGGGTCTCGCGCACGGTCTCGCGCGACAGACAGGAGCCGACGACACCGCACCCGAGCAGCATGCGCGGGTCGAAGAGCTCGTCCCGCGCCTGCTCGAGGCGTTCCTGCAGGACGCCGAGGAGCAGGCGGTACGGCTCGTGGGGATAGCGCTTCTCGATCTTCTCAAAGTGCTTGGACAGGTGGAGCCCCTCGCGCAGGCCGCGCTTGAGCGCGGGAACGACCGTGTCGCGCCGGTCGCTCACGGTGAGCATGCGCCCGAGCTCGGTGGCGCTCACCCGCAGCTTCTCGATCGCGAGCCGGCGGTGGAGCAGCAGCACCTCGGCCGTCGTCGAGACCGTGACCTCGGGGTTGCCGTCGCGGTCGCCGCCGATCCACGAGCCGAACGAGAGCCACCGCCTCGGCGGGCGCACCCCCGGATAGTGGCGCGCGAGCGCGCGCTCCATGTCCGCCTGCAGCCGGGGCATCGTCTCGATCAGCGTCCTGTCGAAGTACCAGAGCCCCGTGCGGGCCTCGTCCTTCACCTCCGGGCGCACCGTGCGGCTGCGGTCCGTAAGCCACAGGGCCGCGATCTCGCGCTCGACCGTCTGCGCCTCCAGGACCGCCGTGTCCGGCGTCGACTCCGGGAGGGCCCGCGCCCTGAGGATCCGCGCGAGGCGCCGCAGCTTCGCCAGGAGCGTGCGGCGCTTCGCCTCCGTGGGGTGCGCGGTGAAGACGAGCTCGATCGCGAGCCGGTCCACGAGGCGCTGCATCTCGGGCGCCTCGACGCCGGCCGCCTTGAGCTCCGTCACCGCAGCGTCGATCGACTCCCGGATCGCGCGCCCGTCGTCGGTGCCCCGGGCGTGCGCGACCCGGCGGCGGCGCAGGAGCGTGATCCGGAAGTTTTCCTCGGCCAGGTTCACGAGCTCGAAGTAGAGCGTGAAGGCCATCGCCTGGTTGAAGGCCGCCTCGGGATCGAGCTGCGCGACCGCCCTCGCCAGCTCGCGCTCCGCCCCGGCCTCGCCCGCCCGGCGGGCCTTGGCGAGCCTGCGCAGGAGTTCGACCGTGTCGAACGTCCCGCGGCCCTCGATCCGCGTGATGACGCGGCCGAGCGCCGCGCCCAGCTCGCGGACCTCGGACCTGAGGGGAGCCATGTCGCGCACGGCCTTGGACATGCGGGTGTGTGGTTTCCTGGGCATGGCGGCCGCACACGATGGGGCCCGCGGGGCCTTCTAAAAAGCCAAAAGTGCGCCCCCGCGGCATATTGGCACCCGGCCCCAGGCCCCGGCTCAGAGGCTTGCTAGCGCGCGCCCCGGTGCATTTGCTCAGCCTGAAAGTGATGCGCCGAACCGCCCTTCTCCTCGCCCTTGCCGCCGCGCTCTGCCCGGCCGCCCGCGGCCAGACCCCGGCCGCCGACCCCGGAGCCCCGGCGGACCTTTCGGCCAGCGGGCCCATCTCCACGGACTACGTGACGGGCGAATTGGTCGCCAAGCCCGATGCGCGTCTCGCGGGCACCGACTTCCTCCTGACGGCCGACGAGATCCGCTACAACCAGAGGACCCAGGTCGCCGCGGCGAGCGGGCGGGTGGTCCTCGACCGGCTGGGCGACCGCCTCCTCGCCGACACGGTCAGCATCAACCGGGGCACCGGGAAGTTCACCGCCAGGAACATTCGGATCGGCAGGTCCCCCTACTTCATCGCGGGGGAGTCCGCCGAGGGGGATAAGAACGAGGTCACCGTCCACAACGCCACCGTGACCTACCGGGAGCCCGGAGCCTGGCAGCCGACCGTCCGCGCCAAGACCCTCATCTGGTCCCCGGGCCATTACCTGAAGCTTGCCGGGGGGAACATGGGCCTCGGCGGCTTCCAGCCCCTGCCGATCTCCCACATGGGCCAGGACCTGGGGCACGACCGGCCGATCACGGACGTGACGGTCGGTGCCGGCTATCGCAAGAACCTCGGCCTCTGGGTCGACACGGCCTTCAACCTGCCGGTCACACTAGGCGCCAGCGTGGGTCCCGACCTGGGCGTCTACACGAATCGGGGCGTCATGATCGGTCCGGTGGCGGCCTACGACGTCACGAGCGGGGACGACACGGCCGTCGGCTACCTCAAGTCCGGATACATCTATGACTACGGGAAGCGGTACACGGACATCCTCGGCGCCGCGGTGCCCCCCAACCGCGCCTACGCGGAGTGGGTCCACAACCAGCAGGTGACCCCGGACCTGTCGATCACCGGCGACATCAACTGGTCGACGGACTCCGAGGTCATCCGCGACTTCCACTCCAAGGAGTTCATCCCGGTCCAGGAGCCGGACAACTACCTCGAGTCGGTCTACACGGGCCCGGATTTCCTCGCCTCGGTGTTCGCGCGGTTCCAGCCCGATTCGTTCTACCCGGTCCAGCAGCGCCTCCCCGAGATCCGCTTCGACGTGCTGCCGACGCCCCTGGGCGGCGGCATCCTCGTGCGCTTCAACTCGGGCGTCGCCCACCTCGTCGAGGATCCGCCCCTCGGCGGCTCCCACCTGGCGAGCGACCGGCTCGACGCGTTCCTCGGCCTCTCGCGCCCCTTCACCTACAGGGGCATCGTCGACTTCACGCCGGTGGTCGGCGCCCGGTACACCGAATACTGGGACACGGTGGGCGCCGCGAAACCCGGCGGCACCGGACGGGCCCTCGGGGAGCTCGGGTTCGACGCGGACCTGAAGCTGAGCGGTATCTTCGACTACGAGAACCCCCTCTGGCACATCGACGGGCTGCGCCACCTGATGACGCCGACCCTGAGCTACCGGTACATCCCCGACGCCGACAAGTCCGCCGACTGGATCCCGCCGATCGACCGGAGCACGTTCACCAACTACCTGCCGATCATGGAGCTCGGCGACATGAGGGCCGTGGACCAGCTTCAGGCGGCGAACGTGCTCCGGTTCGGCCTGAACAACACGCTCCAGACCCGCGACAAGACGTACGGCTCGCGCGACCTCCTGAGCCTCAACCTCGCCGAGGATTTCCGGTTCCAGAGGGCTCCCGGCCAGACGGACTTCTCGGACGCCCACGCGGACCTGACCGCGACCGTCACCCGCTGGCTCTCGCTCGACCTCGAGGACACGGTCTCCACGAGGAGGGCCTCCCAGCGCGCCCTCGACACGGACGTCACCCTGCACGAGGGCGACGTGTGGATGGCCCGCTTCGGCGTCGGGTACCTCTCCGACAAATACGGGACCTTCTACGTGCCCGGCCTCGGCTACAACCCGATCGTCGGCGTGGACACGTACCACTACGAGCTGCGGGGCCGCGTGAGCGAGCTCTACGAGCTCTTCACGCGGGGGGACTACGACGCCCGCGACCACCTCATTGTCGACCAGTACTACGGGGTCGACCGGAAGATCTCCAACACCTGGGACCTCGAGATTGCCGTGGTGTTCTCGTCCGGTCCGAACAACAACCAGGGCCACTTCGGCGTGGAAGTGGGCCTGAACCTCCTGCGGTTCTGACCCGGGGCCGCGGCCGAGAGCTCCCCAGCATTGCCGTGAGCCGCGCGGGCAGCCAGCAGCGAACCCTTCTCGAGCTCCTCGCGCGCGTGCGCCCGCACTGGCGCAGGGATCCGGGCCTGCCGTCCAGGATCGACGCGCTCCTTGGCGGCGACCGGCGGCTGGGCTCGCGGGACCGGCGCCTCTACAGGGAGCTCATCTACACGGCGGTGCGCTACCTTCCCTGGATCGAGCCGCTGCTCGACGCGGATCCGCCCGCGGCCGCCAAACGCGCCGCGTGGCTGGCCGCGGACTCGCCGGAGGCGGCGGCCTTTCGCGCGGAGATCGCGGGCGACCTTCCCGCGTGCCCCGCGGACGCGGGCGAGAAGGCCCGGATCCTCGGCGCCGACGCGGAGGCGCTCAGCCCCGAATGGCTGCGAGGCGAGTGCCCCGCGGCCCTCCGGCCCCCGCTGCGCGAGGCGCTGCTTTCGAGGGCCCCCCTCTGGCTCAGGCTGCAGACGCCCGACCCCGGCAAGGTGTTCGCGGAGTTCGACGCCCTCGGATGGACGTGGCGAAGGAGCGCCCTCCTGCCTGGCGCAGTCGAGCTGGCGCCGGGCACCGACGTCGTTCGGACGCGGGCCTACGCGTCCGGCGCCGTCGAGATCCAGGACATCGGCTCCCAGCTCATCCTGGAGGCCGTGGGCGTCGCCCCCGGGGGTCATTGGCTCGACGCCTGCGCAGGATCCGGAGGCAAGACGCTCCAGCTGGCCGCGCTGCTCGGCCCCGGGGGCCGGGTTGCGGCCCACGACGCCCGGCGCTCCGCCCTCCAGGAGCTTAGGCAGCGGGCCGAGCGCGCCGGCATCGCCGGGCGGATACAGGTCGGGCTCCCGGACGACCCGCAGGGCGGCTTCGACGGGGTGCTGGTCGACGCCCCCTGCACGGGCTCAGGCACGTGGCGGCGGGCGCCGCACCTGCGCTGGACGACGTCGACCGGCGACGTCCGCAAGGCGGCGGCGCTCCAGCTTCGCCTGCTAAGGGAGAACGCGCCCCGGGTGCGCCGCGGCGGCCTCCTCGTCTACGCAACCTGCTCCCTGTGCGGCTCCGAGAACGAGTCCGTCGCGGCCGCGTTTCTCGGGGAGGACTCCGGATTCAAGGCGGAGCTCGCCGGTACCTCGCTCCTGCCCCAGGCGCACAACGGCGACGGCTTCTTTGTCGCCTCCTATAGGAGGCGCCCAGACTGAACGCCGGTCAGCTCGGGTCCCGGGCCGCCGCGCGCTGCGCCCGAACCACGACCCGGAACATCTGCACGGTGAGCCAGAAGACCCCCGTCAGGCACGCCGATCCGAGGCCGCCCCACAGAAGGATCATCCGGTGGTCCTTCGAGGGCACGTGGGTGGAGACCACGCTGTACATGTAGATGAAGAAGAGGACGACGAGGACCGCGTCCAGCGCGAGGCTGGCCGGTGTCACGAGTTTGCTTTCCTGCTGTTGCATGCCCGCACATGAGAACGCGGGGTCCTCCGGATTGTCCATGCAAATTCGAACCACAGAAGGGCGCAGGCCCACCCGCAGCCCGGCGCCGAGGCCGCTCGCCGCTCGGCTCACCCTCAAGGCATCCCTCCCCGCGCGTTTTCTGTTTGCCTCAGGAGCACATGGGTAAGACGGTAAGACACATGGACACAACGCTCTCAACCAAAGGCCAGCTCGTCGTCCCCCGGTTGGCGCGGCAGAAGCTTGCGCTTCGCGCCGGCGCAAAGCTCATGTGCACGATATCCAAGGGCTCGCTCGTGTTCACGCCGAGAGTCCCGGCCCGCGGCAGGACACGCCTGGTGCGCGATGCGGACTCAGGCCTGATGATCACGCGCGGCTCCGACCCCGCATTTGTGGTGACCAGCGAACAGGTGCGAGCGGCTTTGGCTGGCTTCCCGTGAACTACCTTCTCGATGTCAATGCACTCGTTGCGCTTTCCCATGCACAGCACGCCCTGCATCCGCGGGCAAGGGTCTGGTACATCAGGGTGAACGCGCCCACGGCGCGTTTCCACACGTGCGCCATCACGGAACTGGGGTTTGTCCGCGTCTCGGTCCAGACGGGCCTGCAACTCGACGTCCTGACCGCCCGCAAGGCCTTGGCCGCCCTCAAGGCTTCGACCCCGAATCCATTCGAGACCCTCGAGGACGCCGTGGGCGTGGAGAGGCTCCCGGGGTTTGTTCGGACTCCATCAAAGCTCACCGATGGGCACCTTCTGGAGTTGGCCCGGCACCACGGGGCACGTCTCGCAACCTTGGATTCGGGGATCCCCGGGGCCTTGCTCATCCCGTGACGCTGCCAGCTCCCATAGGAGCCCAAGAACGGGCGCCGGCCTCCTCCATCACGCCGCGGGTGGGGTCAGCACAAACACCATGAAGATCTTCCGATTGGAGCAGCCGCGCGTGCTCGCGTATCTGGACGGCCCCGAGCCGGGAGAGCCCGCGCCCGGCGAGGCGCTCGTGCGCGTCCACCGGATCGGCGTGTGCGGGACCGACCTCCACGCGTACGGCGGAACCCAGCCGTTCTTCACCTACCCCCGGATCATGGGCCACGAGCTCGGAGTCGAGGTGCTGGAGGTGGGACCGGGAGACTCCTGCGTGAAGCCGGGCGACCGGTGCTCGGTCGAGCCGTACTTGAACTGCCAAAAATGCGTCGCGTGCCGCAGCGGGAAGCCGAACTGCTGCTTCGAGCTGCGCGTGCTGGGCGTCCACGTGGACGGGGGGATGCGCGAGCGGATGCTCGTGCCGACCCGCAAGCTCCATCCCTCCGCCTCGCTCAGCTTTGACCAGCTCGCCCTCGTCGAGACCCTCGGGATCGGGTGCCACGCCGTCGAGCGCGCGCGGCTCAAGCCGGGCGAGTTCGCGCTCGTCGCCGGCGCGGGCCCGATTGGCCTCTCGGTGGTGCAGTTCGCGCTGGAGGCCGGGGCGCAGGTCATCGTCCTCGACGTGAACGCCGCCCGCCTCGACTTCTGCAGGAGGCAGCTGGGCGCGCAGCACGCGATCAACGCCGCGGCCGAGAGCCCGCTGGACGCGCTGCGGCGCATCACCTCGGGGAACCTCCCGACCGCCGTGTTCGACGCCACGGGCAGCCCGAAGTCCATGGCGGCGGCCTTCGACTATCCGGCCCACGGGGGCCGCGTGGTCTTTGTCGGCCTCTTCCAGGGCGACGTGGCGTTCAACGACCCCAACTTCCACCGGCGCGAGCTGACGCTCCTGGCGAGCCGCAACGCCCTGCCCGAGGACTTCGGGCGGATCATCCGGCTCATCGAGGCCCGCCGCATCGACACGGCGCCGTGGATCACCCACCGGGCGCCGCTCGGGGGCGCCCTCGAGGCCTTCCCGACCTGGGTCCTTCCCGCCACCGGCGTCGTGAAGGCGGTGATTGAGGTCTGACCGGCCCCCGGGGACATGACGGTCAAGTAACGGCGGAATCGTTTCCTTGCGGGCTGAGGGTATCACAGCGCTCATGACCCCACCCCTCCTGCGCTGGGCGGCCGTGCTTGCCCTGCTTGCGTCGCCGACCCTCTCCTCGGCGGGCACCGAGGCGCAGCTCACCCTGCGCGCGGACCAGTCCGGCCCCGTCATCAACCGAAACATCTACGGCCAGTTCTCCGAGCACCTGGGCCACTGCATCTACGGCGGCATATGGGTCGGGCCCGATTCCCCGATCCCGAACACCCGCGGCTACAACAACGCGGTGCTCGAGGCGCTCAGGAACCTGCGCGTGCCCATCCTGCGCTGGCCGGGCGGCTGCTTCGCCGACGAGTACCACTGGAAGGACGGGATCGGCCCGCGCGAGAAGCGGCCGTCGATGTACAACTCGCACTGGGGCGGCGTCGTGGAGGACAACCACTTCGGCACGCACGAGTTCCTCGACCTGTGCGAGATGCTGGGCATCGAGCCGTACGTGTGCGTGAACGTGGGGAGCGGCTCGGTCCAGGAGGCGATGGAGTGGGTCGAGTACATGACCTCCGACGCCGAATCGCCCATGGCGAACCTGCGCCGCGCGAACGGGCGGGACAAGCCCTGGAGGGTCCGCTACATCGCCGTCGGCAACGAGAGCTGGGGGTGCGGCGGGTCGATGTCGCCCGAGTTCTACGCCGACAACTTCCGGCGCTTCAACACGTTCATCAAGGACTACGTTCCCGGCCCGGAAAACCGGATCTACCGGGTCGCGTGCGGGCCGGACGCGTTCAACTACGAGTGGACCGAGACCCTCATGCGGACCGCCGGCAGCCAGATGGACGGCCTCTCGCTCCACTACTACACGATCCCGAGCGGCAGGTGGGAGAGCAAGGGCTCGGCCACGGAGTTCGGGCGGGACGCCTACCTGAGCACACTCGCCCAGACGCTTCGCATGGAGGAGCTCGTGAGCCGGCACTCGGCCATCATGGACAAGTTTGATTCAAAGAAGCGGGTCGGGCTGGCCGTCGACGAATGGGGCATCTGGACCGACGTCGAGCCGGGGACGAACCCGGGCTTCCTCTACCAGCAGAACTCGCTTCGCGACGCGCTCCTGGCGGCCCTCAACCTCCACATCTTCCAGGCCCACGCCGACCGGGTCGTCATGGCCAACATCGCCCAGATGGTGAACGTCCTGCAGGCGATGATCCTGACCCAGGGCGACAAGATCGTCCTCACGCCGACCTACCACGTCTTCGAGATGTTGAAGGTCCACCAGGGCGCGACCTCGATTCCCGTCGAGCTGAGGACCCCCGACCTGGCCTCGACCCGCGAGCGGATACCCGCGGTCAGCGCGTCCGCCTCGCGCGATGCGGCGGGCCACATCCACCTCTCGCTCGTCAACACGGATCCGGACGGCCCCGTGACCGTGGCGTGCACGGTGGTCGGCGCGGCGCCTGGCAGCGTGACCGGCCGCGTGCTATCGGCCCCGTCGATGACCGCCCACAACACCTTCGACTCGCCCCACGTCGTCGAGCCCAGGGCCTTCACGGGCGCCACGGCGTCCGGGAACGGGCTTAGCGTCGTCCTGCCGGCGATGTCGGTGGTCGTCCTGGACCTTTAGCCCCCTACCCGTCTCCCCGGGGGCCCCGGCGCCGGCCACTCCTGCCGCCGCACCGAGGGCCCGTCGACCCACGTGGCCCCGATCAGCGTCGCCCGCGGGAACTCCTGAACGCCGGCCTCGTTGCGGTGGATCTGGCTCACCACCATGTCGACCGCGGCCTCGCCGGTCACCCGGTTGTGCTGGTTCATGCCCGCGATGTCCGGCCGGGACGCCCTCCACTCGAGCTGGATGACCCCGATGTCCTCGGGTATCCGCCGGCCCGCGGCCTTGAGCCAGCCGATGACGCTGTTGTAGAGAGTGAACACGACGTCCGGCCTGTGGCGGTCGAGCCATGCGCGGAACGCCTCGGCCCGCCTCGGGCTATTCACGTCGCCGAAGACGGGGACCTGCTGGGTCCTCGGCAGCGCGCGCTGGCCCGTGACGTAGCCCGCCGAGAACCTGCGCTCGACCAGCGCGTCGATCACGTCGTCCAGCACGAGGCCGGGCCGCCGGTAGCCGAGCGCAAGCGCCCGCTCGAAGGCAATGAGCGCCAGGTTGTAATGGTCGACGCAACTGTAGGACAGCGCCGGGTCGCGCGTGCGCACGCCCGTGATGACGCACGGCAGCCTCTCCCACACGCGCTGCAGGTGGGCCGGCAGGTGGTTCGTGTCCATCAGGCCCACCAGCACGATCCCCTTGATTCCGCGGGTGCCGAGGATCCGCAGCCACCGCTCCGCCGTCAGGTCCGGGTCGTGCATCCAGAACCGGTCAAAATCGTACCCGAGGCTCGCCGCGCGGCTCTCGCAGCCCTCGACGTAGATGGGCACCGTCGGGTGGGCCTTGAAGGCGTTGCGGTCCAGGTTCGCGTTGACCAGGGCCAGCGTCGCCTGCAGCCGGCTCGTGCGCGCCGACCGCAGCTGGGCCATGAGCTGCGAGACCACCGCGTTGGGCCGGTAGCCGAGGCGGTCGGCGGCCGCCTTCACCCGCTCCCGGGTCGCGAGCGGAATCTGCGGGCTTCCCCTGAGCGCGAGGGAGATCGTGTTCTTCGAGTAGCCGAGCTGCCGCGCGATGTCGTTCAGGGTGGGGCGTGACATGGACGGTCGGGGTCCGGGGCCGAGGATTCGCAGTTTCACCTAACGGTCAAGTATGCGCAAGGATCCCGCCAGCCCCGGAAGGGGCGCCCGGGCGCCCCGTGCTCCCCTGGCGCGGACAGGCCCGCGCCCCGGGGTGCGACTCACCGGCCCGCACTCATCTTGGGCTGTATTCCGCCGCCTTGAGCTCGCGACAGAGGACCGACCGGAACGACGCGTGGTCGGCCACCGCCCCCAGGGCCACGAGCTGCGCCGCGATGTTCCCCACGGCCGTGCCCTCGAGGGAGAAGGACGACACGGGAAGGCCCGAGGCGTCGGCCGTCGCCTGGCAGAGCAGGCGGTTCTGCGAGCCGCCCCCGACGACGAGGATCCGCCTGAAGGAGCGGCCGGCGAGGCGCTCGAACACCCCTACGGCGTCGGCGTGGCCGCGGCCGAGGGAGGCGCAGATGAGCCTCGTGTAGGCCGCCAGGTCCCCCGGCGGCCGGCCGCCGCGCCCCCTGAGCTGCCGGTCGATCGCCGCGCGCATCGACTGCGGGTTGAAGAGGCTCGAATCCGAAAGGTCGAGAAGCCGCCCCGGCGCCCGAGCGAGGGCCGCGGCGGCGATCAGCCGCCTCCACGCCGCGGGCGTCTGCGGCCTCGAGCTGAATTCCGGCACGATCCGCTCCAGGAGCCAGAGGCCAAGGCAGCTCTTGAGCGGCCGGTAGCGGCCGTCCCCCATCCTCTCGTTCGAGACCCGGGCTCGCAGGGCGCCCGGCCCGAGAAGCGGCGCCGTGCCCTCGAAACCCAGGAGGGACCACGTGCCCGAGCTCAGGTAGAGGTCCGAGCCGTCGGCC
This sequence comes from Opitutaceae bacterium, assembly GCA_003164715.1. Taxonomy (GTDB): domain Bacteria; phylum Verrucomicrobiota; class Verrucomicrobiia; order Opitutales; family Opitutaceae; genus Palsa-1447. Next base: position 18,337 of record PLTZ01000082.1, on the reverse strand, counting down.
GCCGCAGGCATCGCCGCGAACGCGCAGGCCGTGTCGTGGCCCGGGGCGAGGACGCACAGGACGCCGCGAAGCCCGGGGACTCCCGTGACCGGGCCGAGCCGGCGCGGGGAGAGCGCGGGCTTGGCGAACCAGGAGCGCGGAATCCCAAAGAAGTCGAGCGCGCCCCGGGACCAGTCCGTGCCGTGGACGTCGACGAGCTGCGAGTGGCTCGCGATCGAGAACTCGTTCTCCATGCGGCCTGAGAGGAGGAAGTTGAAGTAGTCCGGGATAAAGAGGCAGCGCGACGCCGCCTTCGCCACCGCCGGGCACGCCCGCAGCGTCTCCTGGAGCTGCAGGCTCGTGTTGTACGGGTAGTTCGGAACGCCCGTGAGCGCGTAGACTTTCCCGATCCCCCGGCGCGCGAGCGCGCGAGACGCGGCGGCGGTGCGGGTGTCGCGGTAGGCGTGGACGGGGAAGACCGGCCGCCCCCGGTCGTTCACGAGGACGTGGTCGACCGCCCACGCGTCGACCCCCACCGAGGCAAGGCGGGGATAGCGGCGGCGGGCCTTCGCAAGGCCCGCGCACACCTCGCCCCACAGGCGCGGAAGCTCCCAGTACTCGTGCCCGGCCATCGGGCGGAACCCGTTCGTGAACCGGTGGACCTCGTCGAGCTCGAGGCCCGCGCCACTCCACGTGCCGACGATCACCCTCCCGCTGGTCGCGCCGAGGTCGACGGCGGCGCACCGCACCGGTTTCATATGATTAGCGCAGGAACGCCTCGGGCAGGCCGCCGTCGACGGCGATCACCTGGCCCGTCGTCCTGCCCAGGCGCCGCCCGACCAGCAGGAAGTAGGCCTCGGCCTGGTCCGCGGTCGTGATCGGCGTCTTCGTGAGCGTCCGGTCGGCGTAGAACTGCGCGAGCCTCTGGACCAGCGCCTCCGTGGGCTCGTCGTCCCGGTACGGCAGGTTGTACTTTGCGAGCGAGCCGATCACCCGCTCGCGAGGGAACATGGAGCTTCCCTCGACGACCGTGGCCGGGGCCACGCCATTCACGCGCACGAGCGGGGCGAGCTCGATGGCGAGCTCGCGCACCAGGTGGCTGGCGGCGGCCTTAGACGTGTCGTAGGCGAGCGAGCCCCGCTTGGCCACGACCGCGTTCGCCGAGGTCGTCAGGACGAGGCTGCCGGGCAGGCCCTGCAGCCTCCACGTCTTTGCCGCCTCGTCCGCCACGAGGTAGCTGCCCGTCACGTTGACGCCGAAGTTGAGCGGCCACTTGTCGTCGGGGATGTGCCCGGTGGTGTCGCTCGGCACGAAGACCCCCGCCGTGACGCAGACCGAGTCGAAGCCCCCGTACGCGTAGGCCACCTGGTCAAGCATCCGCCGGATGCTGGCGCGGTCGGTGATGTCGACCCCGAGGCCTACGGCGGGCCCGCACGCCGCCAGCCCCTCGCCCGCACTCCCGATGCCCATCCCCAAACGGTCCGTGATCTCCTTTGCGGTCGCGAGGGCCGCCCCCTCGCTCAGGTCGGCGCACGCCACCTGGGCCCCCTCCTTGGAAAGGCGGCGGGCCGTGTCGCGCCCGATGCCGGAGCCCGCCCCGACGACGATCACCACCTGCCTCGCTAGCTCCTTCTCGGGCGGCATCCTCCGGAGCTTCGCCTCCTCGAGAAGCCAGTACTCGATGTCGAACGCCTCCTGCTGGGGCAGCGCGGTGTAGCGGTCCAGCGCCTCCGCGCCCCGCATCACCTCGACGGCCGCCGTGTAGAACTCGGCGGTCACGCGCGATTCCGACTTGTCCTTGCCCCAGGCGACGAGGCCTATCCCCGGGATCAGGAACACCGTCGGGTTGGGGTCCCGCATCGCCGGCGAGTCGGGGCGCGCGCATTTTTTGTAGTACGCGGCATAGTCCGCGCGGTACTGCTCGAGCCCCTCCGCAAGCCTCGCCTTCAGGGCCTCGACGTTGCGCGACTTCGGGTCCCAGGCGACGTAGAGCGGCTTGATCTTCGTCCTAAGGAAGTGGTCGGGGCAGGAGGTCCCGAGCTCGGCCAGGCGCGGCGCGTCCGCGGAGTTCACGAAGCGCAGGATGCCCGCGCCCGCCTGCACGGTCGCTATGACCCGCCGCTCCTTCGACACCTGTCCCCTTAGCCACGGCAGGATCGCCGAAAGGACCGTCCGGCACTCGGACTCCGCCAGGGCCGCGTGCCTCGGTCCGCCGAAGGCCGTCCTGTCCCCGCCCCTGGCCTGGTACGCCGCCTCAATGTGCGCGCCGGCCTTCTCGATGAAGCCGAGGGTCGCGGCGTAGCATTCCCGGTCCTCGTCCGCCCAGGAGATGAAGCCGTGCTGGCCCATCATGATCGCCCGGACATGGGGCTTCGTGCGCACGATTTCCTGCATCGCCAGCCCGAGCTCAAAGCCGGGGCGCATCCACGGGACATACGCCATCTCGTCCCCGAAGATCTCCCGGGTGAGCCGCTCGCTCGAGGCGGCGGCGGCGATCGCGATGATCGCGTTCGGGTGCATGTGGTCGATGTGCTTTCCGGGCAGGAACGAGTGGAGCGGAGTGTCGATCGAGGGCGCGCGTGGGTTCAGGTTGTAGGTCGCGTGCGCGTACATCCCCACCATCTCGTCCTCGGCGACGGACTTGAGCCCCCGGTCGGCGCGCACCAGGTAGCCGTGCCTCAGGCCCGAGAGCTTGTCCTGGTGGAGCGACGCGAAGTTCTCCCGCTTGCTGGTGCGCAGGTCGCCGCCCGAGCCCTTCACCCAGAGCACCTCGACCGGCTTGCCGGTCAGCGGGTCCTTGCCGACGAGCTTGGACGACGTGTTGCCGCCGCCCGAGTTGGTGATGCGCGGGTCGCTGCCGAGCAGGTTGGAGCGGTAGACCAGGCGGTCGATCGGGTCGAGGGACGCCGCCTTGGCGTCATCCCAGAGGTAGTTAACATGCCGGAAGGTACTCTTCATCGTAAGGTCAGCCCCGGGATTTCAGCACATCCCTCTCGTACCGGAGGATCTCCGGATACCACGTCCTGTCGGCCGGGGCGCCGTGCCGGCGGCAGTGCTCGTCCCACACGGACCCCAGGGGAAGCGTCTTGCTCTCCTCGGTCAGGGCGAGGCGCGCCGCGAGGTCGCCCTCGTCCTCGAGGCGCCTGAGCTCGGCCGACGGCTCGAGGAGCGCGGCTAGGAGCGCCTTCTGCGCGTTGCGGCAGCCGATGACCCACGACGCCACCCGGTTGATGCTGCCGTCGAAATAGTCGAGGCCGATGTGGGTGCGGCCGAGAAAGCCGCCCCGGACCACCTCCTCGAGCACCGCCCGGGTCGGCTCGTCAAGGAGGACGACATGGTCGCTGTCCCAGCGGACGCCCCGGCTCAGGTGGAGCAGCAGCCCGGGCACGAACAGCAGCACCGAGCTGACCTTGTCCGCAACGGACTCGGTGGGGTGGAAATGCCCCAGGTCGAGGCAGATCAGCTTCTGGTGCAGGGCCGCGTAGCCCAGGTAGAACTCATGGGAGCCGACGGTGTAGCTCTCCGCGCCGATGCCGAAGAGCTTGCTCTCCAGGGCGTCCAGCTGGTGCCGGGGATCGACCGCCTCGCGGAAGACTAAGTCGAGCGACTGGGCGAGGCGCTCGCGCGGACCCTTCCTGTCGGCCGGCAGGTCCTTGCATCCGTCCGGAATCCACAGGTTCGTCACCACGGTCTTGCCGAGAGCGAGCCCGATGGCCGCGCCCACCCGCCGGCAGGCGACCGCGTGCTCGATCCAGAACCTCCGCACCGAGGCGTCCCGGTGCGAGAGCGTGAAGCCGTCGTCGGCGAGCGGGTGCGAGAAGAAGGTCGGGTTGAAGTCGAGGCCGAGCCCACGGGACTTGGCCCAGTCAATCCATCCGGCAAAATGCTCCGGAGCGACCTCGTTCCTCTCCACCTTGCGGCCCCCGAAGTCGCCGTAGATCGCGTGAAGGTTCACCCGCTGACGCCCCGGGATCAGCCGGAGCGCCTCGTCCAGGTCGAGGCGGAGTTCCTCAAGCGTCCGCGCCTTGCCCGGGTACCGGCCGGTGACCTGTATGCCGCCGCCCCCGAGCGTCGCGCCGGGACGCTCGAAACCGCCCACGTCGTCGCCCTGCCAGCATTGGAGCGAGAGGGGCGTGGCGGCGAGGGTCGCAAGCGCGGCCTCCGCATCGACGCCCGCGGCGCCATAGGCCTCGACGGCAAACCGGTAGGGTGTTGGGTTCACGGCGGCACGATGGCGGGTTAGCCGGCGAAGCACAATGCAGTTTCTGACACTTAGGAAACGCAGCCAGCAGGGGCGGAGGCTTCAGTGTACCCTATTGAAACTTGACTCGGAATGCCGGGGCTGACCTTTAGCATGCATAATTTGACCCTGCATGCGCGCCCGCCCCGACTACCGCAGGTATCTGGTGCTCCCGCCCGAGTCCGAGGCATGGGGGATCGCGGTCACCGGGTGCGGCATGCAGACGTGCGGCGCCGGCTCACCCTACCCGCCGCCTGGCCACCCCCCGGACCACCATTTCAGCTGGGAGAACGGCCGGGTGCTCGGCTCCTGCCAGATCATCCTGATCGCCGAAGGGCGCGGGCGGTTTGAGTCGCGCGCGACGGGCCTGGTTGACGTGGCGGCCGGAAGCGCCCTCGTCGTCCTTCCCGGCGTGTGGCACCGGTATGCCCCCGACCCGAAGACCGGCTGGGTCGAGAAGTGGATCGAGGTCCAGGGCCCGACGCCCGAGGCGCTCCACAAGAGCGGTGTCCTCTCCGCCGGCCGCGCGGTCGTGACGATGTGCAGGGCCCGCGAGCTCGCGGCCCTGATGGACGCCGTCGGGGCGCGCCTGCGAGGGCTGACCGCGGGCTTCGACCCCGAGGCCGCCGCGCTCGCCCTGCACGCGCTCTCGCTCGTGGTCGAGGCCCCGCGCCTGAGCGAGCCGCCGCGCCCCATCACGAGCTTCGTCGCCCAGGCCGAGCAGGTGCTCATGGACAGCGTCGACAACCCCCCCGCCATCCCCGGCCTGGCGCGCGAGCTCGGGGTGGCCTACTCCTATTTCAGGCGGGAGTTCAAGCGGCACACCGGACTGGCACCCTACCAGTACGTGCGCCGCCTGCGCCTGGAGAAGGCCCGACGGATGATCGGCAGCTCCTCGGAGAGCCTCCAGACGATCGCCGAGCGCCTGGGATTCGCGTCCCCCTACCACCTGTCCGCAGCGTTCAAGAAGCAGTACGGCCAATCCCCCGACCACTGGCGCCGAAGTCGGAATTGACCCCACCCCGAAGCCGGCACCCCACCCGCCCTCCTCCCATGACCCCCAATCCCTTCCTCGGCGTGTTCTTCCATTGGCTGGGCGGCCTCGCCTCGGGCAGCTTCTACGTGCCCTACCGGCGGGTGAGGAACTGGGCGTGGGAGACCTACTGGCTGATCGGCGGGTTCTTCAGCTGGATCATCGCGCCGTGGGTCCTCGGGCTCACCATGACGAACGACCTGCTCGGCGTGCTCAGCCGCACGCCCAGCCGGACGCTCTTCTACGCGTGGCTCTTCGGGGCGCTCTGGGGCGTCGGCGGGCTCACCTTCGGGCTGACCATGCGCTACCTCGGGATGTCGCTCGGGATGGGCGTGGCCCTCGGGTTCTGCGCCGCGTTCGGCACCCTGGTGCCACCGATCTTCAAGGGCCAGCTGGTGGCGATCGCGGCCAGCACCTCGGGCAAGATCATCCTGCTCGGCGTCGGCGTCTGCCTCACCGGCATCGCCATCGCGGCGCTCGCCGGGCTCTCCAAGGAGCGGGAGATGCCGGAGGACAAGAAGCGGGCCGCCATCAGGGAGTTCAACTTCTCAAAGGGCATGGTCGTCGCGGTGTTTTCCGGGATCATGAGCTCCTGCTTCGCCTACGGGCTGAACGCGGGCGCCCCCATCTCCGACCTCTCCGCCGCCGCCGGGACGAGGGCGATATGGACGGGGCTTCCCAAGCTGGTCGTCGTCCTACTCGGCGGCTTCACGACCAATCTGATCTGGTGCGTCGCCCTCAACCTGAAGAACAAGACGGGATACCAGTACGTGAGCCGGATGCTTCGGGCAGGGCCGGACCCGAAGGGGGCGGCGCCCACCGACCTGCGGGTCCCGGTGCTCGTAAACCTGCTCTTCTGCGCCCTGGCCGGTACCACCTGGTACATGCAGTTCTTCTTCTACACCATGGGTGAGACCCAGATGGGGGCTTTCCGTTTCTCGTCATGGACGCTGCACATGGCCAGCATCATCATCTTCAGCACGATGTGGGGCTGGATCCTGCACGAATGGAAAGGGGCGAGCCGAAGGACCCATGTCCTCATCGGCGCCGGCATAGCCATCCTGATCCTTTCCACACTGACCGTCGGCTACGGGAACTATCTCGGGGTCAACGCAAAGTAGCTCCCTTCCGGGCCAGCGCACGGCCGCCGTCTTCGGGCCTAGCGCAGCGCCAGCCCGTCGAGGTCGCGGAACGGGAGGACGGGGACGTCGAAGCTGCGCAGGTTCACGTCGCCGCGGTACCAGCCGGCCACGACGTCATCCTCAAAGTACACGGTCGACGAGCCGTAGAGGTAGCTGCCTGACGTGAACGCTGAGGGCAGCCCCTGGGCGCGGATCACCTCGCCACGCGTCGAGCCGAGCGAGAACGTGTCCAGCGACGCGAGGCTTGGCTCCGACCACGGGCGCACGCGAAGCCACGGCAGACGGTTGGTCCATCCGGTGACGCGCCCGTGGTCAAAGTAGACAACCGACGACCCATACCTGAAGACGGTTTCGCCGGCGTCATCCGGCGTTCCCTGCACGGCGATCACCGGAGCGCGTTCGCACCGTCCGCTCTAACCCCGTCCAATCGGCACAATCGGCCCCTCCCGTAAGGAAATCCTGTGGCGGACGCGGGGGTTGCCGGCGCCCCTTAACAATGGGCGCCGCCCGCGGGCAATTTATGCGCCGGGATTGCCAACCCATGCGCAGCGGGCCGCGCCGCGCCGCCCTACTGTGCACGGCAGCAGGTTGCTGCCCGGACCACCCCAAACCCCAGGAGGCACAGCATGAATGCAGAAGAATCACCCCACATGCGGATGCGCGCCCTGATCCGCCGCGGGCTCCGCCTCGACAGCGAAACCGGACTGACCGAAGAGGAGCGCCAACTCCGGCACCGCAGGCGGATCGAGACCCTCATCTTCTTTTGCTGGGGACTGATCGTGCTCAAGTGCTTTGTCGTCGTCTGGGTCGTGCACCACTACGCGATGCCGTTTAGCCCGCTCTGGGTGATCGCGCCCACGGTCGGGTTCGCGTTCCTGGCCACCTCGCTGTACTACTGGCTGCGGGACTGACGCCGCCCCGCCCCGCTCAGAACGCCATCCGATAGCCGAACGCCAGGATGCACAGCGTCACGGCTGCGCAGATCAGCGTGGCCACCTTTGCGCCGTGCGCGTTGCTGAGGTAGTTCCTCTCCGCGGCTAAGTCCGCGGCGGCGCGGGCCTGGGAGGCCAGGCTGAAGGTCTTCCAGGCAAAGTAGCCCTTGATGACGACGACCCCGAGGAGCAGCGCGAACTGGACCTTGCCGGTGCCGGCTGACTGGCCCTGGAGCGAACCCAAGATCTTCGCGTCGAGGATCAGGATCGTGAGGATGCTGAGCATCGCATAGATCGAGGCGCGGCCCGCCAGGGCCTGCACCGCCCGCTCCGCCGCGCTCAGCCGGGTCGGGTCGTCGACCGTGACCATGACCATGCCCTCGCTGCTGATGCCCTGTCCCTCGTCGTCCGGCAGCGGGAACGGAGCCCTCCACGCGGCGAGCACGGAGGGAACGGACGCGAACATCACCACAAGGAAGAACGTCGAGAAGCCCAGCCATTCGGCAAGCGGCCCCGAGACCATCGCCGTCGGCACGAGGACGAGGTTCATCAGCGCCGTGGCGAACGCATAGTGGGTCATCGTGCAGCGGCCGGGCGCGATCTGCTGCATCATGTAGATCATGTTGCCGACCATGCCGAAGCCGTACCCGAACTTCTCGATGCTCACCATCGTCACGATGGTGCCGTAGCTGAGCCCGTGGCCGGCCGCGGCGAAGTGGCTCAAGTAGATGTACGTGAAGTGCGGGATGTTGAGGAAGAGCCCGAGGATCCAGAGGGAGCGGCTGAGCCCTATGCGGCCGGCGAACCAGCCCCCGAGCAGGCCGCCGATGATCCCGGTCACCGTGCCGTAGACCGCCTCGATGTTGCTCACCTCTCCGGCGGTCAGGCCGAGCCCCCCCCTGCCCTGGGCGCTCTGCAGGAAGAGCTGGCCCTCCTGGAGGATGAGGCCCTCGCCCAGCCTGTAGAGGAACACGAACGCGATCATGCCCCAGAACGCCCGCTTGTGGAAAAACGTCGTGGCGGTGCCCACAAAGTCCCCGACGACCTGGCGGACGCTCTGCGGCCTGTCCGTGATGCTGCCCGGCGGCAGGAAGAAGAGGTGGTAAACCGCGAGCACCGCCATCCCGACCGCGCACGTGGCCATCACCACCTGCCACATGTGCTGCGCGGACCAGCCCTCGGCCGCGCGCATCCGGTCGAGGACCGAGATCAGGATGCCCGCCGCGAGCACCTTGCCGAGGATCCAGAACATGCTCTGGGTGCCCGCCAGCCGCGCCTGCGTCGGCTTGTCGAGCGCGGTCAGGTAGATGCCATCGGCGCAGATGTCCTGGCTCGAGGAGGCGAACGCCGCGATCCAGAGGATCGCGATGCTGATCTGGAAGAACCCGGCCGCCGGCAGGCTCATGGCGACTCCCAGCAGGAGCAGCGAGATCAGCAGCTCCATCGACAGCACGAAGAACTTCTTGGTGCGGTACATGTCAAGGAAGGCCGCCCAGAGTGGCTTCAGCGACCACGCGATGCCGATGCTGCCCACCGCAACCGTGATCTGGCTGTCGGCGTAGCCGAGCGACTTGTACATCCGCACCGCCGTTCCGTTCACGACGTTGTAGGGGATGCCCATCGCCAGATAAAGCGAAGGCACCCAGAGGAACGAGCGAAGCGCGGAGTGGGTTTTTGAGGACATCAGGGGTTGGGGCGACCGATTCCTTGGCGCTGTCATGACACCCACGCCGAGTCAAAAGACAAGGCGAAGCCGGGAAACGCGCGAGATTCCCGGGGCGGCGCCGCCGCGCCCCGCGGCCCGCCAAGTTGCTCCTCGTAATTGGAAATCCGTTTCAATAGGCAGACACCGTGCAACACCCCAGCGCATCAGCCGAACAAGCGTCGACGCAGCCCTCCCCCGAGCGGACCTATCGCGGCCCCTTCACCGTGATGACGGTCCTGTTCTTCTTGTGGGGCTTCATGACCGTCTTCAACGACATCCTGATCCCCCGCTTCAAGGAGGCCTTCACGCTGAACTACTTTCAGGCGATGCTCGTGCAGTTCGCCTTTTTCGGCGCCTATTTCATCGGCGCGCTCCTCTATTACCTGATCTCCGCGGTGGCAGGCGATCCGATCGCCCGGATCGGCTACAAGAACGGCGTGGTGATCGGGCTGCTGATCTCCGCCGCCGGCAGCGCCCTCTTCTGGCCCGCAGCGGACGCGCTCTCCTACACCCTGTTCCTGGTCGCGCTCTTCGTCGTGGGCCTCGGGTTCGCCATGCTGCAGATCGCCGCGAACCCCTACGTGACGATCCTCGGCCCCGAGCGCACGGCCTCGAGCCGCCTGAACCTGGCTCAGGCGTTCAACTCGGTGGGGACGACGATCGGGCCCCTGATCGGCGGCTATCTGATCTTCCAGTATTTCGCGAAGACCGGCGCCCACGGGGCGGAGTCCGTTAAGGTGCCCTACATCGCCTTCTGCGTCGTCTTCCTGGTCCTCGCCGGCGTCTTCCTCTTCACCCACCTCCCGGACATCGCCGGCGAGGGAAAGATCGAGCGGGGCGTGGGCGCGCTGAAACACCCGCACGTCGTCCTCGGCGTCCTCGCGATCTTTATGTACGTCGGCGGCGAGGTCTCGATCGGCAGCTCCATCATCAATTTCCTCGGGCAGAAGTCCGTCGCCGGCCTCGACCCGGTCGAGGCGAGCAAGTACGTCTCGCTCTTCTGGGGCGGCATGCTGATCGGCCGGTTCATGGGCGCCGTCGAGCTGAGCGAGATGAGGAAGGCCAACAAGCAGCTCCTGCTTGCCGCCATCCCCATCGTCGCCTTCGGCATCCTGGCCGCGCTTCGCGGCTGGGCGATTGTCAGGAACTACCTTCCGTTCCTTGCCGTCTGCTGGCTCCTATTCCAGTTCGGGAAGGCGCTCGCCGGGCGCACGCTCGTGATCTTCTCGGCGACGATCATGCTTCTTCTCGTGGTCGCCATCGTCTTCGGGGGACGGCTGGCGATGTGGTGCGTCGTGGGGGTCGGCCTCTTCACGTCCATCGGTTGGCCGAACATCTTCTCCCTGGCGCTCGAAGGCATGGGGGTCTACAAGAGCCAGGTCTCCTCGCTCCTGGTCATGGCCATCCTTGGCGGCGCGCTGCTGCCGCCCCTGCAGGGGCACATCGCCGACGTCGCCGGCCTGCAGCTCTCCTACATCGTGCCGCTGGTGGCCTACGCCTACGTCGCCTTCTACGGCTGGAAGGGGCACACGTTCGGGAACCGGCGCCTGCCCGAGGCGGCGTGACCGCGGAGCGGAATGGGGGCGCGGATCCGAGGAACTAAGGGGCCGGTCCGACGCAATGGCCGCCCTGGGACATGGCCCTCACGGCGAAGGCATACGCGCCGAGCGCGATGGCCTGGCTCGTTCCCAGCCGCGTGACGCCCACGCCAAGCCGGGACAGGCGGTCGTAGCGCACCGTGGCGCCGCTCAGCGGCACCGTGACCTGGCAGGGGCTCCCGCTCACAAACCGCGCAAGCTCGTCCGCGTCCTCGAGGTTGAATACCTCCGTCTCAAGCCTCCTGCGCCCGGTCCTCTCCGACGGCGCATAGGTGCCGTTCAACTCCCGCACGACCGCCGGCAGGAAGAGCCGGTGGGCGTTGGACAGCCCGCCCCCGACCACAACGAGGCCGTCGACCAGCGCAAGCGCGGTCGCGAGGGCGTCCCCGACGACCTCGCCCATGCGCCGGTACGCCTCCAGCGCCGCCGCCCGGTGGCCCGGGGCGTCCCCCGTCGCGATCTGCGCGATCACACGCGGGTCGGGAGCCTGCGCCATCGCGATCCCCGCCTCCTCCGCATAGACGCGACGCACCGCCCGGATGCTCGCCCCCTCCTCGACACTGACGCCCGGATCCAGCTTGTTGCGGAGCTGCCAGATCTCCCCGGCCATCGAATTGTCACCGAGGAATAGGTCGCCGTTGCGGACGATCCCCCCGCCAAATCCGGTTCCCAGCGTCACGCCAAGCAGGTTTCGGTAGCGCTTCGGGCTGCCCGCCGCCTCGAGGAGGCCGTTCACATACGGCAGGAATCCGCAGCTCGCCTCGCCGTAGGCGAAGAGGTCCCCGTCATTGTTGATGAAGACGGGAACCTGGAATTTCTCCTGCAGCATCGGGCCGAGGGCGACGCCGCCCCTAAAGCCGGGCAGATTGTAAAGGTCGCCTATGATGCCGCACGGGTAGTCCGCGGGCGCGGGAAAGGCGAAGCTGATCGCCGCGGGCCTGGCCGGGCAGGCCTCCCGGATCTCCTCAAAGCCCTTCACGATATTGGCGAGGCAGAGGCCCAGGTCGTCGCCATGCGAGGGCATCGTGACGACCGGCGTCACCGCCCGGCTCCCGCTGAGCGCGGAAAAGCGAAAGCTCGTCCCGCCGGCGTCGAGCGTCATTATGACCGGGTCACTCACGGCACGTGTTGGTGGACATCGGGAGGATCCCCGCGTTCGCCCCCCACGGTGAGGGACCGGCGCGGCGCCCGCAAGGGCCAACGAACCACGGGGCGATCCACCGCCGCGCGCCCCGCCGCCCGAGCCCTCGCCTTAATGGGCTCCGCGCCTCCGCTTATCGCTCCAGCGCGTGACTTTCCGCCACGGACAGCTAACGTATCATTGTAATGTGCCGATGTGAACACAGGGTGATGATGACAGCCTCACCCCTGAAAAGATGATGAATCACCCCGGCGTTGCAATGGGGCGTGCCTGCCGCTGCAATAGGGCGCTCCTCGGATTGCTGGTCTGCGGGCTTTGGGGAGGTATCGCAGCGATGGCCCAGGCCCCCGCCCCGGACGGCCGCGAGCTGCCCCTGCTGACCCACTCGGCGGACTTCTACCGCATTGAGGGAGCCGCCCGCGAGAAGCGGTACCGATTCCGTTTCGAGGCCATTGTGAACTATTACGACCCCCTGTGGCACATGTTCTACGGCTGGGACGGCACGGACACCTTCTTCATGGTTCCGCCGGCGGACCGAAGGTTTGGGTTCAAACCAGGCCAGAGAGTCCTGCTCTCCGGCGAGGTCGTGCCCACAAACGGATTCCAGGCCGAGAACCTGGAGATCACCGTGCTCGCCGAGCCCAGCTCCAGCGCGATACTCTCGGCCCGTGGCAGGCTCGAGGACCTTGCCGCGCTCAACGCCCGCCTGATCGAGTTGGACGGGCTTGTGGATTGGCAGGACCAGGTCGACACAAAGCATCAGCGCCTCTCCCTCATCTCCGAGGGGCACCGCATCGACACGCTCCTGTGGCTCAACGAGTCGGGCCAGGCCCCGCTTCTTACGGGCGCGATCGTCCACGCGGTCGGCCTCTACCTTCCCCGCGTCGACATCAACAAGCGCCTTGTCGGCCTCGAATTACTGGTGCAGGGGACGGACAACCTGTCCGTACGCGGATGGCTCGACAAGGATCCTCAGTTCGATCTGCCGACAATACGGATTGGGGACGTGCCGCAGGCCCTCCCGGGCGCCAAGCTGCACGTCGCGGGCCGAATCGACTCATTCTCGCCCGGCCAGTCCGCGACCATCCGGGACGAATCGGGACTGCTGGAGCTCCGGACTCCGCAGGAGCGCGGCCTGCACGTCGGGGCCGACATAGACGCGATCGGATACCGTTCCGCTGACGCCAGCGATCCGCACCTGGACCAGGTGCTGTGGCGACCGCACAGCGGCGCCGCACTGAGCACCGCGGCGCCCGCCAATAACGCCGTGTTGAACCTGGCGGCCCAGATCCTGGAGCTCTCCCCCGAAAAGGCCGCCGCCCAGCAGCCGGTCAAACTTTCGGGAGTGGTCACATGGGGAGCGGATGGGGCCCGGTTCTTCTTTCTTCAGGACCGCAGCGGCGGGATTCGCGTGACCGCCGGCCCCAAGGTGGAGTTCGCCGGAATGCCGCCGGGAGTCTCCGCGGTCGTGACCGGCGTGACCGCGATGGGCGAATACGCCCCGGAGGTGATTTTCCGCGACGGTTCCGTCGGAGCCTCAATGAGCCAGCCCGAACCGCCGCGAATCTCGCTTGAGCAGGCGCTCACCGGAGCCAGCGAGAACCAGTGGGTGGAGATGGAGGGATACGTCCGAGCCGAAGAGCGCGCCGCCCCGTGGACGCAGCTCGACCTCACGACGGCCACCGGCGAATTCAGCGCGCTGCTGCCGTCCTCGGTCAAGGTGGACGACAAGATCGGGGCGTTCGTGCGGCTCCGTGGCGTTTGCGATGTGATTGCCAACGAGTTCCACCGGTCCACCGGGGTCCAGCTCTGGGTGCCTATCGACGGGCTCATCGACGTCGACGAGGCGCCGGCGGCCGACCTGTTTGCGACCCCCTTCACCCCGCTTGAAAACCTGGGGCGATTTGAGTCGACGCACGGCACGTCGCATCGGCTTCACACGGCCGGGGTGGTGACCTATCAGGCTCCGGGCCGGTTCCTCGTGCTCCAGAGCGAGACGGCGCACCTCCTGGCGCTCAGCAGGGACCGCACAGAGGTCGTCCCGGGAGACCTCGTCGACGTCGTCGGGATCCCCGGCTGGGACGGCACCCGCGCCCTTCTCCGGGAGACCGTCATCCGGCGCACCGGCCACGAGCCGGAGCCTCACGCCCGGCGCCTGTCCTCACCGATCCCGCGGAGCTCCCAGAATGACTACACCCTGGTGCACGCCGACGGACTTGTCACCGAGGTGACGGACCTTGGCGACGAGTACCTCCTGACGATGCGAATCGGAGCCGAGAGCGTCGTCGCCCGCCTCGACCATTCCAGAAGCCCGGGCCTGCCCAGTGCGTGGCACAAGGACAGCACCGTCTCCGCGACCGGCATCTACCGGCTGCGCTACGACGAGCACCGAAAGGTGACCGGAGCGGAGCTCCTCCTGCGCGCCCCTTCCGACATCGTCCTCCTCAAGTCGCCACCGTGGTGGACGATCGAAAAGGCGCTCATGGCGGCCGTCGTCTGCGGCGCCTGCGCCTTTGGCGTCGTCTTCTGGGTGGTCTCGCTCCGCCGGCGTGTGCGCAAGCAAACGGCGGAGATCCGCGCGAATCTGGAGGACAAGGCCCGCCTAGAGGCAGAGCTCGAGCGCGCCGAGCGCCTGAACTCCCTGGGAATGATGGCGGGGGGCATTGCCCACGACTTCAACAACCTCCTGACGGTCATCATGGGTAACATCACGCTCGCAAAACTGGATGACGAGGCCATGGCCAGGGTCGGCGACTGCCTGCGCGAGGCGGAAGCCGGGGCGAAGCGCGCCCAGGGACTCACCCAGCAGCTGCTGACCTTCGCGAAGGGCGGCGATCCCGTTAGAGGCCCGCTGTCGCTGCCGGCCGTGGTGGACGCATCGATCGCCCTCGCGCTGAGCGGCGCAAGATCGCTGGCCCAGTTCCGCCCCGAAGCAGACCTATGGCCCGTGAATGCGGATCCGGCGCAGCTCGGGAGGGCGGTGCAGAATCTGGTTGCCAATGCGAATGCAGCCATGCCGGACGGCGGGCTGATCGAGCTCGTCGCCTCCAACGAGACGGTCGGCCCGGACTCGGCCCACCCGCTGGCGCCGGGCCGCTATGTGCGCCTGACGGTCGCGGACCATGGCATCGGGATACCCGCGGACCAGCTTTCGGGGATTTTCGACCCCTACTCGGCAGCGATGCTCGGCAAAGACCAATTTGGACTGGCCACGGCCTACTCCATCTTGAAGAAGCACGGCGGAATCATCGAGATCGAGTCGAAGCCCGGCCAAGGCACCTCCTTGGCGATGTGGATCCCCGCTGCGGACACCGCCCCGTCCTCCCCTGTCGACGCGCCGCCCGCGTCGCCCACGCAGAGCAGGCGGATACTGATCATGGACGACGAGGAGACCATCCGCGATGTGGGCGCGCGGGTGCTGCGGCGCCTCAACTACGAAGCGGCCACGGTCGCGGACGGGACCGAATGCATCCGCGCCTACCAGGAGGCCCTCGCCGCCGGGCGCCCCTTCGACCTCGTCATTATGGATCTGACCGTTCCAGGCGGCATGGGGGGCATCAAGACGGTCGCTGAACTGCGAAAGTTTGATCCGCACGTGCGCGCGATCGTCTCGAGCGGCTACTCAAAGGACCCCGTTCTCGCCAACTTCCGCAACTTCGGGTTTTGCGCCGTCGTAGCAAAACCCTACGACGTCGCCCACCTGGCCGCCGTCATCGAGCGCGTGCTTTCGCAGCGCAGCTGATCGCCCCCAACGTCACGCCCGCTGCCTCAACTGCCCGCACGCCGCGTCAATATCCGGCCCGCGCGATTGCCTGAGGTGCGCCACGACCCCGTTGTCGCGCAGGCGGGAGAGGAAGCAGTCCGCCGCGGCACCCGAGACGGCCTCGTAGACCTCGCCGCTCAGGCCAGGGCCGATCGGATTGTACCGCAGCAGATTCACGTGCATCCGGCGCCCCTTCAGGAGTCTGGCCAAATCGTCGGCCTGCTCCACGGAGTCGTTCACCCCCTTCAGCAGACAGTACTGGATGGACACAGGCCTGCCCGTGGCGGCTTGGTAACGATCGGCCGCCCCAAGAATCTCCACGACGCCAAACCGCCGCCCGGTCGGCAGCAAACGGGCCCGCGTCCGGTCGTCGGGCGCGTGAAGCGAGACCGCGAGGTTGACGTTCAGCCCGGAGGCGGCGAGTTCCTCGATCCCGGGCACAATGCCCACGGTCGAGACGGTGATCCGCCCGCAGCCGAGACCCCCCATGTCGTTCGAGGCCATCCGCTCGATCGCCAGGCGCACATTTCCGAGATTTAGCATCGGTTCGCCCATGCCCATGAAGACGACGGTCTGGAGCCTGCGGCCGCCGGCCCTGGCCTCCCGGCGGAGCGTCAGAAACTGGTCCACGATCTCCCCGGATGTGAGATTCCGCTCGAATCCGGCCTTTGCCGTAGCGCAGAAGTCGCAGCCCATCGCGCACCCGACCTGCGACGAAAGGCACCCTGCCGCCCGGTCCGTTCGGTGGCCGGGCATGAGCACCGATTCAACCGTCCGGCCATCGGACATGCGGATCAGGAACTTGGCGGTCCCATCCGACGCCACATGCCGCGCCGCAAGGGAGGCTAGGCGCCGCTCTATCGATTCCCTCAGCAGGCGCTCCAGTTCGGCCGGAAAACGCCGGTCGTTGGAGCCCGACCCGGCGTCCATCCTATAGTAGGACCGCAGCAACGGACCCGAATGGGAGGGCCTCAGTCCGCCAGCCGAAAGCTCCGCAGCAAGCGTGGCCAAGCTGTGCTCCGAGAGGTCCGTCACGACCTAAGCCACGCAGTATTTGAGGCCTGTGCCAAGCCGTGAGCTCCTGACCACGGACCGAGCGCCGCAAGTATGGCGCCGTTAACACCTCAGTTGCCGAGCCCAACCCAGGATATTGGCTTCAGGTGCAGCTCGCCTGCGACCTGCGTGAGCCGATCACCACCGTCGGGGAAAAGGTCAAAGCTTCCGTCCATCCGCTCACGGCGGCATGAAAGTGGCGGAGAGAAGGGGATTCGAATGCCTGCACCAGAGATTTTGCCGGGCTAGGAAGCACCTAAAATCGATCTTTTTGCTAGGGACTAGCATGAGGGGAAACGACGGAATTTTCGCCTCGGAAACAGATATCGCTGAAATCCAATGTCTGACGGGGTACGACGCTTGACTATCTGAGCCATATTGAGCCTTTTTGAGGCATGGCCACCGTTCAAATTCGCACCCGCATAGATCGCAATCTGAAGAAAAAGAGCGACGCCGTTCTTAAGAGCATCGGCCTCGATGCGGGGTCATACGTTTCTATGGCGCTGTCCCAGCTTGTGAATCGTCGCGGCCTCCCGTTTGCCGTTATGGAGCCGGACGCGGCCTACTTTGTGAACGAGTATGGTTTGAACTCCGACGATACGGTGAAAGCTGGAGCAATCATGAAATCGGAATCTGCGCAGGCTCGCCGAACCGGAAAACTCCGAGAAATTGCCGCTGCGGATGACCTCGCTCCGTGAAATTATTGGCGACGCCGCGTTTCCTTAGGAGCGTCCCTCCAACTCGCCGACAAGAAGTATTGTTGGCGATGCAAGCCGCTGGTACGGCATTTGGGCACCCGCATCTTCACGCAGGCATCGGGCTCCGACGAATTATGCCATTTATGGAATGCCGATGTGGACTTGATTTGAGGCTAGTCTTTCAGCGAGAGAAAGACGGCCTCGTTTTCCATCTTTGTGGAACGCATGGTGAGGTTCAGGCCTTCCTGAGGAACCAGCAGTGACCTTGAGAATGGCGGAGAGAGCGGGATTCGAATGCTGCCACCGGCATCTCTCCCGGGCCAAGGGCAACGAAAACGGGCATTTTTGCTAGGGCCTAACACGAGGGGGAATGGCCGTTTTCTTGCTGCAGAAATATGGATCGCCGCGGGTGACGGCCGCCTGAGCTCTCTTGCACACGGTTTAGGCTACTGTGCGGAGTTGACAGGGCTTCCCCTTAAATACATCTTTTCCCTATGAAGGATACATACAGCATTAAGGACCTCCAACGGGAGACGGCATCGGCCATCGACGCCGCGGAGGGCGGGATTCTCGTTACCGTGACCCGTCATGATCGTCCCGTTGCTCATGTAATTTCTGCGGCCCGCCTAGGCGGAATTCTTGAAACCATGGAACTGCTTTCTGACCCAGATTTTACACGCCAATACAGGCTTCTTCGCTCGGGCAAGCTAGCGTTCCGTCCTGCATCTTCCCTTGTCGACTAAAGTCACCGTTTCGGACCAGGTGCGCGAGTACCATCGGGCGCTTGCCCCGGAGCCCCGCCGGCGGGTGAAGTCTGCAATAATCGCCTTAGCAGACGGACGCGGCGATACCAAACCCCTTCAGGGCAGCCTTGAAGGCCTCTCGCGACTGCGCGTTGGCGAGCATCGAATCATTTTTCGCCATAACGAGAGACGAATTGAAGTCTTCTATGCGGCGCCGCGCAGTGTAGTCTACGAGTTTCTCGCTGCTCATCTTCACGAGTTGCTGGGCTAGAGGGAGTCCCAAAAATGGCGGAGAGAGGGGTATTCGAAC
>PLTZ01000063.1 GCA_003164715.1 Opitutaceae bacterium | reverse complement strand
GGCTGGCTGATCCACCAGGCAATCCAGGGAGCCGCAAGCCAGAGGCCGAGGACGGGCGCGGCCATGCGCAGCTGTGCCGGCTCAAGCCGCGCCAGAAGGCAGCCGCCCAGAATGGCGACCGCCGGCGCGATCCACATCGTCGCATAAAAGCCCGCAAGATCCGCCCTCGGCGTCTCCTCCGAGTCCTTGGAGGTCTGCCATTCGAGAAGCCGCTTGTGGGTCACCAGCAGCCGAAGGAGCGTCCTGGCGACGGCGTCCATGCTGATGAACGCGTCATAGGGCAGAAACGCCAGCGTGAGGAAGATCTGGCCAAGCTGCCGGGCTCCCGCACCCAGCGCCAGGCCGAGGTGCATCGTCAGCGGCAGGTCGGCCGACTTGCGCAGCACATCGGCCCCCACGGCCAGTAGCCCGGGGACGAGGAGGACGGCGAGCACCAGCAGGGTCCCCAGGGCCCCGGACTCGGGAAGGAGGACCCAGCTGCCGAGCAGCAGCAGCACCAGTGCAGCCGGGACCAAGCTTCGCCTCAGGTTGTCGAAGATCTTCCACTTCGAAAGCGCGGAAAGCGGGTTGGCGATCCGACGGGCGTCCGCTCCCGGGACCCTCGGCAGGAGCCACTGGGTGATCTGCCAGTCGCCGCGAATCCACCTGTGGCGCCTGTCGATGTCCACGTTGTAGCGCGAGGGGTGCTCCTCGTAGAACTCGACATCGCTCACGAGCGCCGAGCGGGCGTGGCACGCCTCCAGCAGGTCGTGGCTCAGGATGGTGTTCTCCGGGAAACGCCCGCCCATGGCCTTCTCAAACGCGTCGACGTCGTAGATCCCCTTGCCGATGAAGGAGCCCTCCCGGAAGATGTCCTGGTACACGTCGGACACCTCGCGCGTGTAGGGGTCGATCCCCGCGTTTCCCGCAAAGAGGCGGACGAACCAGGATCTCCGGGCGCTCGGCAGGCTGACACCTATCCGAGGCTGCAGGATCCCGTACCCCTCGACGACGATCCCGCGGGCCTCGTCGAACACGGGGCGGTTGAGCGGATGCGCGATCGTCCCGACGAGCTGGCGTCCGGCGTCGCGCGGAAGCTGCGTGTCCGTGTCGAGCGTGATGACATACTTGATGGAGGGGAAGACGGCGGCGTTCCCCACGATCGCCAGGAAGTTCTCCCGGCCGCCGCCCCGGAGCAGCTCGTTGAACTCCGCGAGCTTCCCCCGCTTGCGCTCGTACCCCATCCACAGGCCCTCCCCGGCGCTCCAGCGGCGCGGGCGGTGCAATAGGAAGAAGAGATCCTGCGCCGCGGACAGGTATTTCCGGTTGAGCATCTCGACCCCCGCCCTCGCCTTCTCGAGCAGCGGAGCGTCGCCCGGCAGGATCTCCTCAGCGGCGTCCCGAAAGTCGGTCAGCAGGGCGAAGTGGAGGTGCTTGTCGCGATTCGAGAGATGGTGGATCTCAAGAATCTCGATCAGTCGGTCGACCCCCTCCACGCTCGAGAGCATCGTCGGGACGACCACCATGGCGCTGCAGTCGGCAGGGATGCCGGCGGAAAAATCCATCCGGGGAAGCAGGCTCGGCTTCACCAGAAGCGTGGAAAGCCAGTTCACCAGGGCCACGGCCAGCTGGCTCGCGCAGACGGCCAGCACCACGGCAAGCAGCGCGAGCCTCCACGCGGGCACCTCCGGAGCGCGCGCCAGCTGGACCGGCCCGAGCGTCGCCAGCACGGTCACCAGCCCGATTCCGCCAACGTAGAACGCGAGCGGAAACCGGTGTATGGTCCTCTCGATGACCGAGCGCCCCGGCCAGCGGACATCCACGCGGCGCCCCAGCTCGGGCCGGCCCTTGTCGATCAGGTAGTAGCCGACATGGGCGCTCCGGTCCGAGCGCCCCAGCTGCTGGGCGCTCTCTGCCGCGAGCTGGACCGCCTGTCGCGCGACGTCCGCCTCCGGAAGGCGGCCATGCCGGGCAAAGAACTCGACCGCGTGGCGATAGCGGTCGCGCGTGGCGAAATCCATCGCGCCGTAGACCCCGGCCGGGTCGCAGCGCAGGGTCTTCTCGACGAGGCTCAGCGTCTCGACGAATTCCTTCCAGTCGGTGGCGCTCAGCAGGCGCAGGCTGGCAATGCTGTGGCTGATGGAGACCTGGTCGGCCGCCTGGTTCTGACTCTCCCGCTGGACCAGCTGCTCCAAGGACAGCCCCTCCTCCGCCAGCCGCTGCTCGAGCCAGCCCCTTGCAAGGTGCAGCACGGGGCTCTGCCGCGAAAGCCGTTGGTTGAATTCGGCGACAAACGAGGTTGTCAGCGGAATGTCGGAGCCGGCCATTTCCGCCACCACGATCACCAGGTGGGACGGGCTCTTCTCCGCCATCTCCTGCAGGCGGTCCACCCACATGTCGGCAAGGTCGCGGTCCTGGCGGCCCAGGGTCAGCCGCGCCGTGATGCGCTGGAGGTTCTCGATGAGGCCGAGGCGCAGCATGATGGGGATGGCCCACAGTTCGCCGAGCTTGAGGTAATTGACGCCCTGATAGGCCGCGATGAAGGCGCTTAGCGGCGCCGTGTCTATCTGAGCGTCCACGTGCGCGATCATCTCGAGCACGATGTCATAGACCCGCGGGAGGCCCGCCGACGGGCCGCCCAGCAGGCGCGGCAGCTCCCGGCTGTAGCCCCGCGGCAGGTGCCGGCGCGCCATCTGGATCTGCTCCTCGATGAGATAGAAATTGTCCAGGAGCCACTCGGCTGCGGGCGTGATGCGCCGGCTCGGGTCGACGGCAAGGGTTGCGCGGTTGAAGGCCCGAAGGCCCTGCTCGTTTGTCCCAAGCCGCGCGAGCAGGCGGTTGGAGCCGGGCCGTATGGCGGCTCGGTGCTCCGCGGCCAGCGTCCTTGCGTGGCGCGCAAGCTGCTCGACGCTGAAGAGCTCGGCCCGCAGAGGAGGCTCGCTCGCGCGCGGGCGCGGACGGGTCTGCTTGGCGATCCAGGTCTGCCAGGGTGACGAGGGACTCTGCATTGGGTACTTTGTTTCCGGTCAAATCCCGGCAGTCGGCCCGCCCGTCCCGGATTCAGTCCGGTTAAACGGGCGGCAATTGCCTCGATATCCCGGCGCCTGCCTGCTGACACTCACCGCGCGCCGGCCGACCGGCCCCATTCGCCCCCCGGTGCCGGCGGAAATGGAGGGAAACGGCGCCAATTGGCCTGCACGAAGGGAGAGCTCTCAATTTGCCCTGATTGTGCGCCACCGCGTCGGGGAGCGGTATGGGGTGTTCCTCCCAGTTGCCTTGTCCCGCGGCGCACGACCACGGCCGAGTGCCGCCTCCGCAAGCCGGCCCCGGCCGTAGGGTTTAACCCCACAGACCAAGGTGCGGGTATTGCCCTACATTGGGCCGCCCGGGGCACACCCGCCGTGGCACCGCCGCTGCCGCGCCCAAACGCGGCATTTCAGCTCCGGTCCTTTTAACGGCCGAATCAGGCCCCTCCCAGTCCCCACCCACCACCATGAACGACAGACTCGACACCCTGCTCGGCCAAATGCGGCAACTGGAAAAGGAAATCATTGAGGAGACCCACAAGAAGGGGGAGCAGTTCTGCTATACCTTCAAG
The DNA here is from genome assembly GCA_003164715.1 of Opitutaceae bacterium. Classification (GTDB taxonomy): domain Bacteria; phylum Verrucomicrobiota; class Verrucomicrobiia; order Opitutales; family Opitutaceae; genus Palsa-1447. The sequence continues at coordinate 31,813 of PLTZ01000063.1, read as the reverse complement.
GAACGGAAGGCCCATTTCACCGAGGCTGTAAAGGTGGAGCACCGGCGCCTTCGCATCGGCTTCCATCACTACCTGCTCCATTCCCGGTTCCTGGTCGTCATCACGTCGCCCGTGATCTGGATGTGCGCAGTGCCCATCCTCCTCTCCGACTTGGTTGCCTCCGTCTACCAGGCAATCTGCTTTCCGATCTACGGGATCCCGAAGGTCCGCCGCAGCGAGTACATCGCGTTCGACCGCCACCGCCTCACCTACCTGAACCTGGCCGAGAAGATGAACTGCGAATACTGTGCGTATGCGAACGGGATACTCGCCTACTTCACCGAGATCGCCGCGCGCACCGAGCAGCACTTTTGCCCCATCAAGCACGCCAACTGCTCCAAGTGCGCCCACAGCCGCTACAAGAAGTTCGTCGATTTTGGCGACGCCGAGGGATACCGGGAGCACGTAGAGGAGGTCCGCCGGGCCTACGGGGATATTGAATCACCCGCGGCCGCCGCGGCGGCACCGGACTCCCGGGACGGCCCCGGCGCCTGATCCGGGTGCGAAGGGCGGCGCCTAGGTCTTGGTCTGCAGCTTCGCGATCAGCTTCTCAGCCGCCTCGAGCTTCGTCTGAAGGTCGGCGGCCGACGCCTTGGAATCGGCCAGCTGCGCCTGGAGCTCCACGCTGTCGGCCTTGGCCTCGTTCAGCTGCTCCAGCATCACCTTCGCCTGGGCCTGGGCTATCTCCACCTCACCCTGGTGCTTGATGGAGACGACCTTGGCATCCTCCATCTGCGATTGGAAATCGGTCGCTATGGCCCGGCTCTTGTCCAGGTCCGCCTGGAGGTCGACATCGCCGGCCTTGACCTTGTCCAGGTCGGTCTGGCGCTGGGTTGACTCGACCTTGACCTCATCCATCCGCTTCTGGATCCGGGCCGTGGCCGCCTTGGCCTCGCTAAGCTGCGTCTGCAGGACGAGGACGGCGGCCTGAGCCTGGTTCAGCCGGTTCTGGCCCTGCACGATGGATTGGTTCCGGTCGGCGAGCTGGCTCCAGAACAGGAGCACGGCAACCAGGAGGACCGCCGAAAGCGCGCCGAAGGCGATGGCCAGTACGGGCCTCTTCGCCGGGACGGGGGCGGCGAGAGCCGCGGGCTTTGCGGCGGGAGCCGGCGCCTTGGCGGTGCTGGCGGCGGCAGCCGCGGGTTTCACTTGGGCGGGCGTATTCTCCGGGGCAGGTATGGGAGCGTCGGGCATGGTGAAATTAAGCTACTCCGAGCCCTATGCCCGCGGTATGGGGTGTTACCCGACGTTGCAGCCGGTAGGCAGCGCCCCAGGCACGGGCCGCCGGACCCGCACCCGGTGCCACTACAGCGACGTTTCCGACTTGCCCGTCTGCGAAGGGAACAGTTCTTCCAATTCCCCCATCACATCGTCGCTCTTCCTGTCCAGGCGGGACAGGGGGTCGTCGAGGGCAATCATGTCGGCCTCGTCCTTCGCAAGCCGAGGCACGTGGTGCAGCTGGCGCTCGGCCTCAAGCCATATCTCCTTGTCGGCGCCCTGGGGGCATCCCTTTTGCCTCCAGAGCACCTCCGCCTCCGCGGCGATCTCCAGGTGGGTGGGACGCAGGCGTTGGCCTGCCGAATATTGGGGTGACGTTACAGGTTTCCTTTTTTTCATGTTAAAGCTTCCGCTTGGCCGGGTTTGCGGTGATGGCCTTCAGGGCGCGCCGCCTTCGCGGCGCACGTCCAACGGCTCCAGGTTTCAATAGAAGGGGCGGGGATGAGAGTTCATCACCCGCCCCGAGGTCTTGGCTCCTAGACTCTTCCCCGGATTGAATCCGGGGGCGCAGGAGCCGGGTCGGCCCGGCAACGGGCCCGGCCCGCTTCAATTCCAGTAGCCTTCGTAGAACCTATAGGCGTTGCCCTGCTGCTCCCAGCGTGGCGAAACCCAAACTGATCCTGAGTTCGGCGGCAGTTCCCAGTGGCCAGCCATCCACTCGTACCTGTCGTTGCGCCACGTCCAGAAGCCAGCGAGCCAGACATGCTGCGGCGTCGGCTGCGAGAGGACGACCTCCTGCTGCAACGCGGGCGGAGCCTGCTGGGTCACGATCATCGTGTTCGTGGCAGGGGCTGCTTGGGTGGTTGTCACATAGGCGGGGGTCCCGTAGCCGGGGTTCGCGACGACCACCGTGGGATTCTGCACCATGGCGGGACTCGACACGACCGTCGTCGTCGTCACAGCCCGATTGGGGCCCGGAGGAGGCGGCGCGGAGACGACATGCGATTCGGGCTCGGTTGAGCAGCCGACCATGAAAAGGCCGAGGGCCCCACAGCATGCGAGAAGAGGAGCGAGCGACCGCGCGGCGCGAGCGGAGGCCGCTGGCGACGGAACACCAAGAATAGGATTTCTCATGAGCCCACCATATTCCGGCCGCCGCCCCGTCGCCATGGGGTGTTCAACCCAAGATTGGAGAACCTTCCGCAACTTCCGCGCGCGATTCCGCCCCTTTGGGAGCGGGGCGGCGCCGGGCCGGGCGCACCTTGTCGAACCCGCGAACCGCGGGTCGCGCTTGGCCCGGCGGGACAGCGCGCCCCAGGTCCCCCTCCCTGAACGGCGGGGGCGGGTAACACCCCATTCTGCCGCAGGAGGTCGTACGCTATGGTGGCGGCTCGGATGAACCAAGAAACGACCTAGTGGTCAATCGAACGGATTCGCGGCGCCCGCGCCAATTAACACCATGAATAAAACCCTCCCTTGCAGACTGGCGACAGTCCTCTCCCTGGCGATGATGGCAATCGCGTCCATAACCCCAGCCCGCGCCGCAAGCTTCCCGGCCCTCAACGATCCCAAGTCGGGCGAGACGCACGCCGGGAAATTCGTCTGGGCGGAACTCTTCACGTCCGATGCCGCGGCCGCGACCAAGTTCTACACCGGGGTGTTCTCCTGGACGGCCGCCACGGTCGTGGAGCACGGCGACGCCTACACGGTATTCAGCAATGACGGCCATCCCGTCGCGGGCTTGAGGCAGCGCACCGTGGCGAAGCCGGGCCACCCCGCCCGCTGGATCCACTACGTCTCGGTGACCGATATCGACGCGGCGCTCTCAGTCGTCGCAAAGGCGGGCGGCGAGGTCCGCGCGCCCGCCCGCAAGTTCCCCAACCTGGGTTCGCTCGCCATCGCAACCGACAACGAGGGCTCGCCCTTCGGCCTCCTCCAGTCGAGTTCAGGCGACTCAGCTGACAACGAGCCGACGAACGGCGGATGGAACTGGAGCCATCTCTTTGTCAAGAACCCGAAGGCCGCCGCGGAATTCTACCGCCAGGTCTTCACCTACGAGGTCGCGCCGGATTCCCGCACCGGAAGCGGGAGCGAGCTGCTCCTGTCGACGGGCGGCGTGAATCGCGGGGGCGTGTCCGTCATGCCTGATAGCGAAGGCGCCAAGCCCGGATGGCTCGGCGTCGTGCGCGTCATCAGCCTCGACGAGACCCTAGTGCGCGTTCCGTCGCTGGGAGGGGAAGTCATGGTCCCACCGCATAACGCCGCATTTGGAAGCCGCTTCGCCGTGATCGCCGACCCAACGGGCGGCACGGTCGGCATCGTGCAATACATCGACAACGCCAATCCGGCCACCCGCCCATGAAAACCACCTACAAAATCGTTCTCGCTGCCCTTGTTCTCTCGGGCGTTCAATTCGCACTCGCCGGCTGCGTCGCAGACGTGGGCGTCGGAGGCGGAGGCTATCGCGGCGGCTGGTACCACGACGGCGGTTGGATGGACGGCGGCCGCTGGGGCGGTGGGCGCGGCGGAGTGGGCTTGGACCTGCACCCGCCGGGATTCAGGCGCTGACGGTTGTTGGGTTCCCGCCCCGCAGAGGACGATCCTCGCCGGGCGATCTGGCGGCCAGCGCGGCCTTAAGCCATGGCGAGGGGCAGACCGCGGCGCCTGGCCCGGCTGCCCTCGGCAACCGAGCGCGGGCGCTCAATTGAAGACGCCCCACGTCCAGTTGCGGATCTCAGGCAGGTCCTCTCCGTGCTTGTCGATGTACTGCTTGTGCTCGACCAGCTTGTCCTTGAGCTGCTGTTTCAGGTAGGAGCCCTTGGCGCCCGTCTGCGGCAGACGGTCGACGGCATCCATCACTAGGTGGAAGCGGTCCATCTCGTTCAGGACCGTCATGTCGAACGGCGTGGTGATCGTGCCCTCCTCCTTGTAGCCGCGGACGTGGAAGTTGACGTGGTTCGTGCGCCGGTACGTCAGACGGTGGATGAGCCAGGGGTACGCATGGAAGGCGAAGATGACCGGCCTGTCCCGGGTGAAGAGCTCGTCAAAGTCCGTCTCGCTCAGCCCGTGGGGATGCTCGGTCTGCGGCTCCAGCTTAAACAGGTCGACCACGTTCACCACCCTCACTTTCAGCTCCGGCAGGTGCTCGCGCAGGATCGAGACCGCCGCAAGCGTCTCAAGCGTCGGCACGTCGCCGCAGCAGGCCATGACCAGGTCGGGCGCGGAGCCCTGATCGTTGCTGGCCCACTGCCAGATGCCGACGCCCTCGGTGCAGTGCTTCAGGGCCGCGTCCATCGTGAGCCACTGGGGCGATGGATGCTTCCCCGCGACCACCACGTTGACGTAGTGGCGGCTGCGCAGGCAGTGGTCCATGACCGACAGCAGGCAGTTCGCGTCGGGTGGAAGGTAGACCCGGACAATCTCGGCCTTCTTGTTGACCACGTGGTCGATGAACCCCGGGTCCTGGTGCGTGAAGCCGTTGTGGTCCTGGCGCCATACGTGCGAGGAGAGCAGGTAGTTCAGGGATGATATCTTCCGGCGCCACGGCAGGTGGGAGGTGACCTTGAGCCACTTGGCGTGCTGGTTGAACATTGAGTCCACGATGTGGATGAACGCCTCGTAGCAGTTGAAGAGCCCGTGCCGGCCCGTGAGGAGATAGCCCTCAAGCCATCCCTCGCACTGGTGCTCGCTGAGCATCTCCATGACACGCCCGGTGGGGGCCAGGAACTCGTCGTTGGATTGCGTCGCCGCGTCCCACTGCCGGCGGGTCACCTCGAAGAGGGACTCCAGCCCGTTGGAGAGCGTCTCGTCCGGGCCGAAGACCCTGAAATTGCGCTTTTCCTCGTTGAGCTTCGTCACGTCGCGCAGGAAACGCCCGAGCACGTGCGTGTCCCCGGGGCCCGGGGCTCCCCGGGCCAGCACGGCTTGTGCGTAGTCGCGGAAGTCGGGCATCCTCAGGTCGCGCAGCAGGATGCCCCCGTTGGCGTGGGGATTGGCGCCCATGCGCCGCTCGCCCTTCGGCGCGAGCTCCGACAGTTCCGGCTTTAGGCGGCCCGCCCCGTCAAAGAGCTCCTCGGGCCGATAGCTCCTCAGCCAGTCCTCGAGCTGCTTGAGATGCTCCGGGGGGGACGCGGGCGACACGATTAGTGGCACCTGGTGCGCCCTGAACGTGCCCTCCACCTGCAGTCCGTCGACCACCTTCGGTCCGGTCCATCCCTTGGGCGAATTCAGGACGATCATGGGCCAGCGCGGGCGCACCATGTTTCCGCGGACTCGGGCGTCCGCCTGGATGTCCTTAATCCGCCCGACCGCCGCGTCCAGGGCGGCGGCCATGGCCTCGTGCATCGGCGCCGGCTCGTGCCCCTCGACGAAAAGAGGCGCCCACCCATACCCCCGAAGAAGCTGCTCAAGTTCCTCGTGCGTGATGCGGGCGAGCACGGTCGGATTGGAGATCTTGTAGCCGTTTAGGTGCAGGATCGGAAGCACCGCGCCATCCGTCACCGGATCGAGGAACTTGTTCGAGTGCCAGGCGGTCGCGAGCGGCCCGGTCTCAGCCTCCCCATCGCCCACGACGCAGGCGACGACCAGGTCGGGGTTGTCGAAGACCGCGCCGAACGAGTGGCTGATGGAGTAGCCGAGCTCACCGCCCTCATGGATGGAGCCCGGGCATTCCGGGGAGGCGTGGCTTGGGATCCCGCCGGGAAACGAGAACTGGAGGAACAGCTTGCGCAGCCCCGCCTCGTCCTGGCTGATGTCGGGATAGATCTCGCTGTAGGTGCCCTCGAGGTACGTGTTGCCCACCACCGCCGGGCCGCCGTGCCCGGGGCCCGAGACGTAGATCATGTCGAGGTCGAACTTCTTGATCACCCGGTTGAGGTGCGCGTAGATGAAGTTCTGCCCCGGGGTCGTGCCCCAGTGGCCGAGGAGCATGAGCTTCACGTCCGCCAGCGTCAGCGGCCGCTTCAGGAGCGGGTTGTCGAAGAGATAGATCTGGCCTACCGAAAGGTAATTGGCGGCCCGCCAGTAGGAATCGATCAGGTGCACCTCGTCGGCCGTGAGTGTCTGGGTGTTGGAATTCGTGCTCATAGATTGGTTCGCCCCGTTGCCGGCGCGCAGTATCGCGCAGCCGGCCGATGGGCGCAACCCGCCCGTCACCGCGGCGCTCAGACCGGGCCAGATTGAAAGTGACTCTATCCTCGGGCGCGCATGCGCGACATGGGGTGTAACCCGAACGCCAAGGCCGGATGCCATGCTCCGAACGCCTTTCTGGGGGGGCGCGCGGGAAGCCGCACGGCAGCTGCGGACCCCGCCGGATCCCCCCGGGGGCTACCCAATCCTGAGGCGCCTGAGCACCGGCACCTTCACAAAGTCGAGGAGGACGGCGAAGAGGGCCGCGCCCAGAAGCAGGCCCACCACCAAGGAGAGGGGAAGCGGGGCCATCGCCAATCCACAGGCTGCGAGCGTTGAGGCGATGAGAACGTCCACGGCGGAGGATCCGACCAGCCATGGGCTTGGGCGGGAACGCCATAGGTGCCGGCGCTCCCGGTTCGTGTACGTCGTCGCCTGGTTGCCGAACACGATGGCCACGAACGCCAGGGTCCGGAGCGTCTCGAGACCGAGGCCCAGGCGGTATTTCCCCACCGCGACGGCGCCGGCGCAGAAGATCAGTTCGGCGACTCCCATGACGACGCCCGCGGCCGTCAACGTGCCGATTCGCCAGGCATTTGGCAGCGGCGACGGCTGAACGTTGTCCGTGGCCAGCGACATGCCGAGCAGGTCGCCGGTCAGCATGATGATCACCATCAGCATCGGGGTCAGGATCGCGTGCCCGGTCATGACGAGGCACACGGCGAGGAAGAGGATCTGCACGGTCTTCTTGGTGACGGAGTTGAGCGCATAGGTGAGGATGCGCTGAAACGCCATGCGGCCCTCCTTCACCGAGGCGACAATCCCCCCGAGCCCGGGCTTCGTCAGGACGACGCCGGCCGCGGACTTGGCGACATCGGTCGCCGTGGAGACCGCAACCCCCATCTGCGCCTGGCGGAGCGCAGGCGCGTCGTTGGCGCCGTCGCCGCACATGCCGACCGTGTGGCCGCCCCTCTGAAACGCCTTCACGAGGTCGAATTTCCCCTCGGGCAGCACGCCGGCGAAGACCGCGAAATCCTCGGCCCGCACCTTTTCGGGGATCGGCCCGGGCGGGCAGACCGGCCCGTCAAGGCCCACGGCGCGCGCCACGATCGCGGCCGTCACGGGGGCGTCGCCCGTGATCATGATCGTGCGGACGCCCAGCGTGCGCAACTCGGTCACGAGCGCCGCGGAATCCGCCCTGGGCGTGTCGCCGAGGCCAATCATGCCGGCGAGCCTGAGCGCCCCGGGCGGGCCGATCGCCACGGCCAGGACCCTGATCCCCTGCGCCTCCATCTGGCTTGCGATCGCGCTCGCCTCCGGCAACGGCTGCGCGAGGACCACGACGGCCTCAAAAGCCCCCTTCACCACGCGCACGGTTGCGCCGCCAGCGTCCAGCGCCGTCGCCTCGGACATCTTGGTGGCCGAGTCGAAGGGCACGAACGTGACCCGCTTCGGCAGGTCGGAAGGAGGGGACGGCGCAGCCGCAGCGCAAACGGCGTTGTCCACGGGGTCCTGCCCGCCCTCGGAGCTTGCCAGGGCGGCCATCCCGAGGACGTGCGCCTCGTCGAAGCCCGGCATCGGGCGCGTGACGGAAACCTTCAGCTCGTTGAGGGTCAGCGTGCCCGTCTTGTCCGCGCACAGCACGTCGATGCTCGCCGCCTCGTCGACGGCGGAAAGCCGGGTCAGAAGAACGTCACGGTGCGCCAGGTTCCGGGCGCCGAGAGCCTCCGCCAGGGTGAAGGTCGCCGGCAGCGCCACCGGGATCGAGGCCAGGATGCCCGTGAGCACCAGCGGGATGATCTCGCCGGGCGGCAGGTGCAGGACGTGGGCGTAGCCCCCCATGACCGCGATCACGGCGCCGTTGAAGATGGCGAGGTTTCGGACGACGCGAACGACCGCCTTCTGCTGCGTGCTCTCGACGTGCGCGATCCGCACCAGTTCCGCAGTGCGCCCGAACTTTGTGCGCGACCCGGTCGCGGTGACCTCGGCCACGGCCTCGCCGCGGCGCACGAGCGCGCCCGCATAGGTCTGGAGCCCGGGACCGGCCTCGACGGGTATCGATTCTCCGGTGAGCATCGACTGGTCGAGCAGGACCCCGCCCGCGGTGATGCGCACGTCGGCGGCCACCACGGCGCCGACCGAGAGCTTCACGCTGTCGCCGGGGACGAGCTGCGAGGCGGCCACGGTCGCCCAGGCACCGTCCCGCAGCACCGACGCGCTGAGGGCGAGCCGCGACCTCAGCGCGGCAAGGGTCGCCTGCGCCCTTCCCTCCTGGAGGAACCCGAGGACCGCGTTGAAGGCCAGGAGAACCAGGATGATCGAGGCCTCGACGGCCTTGCCGAGGGCAAGCTCGAGCACGATCGCCGCCTCGAGCATCCACGGGACCGGAGCCCAGAATTTCGCCAGCGCCCGGCGAATCGGACGCAGGGTCGTGTCGGGTATCGTGTTCGGGCCAAACTTTTCAAGCCGCAGGCGCGCCTCAGCGCCCGTGAGGCCCGCGGCCGAGGGTGCTCCCTTGGCGGGCGAGCCCGGGGTCACGGGAGAGCCCCCCGAGAGGCTCGCCGCGGCCCCGAATCGAGTTTCAAGGGGCAGGCTCCCGCCCCTAATCCGGCCGCCAGCCTGTCGGGGTTGAACTCGGTCATCACGCCGCACCCTGCCGGGTCGCCGACGACTCGACAATGGGGTGTTCCACCCAAGGGGAGCCGCGCCAACGCATGCCGGGAGGGGTTACACCCCATATCCAGCGCGGGACCTTAGGCGCATCCTAAAACGGTCGAGAAATAGCAAATCAAGTTGCCTCGGTCGGGCCCCGCCCGCCTGTCGCCATTACGCAGTAAATACATGAATTCTCCCGCGCCGCACACCGCATCGCCTTCGGGCAGTGGCACCGCCAAACCCGCGCCCAAAGGCTCGCAGAACCGCGGGCCGCGCACGAACCGCCCCCAGCCGGGGCGCCGGGCGCCATCCGCCGCAAGGCCGCCGGGGCAGTTCCCGGCGAATTTCGTCCTCTACACGTGCGCAGAGCTGACCCTCGTCTGCCTGCCCCCGGGCCCCGCGCCGCGCCACTCGCTCTGGGACGCCGCCCATCTGACCGGCGTGCACCCGGAGATGCTCCGGTACTACTGCCGTCTCGGCCTGCTCGACGCCCGACCGGACCCGGTGACCCGGGAGCCGACCTTCGACAACGATGCCGTGGAGGAGATCAGCCGGATTGAGCATTACCGGCGGTATCTCGGCGTGCACCGCCGCGCGCTGCCGCTGATTTGCCAGCTTCGACGCGAATGCGAGCGCATGCGGATCAAACTCGCCTTTTTGGGCGACACTTGGTCCGAGGGCGCATGGAGCCGCGACATTTAGGCGTGCGCAGACGCTCTCGGGCGTCGGGTAACACCCCATAGTCCTGCCGGGTCACGGCAGGCTAGACTGTCGGCCAGGAAGGATCGCCTCCTCACGTCGGAGGGGGTCTGCACTCATATGAAGAACAAAACCATGGCAAAAAGCCCACGCGTTCGCTCCGAACCCGCCGAAAACGACATTCGCGCCTATGCCTACCACCTCTACTTGCAAGGCAGCCGTGCTGCCGGCCACGACACCGACGACTGGCTGGAGGCCAAGGCCTGTCTGAAGGCGAACATTCCCTCGAATGTGTCGAGAACCCGCCTCCATCGGCACCTGAATGGGCTATAGGGCCCCAGGCTCCCGGCCGCGTCCGTGCGGATCTCAAGAATAGCCCCGGATGCCAGGCCGCGCTCCCCTCTCAGGCCGACCCAAGGTCATCCCGTTCCAATGCCCCGCAACTCCTGAAACAGATGGTCTCTGAAAACACACCGCCGCCCGGAGTCGAGGCAATCGTCGCATCCGGCGTGACAAAATGGTTCGGCGAGGGCGAGACCAGGGTCACGGCCGTGAACGACGTCGGTCTTGTCGCCCACTTTGGCGAGATGCTGTTCATTGTCGGCCCCTCGGGCAGCGGCAAGACCACGCTCCTAAGCATGCTTTCCGGCATCCTTCGCCCCAACTCGGGCAAGGTCATGGTCAAGGGAGCCGACATCTGGACGCTGAACAATGACCAGCTTGCCGACTTCCGGCTCAACACGGTCGGCTTCGTTTTCCAGGACTACCATCTGTTTCCACGGCTGACCACGGCCGAGAATGTGGCGATTCCCCTGATCCTGAAGCAGCGCGACTGGGACGAATCGATCGGCGAAGCGCGAAAATACCTCGAGATCGTCGGCTTGAAGAACCGCAGCGAGATCCTCCCCGTGAAGCTCTCCGGCGGTGAGCAGCAGCGTGTGGCGATCGCCCGCGCCATCGTCGGCAGCCCGCAGATCCTGATCCTCGACGAGCCGACCGCCTCCCTGGACGGCGACACGGGCAGAACAATCATCTCCTTCGTGAAGGAGCAGATCCTCAATGAGAACCGCTGCATCCTGATCGTCACCCATGATGCGCGCATAAATGAATATGCCGACCGGATCCTCCATATGGAGGACGGGCATCTCTCCGCATCAGACAACAAAGGCACCGAATGAGCGCCACCGAACCTGATCCCGAAACCAAGGCGGCCACGCCCGATGCAAAGGCGGCGCCCAAGGCCGAAGCGCCAGCCGAGCCCAAGCCCGAGGCAGCCTCATCGGAAGGCAAGCCCGTTGCCAAGGCGGCCGAGCCCAAGCCGGACGCGAAGGCCGCGGAGCCCGCCCTGCCCGAGGCAAAGGCGGCTGATACCAAGCCCGACGACAAGGCAGCGAAGCCCAAGCCGGATCCCAAGGCCCTTGAGCTTGCCAAGCCCGCCGCAATGCCGGCCGGCACAAAGGCGAACGGCAACGCCGCGGAGCCCGCAGCGAACGCGTCGAAGCCCAGGTTCGACGCCAGGAACAAGATCATCTTCGGCCTCTCGATACTGGGCGTCCTGGCCGCAATCGTGGCGGCCTATATCTTTGGCATAGAGAGAAAGGCCCAGCCCCCCGCGTTCCCGCCGGTCAGCAGCCCCTATGACTCGGCCATCTACGCGAACGGCATCATCGAGAGCGACCAGTCGAGCGGCTCAAACATCAACATCTATCCCGAGGTCTCGGGCCCCATCACCAAGGTGCTGGTGCACGAGGGCCAGGAGGTGGCGGCCGGCGACCCGCTCTTCGCCATCGACGATTCGGTGCAGCGGGCCGTCACGGAGCAGCTGCGCCTGCAGGCCGAGGCCTCCCTGGCGCTTCTGAACGAGCTCAAGGCGCAGCCGAGGCCGGAGACGCTGGCGGTCGCCGAGGCACAGGTGGGCCTGGCGGACTCCAACCTGAAGGCCGTCCGCGACCAGGATGACAAGGACCGCGCGTCCTACGACATCGACCCGAAGTCGATCAGCAAGGACGCGCTGGACACCGCGGACGACGCCGTAAGGCAGGGGGCGTCCAGCCTCGACGTGGCCCGCAAGCAGTTCGACCTCACCAAGGCCGGCACGTGGAGCTACGATATCGCCAACCAGGAGAGCCAGTACGAGGCCCTGAGGCAGGCCTATCAGGCGGCAAACGCCCTCCTGCTCAAGTACTCGGTCAAGGCGCCCATCGCGGGGGTCGTGCTCTCCGTGTATGCCGCGGCCGGCAGCTACGTGTCGCCGCAGGGCGCCTACGACCCCTACACGCAGGCATTTGACCAGCTGGTGATCATGGGGCCGCCGCAGGACTACCTGGCCGTGCGCTGCTTCGTAGACGAGATCATGGTCTCGCGCCTGCCGTCCAAGTGGCATATCACGGCGCAGATGACCGTTACCGGCACCGACATCAAGGTGCCGCTCGAGTTTGTCCGGGTGCAGCCCTATGTCTCGCCGAAGATCGAGCTATCCAACGAGCGCCAGGAGAAGGTCGACCTGCGGGTGCTGCCGGTGCTCTTCCGGTTCCAGAAGCAGGACATCCCGGTATATCCCGGTCAGCTCGTGGACGTCTACATAGGGAAGAAGTAGCGCCCCGGCCGGACCCGACATCCGAAATGGACAATATGATGAGCGGCCTTCGACCATCAGCGCAGCGAGCCGCCGGCCTCGGCCTCCTGATGGCGGCGCTCAGCGCGTGCGCGGTCGGCCCCGATTTCGTTCGCCCGGCACCGCCCGATGCGGACCGCTACACTCGCGAGCCGCTTCCCGCGGCGATGGCGGCCGCGGACGGCAAGGCCCAGAATCTGGCGCCGAACGCCATGCTGACGGCCGACTGGTGGCGCCTCTTCGGCTCGGCGCAGCTCGACGGCGTCGTCCAGCAGGCAGTCGCGAACAGCCCGACCCTCCAGGCGGCGCAGGCCAGCCTGCGCCAGAGCCAGGACAACCTGCGCGCCGGCTATGGCGTGTATTTCCCCAATGCGAGCGCGCAACTGGATGCCAGCCGCCAGCACACCGGGGATTCCCAGCAGGGCCTGCGCACACCGAGCTCCACCTTCGACCTAGTGACGTTGAGCGGCACCGTCAGCTACGCGCTCGACGTGTTCGGCGGCGAGCGCCGGAAGGTGGAGGGGCTGCGGGCCCAGGCCGACTACCAGCGCTACGCGACCACGGCGGCCTACCTGGCGCTGACCGCTAACGTCGCCAACACCGGCATTGCGCGCGCGGCCTACACGGCCCAGATCCGGGCGACCGAGCAGCTGGTCGACCTGGAAAGGCAGCAGCTGCAGCTCACCGAGGCGCAGGTCCGCGCCGGGACGGCCCCGTATTCGAGCGTGCTCGGCGTCCGCGGGCTGATCGCCGCGAACGAGGCACTGCTGGCGCCGCTGCGGCAAAAGGCCAGCCAGGCCGACGACCTGCTCGCGACGCTGGAGGGCGTGGTGCCCTCCAAGGCCGCGCTGCCCGACATCGAGCTGGCCTCGCTTTCGCTGCCGCTCGACCTGCCGGTGAGCGTGCCCTCGGATCTGGTGCGCCAGCGTCCCGACATCCTGGAGGCCGAGGCGCTGCTGCATGCGGCCAGCGCCGAAATCGGCGTCGCGACCGCCGCGATGTTCCCCAGCTTCAGCCTGAGCGGCACCTACGGCGGCTCCGGCTCCAGCTTTGGCAATCTTTCCGCAGCCAGCGGAAGGTTCTGGAGCCTCGGCCCGTCGGCCACGATCCCGCTCTTCCAGGGCGGCACCCTGTGGTACGGCAGGAAGGCGGCAATCGACGCCTTCCAGCAGGCGCAGGCAAACTATCGGCAGACCGTCCTCAGCGCGTTCGGGCAGGTCGCGGACTCGCTGAAGGCGCTGGAGCACGACGCCGAGGAACTCGGCGCGCAGGTCGACGCCCGGCGCGACGCGGACGAGGCCCTGGGTCTGCTTCAGGCCAACTACCGCGCGGGCCTGGTCTCCTACGCGGACGTGCTGGTGGCGGACGTGCAGGCCCACCAGGCGACCCTCGGCTATCTGCAGGCCGTAGCCCAGCGCCACCAGGACACCATCGCCCTGTTTGTCTCCCTGGGAGGGGGCTGGTGGAACGGGAAGGGTCCGGCGGCGGAGGGCGGGGCGCCGTGAAGTACAGCGGCATCCTGCGGATTGGCTTCAAGCTGCTGGTCAATGACAAGGGCAAGTTCTCGGCGCTGCTTATCGGGATCACCTTCGCCGTGTTCCTCATGATGCAGATGACCGCGATGTTCGCCGGCATCATGAACCGCGCATTCTCCACCGTTACCAACATCGGAGCCGCAATGTGGGTCATGGACCCTGCCGTCAACACCGCCTCCAGCGCCATTCCCGTGCCCGACTATCTGCTGGACGCGGTGCGCAGCATGGACGGGGTCAGCTACGCGGTGCCGCTCTTCATCGGCGGCGCCATGGTCAAGCTCGAGGACGGCACCTTCCAGTCGGTCAGCGTCGTCGGCCTTGACGACGAAAGCCTGTTCGGCCGGCCTGAGCTCGAGCAGGGTAACATCCAGGAGATCTACAACGACAACACGTTCTTCGCGGTCGACGACGCCGAGTTCGAGAAACTGGAGAACCCGAAGATCGGCACGTCCTTCGAGCTCAACGACCACCGCGGCACCATCGTGGGCATCGCCCGGGTCGCCTCGAACGGGCTGAACGGCGTGCCCACGCTCTACACGACGTACAACCGCGCGATCGAGTACATCCCGTCGACGCGCTTCACCATCTCCTACATTCTCGTGCAGCCGAAGAGCGACGCCGCCATCGCCGGGATCCAGCAGCAGGTCGCCAAGCTGGGCTACGTGGCCTTCACCAAGGACCAGTTCAACAAGCGCATCTCCGACTTCTACACCTACAAGACGGGGATTGGCACCAACATCCTCCTGATGACGGTGATCAGCTTCATCGTGGGCCTGTCGATCTCGGGCCAGACCTTCTACACCTTCATCCTGGAGAACCTCGAGAAATTCGGCGCGCTCAAGGCCATCGGCGCGAAGGGGCGCGAGCTGGTGTACATGATCCTGTTCATGGCGACCTTCACGGCGCTGACCGGCTATGGGCTGGGAGTCGGCCTGGTGACGCTCATGATCTCGATCGCGAGGTACCGTCTGCCCAACTATGCGGCGATGATCACGTTCTGGAACCTGGGTCTGGCCTTCGGCATGGTCCTGCTGATCGCCGGGATCTCCAGCTACGTGGGGGTGCGAAAGGTCCTGAAGGTCGAGCCCTTCGACATCTTCAGGGGCTAGCCCACCCTGCGCCGATCCAGGGAGAGGCCGCGGGCGACCAAACCGCGGCCGGAGGGAAATATCGATAGGGTTACACCCCATTATCCGCGCCGCACCCCGAGCGCACTATGGGTTGTGGGAAAATGCCCCGTTTCGGCGGCCAGGACCCATCCTTCTCAAGCACCAATAACATGAATTCCCCAGCGTCACTCACCGGAACGCAACTGCGCACCTACCAGAGGATCTTCCAGCATCCCGTCTCGCACATTCTCGCATGGCACGAGATCTGCCGCATGTTCCGGCACCTCGGCCAGGTCGAGGAGGAGCACAATGGCGGCGTGAAGCTGACGCGCAACGGACAGTCGCTGGTCCTGCACCCGCACCGCCCGAAGGACACCGCCGAGATCGAGGAGATCATGGCCGTGCGCCACTTTCTCGAGGGCACCGAGGCCACGGAACCCGGCGCCGACAGCGAGAGGCCTCACCTGCTGCTCGTGATCGACCACCACGAGGCGCGGATCTTCCGCTCGGAGATGCGCGGCGAGGTTCCGCAGCAGATCCTGCCGCACAAGCCGGATGATTTTTTCCGCCATGCCCATCACTCGAGGGATTTCTCGAGGGGCCAGGAAAAACCTGACCCGAACAGCTTCTTTGAGCCGGTGGCCCGCGCCCTCAACGCCGCCGGGCGCATCCTCATCTTCGGCACGGGCACGGGAACGGGCAGCGAGATGTTCCAGTTCGTCGCATGGCTCAAACTGCGTCACCCGGAGCTGGCGGCGCGAATCATCGGCTCGCTGGTGGTCAATGAGAGCCACCTGACCGTGGACCAGCTCCTCGCGAAGGCACGGGAATTCTACGAAAACGCCCAGGCCTCCCAGGTATGAGAACGATGAAGGCAGTATGCATCTATTCCTACGGCGGCCCCGGCGTCCTCGTCTACGAGGATGCTCCTCGCCCGCTCCCGGGAGACGGCGAGGTTCTGGTTAGGGTCCACGCCGCGGGGGTCAATCCGGTCGATTGGAAGATCCGAGAGGGCCACCTAAAGGAGATGCTCCACCACACCCTCCCGCTCGTGCTCGGCTGGGACGTTTCCGGCGTTGTCGAGGCCCTCGGCGCCAACACCACCCGCCTGAGCGTCGGCGACGAGGTCTTCAGCCGCCCCGACATCTCCCGCGACGGGGCCTACGCCGAATTTATCGTCATCAGGGAATCCGAGGTGGCGCTGAAGCCCAAGTCTATAGACCACATTCACGCCGCCGCCCTCCCCCTTGCCGGACTCACGGCTTGGCAGACCCTCTTTGACGCCGGCGGCTTGTCCGCGGGCCAGCGGGTCCTGATCCACGCGGCGGCCGGCGGCGTCGGGAGCCTGGCGGTGCAGCTGGCGAAATGGAAGGGGGCCCACGTCATAGGCACGGCGTCCGAACACAATCACGAATTCCTGCGCAAGCTCGGGGCCGACCAGGTCGTCGACCACAACACCGAGCGCTTCGAGGAGGTGGTGCAGCCGGTTGATGTTGTCCTGGATACCATGGGCGGCGACACGCAGGAGCGCTCCTGGAAGGTCCTCAAGCCCGGCGGCATCCTGGTCTCGGTCGTCAGCCCTCCGTCAGCCGAGGCCGCGTCGGCCCATGGGGTGCGCCAGGCGTTCGTCTTTATCAAGCCGAGCGCCCCACAGCTCGCGGAAATCGCCAAGCTGGCGGACGCCGAAAAGCTCAAGGCAATAGTCGAGACGATCCTTCCCCTGTCCGACGCCACGCGGGCACAGGAGCTCAGCCAGCGCGGACACACGAGGGGCAAGATTGTGCTGCGGGTGGCCTAGGCAATGTAGTGAAGCCTCGCTGGTGAGCCAGTCGGCTCACTTCGTCGCCAGTACCCTGTACACTACCGCCAGCAATTCGGAGGTAGTGAACGGCTTGCGGACGAAGGCATCGAACCGTGCCCATGGATCGTGATTCAGTTTCGCAACATCGTCGGCATCCAACCTATCTGAAGCCACGATGACAGACAACGCCATGGAGGCCACTCGGATGCGACGGACCAGGGCCAACCCGGAGGCTTTGGGCATGATGTCGTCGGTTATCAGCAGGTCGTAGCGACTGGCCAGCAACTCCGCCCAGGCAGCTTCGCCGTCTATTGCCGTTTTGACCTGATACCCGGCGTCCTCCAACGAGGCGGCCAGCATCCCGCAAACCAAAGAATCACCGTTTGCAATGAGGATACGTTTCGTTGCGCATTGGCCTGCGGCCAGTGCCGGATGCGCTAGAAACGGGCGACCACCGGCAGGACCTTCATTCGCCATTCTCTCGGCGGCGAATCGGGGGTCATTGGCTTTCACGGCCGTTCTCTTTGATCACTGCCTCCGTTTCATTCTCCGATCATGGCGCAGTGCCGGTGCGTCGGCCCGGTGAGCTGCCTTGGAAGGCCACCATCCAGCACGAGGCAAAGTCACTTACGACCGTTTCCGGCGCTGCCGTGACTGCCGCCACCACCACCACTGTGGCCGCTCCCGCCGCTGCTGCGTGCGCCCCCGCCGCTGCTGTGGCCGCTCCCGCCGCCCCGACTACCTCCGTTACCTGGATGAACATATGCGCCACCGCCACGATCCCCATATGATCCACGACCTCCCCCGTCGATCCAGCCGCTGTCGCCAAACCACACATCGCCGTCGCCATAGGCAACCCCCCCGCCTCCGCCGACCCCTATGCAGCCTGTCCCGGCGAACTGCAGGCCGGCGAGTACGAGAGTGCCAAGAAGGATTATTCTTGTAGGTTTCATGGGTTGTTTGCGGGGTTTGCGTTGTCGGCGTATTGCACGAGACCGACGGTGCCTCCGGTGGAGTCCAGAATGATGGCAAAGCGGCTTCCGAATTCGACTGGATGGGGGGCGAGTAGCACCTCGCCGCCTAGGCCCGGGACCTTGGCGAGCGTCGCGTCGAGGTCGGCGACGCGGATGACGCCAAGCCAGCTGGGTTTCGGATTCTCGCCACTTAGCGGGGCTACGCCTCCGCGCGCCCGCCCCTCGCTGGAAAGGACGAGGTCACTTTTCCGGTCGGTGCTTGTATCGGGAGCAAAATCGAAGCCGATTGCCGAGTGATAGAACTCCGCAGTGTCCTTCGGGCTCTTCACGTACAACTCGAACCAGTTCCAATCTCCGGGCGCGGGCTCGCCATCGGGGGAGTCACCCGAGCCCGATTGAAGAATGCCGATCGGGACGGTGTCCTTGTCCGTGACAATCGCCTGGTAACCTCGGTCGGGAAAATTGCGGGATCCAACGCGCACGGTTCCTCCGTATTTGGTCACCAGCGCAAGGGTGGCCCCAATATCCGTCACGGCATAGAAGCCGATCCACCGGGACGGGTGGCTCTCGCCCCTGGCGGTTCGGGGCGCAAGGCCCGCAACCGGTGTGCCATTGTTGCTAAAGACCGTGTAGCCCTTCCCCTTCTGCTCCAGAGGCGCCGCGGTCCAACCCAGCAGCCCGCAGTAGAATTTTGTGGCCGCATCGGGATTGGTCGTAATCAGATCGGCCCAAACGAGCTTCCCGGGAAGGTGCTCCGTGGTCGCGGGGTTATTGAGGGGCGGAAATTTCGCGGCCTTGGCTGAGGGCGGACACGCAACGGCTAGCATTGCAGCTGCGGCGAGAATTGGCGCGAGGCGGCGAACGGATTTCATGTGCATAGGATGGAGGGGCTTGCCTGCTGAAAGAAAATGCCCCCTTTAGCCCAAATTGGGAATGGGGTCTTACCCTCCCAGCCTGCCCCTCGCACGTTTCCTTTGGAGGGCCACTCGGTCCAGGGCCGGGTTTTGGCGGCGCGCCGTCGGCAGCGCATGAACACGTTCGCCAAGAACTCGTCCGCCGCCGGTCTTCGCCAACTCGGCCCGGAGCCCTGTCCTTCACCCCGGCGCCGTGTTCCCTTCCACTCGCGCCATCATCCCTCCGTCAACGTGGCGCAGGCCGCCAACGGTTCCGGCGCGGCAATTGGGCCGAGCCGGACCCCCTTGACAGGCGCGTTTCCGGCAAAACGGGACGCGCAAACCGCCACGGGGCGAGCCGCCGGGCGGGTAACACCCCATGGTTCGCCGCGGGCTTTCAGCCTACGCTACCTAACATGCGGATCAGGGTGATTGTCTCCGGTTCGGAGCTCACGGTCCGCGCCGGAACGACCACTCTATGCTAAAAAACATCAAGGAAATGTACGGCGGCAGGCTCGCCGCCCTCGACGGCGACATCGGGCATGTCAAAGACTTCTACTTCGACGACAAGTCGTGGGTCATCCGCTACCTGGTCGCCGACACGGCCCAATGGCTGACCGGGCGCCTTGTGCTGGTTTCGCCACATGCCTTCGGACGCTTCAACCAGAGAGGGAAGGTGCTGCACTTAGGCCTCACCCGCTCGCAGATCGAGAAGAGCCCGTCCATCGAGTCGCACAAGCCGGTCTCGCGCCAATACGAGATCGACTATTATCGCTACTATGGCTGGCCGGCCTATTGGAACGGCGGCGCTTTGTGGGGCATGGGAGCGTATCCCTTGGCCTCCACGCCCTCAAAGGACGAGATGGCGGACCGGCTCGAGCCCCATCCCAGGGACGACAAGCACCTTCGGAGCACCCATGAGATAAACGGCTATGAGATCCAGACGACCGACGGAACAATCGGCCAGGTGAGCGGCCTGATGGTCGACGACCAGAGCTGGAGGATCCACGAGCTCGTTGTGGAAGCCGGCCACTGGTATTCGGGCAAGGAGGTCCTCATCGCGCCCAGCAAGATCGAGCGGATCAGCTACGAGGAATCGAAGGTCTTTGTGAGCCTCACCAAGGAGGACATCCGGCAGACCGCAGCGAACCAGCTGGCCGGCGCCGGAAAGTCCGCCGTGGCCACCTTCCAGGACTGAACCATGGCGCGCGCTCCAATAGTCAGCCGGGAGGTCCGTCTGGTTTCCCGTCCAAAGGGCGTGCCCACCCCGGCCAACTTCGCGCTGGCACAAGCCGAGCTCGGGCCGCCGGGGGACCAGCAGGTACTTGTCCGCAACGCCTTCATTTCAGTGGACCCGTACATGCGCGGCAGGATGAACGATGGCCCTTCCTACGTCCCGCTGTTCGCCCTGGGGCAGCCGCTCGAGGGGGGCGCCGTCGGCACGGTCGTCGAGTCGAACGCCGCGGAATTCAAGCCCGGCGACTGCGTCTCCTCCTCCTACGGCTGGCGCGAGTACTTCATCGCATCGCCCAAGGAACTGCTTGCCCTGGGCGGCGAGATTCAGCCGCTCTCGGTCTATCTCGGGGCGCTCGGGATGACGGGCATGACAGCCTGGGTCGGGCTCAATCTCGTGGAGGTGAAGGCAGGGGAGGTCATCTATATCTCGGGAGCCGCCGGCGCCGTGGGAAGCGTCGCCGGGCAGCTGGCCAAGTTGCGCGGGTGCCGCGTCATCGGGTCCGCCGGCTCGCCGGAAAAGGTCAGGTTCCTGCGGAGCGAATGCGGCTTTGACGTTGCGTTCGACTACAACGTCGGCCCGGTGGTCGAGCAGCTCAGGCTCGAGGCTCCCGAGGGGATCGACGTCTACTTTGACAACGTGGGCGGGCCAACGCTCGAGGCGGCGCTGTCGGTCCTGCGAAACCACGGCCGCATCATCGCCTGCGGCGGCATCTCCGGCTACAACGACGAGAAGCCGCGGCCCGGCCCTTCCAATATGATCAACATCGTCGGCAAGCGCCTGACAATGAAGGGGATGATCGTCAGCGACTGGCGCGATCGCCACGGCGCGTTTCAAAGGGAGATGGTGGGGTATCTCCGGGCCGGAAAAGTGAAGAACAAAGAGACCGTGGTTTTTGGAATCGAAAAGGCGGCGGATGCGTTCATCGGCCTCTTCCACGGCGGGAACATCGGCAAGATGATCGTGAAGCTGACCTGATCGGCGACTTTGGAGACCAACCGCGAGACGGCAATGGAATCGGCAGTCAAAGCCCTTCTGACACCCGGCAAGGGCCTCCTGGCTGCGGATGAGAGCATTGGGACCATCGGCAAGCGGTTCGAGGCCCTCGGCATCGCGTCCACGGAGGAGAACCGCCGGGCCTACCGGGAGCTGCTGTTCACGACGCCCGGATTGGCCGACCACATCAGCGGAGCGATCCTTTTTGACGAGACGATCCGCCAGAGCACCGGCGGCGAACCGTTTCCCCGCGCCCTGGCAAGGAAGGGGATCATTCCCGGAATAAAGGTGGACAAGGGAACTGCGGCGCTGCCCTTCTTCGAAGGGGAGAAGGTCACGCAGGGGCTCGACGGCCTCCGTGAACGCCTCGCGGAGTACCGGCAGATGGGCGCCCGATTCACCAAATGGCGCGCGGTGATCGCCGTGGGCGACGGGCTCCCGACGCCGGCCTGCATCGGAGCCAACGCGCATGCGCTGGCGCTCTTCGCCGCGTTGAGCCAGGAGGCCGGGCTTGTGCCTATCGTGGAGCCCGAGGTCCTGATGGACGGGGACCATACGCTCGCGCGCTGCGGCGAGGTCACCGCGGGCGTCCTTAAGACCGTGTTTGCCGCGCTTTTTGAGCACCGGGTCCGGCTGGAGACCATGCTGCTCAAGTCGAACATGGTGCTCCCGGGCAAGGACTGCCCGCAGCAGCCCGCCGCGGGGGAGGTGGCCGAGGCAACGATCCGCTGCCTGCGGCGCGTGGTGCCGGCCGCGGTCCCCGGAATCGTGTTCCTCTCGGGCGGCCAGACCGGCGTGGAGGCGACTCAGAGGCTGAACGCCATCTGCGGCATATCCGGCTCCCCTTGGATCCTGAGCTTCTCGTTCGGCCGCGCGCTCCAGGACGACGCGCTGGGAGCCTGGCGGGGCCTGACCGCAAACGCCGCGGCCGCGCAAGAGGCCCTTCGCCACCGCGCCTCCTGCAACGGCCTGGCCGTCCAGGGAAAGCACACGGCAAGGGCCGAACGCGAACGCCTGATCGACTGAAAAGCCGTACGGACCCATGCCCAACGAACGAACAGTCCCGGGGACCAGCCCGATGCGGGTCGGGATCGCCGCGGACCACGGGGGTTTTGAGCTGAAGCAACACCTTTCTTCGAGGCTCACCGAGGCGGGCTATCTGGTGGTTGATTTCGGGGACGCCAGCCTGCAGGCCGCCGACGACTATCCGGATTTCATCGTGCCGCTGGCCCATGCGGTCGCCGACGCCACGATAGCCCGCGGGGTGGGCATCTGCGGCAGCGGAGTGGGAGCGTCCGTGGCCGCCAACAAGGTGCCCGGGGTGCGCGCGTGTCTCATCCATGAGACGTTCTCGGCCCACCAGGGCGTTGAGGACGACGACCTGAACATGCTCTGCCTCGGGGGCCTTGTCGTCGGACACGCGGCCGCGTGGGAACTTGTCCGGACCTTTCTTGAGGCGCGCTTCAGCGGGGAAGAGCGCCATCGCCGCCGCCTGGCGAAGATCCTGGAGATCGAGCGCGGGGCGCTGAAGGGATCGCGTTGAAGACAAGTCCCCTCGCGGGAAAACCCGCACCCCTGGGAATCCTGGTCGACGTGCCCAGGCTCATCACCGCCTACTATACCGACACGCCCGACCCCTCGGTCCCGGCGCAGCGCGTGGTGTTCGGCACCTCCGGCCACCGCGGCTCGTCCCTCAAGCGGAGCTTCAACGAGTGGCACGTCCTCGCGATCACCCAGGCAATCTGCCTGTACCGCGCCCGGCAGCGGTTTTCCGGCCCGCTTTTCATCGGCATCGACACCCACGCCCTTTCCGTCCCGGCCTTCGCCACCGCCCTCGAGGTGCTGGCCGCAAACGAGGTCGAGACCATGATCGCCGAAGGCGGCGAATTCACGCCGACCCCGGCGATCTCCCATGCTATCCTGGCCTACAATCGCGGGCGAACCAGCGGACTCGCGGACGGCATCGTCATCACGCCGTCGCACAATCCTCCACATGACGGCGGATTCAAGTACAACCCGCCCAATGGCGGACCGGCCGGCGGCGCCGTCACGGGCTGGATCGAGGCAAAGGCGAACGCGATCCTCGAGGCAGGGCTCGAGGGCGTGAAGCGAACGCCCTACGACCGGGCCCTTCGCGCCCCGACAACCCACCGGCACGATTACCTGGGCGCCTATGTGGACGACCTTTGCAACGTGGTCGACCTGGAGGCCATCCGCAGCTCGAGGATCCGCCTCGGCGTCGACCCCCTCGGAGGCGCCGGCGTCCATTACTGGGGCCGGATTGCGGAGCGCCACCGCCTGGACCTGACCGTGGTCAGCGACACCGTCGACCCCACCTTCCGGTTCATGACGGTCGATTGGGACGGCCAGATCCGGATGGATCCGTCGTCGCCCTACGCGATGCGGCGGCTGATCGGCATGAAGGACCGCTTTGACCTGTCGTTCGCGTGCGACACCGACCACGACCGGCACGGGATCGTCACAAGGGGCGAGGGCCTGCTTCCGCCCAATCACTTCCTCGCGGTCTGCGTGTCCCATCTCTTCCAGAACCGCCCGAGCTGGCACAAGGCGGCGGCGGTTGGAAAGACCGTTGTGAGCAGCGCGATGATCGATCGCGTGGCGGCAAAACTGGGCAGGAGACTCTACGAGGTCCCGGTCGGCTTCAAATGGTTCGTGGGCGGCCTTCTGGACGGCTCGCTCGGCTTCGGCGGGGAGGAGAGCGCGGGCGCGTCCTTCCTGCGCCTGGACGGCGCCGTATGGACGACGGACAAGGACGGGTTCATCCCGTGTCTGCTCGCAGCGGAGATCACGGCCCGGGGGCGCCGCGACCCGGGCGAGGCCTACGCGACGCTCACCCAGGAATTCGGGGAGTCGTTCTATGACCGTGTGGACGCTCCCGCTACGGCGGCCGAGAGGTCCGCCCTGGCCGGGCTCTCCCCTGACCGGCTCAAGCTCGCGGACCTGGCGGGCGAAAAGATCCAATCCGTCCTCACCAGGGCCCCGGGCAACGACGAATCCATCGGCGGACTCAAGGCCGTTACCGAAGGCGGATGGTTCGCCGCGCGCCCGTCGGGCACCGAGGACATCTACAAGATCTACGCCGAGAGCTTCCGCTCGGAGTCGCACCTGCGCCGGATCCTGGAGGAGGCGCAGGCGATTGTCGGCGCGGCGCTCGGGGCGCCCGGAAAGGACGCGGGGCCTGCGGAGCAGGCAATAGACCGGAAGGCGGACTGCGAAGCGGTGGCCGCGTGGCGAAACGAGGGCGATCCGAACTGAGGGTGGTCCCCTCTGGACAGTCAAGATCATGAGCGAACCCGCAACCGGCAGCCCCCCTCCACCCCGCCCCCCAGCGGGCCTTGAAGCCCTCACCGAGCTGGCCATGGATCTGCGCTGGTCGTGGAACCACTGCTCGGACGAGCTCTGGAAACGGCTCGATCCCGACCTCTGGGCGCAGACCCATCATCCCAACGTCGTGCTCCAGGCGGTCTCCCGCGACAGGCTCGACCGCGCGCTGGCCGACCCCGAATTCTCCCGCCTGCTCGGCGGCCTGGTGCAGGCGAAGCGGGATGCGGCGGCTGCGCCCGCCTGGTTTCAGCAGAACCATCCCCAAGCCCCCCTCACCTGCGTCGCCTACTTCTGCATGGAATTCATGCTGAGCGAGGCGCTCCCGATCTATTCCGGCGGCCTTGGGAACGTGGCCGGCGACCAGCTCAAGGCCGCCAGCGACTTGGGCGTGCCGGTCATCGGCGTCGGCCTCCTCTACCAGCATGGATATTTCCGGCAGGCGATCGACCGGGACGGGGCGCAGCAGGCGCTCTATCCCTACAACGACCCCGGCCAGCTGCCGGTGACGCCGGTGCGCCGGCCGAACGGCGAATGGCTGCGCGTCGAGGTCGCGCTTCCCGACGGCGCCGTCTGGCTGCGCGCGTGGCAGGTCCAGGTGGGACGGGCGAGGCTCTACCTGCTCGACACGAACGATCCGGCCAACGCACCGGTGGACCGCGGGATAGCGAGCGAGCTGTACGGAGGTGGCCCGGAGCTGCGCCTCAAGCAGGAGATCGTCCTCGGGATAGGCGGCTGGCGGCTGCTCGCCGCCCTCGGGATCAAACCGGAGGTCTGCCACCTGAACGAGGGGCACGCGGCGTTTGCGCTCCTGGAGCGCGCCCGCAGCTTCATGCAGGAGGCCGGTTGCCCGTTTCCCGGGGCCCTCATGGCCACGCGAGCGGGCAACCTCTTCACCACCCACACCGCGGTTGCCGCGGGCTTCGACCTGTTCCAGACGCCGCTGATGGAGCAGTACCTAGGCCGGTATGCGCATGACGACCTCGGCCTGCCGCTGCGCGACTTGTTGGCGCTCGGGCGCCAGAACCCCGACGACGCGGACGAGCCCTTCAACATGGCCTACCTTGCGCTGCGCGGGAGCACGGCGACCAACGGGGTGAGCCGGCTGCACGGATGCGTGAGCCGCCACATCTTCGCACCGCTCTTCCCGAGGTGGCCTGAGGAGGACGTGCCGGTCGGCCACGTGACCAACGGCGTGCATATGCCGACGTGGGACTCGGCGGCAGCCGATCTCGTCTGGACCGAGGCC
Organism: Opitutaceae bacterium; assembly: GCA_003164715.1. GTDB lineage: Bacteria > Verrucomicrobiota > Verrucomicrobiia > Opitutales > Opitutaceae > Palsa-1447. The sequence continues at coordinate 6,328 of PLTZ01000063.1, read as the reverse complement.
TGCGGCAAGGACCGGTGGCTCGGGCCGTCGTCCACGCTGGAGGACAACGTCCGCCGGATCTCCGACGAGAAGCTCTGGGCCCTGCGCTGCACCAGCCGCAGGTCGCTGGTTGAATTCGCCCTGGAGCGGGTGGGCCGGCAATTGGCCGCCGCCGGAGTGAACCAAGAGGTGCGGGCCCGGGCCCAGGCCCGCCTGAACCCGGAGGTGCTGACGCTGGGCTTCGCGCGGCGTTTCGCGACCTACAAGAGGCCCAACCTCCTGCTGCACGATCCCGCCCGGCTGATACGCATCCTCAAGAACCCCCAGCGCCCGGCGCAGCTCATCCTGGCGGGCAAGGCGCATCCCGCCGACCAGGCCGGCCAGGCGCTGATCCAGGAATGGATGCGATTCATCCGCCACAACGATGCGAATCCGCCGGTGGTGTTCCTGGCCGACTATGACATGCTCCTGGCCGAACGCATGGTGCAGGGGGTCGACGTGTGGATCAACACGCCCCGCCGGCCGTGGGAGGCCTGCGGCACAAGCGGCATGAAGGTCCTCGTCAACGGCGGCTTGAACCTCTCCGAATTGGACGGCTGGTGGGCCGAGGCCTACGCGCCGGAGGTCGGCTGGGCCCTGGGTGATGGCAAGGAGCATGGCGAAGACCCCGCATGGGACGCCGCCGAGGCGGAGGCGCTGTATGAGAATCTGGAGCAGGCCGTGACGCAGGAATTCTACTCGCGAAACGAAAAGGGCGTTCCCGCCGCATGGGTGGCACGGATACGGGAAAGCATGGCGCGACTGACCCCACGGTTCGCCGCCAGCCGCGCCGTGTGCGACTACACCGAGCAGCACTACCTTCCCTCTGCCGCCGCGTACCGGGCGCGCGCCGCTGGCAAGGGCTCGGGGGCGAGGACGCTCGTGGAGGCGCGGGACGCGCTGGCGGCAGCCTGGGACTCGATCCGCTTCGGGGCCAGGACCGTCGAGACCCGGGCGGGAAAGCACGTGATCACGGCAAAGGCCTTCCTGGCGGATCTCGCCCCGGACAGGGTCAGGGTCGAGCTTTATGCCGATGGACGCAACGGCGGCGGCCCGGAAAGCCAGGAAATGACGCCTCTGGAGGGAGCGGGGTCCGGAAACGGCACACGCCTCTATAGCGCGACGGTGTCCGCAGCCCGTCCCGCCGCGGACTACACGGCCCGGATGGTGCCGCGATGCAAGGGCCTCGTGACGCCGCTGGAGGCCTGCGAGATCCTCTGGCAGAAATAACGCCGCTTCGGAGGCTGCCGCCGGTTGCGCCGCGAACGGCGGCAGCCGGCCTATGCCTTCCTGCCCCTAAAGTACGAAGCGAGGAAGAGGACCAGGAAGACCACGAAGAGAAACCTCGCGATCATGGCCGCCGTGCCGGCAATCACGCCGAAGCCGAGGATCCCGGCAATGATGGCAACAATGAGGAAGGTGATGGCGTAGTAAAGCATGGGGGCGAAACGAGGCTACACTGGCTTCGATCCCCGCAGCACGCCAAACAGGCCTACCAGCGCCACGGCCCCTCCGCCGATCAGGAGCCAAAGCGTCTTGTCGGTCGGCGCGCCCGTGAACATCCGGGAGACGCCCGAGCCGAAGGAATTGGAGGCGGCGAGGCCGTAAACGATCAGGGTAATGCCCGCGACGAGGAGCACGATCGAGACGAGTTTGTTCATGGTGTCATTTCTCGGAAACTTCCGCCTCCTCGGTCTCAAGCTGCGCCCTGAGCATCCATGCGGCCTTCTCGTGGCGCTCCATCAGGCCGGTGAGGAAGTCCGCGGTGCCCGCGTCCCCGAAGCGCTCGATGCAGGCGTCGCTGTCGGTGCGAAGCTGCACGATGAGCTCCTCGTGCAGGGCGAGCAGCTCGGAGAGCATGTGCTCGCCCGGCAGGTCCACGCCGGGGTCCGCCGAGGAACGCGCCGACTTCACGAGGTCGGCGAGGTTGCCCCTTGCGCCCACCCCGATTGACCGGGCCCTCTCGGCCACGTCGTCGATCCATTTTGCCAGCTGCTCATACTGGGTCTCGAATTCCAGGTGAAGGCTTCGGAAATCGGGCCCGGTCACGTTCCAGTGATAGTCGCGCGTGGTCACATAGAGGACGAATTCGTCCGCAAGAATGAGGTTGAGGATCTGGCCCACCTCAAGGCGGGCCTCGTCGTTTAATCCGATATTGGTTTTCATGCTTGGTAAGTCGCGCGGCCGGCATGAGCCGGCCGCGCGTTTTCAACAACACTTGGCCTTTTTGCGGGCCAGTTAAATGACGAGCTTCTCAGATCTTGACCGTCATGTCGTTCACCACCGACTTCACCCCGCGTGTGTCCTGGGCGAGCTTGGTGACAAAGGACTTTTCAGCGTCAGACTTTGCGACGCCCGTGATGCTGACGACGGCGTTCTCGGTGATGATCTTTGTCGAGAGAGCGCTCGTCGAGCTGTGGCTTAGGAGCGCGAACTTCACCTGGGAGGTGATCGACGCGTCGTCAATCGTCTCGCCAACCGTGCTTGCGACGGGGGCCGATGACTCGACAACCATCTCGTTCCTGACGGCCTTCACGTGGTCGATGTCCTTCGCATAGGCCTCGGTGAGGTCCTTCTGGGCCCCGTTGATCGCGGTGCCTGTCAGCGTGACGATACCGTCCTTGACGTTGACCGTCGTGGCGGTGGCGCTCACGTTGGCCTTCACGAGCAGCCTGCTGCGGATCTTGAGCGCGATCCATTCATCGGAATGCTCGGGATAGTCCGCCTTGACGTTGATCTGGTTGTCGACCTTTACGACTCCCGGGAGGTTCTCCACGGTGTCCTCGGCCAGGGCCTTGTCGTCCTTGTCCTGTACCGTGCCCGTCAGCGTGACGACGCCGTCGTTCACGTTTGCGGTTACGCGGTCGTTAAGGACCGTGCGGAAGTTGTAGGAATCCTTCGCGGCGTCCTGGATCTTGCCGTCGTTGGTTGAGGAGGCGAATAACGCGACCGGAAGGGCCGCGGCGAGTAGCAGCGCGATGCGTGTGTATGTTGTCATTTCGTTAATCATTGTGGAGCAAATTGATACGTATTGTTTATTATGGCCGGGGCATGGGAGGGGATCTACCGCCGATCCTCCCTGCGACCTGGCAGCGCACTTGGATCCCTGGCGGCCGCCATGTGCGGATGAGCCCGTGTCCGTGTGCCTGTTGACGCCATGGGACCAACATTACCAGACGCGGCCCGCAGCCGCTATGGGGTGTTCAGCGCATGCCGAGCGGTGCGCCCGCCCGATAGTACTTCACCCCATTTGGGCCCGCATGTTTCGCGTGTAGTGTCCCGCCCACAATGGTCGCAACTAACTCAGATTACGGTTCCACGCTCCAGGCCCCTTCCGGCAGGCCCGGTCGCACCGCGCGCGAGACGATTTCAAGCCAGGCCGCCATCCATGACGCCGACCTGGTGCGCCGCTTCAGGTTCGGGGACGAGGACGCGTTCGTCGCGATCGTCGCCCGCTACAGGGAGAGGATGTTCTCCGTCGCGTTCGGCCACCTGCACAATTACGCCGACGCCGAGGAGATAGCCCAGGACACCTTCATCCGGGCCCATCGCGGGCTGGCGCGCTTCCGCGGGGATTCCTCGCTTGCGACGTGGCTGCACAGGATCGCCTTCAATCTGTCCCGCAACCGCCACAAGCACAACTTCAGCCGGCGCCGCCATGCCACCCTCTCGCTCGACTGCTCGTATAGCGACGACAACAGGGAGACCTTTGCCGACCTGATCGCGTGCGATGGCCCGAGTCCCGCCCGCGAGGCAACCTCCTGCGAATTCTCCGAGATCGTCGCCGAGTGCATGGACAGGCTCGGCGCCAGCCAGCGCGAGATCCTCGTGCTTCGCAACGGCCAGAGCCAGTCCTACGCCGACATCGCAGAGACGCTGGGGATCAACATCGGCACCGTGAAGAGCCGCATCGGGCGCGCCCGGGAGAACCTGCGCGTGCTCCTTTCGGAGGCGTATCCCGAGAGGGCCTCCGAGACCCCCGGCACCGGCTGGTTCGGGCCCATCCGCCCCTCGGGGCACATCGCCGTCGCCTGCGCCTGAGGGCGCGCGCATGCGCCGAGGCGCCGCGCCTGCACACCCGTCAGACGATCGTGACCTGGACGCTGCTCTCGATGATGCCCCGCGCGATGGCGTAGCGCGTGAGGCCGGCCGTATCGTGGATGTTCAGCTTGTCCATCAGGTGCTGCCTGTGCTTCTCGACCGTCTTGATGCTGATGTTGAGCCCGGCCGCGACCTGCTTGTTGGCCTGGCCCTCGGCGACCAGCTGGATGACCTCCAGTTCGCGCGAAGTCAGACCGGTCGCCTTCTTTACCATCAGCCCCCCAGCCTTCTCCGGCTTGTGGTAGTGGTCGCGCAGGCGCTTTGACACCTGCGGGCTGTAGAACGTGTTCCCCCCCATGATCTCGTGGATCGCCTTGGCCAGGATCTGGGCCGAGGTCTGCTTGATCAGAAAGCCGACGGCGCCCACCGAGATTACCCTGTCGATGTAAGCGTCGTCGCTGTGCGCCGAAAGGATGAGCACCTTGATGCTCGGCACCGCGGCCACGATCTGGCGCGTGGCCTCGAGTCCATTGAGAAGCGGCATGGCGATGTCCATGACAACGACGTCGGGACGAAGCTCCACCGAAAGCTCCACGGCCTCGCGCCCATTGCGGGCCTCCCCGACGACGTTGATGCCGCCGTCGGCAAGCAGCAGGGCCCGCAGGCCCTCCCGAACAATCGTATGATCGTCGGCCAGCAGGGTGTTGATGGGTTTCATAGATTCATCGGGCGCCGCGCGCCTTGAGTCACGCCGGGGACCACAGTATTTCCGATTTCTTCGCCTTGCGCAAGCATCGCGCCGCTCCGCATCGCCGGTTGCACAGCTCCATCCGGCCCTCTTGCGACCGGGCTGCGGGTATTGGGAATCACGAAGTTCAACAAATGGCTTTTGAGAATCAGTGTAGACGGAGGTTCCACCAAGAAAGAAAGACGCCACCACTCACGAGGCGCCTACTGAATTGACCAGGTTTACCGTCTCACAGCGGCGACCCCGAGTCGATGGGGTAAGCACCCCATTGCCGCATCCGCGATGCGCCTTGGGGCGATCCTGCGCGAGGTATGGGGGGTTGAACCCATGGCGCATCGGGCGCCCGGGGGCTACTGTTCACATCATCATGAATACCGCATACTGCATGGGCCGGATGGGGATCGCATTCGGATTGCTTGCCGCGGCCGCGGTCGGGACCATTTCCCGGGCGCCTGCCCAGGTCATCAATGTCGCCGCCTCGGACGGAGGGTCCGCAGCCCATTGGGCCGAGATCAAGAACGACGGCTACGACCAGAGGGCGCATTTCGCGGCAGGGGTCGAGCGCCTCTCGGCCCGGCTTGATCGGGAGATAGGCGTCCTCAAGGCCAAGCGGGCGAGCATGACAAAGGACATGAAGGACTGGGACTTTGCCATGAAGGAGGTCGACGACTCCCGATCTTACCTCACGAGTTGCACCAGCGAACTGGCGAAGGCGACGACCCCGGATACATGGAACGCGGCAAAGGACAAGATCGGCGAGGCGTGGAAGCGCGCACAGGGCGCCGTCGATAAGATGAACGCGACCATCACCTCCTGACCTTTTAGCCGATGACCGCTCCAATGAAAAAATTCGCGGTGACCGTTGCGAGGAAGTCATGGACCTCCGAGCTCCCGATCATCGTGGTGCATATCCCGTGGGACCAGTTTGGCGCAAAGGGCGGCCCCGAGGCCTATGCGTCCCTGATCGAGCGGTCGGGCGCGAATGCCGTCATCGTTTCAAAGTCGCCCGAAGGCAAATGGTCCAGTTTCACCAAGCTGGAGAACGCGTGGAAAGCGATCTGCGAGTCCTCCCCGCCGGACGCTCTCGAATGGGATACGATGCCCATCGAGGCGGAATATTACCCTTGGGAGCGGTTCGGGCGCTAGCCCCCCCGCGGCGGCCCGGGCGCCGCGGCGAGTGCGCATAAGGCGCGGCCGACCGGCAAAGAGGCTCAGTCACTTTGGTTCGTGCCGGATGATTCCCGTCCCCCGGGGAATGGCGCCCCCGGGAATGTGCCTTCGCGCAGGCCTCCTGAGTCCATGCGCCGGCCAATGCGGGCCCGGTTGATATTGATGCGTTGGAAATGCGGCTACGCCACTGCGGGTGGATCGCATAGGACACCGCCGGGAGAGAGCCGGCGAGGCCCTATCCGTGCCGGGAACCGGATACATAATTCACCCCATAGTGCCCCGGGTGGCAGTGAGGTAGATTCAGTATTCAACCCAATAGGCCCAAACTCCCACACCCCAAAATGTTCAGTC
>PLTZ01000006.1 GCA_003164715.1 Opitutaceae bacterium | reverse complement strand
TGTCGCGCGGATCGCGGATAAGGGGCAGCGCCAGTCCATCCCAATGGACGACTCCGTCCCGGTAGCGGATGACGGCTTCGTTGGAGAACCCTTCCATGGAGGTGAACTGGTCCCCGCGTTTGAAACGCGGGCGTCCCCTTTTGCCATATAGGTATTGCTCCAGGGCCCGGTAGGCGCGGAAGCCGATAGCCTGGGTGTCGTGGCTTCCGAGATGGTCGTTGGCCCAGCAGCCCTGGCGGTAGGCCACGGCAAAGTCTCGCAGGTCGTACTGGCTGAAGCCGTGAGCCATCGCCGCGGCTCTGAATGCCGCCGCACGAGCCTTGCGCTCCGGTGAATCGGACTGCCCTCGTGGCATGGCTCGGGCCGCAATCCACACCTTGGACTGTCGAAGTAAGTCCACCCGCTTCAGTCCCTCGGCGAGCACTCCGCTGTAGACGTGGCAGCCCGCCCGGAACCGCCGATCGAGAGGCCCCTCCGCAGACCTCGGAGTCGAGAGGGGGAACTCCGCAATGAAGCGTGGCGGACTGTTCTTAGGCATGGTTCGGAAACGTGTTCACATTGGGTTGTTCCCAGGGGGGTAAGCACGTTGTTAATTTGACCGAGTTTCCCTCCAATTGTTTCAACCCTTCTGACGATCTTGCGCGCCTCACCCCATAACTAAAGCAAGGGGGATGCGGCGCGTCTTGCTCATCTTCTCGCCGCTCTCGTCGCGCGAGTCGCGGTTGATTGCGACGTTGAGGATGCAGAGCGCCTGCTTGTCCCCGGTGGGCTGGAGGCGCAGCTGCGGCGCCCTCGAGCTCGCGCACCCGGCTCTGGGCGGCGGAGAGAAGCTCCGCGAGCTTGCGCGACTGCTCCTGGAGGGCGAGCGCCTGCTCGGAGAGCTCGCGGCTGCGCCGCATGACCTCCTCCAGGGCGTTGTCCATCCGCGCCGAGCTCTCGCGGTTGGCGGCGACCTCCGCCGCGAGCTCCTGCGGCAGGAGGCCGGGCTGGTAGGCGAGTTCCCCGCGGGCGAGCTCGCCCGCGACGAGCCGCAGTGTGGCTGGCGCGCGCAGGATCTCCTGGGGGTCGGTTTCGCGCACGAGCTCGAGGTGGCCGTCCAGGAGCATGAGCCTGTAGGAGGCGGGCAGCGCGATGCGGTCGGGGAGGCGGACGGGGGCGCCGTCCGCGGCGCGGCCCTCGGCAGGGGAGCCCCGTCCGGCAAGGGTCGCGTCGACGCGAGGGTCAGGCGCGCCGACCCTCGACGCGCCCGGAGCCGCCTGGGGCTGGCGCGGGTTGGCGCACCCGCCGGCCAGCGCGGTCGCGGCTGCCAGGAGCAGGATCCGGGTCCTCATCGTGGCGGGTGCCCGTCGGCCGGAAGCCTCAGCCCGATCGCGGCCGCCCGGGGGTCTATGGTCTGCTCCACGAACAGGTAGAACTCCTTGCCCGCCGGGACGCGCACGTAGACGCCCCGCTTCGATATCTCCTCGCGGATCCTCCCGGCCACCTGGTTCATGAGGTCGGAGGCCCCGGCGCCCAGCGAACCCGCGACCGCGTTGCCGACGGTCGGCGCGGCCTGGGTCGCGCCCAGGATTCCCGGGAGGCCCGGCGCGGTCTCCTGGCGCTGCGCGACCGCGGCCAGGCCCTGGGCCACGCCGCTGACTGCCGCCGCCGCGAAGAGCTTGATCTCCTGGCTGTCGAGGGTCGATAGGGTGTAGCCGACTAAGCCGTCTGCGCCGTCGTCGATTCCCCAGGAACGGGCGGCCCCCCGGTCGGTGACGGCGACCTCGCGCCGGTCGACGGCCCGTGCCTTGAGAATCAGCTCGCGCCCGTTTCCGTCGCCGCGCCGGCCGGGCAGGACGAGGGTCCATTCTCCGGTGTCGAGGAGGCGCCCCACGCCGGCTGCGTCCAGGACCGGATCGGGCCTTGCGTAGCCGTACGCCTCGGTGCCGGCCGGGATGATGACATTGCCGTTCCAGTCGAGGTCCTGGGTCACGATGGCGACGATGGGTTCGGCCCGGGCGGTCACGCTGTCCAGCGTGTCCACAAGCTGGCAACGGACCAGGCGCCCGAACGGGGCGAACTCGTCCCAGGACTGCGGGGCCGGCTCCCGTCGCGCCGAGGGCGCGGCGGCCGGCGCCTCGGGCGGGGCCCCCTTGGGGCCAGGGGGCATGCGGAAGATCTCCGGCAGCGTCTTGCGCTCGTCCCTGCGCCGGTTCGAGGGCCCGCCGGTCGATGGGTCGGCGGGGGAGTCCTCCTTCGCGGGCGCAGCCTCAGCGGGATTCTGGACAGGCTTCGGCCTCACGACCTCGCGCCGGTACCCGCCGGCAACGGAGGGAGCCTCGCGGTCGGCGTCCACCTGGCTTAGCTCCTCGGGGGGGAGCCGCGTGGGCAGCCTTTGGGCCTGTGCCTCGCGGCTCGGCGCGGGGGACACCCGTCCGCTCCGGGCCCACGCGGCGATCGCGAGCAGGACCGCGCCCGCGAGGAGGAGGCGCACCCTTAGCGTGACCCGGCCCCATCCGGGGCCCTCTGGACGCGCGTCCGTCATTGGGGGCTCAGGCCCGCGAGCGTCATCCGCGCGACGGGGCGGGGATTGGCGGAGCCGGCGAGGAGCGCGCTGACCTCGAAATCGTTGTCCGAGCGCAGGCGCGCGGGCCCGCCGTCGGGACCGCGCGCCACCAAGAGGAGCACGACCTCGGTCGCCCCCGGCTCGAGCTCCCCTGCGAAGTCGACGGTCCCCGCCGGGTAGACCCGGTCCCCCGCGCGGACCACCCAGCCCGAGGGATCGAGAAGGAGCCGCCTTGCCGTCTGGTTGGCGACGCTTGCGCAGATGCCAAGCGTGCCGGTGGTGGCGTCCGTCACGGCAAACCGGTTTGCGATTGTGAAGTCGCCGAAGCTGCGCGGGGTCCCGCCTAGACTCGTGAGCGCCAGTGCGGAGTTGGCCCGGGCGATGTCGCCGGCGCCCTCGGCGGTCGTGTTGAGCATCAGCCGCATGGTCCGAAGGAGCCCGATCTGCGACTCCGGACTCGGCTTCCGGAGCCGCGTCCGCGGCGGCCAATCCGAGAGGGTGACCGTGGGCCGCGGGGCGCCGGCCGGCGCCGGGCAAAGGAACACGACCTTGCGCCACGCGAGCCCGGTGGGCGCCGGGACGAACTCGACCGGCACCCCCCGCGTCGCGCCCCCGGGCTGCGCAAGGACCACATGCAGGACGCGGTGGGCCCCGGCCGCCACGGGTGTCACGAACATGCGCGGCGTGCCGCGGGTGGCCTCGATCACGAAGTCCCCCGCGAATTTCTCGGCGTCCGGGGTGAACCCGCGGCCCGCCCAGTCCTCAAGCGGCCAGGGCAGGTCGATCTCGACCGTGTTCTCGGGCTCCGTGGGCACGAGGAACGGCTGGCGCTCGTCGGGCTCCGGCGGGAGCGCGATCCGCACGATGCTGGGCGGCGGTCCGGGATCGGCGGCGCCTGCGAGGCGGGCGCAGGCGGCCGACGAGGCGAGGAGGCAGAGGGTCGCTGTCCTCATGGCGCGGCGGCCTCCCCCTGCCAGCGGACGACGGCCCTGTGCCGCACGACGACGAAGGGGTAGCGCCCCTGCTGCAGGGCGTCCTCCTGGGGCGCCAACTCGACCACCAGGTGGAATTCGCCGGGGGGCGGCTGGTAGGGCAGGCCGTCGACCGCGCCCGCGCGCACGATGAAGCCGCGCACCCGGTAGCGGGCCCTGGCCCCCTCGTCGAGGACGTCGATCCCCTCGACCTCCGGGTGGTCGTACAGGTTCCTGCGCTTGCGCTCGGGCAGCTGGTCGCGGACGTCGGCGTCGAGCGCCCTCCAGCTGTCCGCAACGAAGATCCGCCGCGCGACCTCGGGGTAGGACAGGCCGGACGGATTCCGGGTGAAGCAGGCCTGCGCCGCCTGCAGGAGGATCTCGCGGAAGAGCGCGCTCTGCCCGTCAGCCGGCTTGGCCGGTCCGAAGTGGATGGTCCCGGCCCCGTCCACGGAGTAGGCCCAGACCCCCTCCCTCAGGTTGGCGGTGCCCCGCTCGAGCATCCAGAGGGAGAGCAGGGGCGAGGCCGCCGCCACCACCATGCACAGGACCTTCACCTGGTGCTCCGCCACCCAGCGCTCGGCCGGCGTGAAGACTGACCTGGGCGCGGAGGGCCCGCGGGGCCCGGCGTTCGCGGGCCTGCGCGGCAGCTCCGGTTCGTCGGTTGCGCCTGGACTCATCGGGCGCGCACCTGAGCACGCCGCTCCACTTTAGACAAGTCAAACTTTACGTTTTATCCTCGCGCGGCCTCATCGCAGGGTCCCGTCGGCTGGCGCCGCGCCCCGCCCCGTCTCGACCCAGCGCTCCGCCCGGCGCAGGGCGGCGTCCGCCGCGCCGCCGAGCTCGACGAGCCCCGAGCTCGAGTCGTCCTTGGCAACCGCGTTCAGATAGTACCGGGTCACCCCGGGGGGCTCCCCCGGCAGCGGGGGGGGCGGCAGCTTGCGCAGGGTCCCCAGGTAGCGCAGCCCGAGCCTGCGCGAGCGGCTCCTTGCGAGTGAGGCGAAGAAGCGGTCAAAGGCGGCCTGTCGTTGTCTCGGTGTCATGGGTGTATTCTGGAAATCCTGAAGAGAAAGCGGTTGCTAAACGTGTCTAATTAGGCTATCTAAGTTTTCACTCGTTTTCAACCACCTTATACCCTAATAGATCTCATTAAAACACCATGAGTGACAAGACCAGAATGAGCGAAGCGCCCCCGAAGGGCCTCTCGGCGACCGTCGCCGCGGCCCGTGCGCTCACGGAGCCGGACGTGGTCGATTTCCTTCCCCTTCCCGTGTACCCGCTGCTCGGCGTGCAGGTGCACTGCGTCCGCTGGCAGAAGATCGTCCAGGGGATGAAGAGGAAGGGCGTGGTCGTCCGGGTCCACAGGGAGAGCGACCGGGGCGGCCTTTTCAAGGCCGCCTCGCGCGTCGGCGTGAAGCTCACGAGCCGGCGGTGCTCGGGCGCCCCGGGCCAGGGCGCGAGCTGGATCGTGCGGATCCGCTCGGCGGGGGGCAGGAACGCCGCGGACCTCGACGCGGCCGACCCGACCGCCTCCGACCGCGGGCGCTACCGGGCGCTCGGGCTCTTGGTCCTGCAGCGCGGCTCGCTCCCCCTCAGGCGCCAGGACATGGCCGTCGCTCTCCACCGCTCGCTTCGGGAGTTCATCCGCGAGCACCAGCTCGCCGGCAGGCGCCAGCGCAACGCCGTGGTCGTGACGCCCGGAGACGCCGGCGACTTTGTCGTGTCCGTGGCGCCCGAGATCCGCGCCGCGTACGGCGAGCGCGAGAAGAACAAGACGCCCGCCGCTTGACGCGCGCGGCCCCGTGGTCCAACAACCCGGGGCATGCCTGAGACACCGAACGACGGCGGGCGACTCGCCGTGCTCCGCGGACTGCGCGAGCACCTCGGGCGCGCGGTCCTGGGCCAGGACGAGGCGCTCTCGGGCCTGGCGGACGCGCTCCTTGCAGGCGAGATGGGCCACACGCCCGGAGGCAGGCCGAGGAGCCTCGTCCTTCTCCTCGGCCCCACCGGCACGGGAAAGACGTCCGCGGTCCAGGCGGCGAGCGCCCACCTCTTCGGCAGCGGTGCGGTGGCGCGGGTCAACTGCGCCGAGTTCTCGTCGCCGGAGCGCGTGCCGCTCCTGCTCGGGGCGCGGGCCGGCGAGCGCGGGCTCCTCGGGGAGGCGCTCGGGCGCCTGAGGGCGTCGGGAGGGCGGATTCTCCTCCTGGACGAGATCGAGAAGGCGCACCCCAGCGTCTCCGACCACCTGCTCGGGATCGAGGAGGCGGCGGTCACGCTCGCGAGCGGCGAAACGCTCGACCTGTCCGGCTTCCACGTCATCGCCACCTCGAATGTCGGTTCCGCGGGCGTGGTCGAGATGGAGGGCGTCGCGCGCGCGTCGGTGCGCCGCTACGTGGAGCAGGAGGCCGCCGCGCACTTCCGGCCGGAGGTGCTGGCCAGGTTCACGGCGGTGATCGTCTTCGGGCACCTGAGCCGCGAGGTGCAGCTGCGGGTGTGCCGCGGGATGCTCGAGCGCGAGGTGCAGCTCCAGTCCGAGGTGCTTTCGCGGCGCTTCGGCCATCCGCACCGCGTGCGCGCCGGGGCCGACGTCTGCAGGCGGCTTGTCGGCGAGGGATGGCACCGCAGGCTCGGGGCCCGGCCCATGCGCAACGTCGTCGAGCGCAGGGTGCGGGGGGCGCTCGTCGACTCCCAGCTGCGCGGCGCGCTCGGCCCGGGCGTGCCCGAGTCGGTCCTGGTTGCCGACGCGGGCGGCGGGATCCGCGCGGCGATCGCGCGGGCCGCGATCACCCTCTGACCCGCGGGCGCCCCTAGCGCAGCCAGAGCGTCTTGGCGCTCACGAATTCCCGGATGCCCTGCGGGCCCAGCTCGCGCCCGTGACCGCTGCGTTTGACGCCCCCGAAGGGCAGCGTCGGGTCCGAGCGCACGAAGTCGTTCGCAAACACGGCACCCGCCTCGAGGCGCGCGGCCACCCGCTCGGCGGTCCTGCGGCTGCGTGTGAAGACCGCGGCGCCGAGCCCGAACGGGGAGTCGTTGGCGACCCGGACGGCCTCGGCCTCGTCGCGCACGGGGATGATGGCGGCGACCGGGCCGAAGAGCTCCTCGCCGTAGGCGGGCATGCCCCGCCTCACGCCGGTGAGCACCGTCGGGGCGTAGAAGAAGCCGGGACCCGGGACCGGCCGGCCCCCGAGCAGGAGCCTCGCGCCCATGCGGACGCTTGAGCGCACCTGGCGGTCGAGCTCGCGGCGCAGGTCCGCGCGGGCGAGGGGGCCCACCTGGGTGCGCGGGTCGAGGGGGTCCCCGACGCGCCGGGCTGCGATCCTCGCCGTGAATTCCCGCTCGAAGGCGCCGAGGACCTTGCGCACGACGATGAACCGCTTCGCCGCGATGCAGCTCTGGCCCGCGTTGAGGAGCCTCGATGCGGCGCAGGTCTCCGCCGCCCGGGCGAGGTCCGCGTCCCCAAGGACGATGTAGGGATCGCTGCCGCCAAGCTCAAAGACGCCCTTCTTCATCGCGGCGCCGGCCTGCCCGGCCACGCGCGCCCCGGCCTCGTTGCTTCCCGTGAGGGTGACGGCGCGCACCCTCGCGTCCGCGACCAGAGCCCCGACCCGGCCGGAGGGGATAACGAGGGTCGTGAAGACCCCGGCCGGCAGGCCGGCCTCCCTGAACACCGCCCCGATCGCCTTCGCGCAGCCGGTGACGTTCGACGCGTGCTTCAGGAGCATCGTGTTGCCGGCCATGAGCGCGGGCGCCGCGGCCCGGAAGACCTGCCAATAGGGGAAGTTCCAGGGCATCACGGCGAGGACCGGCCCCATGGGTTCAAACACCACCCGGGACCACGGGGGGGAGCCCGGGGGGCGTTCGTCCCTGAGGAACCCGCGCGCGCGCCTCGCGTAGTAGTCGCAGGCGAGGCGGCACTTCTCGACCTCCGCCCGAGCCTCGGCGAGCGGCTTGCCCATCTCGTCCGTCGCCAGCCGGGCCAGCCGGCCCGCCCGCCGCCCGAGGACGGCCGACACCCGCGTGAGCGCGCGCGAGCGCTCCGAGAACGGCGTTGCGCGCCACTCGCCGAACGCCGCCCAAGCCCGGGACACGGCGGCCTCCACCTCGCGCGGGGTTGCCTCCCGGTGCGAGCGGAGGGTGCGCCCGGTTGACGGGTTGACCGACACGATCGACATGGCCCGGTGCGCCTGGGTGGCCGGCTGGGCCCTAGCTGCGGTCGGGGAAGGGCGGCGGCGGCGGGATCGCCTGGCCCTTTGACTTGAGCTCCTGGAGGATCTCCTCGATCCCCCGGTCGAGCTGCTGATCGACGCCCGCGAACTCCTTCGCGGGGTCGTTGTCCACGACGATGTCCGGGTCGACCCCGTGGCCCTCCACGGGCCATTCCTTGCCGTCCTTGGAATAGGGGCCGTACTCGGGCCTGTCGAGGAATCCGCCGTCGACAATGGGCAGCGAATCGCGGATGCCCACGACGCCGCCCCAGGTGCGCTTGCCGATCAGCTTGCCGAGGCCGTCCATCTTGAACCGGTAGGGGAAGATGTCCCCGTCCGAGGCCGAGAACTCGTCCATGAGGAGGACCTTGGGCCCGAGCACCATCTCGACGGGGTCGGGGACCGGCGTCGCGTTTCGCGCCTTCTCGAAGTAGACCAGCTGGCGGGTGAGGCGCTCGATCACCATGGGCGAGACGAAGCCTCCCCCGTTCCCGCGGTCGTCGATGATGAGGGCCTTCTTGCGCAGCTGCGGGTAGAAGTGCTTCGCGAACTCCTCGAGGCCCGCGAAGCCCATGTCGGGGATGTGGATGTAGCCGACCTGGCCGCCGGTCTTCTGCGTGACGTAGTCGGCGTTGCGCCTGACCCAGGCCGCGTAGTAGAGGGGCGCCTCGTCGGCGATCGGCAGGACGGTCACGCTCCGGGCGCCGTCGTCCGCGGGCTTGGAATTGACCCGCAGGACGACCTGCTTGCCGACCTTGCCGACAAGTACGGCGTAGATGTTCGCCATGTCGCGGACGGGCTTGCCGTCGACCGCCAGGATGAAGTCGCCCTCGTTCACGTTGACCCCGATCTCCGTCAGCGGGGAGCGCCCGGTCTTGGCCCAGTTCTCGCCCCTGAGGATCCGGTCGACGCGGTAGGCCTTGCTCTGCGGGTCGCGCGAGAGCACGGCGCCGAGGAGCCCGGTCTGCACGCGGGGGGCCTGGGGCCGGTCTCCGCCGCCCACGTAGGCGTGGCCGCTGTGGAGCTCGCCGACCAGCTCGCCGATCAGGTACGTGACGTCGTAGCGCGTCTGCGCGTACGGGACCAGGGCCCCGTACTTGGCGCGCATCGCCTGCCAGTCGACGCCGTTCATGGTCGGCGAGAAGAAGAAGTCGCGCATCTGCCGCCAGCACTCGTCGTAGATCTGCGCCCACTCGGCGTGCCGGTCCAGGTTCATCGTGAGCCCCGCGAACGAGAGCTTGTCCTTCAGCTCAAGCTTAGCCGTCGGCAGGTCGATGATCGCGTAGTCCTTGTCGACCGCGACCAGCATCCTCTTGTGGTCGGCCGTGATCGCGTACGCGGCGGCGCTTCCGAGCTCGGTCTCCTTCCGGTCCTTCAGGTCGTAGAGGACGAGCGTCTTCGGGGCGCCGCCGCCCTCCTCGCCGTCCCCGTCCTCGTTGGAGTCGCTCCTCAGGTAGTAGACCTTGTCGCCCGCCGTCGAGATCGAGTCGTAGGCGGCGGCCCTGATGGGCAGCCCGACCGCGCGGTCCTTGATCCCGTCGGGGTCGACCTTGACGACGACCGGCTTCGGCTCGGCGTCCTTCTTTGCGTCCTTGGCGTCGGCCGGCTTATCGTCCGCCTTGGCGGCGGCCACGTCCACCTCGTCGCTCTTCGGCTTGAAGGGCGAATCGGCGTCCTTTGACAGGGTGACCACGTAGACGCGCTCGAGGTTCTTGAACACGTGCTCGAGCTCGATGTCGCTCAGGGTCGGCTTGAAGTCGCGGCCCGAGGCGTACAGGAGGTACTTCCCGTCGTCGCTGAACGCGGGCGCGCTCGCCTCATACCAGCCGTCGGTGGCCTCGAACTTCTTGCCGCCCTCGAGCGAGTAGAGCCACACCTTCTGCAGCGACTCGTCCTCCGGGCGGGTCCACGCGACCCACTTGCTGTCCGGCGACCAGGCGTACTGGCGGATCTCGAAGGCGGTCGCCGTGTCGACCAGCGTGACCTCCTTCGTCTCGACGTTCACGATCCTGAGCCGCTGGAGGCGGTCGGACCAGAGGAGCCTCTTGCTGTCGGGCGACCAGAGCGGGTTGTAGAAGTAGGTGTCCGCCCCCTTCGTGAGTTGCACCGGGGCTCCCGAGCCGTCCTGCGGCCTCACGTAGAGCTCGTTCTCGCCCGACTCGTCGGAGACGTAGGCGATCAGCTTGCCGTCGGGCGACCACGCGGCGTCGCGCTCGTGGACTCCCGGTTTCAGGCTCAGGTTGCGCGTCGCGCCATCCTTCGCGGGGACGGTGAAGGTGTCGCCGCGCGCGTTGACGACCACGCGTTTACCGTCGGGCGAGGGAGAGACGCCGGCGACGAACTTCGAGACGTCGAGCAGCGCGGGCCGCGAGGACGCGAAGTCCTCCTTCACGACGATCGGGATCCGCCTTGCGGAGCCCGCCTTGACGTCGAATGACCAGAGGTAGCCCGCCTCCTCGAAGACGATCACGCCGCCGCCGATCGAGGGGAACTTGATATCGAAATCCTTGAAATGGGTGTGCTGCTCGGTCGCCTTCGTCGCCAGGTCGTAGCTATAGAGGTTCAGCCGCTTGGCCCCGTCGGCGAGGCGGTCGGAGAGGAAGTAGATCCGGTTGTTGGGGGCCCACATCGGGATGATGTCCTGGGCCGGGTTGTTCGTGATGTCCTCGAGGGCCCCGGTCTTGAAGTCGTAGATCCAGATGTCGTCGGCCATCCCGCCGCGGTAGTCCTTCCACGTGCGGAACTCCCTGAATATCCTATTGTAGGCCATCCTGCTGTCGTCCGGGGAGAACGAGACGAAGCCCGCCCGCGGGACGGGCAGCACCCGGGGCAGGTCGGCGTCGGCACCGACCGCGAAGAGCTGGCCGTTGAAGGGATCCCACGAGCGCATCCGGGACCGGAAGACGACCTCGGGGGAGGTGTTCTTCCAGGCCATGACGATGTTGTTGGGCCCCATCCGGTCGCCCAGGTCGTCCCGGTCGAGGGTCGCCGTGTACGTCAGCCGCTTCGGGCTGCCCCCGTCGGCCGCCATGAGGTACACCTCGGTGTTCCCGTCGTACTGGGCCGTGAACGCAAGCTGCGCGCCGTCCGGCGAGAACCTCGGGAAGACCGCATAGCCCGGCCCGTCGGTGAGCCGCCGGGCGACGCCGCCCTCGAGCCCCACCGTGTAGAGCTGGTCGGCGTATGAGAAGACCACCTGCTTCCCGTTTGTGGCGGGGAAGCGGAGGAGGCGCGTCTCGTCCGCGGTTGGGGCGGTTTGGGCAAGGAGCGGGGCTGCGAGCAGAGCAAGCCCGCCAAGGGTGAGGAATGGCTTTCGCATGATGGGTTTATGCTGCGGTGTTTGCGCGAGAATACCTTGGGAGCGCCGAGAATGCCAATCCCCTATTGACCGGGGGAAGGCCGTTTGGATGGGCGGCGGCCCGGCCGGATGGGCGGCGGCGAGCGACGGGCCGCTCGCCGCGGACCCTCGGGGATCCCTCAGACCGACTCGAGGATCTTGTAGAGGCGCTTCACCATTCCCGAGGCGTCGTCCAGGAGGCCCGCGGAGATGAGCGCGTTGTCCAGGATCTGCTCGGCGACGAGCGTCGCCTTCTCGGGCGCCGCGGTCCTTAGCTCCGACAGCCGCTTGATGACCGCGCTTCGGGGATTGACCTCGAGCTCCACGCGAAGCGGGGACGGGGGGCCGTCCTTGTTCATGGCCTTCATGAGGCGGCGCATGTGCGGCGACATGAGCTTGTCGGCATTGAGCGCCAGGGCGGGGGAGTCGACCAGCCGCTCGCTCGCACGGACCCCGGCCACGCGCTCCCCCAGGGACTCCTTGAGCCAGGCGACGAGCGCCTGGGTTTCAGCCTCGCCGAGCGCGCCCTCGGCCCTGGGCTGCTCCGAGAGCCTGACGTCGGCGTGGTCGGCCGCTGTGAGCTTCTTCCCGTCGAATTCCCGGACGTTGTTCATCACGTACTCGTCGACCGCCTCGTAGCAGAAGAGGACCTCGAGGTTGCGCGCCCGGAATCCCTCGAGATAGGGTCCCGCCTCGATCGATTCGCGGCTCGGCCCGACCAAGTAATAGATCTCCTTCTGCTCGGCGCCCATGCGCGAGACGTAGTCGGTGAGCGAGGTCGTCTTGCCCTTCTCGGTGAGCGAGGACTCGAAGCGCAGGAGCTTCGTCAGCGCGTCCTTGTGGGTAAAGTCGAGGGCCGCGCCCTCCTTGAGGAACACCCCGAACTCCTTGTAGAACTCGGCGAACGACTCCGGCCGGTCCTTCGCCTCCTCCTCGAGGAACTTGAGGAACCGCTTGGTGATCACGCGGTTGAGCTTCTCGACCAGGGTCCTGTCCTGCATGGTCTCCCGCGAGATGTTGAGCGGCAGGTCCTCGCTGTCCACGACACCCCTGACAAAGCGAAGCCATTCCGGAAGGAGGTCCTTCGGGCGGGCGTCGATCAGGATCTTCCGGCAGTAGAGGGCGACGGCCGGCTCGAGGCGAGCGAGCCCCAGCCTCTCGGCGTTCTCCTTCGGGACGAAGAGCAGCGCGTTGATCGAGATCGGGGCGTCCGCGCTGAAGTGCAGGCGCAGGCGGGGCTTCTCGGAGTCGTGGCACTGGAACTTGTAGAACTCCGCGTACTCCTCCTCCTTGATCTCGTTCTTGCCCCGCAGCCAGAGCGCCTGGACCGTGTTGATGCGCTTCCCGTTCAGGTTGATGGGGAACGAGACGAACGCGCTGTAGCGCTCGATGATCTCCCGGATGCGCCAGTCCTGGCTGAACTCGGAGCACTCGTCCTTGAGCTCGATCACCACCTTGCAGCCCCTGCGCTCGCCGGAGCTCTCCTCGATCGCGAAGTTGCCCGTGCCGTCGCTCGTCCACAGCTGGCCCGGCTCGGACTCGCGCCACGAGTGCGTGTAGACCTTCACCGTCTTGGCCACCATGAACGCCGAGTAGAACCCGACGCCGAACTGGCCGATCAGCCCCGCGGCCTTCTGGTCGCCCTCGCCGAGGGCCTGGACGAAGGCCTTCGAGCCGGAGTGGGCGATCGTCCCCAGGTTCTCGACCAGCTCGGCCTGGGTCATGCCGGTCCCGAAGTCCTGTATGGTGAAGGTCTTGGCCTTGTCGTCGGTCGTGATGTTGATCTCGAGCTCGAGCTTGTCGTCGTAGATGGCCTTCTCGGTGACCTGCAGGTGGCGCTGCTTCTCCAGCGCGTCGGAGGCGTTCGAGACCAGCTCGCGAACGAAGATCTCCTTCTCCGTGTAGAGGGAGTGGATGACGATATCGAGCAGCTGCTTGATCTCGGCCTGGAATTCGAAGGTCTGGGGAGTGGCAGTGGACATGGGTGCGTGAAATCGGGAACGGTCAGCCTACGGCTGTCCGCCGAAAAATCAACGCCGTGGACGAACCTTTGCGCCGATTATGGCAGGAGCGCGCCCATGAACTGCGTCACGGGCATGGCGTCGAGCACCTCGGGCCTTGAGAAGAGGGCGACGATCTGGTCCGCCCGCTCGGGGCCGAAATGCCCGCGGACAGCGCCCTCGAACTTCCTCTTCAGGAGCGGCGCGCCCTCCTCGCGGCGCCGGCGGTGGCCCACGGGAAAGTCCACGCGGACCCGCCGGGTGGGGGCGCCCGTCCGGAAGAAGACCTGGACCGCGTTGGCGATCGAGCGCTTCGCGGGGTCCAGGTAGTCGCGGGAGAATTCGGGATTCTCGGCGACTTGCATCCGCTCCCGCAGCGCATCGATGCGCGGGTCGGCAGAGGCCTGGTCCTCGTAGTCGTCCGCGGCGAGGGCCCCCTTGATGAGGCCCACGGCCACCATGAACTGCAGGCAGTGGTCGCGGTCCGCCGGGTTCGAAAGCCTTCCCGTCTTGCTGATGATCCTTAGCCCGCTCTCCTGGGTCTCGATGACGATCCGCTCGACCTCCGCCAGCCGCGGGGCCACCTCCGCGTGGAGCTCGACCGCCGCCTCGACCGCCGTCTGGGCGTGGAACTCGGCGGGGTAGGAGATCTTGAAGAGCACGTTCTCCATCACGTAGCTGCCGAAGCCCTGGGCCGGGACGGCGAGGCGTTTCCCCTTGAGGACGACGTCCTCGAATCCCCACGTCCGCGTCGACAGCGCCCCCGGGTACCCCATCTCGCCCTTGAGCGCCGTCAGGGCGTGCCAGAGGCCCCGGCTCGTGGCGTCGCCGGCGGCCCAGCTTTTGCGCGATCCGGTGTTCGGCGCGTGCCGGTACGTCCGCAGGGCGCCCCCGTCCAGGAATGCGTTGGAGAGGGCGTTCACGACCTGGTCGCGCGAGCCTCCGAGGAGCCGGGTCGAGACGGCCGCGGACGCGATCCTCACCAGGAGCACATGGTCCAGGCCCACGCGGTTGAATGCGTTGCCGAGCGCGAGGACGCCCTGGATCTCGTGCGCCTGCACCATCGCGGCGAGGACGTCGCTCACGCGAAGGGGCTCCCCGGTCTCCTCCATGTTCCCCCGGCCCGCATAGTCGGCCGCCGCGAGAAGGGCCCCGAGGTTGTCGGAAGGGTGCCCCCATTCCGCGGCGAGCCAGGTGTCGTTGAAGTCGAGCCAGCGCACCATGGCGCCGATGTTGAACGCGGCCTGGACGGGCTCGAGCTCGTGCGCCGTCCCGGGGACGCGCGCGCCCCGGCCCCTGAGCTCCGCGCCCGGCACGATCGGCCCGAGGAGCCTCCTGCAGGCCGGGTAGCCAAGCGCCATGAAGCCGCAGCCGAGCGTGTCCATGAGGCACAGGCGCGCCGTCTCGGTCGCGAGGGAGCCCTGCGCCCGCGCCGGCTCGAGCGCGTAGTCCGCGATCTCGAGGAGGAGCGGGTCCGGCGGCGGCCGGTCGGCGCGGTCGTCTGCGGCGTGCGACATTCTAGTCATTATGGCTGCGTGCAAGG
>PLTZ01000027.1 GCA_003164715.1 Opitutaceae bacterium | reverse complement strand
GAGGCGCCAAGCTGTCCGCGTCATGTCATCTAAGCTTCGCTTTGGCCGGGTTTGCGCGCCGCTTGCGATCAATTGCCTTTTTGAAACACGGCGTGTGTGCTGACTTGTGCCTGCGCAAAAAGGAAATCTAATCATGAGTGAGGCCAAGCTTGGCGGCCGGTTCACGTTCCCCAAGACGTCACTGACGGTCCAGAGGATGGGCTACGGCGCAATGCAGCTGGCGGGCCCGGGTGTGTGGGGGCCGCCGAAGGATCCAGGCGCCGCGGTCGCGGTCCTCAGGGAGGCGGTTGCCGCCGGCGTGAACCACATCGACACCAGCGACTACTACGGACCGCATGTCACCAACCAGCTCATCCGGAAGGCCCTGTATCCGTATCCTGCGGGGCTGGTGATCGTCAGCAAACTCGGGGCCCGCCGCCCGCCTGACAGGTCGTGGGAGCGCGCCATCTCGCCCGAGGACCTGGCTGCGGGCGTCCATGACAACCTGCGCAACCTGGGCCTGGACGCGCTCGACATCGTTAACTACCGCGTGATGGGGTCGGGGCACGGACCCGAGGAGGGGGCAATAGGCGAGCAGATAAGCGTGCTGGCCGACCTCCGGGGCAAGGGGCTCATCCGCCACATCGGCCTGAGCAACGTGACGGCCGCCCAGGTGGCCGAGGCGCGGGCGATCACCGACGTCGTCTGCGTGCAGAATAATTACAACCTGGCGCACCGCAACGACGACGCTCTGATTGCCAACCTGGCCCGGCAGGGCATCGCCTATGTCCCGTTCTTCCCGCTCGGCGGATTCACGCCGCTGGAGTCCAGGACCCTGTCGGCGGTCGCGGTCCGGCTCGGGGCCACGCCGATGCAGGTCGCTCTGGCGTGGCTATTGCAACGATCGCCCAACATCCTGCTGATCCCCGGCACGTCGTCCGTGGCCCACCTGCGCGAGAACCTGGCCGCCGCGCAGGTGACGCTGTCGCCGGAACATCTGGCCGAGCTGGAGGGGATCGCTTCGCCATGATTCCCTCCCGCGGTCATCGCTTCTGCCCATGAGCGCGGCCGAAAGATCGCGAAAAACCCGCGGGCGGTGGTGCCGTGCGGATCGAGCGCGCTGACATGAATCCGGCCGACCCTGCGAGACCAGGGGCGCAAACGGTCGCGCCTGCGGGAGGCATCTCCGAGGAGTTCATCATCGACGGCGTGGTCTCCTACTGGAATGTCGATCGGGACAACCTGCTTTCCCTCCGGAGCCTTTTCGCCTTCATGCAGGAGGCCGCGATCAGGCACGCGGACCAGTGCGGCTCGGGAGCCCGGGCGAAGGCGGACCGAAACGAGTCCTGGGTGCTGCAACGGATGGCGGTCTCGGTGAGCCGCTATCCGCGCTATGATGAGGCGCTGCGGGTGACAACCTGGTCCACGGGGATCCGGGCGTTCAAGGGCTACCGGGATTTTCGCGTCCACTGCGGACCAGAGACCGTGGTCTGCGCCTCGTCGGTGTGGCTCTACCTGAACCTCGCCACAAAGGGAATCTGCCGCGTGCCGCGGGAGGTCGCCGACGCATTTCCGACCCATCCGGGCGAGGCGTTCTTCCCCGGCCTGGAGAGGCTGCGGCTGGAGCCGGCCGCCGGAGGTTCAATGGGGCGGGACATCTCGGTGCGGTACTCGGACTTCGACGCGAACGGGCACGTGAACAATACCGCCTATTTCGACTACCTGCAGACGGCTCTCGCCGACGGGGGGTTTCCCGCGCGCCCGGTCGGAATCCAGATCGAGTTCCTAAGGGAGATCTCCCCCGCGGTTGACCATGTGAGGGTGTCCCTGGAGCGGCGCGGCCAGGAGGTCGCGTTTGGCCTCGGGGGTGCCGCGGGCGTCTTCGCCCACGGGACCGCCGGCTATTGATACGCGGGCCTTAGGGCAGGACCGGCAGGATCAGGGCCGACGGATGGTCCCGGTCGTGGTAGATGACGTTCGTGGCGACGACGCCCTTGCCCCCGGCCTCCGGGCTGGCGCCGGTGTTGGGATTGCGGTCGAACCGCGGGAAGCTGCTGCTCGCCACCTCGAGGCGCAGCCGGTGGCCCGCAAGGAACACGTTGGCGGTGGACCAGAGATCGACCCGCAGCTTGTAGACGGCTCCGGGAGTCATGAGCTCGGCCCTCGCCATGGAGGTGCGGTAGCGCGCCCGCAGGATGCCTTCCGTCAGGTTGCGCGCGGCGCCGTCAGGCCCGACATCGACAAGCTTCCCCGTGAAGTCCGTGTCGACCGCCGAGGAGCTCACGTGGAGCTCAAGGCTCACGGGGCCAATGACCTCGACGTCCTTTTCGAAGGCGGGCGTCGTGTAGACCAATACGTCGGAGCGGCCCTCCACCTTCCTCTGCTCGAGGGGTCCGGGCGGATAGTGTTCCGTGTCGCCAAGGACCGGCCCACCGAGCGTGGGGACGGGGTTCTCGGGATCGTACGCGTAGGAGTCGGGGGGCTCGCCTGCGGGAGGCGCGGCGGAGAGGGCGCCGTCGCCGCCGGCCGAGTTGGCCTTGCCCCCGGAATGCAGGTAGTAGCGCGTCTCGACGGTCCTCGCGACGGGCCAGTCGTCCTCGTCCCGCCACACGTTGCGGCCCATGACGAAGACCCTCACGGGCTTCTCGCGGTCCACGCCGTTGTCGACCCCCTTCATGATGTGGTCGTACCAGCGGTACTGGAAGCCGTCGAGGTCCAGGACCGAGTCCTTTCCAAAGTCGACGTCGCCCACCTTGCGGTCGAAGCCGGCGTGGCCCCCGGGGATGATGACCAAGCGGACGCCGCTTCGGGCCGCCTCCGAGCCGCCCCCGCGCCGGATCCCGACGTAGTTGCGGATCGAGCCGTCCTGGAACAGGTCGTACCACGCGGCGACGATCAGCACGGGAACCTTGATCTGGCCGTAACGCTCGTCGATCGACCACTGCTTCCAGTAGTCGTCGTAGGCGGGATGGGCGATCCAGTCGAAATAGTAGTCGGCAAGGCCGGTGGCCTTGCCGGGGTCGATGACGGGGTACTCCGACGGCGGCCGCCGGTAGTCCCAGTGCGCGGGGGCCGCGCTGCCCCCCGCGCGCCGCTCCACGCCGTTCACGGCGAGCGCGGAACTCCACGCCTGGGCGAGCAGCTGCATGAAGGCCCCTCCCTGGTAGGCCCAGTGCTCGTGGTAGTTCGAGGCGGTCACGACCGGGTTGATGGCCACCAGGTGGGGCGGCGCCGCGACCGCGGCCAGCATCTGGGTCGCCCCGACGTAGGAGCCGCCGATCATGGCGACCTTTCCGTTCGAGTAGGGAAGCGCCGCGGCCCACTCGACGCTGTCATAGCCGTCGGCGGCCTCGTACTTGAAGGGATACCAGTCGCCCTCGGACGCGTTGCGCCCGCGCACGTCCTGGAGGATCACCACGTAGCCCCGCGCCGCCCCCTTGAGCCCCGAGTCTATGTTGCTGTACTTGTTGTAGGGCGTCCGCTCGAGGAGCACGGGAAACTTGCCGTCGGCCTTCGGGCGGTAGATGTCGGCGCGCAGCTTCACGCCGTCGCGGGCCACCATCGCCACGTTGCCCTCAAAGGCCACCGGGTACGATTCCTGCGGGCGCGCGAGGCTCGCCGTCGAGAGGAGGGCGGCGGTCAAAAGCTTGCTGAGTAGTCTGGGATTCATGTTGAAGAGTGTTCGCGGGGGCCAAGGCCTGGTGGGCGGCGCGCCGCCCGCTACGGCAGGTTCCCGTCGAGTTCGGCCCGCGGCCCCGCCTGGTTGTCGATGCGATTTCCATTCAACTGGTTGTGGTGCACGCTCGCGGCCTTGGCCCCGGGGCCGAGGACGATCGCCGTTCCCGGCTTGGCGTCCTTCACGACGTCGGGATAGATCGTCAGGGAGTTGTCGTGGATCATCGCCTGGCCGTCCAGGATCTCGATCATCGGCCCGTTCAACACCCACGGGACCAGGCGCGAGTCGGAGAGCGAGACAAGCCCCGCGTTCTCCCATTTGACGACGCGGTCGAGCTGGCCCCAGAAGCTGCCTCCGCGCACGAACAATACCACGGTGTTGGGCTCGCTCCAGTCGCGGCCGTTGAGGTGGCGCACCTGCGACCCGGCGTCCGCCCCTCCCCTGCCCCAGATCGCGATGCGGCTCGTGCCGCGGCTGTCGTTGGCGATCGCGAGGTTTGAGAAGGACACGCCGGGCTGCTGGGTCGAGCGGGCGTCGATCCCGATGTCAACGCCGTCCAGGTCGACGTCGCTCATCTGGCCGTTGGTCGATCCGTCCACCGACGCCGACAGCTCGATTCCCACGTGGTAGCCCCAGCTGAAGATGTTCTCGACGACCTCCCAGTCGGCGCGCTGGAAGATGAACGAGGTCGCGTTCGCCTCCGTGAAGTCGAGGATCTTCTTGTCCTGGGACCAGAAGGGCCAGAAATGGACGTCGTGGATCCGCCCGATGTCGGAGCACTTGTCCACCCAGATGCCCTTGAGGAGGGGCTGGCCGTAGAGCCCACGGATGTAGTGCCGGCTTCCCCCCAGGGTCGCCAGGTCCACCGCCTGGTACGGGTTCACGAGGAGAACGTCGATGAGCGCGGCGCCGTCTCCCGCCCCTCCGCGCACGGTCCACGGATAGGCGACGGGGCGCTCGGCGATCACCTGGTTCGGGTACAGGACCTTGACTCCCTGCAGGACGGAGTTCGGTCCCTCGAGCGTGATGAAGGCGGGGCCGTCCACGCGCCCGGCCCCTTCGACGGCGAGGAGCGTCGTGCCCGGCACCTTGTCGCTGTAGAGTTCGGGCGCGCGCCCGGCCCCCACGAGCGACGTTTCCGGGGGGAGGACAAGGTGCGTCTTCACCAGGTAGGTGCCGGCCGGCAGCAGCACGCTTCCGCCGCCCGCCTTTCCCACGTCGTCCAGCGCGGACTGGATCGCCCGCGTGTCGTCCGCGCGTCCGTCACCGGCGGCGAGGTACGGGGCGCTCCTGGCGCTGACCGACAGGGAGGCCGCGGCGGGGCCGCCCGGCACGGCCGGATTGGCCTGCGCCTCGGGCGCCGCGGCGAGGAGGACGAGGAGGACGAGGAGGGCGGCCGGCGCGACGCCGTGGAGCATCGCGGGCCATGGGACGTTCCGGCGGGCTCGGTCTGTCATGGGGTGCAGGGTTTGGGGTACATCGGGTCGGCGCGGGCGGCTTTGGCCCCTGATCCGCAGACTCTTCGACCGGACGGGACGGCGGGGAAAGCCGAAAGGCTGGGTGGAGAACAACGGAGCAAACGCTAGAGGCGCCGCGCCTCCAATTCCAAGTTAGAAAACGGGGGAAGGGCCCGCAGCTCGCCGCGAAGCGGACCCCCGGCCACAATCGCATTGCCGCGGACCGCCGCGACGGCGCGCGACCGAGTTCCTCATGCCCCTTCGGGCTCTTTCGGGGGCTCAATGTGCTCGCGCACGGCGAACGCCAAGGCATCGGCGTCGGTCTCGTTCAGCCGCCGCAGGACGCGCTCCCAGCGGTAGGCGAAGCTTCCGGCGGGATCATAGCGGCAGTGCTTGAACAGGCTGTCGAACGCGCGGGTCCGCTTTCGATAATCGCCCTGGAGCTGGCCGAACCTGTCGCGGAAGGCCCGCAGGTAGGCGTCGTCAAACAGGCGCAGGTCGGGCACCTTGCCGGCACGACGGTTGACCGGGCGCGCGTAGTCGCCGGCCATGTCGATGAGCCTGCTCTGGTAGTCGACGAACGATCCCGTCGGGTCGCCGACGACGATCTCGGACGGCAATCCCGTCACGGGGTCCTCAATGACGATCTCGTCGCCGTCGTCGAACATCGCCTGCCTTCCGCGCTCCATCGCGCGGCCCACGATGATATTTGAGGCCGCGGCCTTGCCGAGCAACGCCGCCAGGCTCAGGGCGTAGCCCTCCTTCAGATATCGTGAGGGCGGAACCTTGTCCGTGGCCAATCCGCTCAGGTAGCCCCTCTCGAAGCACACCACGGGGATCGTCTGGCCGCTGACCTCGCGATTGAGGCCCGAATACGTCTCCTGCGTCCTCAGGATCCGGTAGCGGGCCGGCAGGTTCATCCCCAGCTGGCGCAGGCCCAGCCCGCGATCCAGCACGTAATCGGTGTACTCCTCGTTCTCAAGGAACGCCTGCAGGAGCGGCTTGCCCTCGTCCAGGTGCTCGGCAATCCCCCATTTCTGAAGGCGGATGATCCGCAGGATGGGGTCCGCAATGCCGGGCACCTTGAGCTGCGCCAGGTAGACCCCGCGCCGGCCCCGCTCCTGCGGGCGGACGCTGGAGAGTGAATGCCGGATCCGGCCGATGTTGATGAACTCCAGGGCGCCGTACTCGCGGATGTAGCTGAAGATGAACCCGTGCACCAGCGCGTCGCAGAGCGGCCCAAGGCCCGCCGCCTTCGGCCCGCCCGCGGCCTCCTCCTCGAAGGCGGGGTCGAAGATGAGCTCGCCCTGCTCGAAGCGGCCCCCGGGCAGCCATTCGACCTGCATGAAGAACTCCGGGCTGAGGTTGCGCAGCAGGTCGACCGTTATCGTCTGGTCCTCCTGCGAGACCAGGGCGCTCAGCATCCGGTTGCGCCACACCTCCGCCGACAGGTCGTCCCTCCAGAAGTCGGGCTCCAGCGCGTCATGGAACCGCCGCCTGAGCCCCTCGAAGGCCTTGCGCAGGGCGGCGGGCTCGAGGCCGGCGAAGTCGGTCCCCTGGAAGTCTTGCGCCCCGAACGCCGGGGGCCCGAGCGGGAAGAAGTCCACCTCGGGGCACCGCCTCCTGTTGAGCTGCGCGCTGTAGAGCGCGATCTCCTGGAGCTGCCGCGCTAGCGCCGGGTCGCCGAGCTTCTCCAGGCCCTCGAACTCCTGGTAGGTGAGGTGGCGCGTGCCGGTGTACCGGTTGTAGTAGTAGATCGCGCCCTCGCGGATGGCGGCCCGGGAGGTCTCGATCAGCCTGCGCATGTCCGCGGCCGACTGGGGCAGCGGGCTGATGCGCCAGTTCTCGCCTCGTGCGCGCAGGGCGGCGCGGACCCGGGCGTCCATGGCGAAGAGGAACCGGACGTTGCGCCGCGAGACGAGCTGCAGCTCGTCGAGCATCTCGTCGGCCGCGAGGGCGAGGTCCATGCGGGACGGATCCGGGCGTATCAGGATCTCGCCCTCCTCGAAGATGAGGTCCACGGCCTCGAGAAGCAGACCTTCCTCCTCGGCCGCGGCGAGCGCCGGGCGGCCCGCCGCCTGGCGCTCCCTATTGCACTCTTCGACGAGGTCCAGGCGCTGGGTCGCGTGGATCCCGGGCGTGGTGACAAGCGTCCTTAGGGACGGGAACGCCGTGCCGACGCGCGTCTGCGTCCGGCCGTCCACGCCGCGGGCAAAGGGGTCGGGCCCGATGATCCTGATCGCGGGCGCCGTCATGGCGGGGGCCCCTGACGGGCGGCGCTCCTCTGCCCTTGCCCGGACGGGAGCCGGGGGACGCGGCCCCGGGGCTGCGTTCGGCCGGCGCGGCTTGCCCTGGCGGGCACCGGGGCCGCGGTGGGCAGGGCGCCCTTGTCGCCGAGCAGGCGTTCCGCGGCGCCGTCAAGGCCGAGCCTCTTTAGGGTCGCGCGAAGCGTCCTGCGGACCTCCGGCTTGTACCAGAAGAAGAAGCTGCGCTGCTCCTGCTTCGCCCGCGGCGTCCTCGCCACCGCGACCGAGCTCTGGTCGTAGGGGTCCAGGCCCGTGGCGTAGATCTCCGTGGCGACCGTCATCGGCGTGGGCGTGAAGTCCTGCACCTGCTCCAGCTTGAAACCGAGCTCCTTGGTGCGGATCGCAAGGTCCGCCATGTCCTCGGGCCTCGATCCCGGATGCGAGCTGATGAAGTACGGGACGAGCTGCAGCTGGGGCTTGCCGCACCGGGCCTTTGCAAAGTCGAACGCCTGCTTGAAGCGGCGGAAGTAGCCGAAGGAGGGCTTCCTCATGACCCGCAGCACCGCGTCCGAGGTGTGCTCGGGCGCCACCTTGAGCCGGCCGGACACGTGGTGCTCGACCAGCTCCCCGACGTACCGGCCGTGGCTCGCCGCCGCGCCGGGGGTGGCGTGCGGGTGAAGGAACAGGTCGTAGCGGATCCCGCTGGTGACGAAGGCGTGCTTCACGCCGTCGGTCTCGCGCACGGCCCTGTAGACCTCGAGGAGCGGGGCATGGTCCGTGTCGAGGTTGCGGCACACCTCGGGCCACGCGCAGCTCGGGCGCAGGCACTCGTCGCAGATCCGTGGGTCCCTGCCCCTCATCCGGTACATGTTCGCCGAGGGGCCGCCCAGGTCGGTGATCGTGCCGCGGAAGTCCGGCATCCGCTTAATCGCCTCCACCTCACGCAGGATGCTCTCCTGGCTGCGGCTCGCGACAAACTTTCCCTGGTGCGCGGAGATGGTGCAGAAGCTGCACCCGCCGAAGCACCCGCGGTGCATCGTGACCGAGTGCTTGATCATCTCGTAGGCCGGAATCGGCCCGCGCCTGCGGTAGCGCGGGTGCGGCAGGCGGGTGTAGGGCAGGTCCCAGCTGGCGTCGATCTCCTCTTCGGTCATCGTCGGAAACGGGGGGTTCACGACCAGCACCCGGCCGCCCGCCGGCTGCAGGAGCCGCCGCGCCCGCACCCGGTTCGACTCGACCTCGATATGCCGGAAATTCTCGGCGTAGCGCGCCCGGTTGGCGAGGCACTCCTCGTGCGGGTGGAGCGTGAAATCCTCCCAGTTCTGGTTCTTCGGGACCGGGGCGCCCGGCGGCAGGAGGACGGCCGTCTGCGGGACCGTGCGCAGCGAGGAGAACGGCACGCCGCGCTTGATCAGGCGCAGGATCTCGAGCAGCGGCAGCTCGCCCATGCCGTAGACCAGGAGGTCGGCGCCGCTGTCCTCGAGGATCCCGGGCCTGATCATGTCCGACCAGTAGTCGTAGTGCGTCACGCGCCGCAGGCTCGCCTCGATCCCCCCGATCAGGACCGGCACGCCGGGATACAGCCGCTTCAGGATGCGGGCGTACACGGTCGTCGCGTAGTCCGGGCGGAACCCGTGCTCGCCGCCGGGCGTGTAGGCGTCCTCCCCGCGCAGCTTCTTCGCCGCGGTGTAGCGGTTGACCATGGAGTCCATGCAGCCCGAGGTGACCCCGAAGAAGAGGCGCGGCTCGCCGAGCTTCCTGAAGTCGCGCAGGTCGTCCCGCCAGTTCGGCTGCGGGACAATGGCGACCCGCAGCCCCTCCCGCTCGATCAGGCGGCCGATGACGGCCGTGCCGAAGGCGGGATGGTCCACGTA
This sequence comes from Opitutaceae bacterium, assembly GCA_003164715.1. GTDB lineage: Bacteria > Verrucomicrobiota > Verrucomicrobiia > Opitutales > Opitutaceae > Palsa-1447. The sequence goes on along the minus strand of PLTZ01000027.1, from coordinate 86,904 downwards.
GGCGTCGCCTGAGACCAGGATGATGTCGACATAGTCCCAGTGGCGGGCGTCGAGCTCGTCGCGGGTCGTGGGCAGCCAGCGCGACGGATCCCAGAGCGGATCGTGAGCCAATGGAGGAGTCGGACCAGGTTGCAAGGGGAACGCCCCTTAAGATTGCCGCGCCCCGGGCGTTGCGCAAGCGCCGCGAGGGCGGCGCCTGCATTGCCAACCCCGGCTGGTGTCCAAATTTGAACGATGCCTTGCGAAGGGTGAGAGTGAGTTAATTGGCCTTTCAATCGGTCACAGGCTATACGCCAGCGGATGCTTGGGCTCGTAGAGCATGATGTCGTCCGCGCCATGTACGGCCATCATGACCACGAGTCCGTACCCGTGATCCTGAACTTCGCCGCGGAATTCCGCTCCTTTGCCCTTCAGTTCAACGACCGTGCGTGAGATGTCGTCGCACATCAGGGAGATCAGATGGTGCCGCGGCGATTCGAACGTCTTGCCATCGTAGACGGCGTGGGTCGGGTGCACGCCCATTTCGCTCCGCCCGGTCTTGAAGATCAGCCAACCCGCGCCTCCACCTAGCACATCCTCGACGTAGGGCCAGCCGAGGACGTCGCGAAGGAATGCGCGCGTTGCGGGGGCATCGTCGGAATAGATCAGGGTGTGGATGCTGGTGATCATTAGACTTAACTCCTGAAATTGCCTAAGATTGTTCGATTTCTGGCTATTGCCAATCACGAAGCCGTTCAACGCGCCGGGGTTCGAGATTAGAACACTACCCAACCCCGCCTTGACTTGACAGGCCCGTCGGCGAGAACAAGTGGCCTCTAAGCACGCAACCATGATACCCTTCCGACAACTCCGCACCGGGGTGCTCCTCCTGTGCCTTTCCCAGGCCGCCCTCGTCCTGGCGTCGGCCAATCCGCCCCAGGCGGCCGTCGCCCCGAACCCCAAGGTGCCGCCCGGGGCCCGCAGCTCCGGGGGCCTGCACGCCCGGCTCGAGACCGACAAGGGGACCATTGAGATCGAGCTTTTCGCGGCCGACAGTCCCAAGGCCGCCGAGAACTTCCGCTTGCTCGCCGAGCACGGGTACTACGACGGCACGATCTTTCACCGGGTGGCCCCGGGTTTCATGATCCAAGGCGGGGATCCCGCCGGGACCGGTTCGGGCGGCGTCAGCGCCTGGGGGGGCTCGTTCGCCGACGAGATCCGGAAGGATTCGCCGCTCTACCGGGCCGGCTACCGCAGGGGCATCGTCGCGATGGCCAACGGGGGTCCCAACACGAATTCCAGCCAGTTCTTCATCATGCATCAGGACGTTCGCCTGCCCCCGATCTACGTGATCTTCGGGAGGGTGACGCGCGGCATCGAGGTCGTCGACGCCGTGGCCAACTCCCCGACGACGACCGGACCGTACGGGCCGCACAGCAAACCGGTCGTCCCGACCGTGGTGCGGAAGGTCACGATCCTCCCGTAGGAATGCTTTCCGCAGGCGGGCGCCTGCTATATCTCAACGGGAGGCGCTATCCTTGGAAGGCCGATCTTCCAGCGCAGGGCGGCCACCCGGATCCCGAACGTGGCCGTGACGGCGAGCGGAAGCAGGTACGGGGTCGGCACCCCGGCCTTCCCGAGCACCGAGAAGAGCACCGCCCCGGACAGGGCGGCCGTGGCATAGAGTTCGCCCCGGAAGACGACCGGCACCTCGTTGCACAGGACGTCGCGGACCACGCCGCCGAAGACGCCGGTCACCACGCCCATCACGACCGCGATCGGCACACTCTGCCGGAACTCGAGGGAGACCTGGGTGCCGATCACGGTGAACAGGGCGAGGCCCAGGGCATCGGGCAAGAGGAAGGCCCGCGCGCTTATCTGCACCCTGCGCGTGACCAGGTGCGTCGCAATGACGGTCAATGCGGCCACGTAAAGGTACATGGGCTCCAGGATCCAGAAGACGGGCAGGCGACCGAGGAGGAGATCGCGCAGGGTGCCCCCTCCCAGCGCGCAGGCGAAGGCGATCACGGAGGCGCCGAAGAGGTCCAGCTTGCGCCTGCCGGCCTCGAGGGCGCCGGTGACGGCGCAGACCGCCACGGCGGACAGTTCAAAGAGGTAGAGCATGCCCTCCCAGCGAAGCCTAAAAGGCGCCCTTCGGCAATTCTAAGTCGGGCGCCCCGTGGCGCATCGTTTGGCGTTTAGCCTTTGATATACAGCTTGTTGCGACATACACTGTGGCGCATTCGCAAATTCGGAGTGACCCAGGCGTGCCGACGTCTGGGCCCCTTGGCCTTCCGCCGCCTGGAGGCGCCCTAAAGTTCGGTCAGCCCTGGCGCCCGACCACAAGAATCGTGAACGAGCCGGGAACCATGGGTCCGCGCCGGGCCCAGCCCGGGTGCGCGGGCGCGCCCTGGCCCGCGGCGGGAGTCGGCTCGGGCGTGGGTTTGGCCCATTCGGCGGTGATGAGGATTATCCGGTTGGTCGCGCCGTCCAAGGTGGAGGTTCTCGCCCCGGCCCGGGTGGCCACGTTCTGCTCCACCTCGAAGCCGGCGGGGCCGCTCTCCCTGATGACGGTCAGGGTCCCGTCGCCCTGCGAGCTGAAGGCCTCCATGGTGGCCGGGTTGAACTCGGCGGCGTCGACCCCCATCCCGATCGGCAGGCTCGTGATGATCCTTCCGTCGTCGGCGCTCATGATGACGGCGGTATGGGGGTTGTGGCAGAATGCGAAGAGGATGTGGTTCTGCGCGTCAATCGCCAGGGCCCCCGGCCCGCCGCCCATGCCCCCGAGGCCGTAGTGCGCCGTGACCTTGAGCGCCACGGCGTCGACGGCCGCGACGTTGTCCTTGTCCTCCACGTCGATGAACAGGTGCCCCCTGCCATCGCTGACGCCCTGCTCCGGCTCCCCTGCGAGATCCAGCGTGCCAATGAGGGATCCGTCCTTGGCGTCGATCACCGTCACGTTGGGCGCGCTGTGGCTCAGGACGAACACCCGCTCGGTAAAGGAATCGAAGAGGATCCCGTCGGGCCTGCCCTCTACGGGGATGGTCTTGAGCGTTTGAAGGGTGCCCGTGTCCCACATCACGACCGGCAGGCTGCTGCTGAACCCGTGATGGGACGCCGGGTCGACGGCCACACCGTGCACGCCCTTCATGCCCGGGATCACCCCCGCGGGCTTGAGCGAATCAAGGTCGAACACATCGATCCGGTCGCCGCGCGGCACGTAAAGGCGCCGACCCGCCGAGTCCGCGAAGACATAGTCGTACCCCCCGTCGCCCCCGACCCTGGCGGCGTTGACAACCTTGTAGGGCCCGGGGTCGGCAGCAGCCGAGACGGGCAAAAAGGGGCCGATCGACGAAAGAACGCCTATGAAGATGCTGAGTCGCAGGAGGGGTTTCATGATGGGTGGCGGGTTTTGAGCGCCTTTTTGAGGAGGCGCGGGCGCACGTTGGATCCATCCTTGAGGAGAAGCGCGGAACCCTTCCGGGTCCAGCATTTTGGACAGACCGCGCGAAGCCTGCCGGCATCTGGATAATTGTAATTCGCGGCGGGCCGCCCGATGGTGGAGGCCGATGAACTCCGACACGGATGCAGGGGGGCCTGCCGCCCGGACGGGCTCGTTCCCGATGGCGGTTGTCGCCGTGATGATCGCGGGCGCCTGCACCTTCCTGAACGTCTACTGCACGCAGCCGCTATTGCCCTACCTGCAGGAGGTCTTCCACGCCACCGAGGTGCAGGTGAGCCTCACGGTCGGCGCGGTGACCCTCTCGGTCGCCATCATGGCCCCGGTCATCGGGCTCATTGCGGAATCGGTGGGGCGAAAAAGGGTCATCGTGCCCTCGCTCTTCGCGATGGCCGTTCCGACCTTCCTCGCGGCCACCGCGCACACCCTGCCGGCGCTCATCGCGTGGCGCTTCCTGCAGGGGCTGTTCGTCCCGGGCGTCATCGCGGTCATCATCGCCTACATCAACGAGGAGTTCGCGGGGCGCACCGGGTCCGTCATGTCGGCCTACGTGGCCGGGACGGTCTTCGGCGGCTTCCTGGGGCGGTTCCTCACGGGGGTCATTGCGGCGCGCTGGGGCTGGCACGCGGCGTTCGTGGTGCTCGGGGCCCTCGACCTGCTCGGGGCGCTGGCCGTGCGGCGGTGGCTTCCGCTCGCGACCCACTTCGTCCCGGCGGAGCGCCTCCTGAAGTCCTTCGGCGACACGTGGGGGCACCTGCGAAACCCCCGGCTGCTCATGATCTGCGGGATGGGCTTCACCGTGCTGTTCTCGCTCGTCGGGGTGTTCACCTACGCGAACTTCTACCTCGCGCGCCCGCCGTTCCTGCTCACGACCGCGGGGCTCGGGAGCGTCTTCTTCGTCTACCTGCTCGGCTGCGTCGTCACGCCGCTCTCGGGCCGGTACCACGACCGCAACGGGTTTCGCCGGACCGCGATCGTGGCCGTGTCGATGAGCCTGTGCGGCCTGGCGCTGACGCTCTCAAGCTGGCTGCCGGCCGTCATCTGCGGGCTGGCGGTCTTCTCCTCGGGGATCTTCGTCTCCCAGTCGTCGGCGACCGTGCTGACGGGCCAGGTCGCGGGCCGCGCCCGGTCGTCTGCGGCCGGCATCTACGTGACCTTCTACTACCTCGGCGGCAGCTTGGGCACGACCGTGCCGGCGTGGTTCTGGATCCACGCGCGCTGGCCGGGGTGCGTGGCCCTCTTTGCGGGCGCAAGCCTCGTGACCCTTTCGCTGGGGCTGGCCGGGGCCCGTTAGATCGCTCCCGGCGCTCAGGCGCCGGGCGAGCTGATCGACACGGCGATCTAACCCAGGCGCGCCCGGCCGCGCGTCACGGCCGCGTGGCCGCGAGCCTCAGCGCCGAGCCGTTCGGGTTCGACTCGAGCTCCACGATCTGGCGCGAGAAGCCGAAATGCGACAGGGCGCCCAGGATTTCATCCTTCTCCATCCAGTTCGAGAAGGATTCGGGGCCGCCCCAGAACGATCCGTAGTCCAGGCCCTCGCCGTAGTTGTGGCGGTGGAGCGTGTGCCGGAAGCCGGAGTGCTCGGCCTGCCGCGCGCCGGCCGAGCCCGCGAGCCGGTCCGGGTGCGCCCGGTTGAACTCGCCGTCCCAATAGACGGTCCACAGGAAGAGGGCCCTCGTCCGGCGGCACAGGAGCTCGAGCGCCTCCACGGGATTGACCATGTGGTACAGGAAGCCGCTGGCGAAGCCGATGTCGTAGGTGTGCCCGATCGAGCGCAGGAACGCGACCGCGTCGCCGTAGAGGAAGTTCACCCGCTCCACGGCGAGAAGCTCCTTGAGCACGAGGCATTTCAGGAACGCCTCGGGATGGGCCTCGACGGCGGTCACGGACTTTGCGCCGGCCCTGATCAATTGGTAGGTATGGCCCCCCTCGAGCGGGCCGGCCTCCAGCACGGTGCAGTCGGCGATGGGAAACCCGAGCTTTGCCAGGTTGGCGACCGCCCAGTCGACGCGGGGGTCCTCAAACAGGGCGGCTTCGCCCGCCTCGACGCCGCCGAGTCCCGCAGGCATCCGGGAGGCCCACTTTCCCCGGAACAAATCGAGTGTCTGCTGCGCTGAGGGGGGCTTCGTCGCGTACGGGGAACTCATCTCTGGTCCGGATGCTATCCGCCGGGATTCCCGGAGGTAAATGATGAAAGGTACGGGGCCCGCGGAAGCGCGGCCGCGGGGGCCGAGCCGCAGTGCGGCTGAAGGCGCCCCCCGCCCTACCGAAGGGCGATCGGGGGGCCCAGAATCTCGCGCACAAGGATCGCGCGGCGCGCCGAGTCGCGCGAGCGAAGTTCGTCAAGCCACAGGGCGCCCGCGGTCTTTGCCGGCGCCCCGGCCGCCGCGGCGCCAGCCGGCGGCGCGAACGCGGGGATCGCCTGCTGGGCCATCCGCGCGGGTTGGGCGGCGGGCCGCTTCGCGGCCCCGCCGACCGGCTCGCGCCTCTGGTACGCGGCCTTCACGAGGCTGCGCAGCTGCCCGGCCGAGGCGGACGGATTTCGCTCGGCGATCTTGCGCAGGATCTCCTCGCGAACGCGGTTTGCACGCTCCTCGGCCTCGGGATCCGCCGGGGCGGCAATGTCGGGCTCGTCCGCCTGCGTTTCCTCGGACCTCTGCGGGTTGGGGACAGAGCCCGCAGGCGAGGGCTTCGGCCGGTTGAGAAGTTTCACAAGCCAGACCGCGCCCGCAAACAGGACGAACACCAGCTGCGGCAGGGAGCTGGCGCCCGACGATGCCAGGTGGACCGTGGTCACTTCTTTTCGCCCGGCTGGGCGATGCTCTGGCGCATCGACGTGTCGGACTGGATGTTCTCCATCCGGTAGTAGTCCATGACCCCCAGGCGGCCGCTGCGGAACGCCTCGGCCATGGCCAGCGGGACCTGGGCCTGCGACTCGACGACCTTCGCCTGCATCTCCTGGACCCGGGCCTTCATCTCCTGCTCAAGGGCGACGGCGGCCGCTCTGCGGATCTCCGCCTGCGCCTGGGCCATGTTCTTGTTCGCCTCGGCCTGCGCGACCTGGAGCCTGGCGCCGATGTTCTCGCCCACGTCGACGTCGGCGATGTCGATCGAGAGGATCTCGAACGCCGAGCCCACGTCGAGCCCGCGGGCGAGAACGGTCTTCGAGATGCTGTCGGGCGATTCCAGGACCTGCTTGTAGCTGTCCGCCATGCCGATCGTCGTCACGATGCCCTCGCCCACCCGCGCGATGATCGTCTCCTCCTTGGCGCCGCCCACGAACCGGTCGAGGTGCGTGCGCACCGTGACGCGCGCCTTCACCTTCACCTGGATGCCGTCCTTTGCCACGCCGTCGATCGTCGTGCGCCCGCTCTCGGGGTTGGGGCAGTCGATCACCTTCGGGTCGACCGAGGTGCGCACCGCCTCCACGATCGACTTTCCGGAGCCCTTGGTCGCCAGGTCGATGGCGCAGGCGCGGTCCCAGCTGAGCTCGATCCCCGCCTTCTGCGCGGCGATGATCGCCTGGACGGTCGGGATGACGTTTCCGCCCGCCAGGTAATGGGCGGAGATCTTGTCCGTCGAGAGCGGGATGCCCGCCTTCACGGCCGTGATGCGCGCCCCGACGACGAGGTTGTACGGGACGCCGCCCAGGCGCATGCCGACGAGGTTCACGATGCTGACCGGGGCTCCGTTCAGACGGGCCTTCAGCCAGGTGCCGATGTACGAGATGAAGATCCCGATGACAACGAGGCCGACGATGATCAGCGGGATGGCGATGATGAGGGAAATGTCAGGCATATGCTTTTATTGTTTGGCTACGATTAGGCGGAAATTGTCCATGCCGACGACCCGCAGGGCCGCGCCGCGGGCCACGTGCCCGGTGCGGCAGAATGCCTCGTACCGCTGGCCGTCGACGAGCACGTAGCCGCTCGGGGCGAGCGTCGTGTCGGCGATCGCCTGCTTCCCCACGACCGCCGCGTCCTTGGCTAGGGGCGGCTGGCTGCTCGAGCCCGAGGTCGACTCGACGACAAGCCCCTTGCCCACCCGGGTCTTCGGGAGCAGGACGAGCTCGATGTAGATTGCGCCGCCCAGGAGCACCAGGGCGATGACCGCGGCCAACCCGGCCGCCAAGATGCCGGAGTCGCGGTACGCGATGACGCAGCCGGCGACCATCGCCACCCCGCCGACCGCCGCCATGACGAAGCTCGACACGAAGATGTCCGCCGCGAGGAGCATGATCCCCACGATGAAGAGGAGCAGGATGAGCGTCATGCGTTTGGCTTCGCAGTCTCGTCCCGGGCCTGTTCGACCACGAGCGCGAAATCGCCGTGCCCGAGCACGATGATCGGCGCCCCCGCGTCGATCGCGCCCAATTTGACCTCGGCCTCATAGCGCCGGCCGTCGACCTCGACCTGCCCTCCCGGGCGAAGCGCCGTGGCCGCGACGCCCCGGCGCCCCACGAGCTGCTTAAGGAGCTTTCCCGTCCCAGGAGCGCTGCCCGCCGTCTGGGCGGAGCCGCCCACCGTCTCGTTGACCGTGAGCCTGTCCCAGACCCACCCGTGCGGCAGGAAGCGCAGGAGGCAGGCGCCGAGGACGAGCGCGATCCCGAGGCCGGCGCCGAGGTTGATCATCGGCTGCACAAAGGCGTCGGCCGACCACGCGACCTGGATCGGCTCGCCCGGCCACAGGTCGGCCATGGCCCAGAACAGGGAGCCGATCATCAGGAGGAAGCCGATGATCCCGAGGAACCCCGCGCTGTGGAAGAAGAGGATCTCGGCCAGGAGCAGAACAAGGCCGACGCAGAAGACGATCACGGGCTCGTGGCCGGAGAGCCCCGAGACGTAGCTGCTGAGGAAGACGACCGTGAGAAGCACGACGCCGACGGCGATGAAGCCGCCGAACCCCTGCGACTTGAAGCCGATGAACAGCGCGAAGATCCCGAGCCCCAGCATCGCGGGCGCCAGGCGGTTGAGGATCACCGCCAGGCCCTCGGACCAGGTCGCCTTGAGCTCGGTCGAGACGGCGCCCGGGCCGAAGCATTTCGAGAGCAGGTCGTCGAGGTTCCTGGCCTCGCCCGACCCGAGCAGCGGCTTCGGGGGCGTTCCCACGGGGAACATCGCCTCCGTCGCGGTGAGCGACAGGAGCGCGCCCTTCTCCTTGATCGGCTTGCCGTCGATCTTCACCTCCTCGCCGTTGATCTTGAGCTCCATGTCGGCGTCGATCATCGCGGAGACGACCTCGCCCCGGTATCCCTTGCCCTTCGAGATCGCGCGCATCCGGACCTTCAGGTAGCTCACAAGCTTCTCCTTCATGGTCGCGTCGATGTCCTGGCCGGTCGCCTGAACGGGGGCGGCCGCCCCGATGATCCCCTCCGTGGGGGTGTCCACGAACCATATCTCGTCGCAGACGGCCGAGATGAACGCGCCGGCCGACATCGCCTCATTGTCCACGAAGGCGATGGTTCTGCCCGGGAACTTCTTCAGGTCGTCCATCATCTCGATCGTCACGTCGATGGCCCCGCCCGGCGTGTTGATGTCGAGGACGACCGCGTCCGCGTGCTCCGCGACGGCCTCCTTCAGGCCGCGCCTGAGCAGATACTGCACCGGCTGGGCGATCTCGTTGCGGATCGGAATGACAAAGACGCGCTTGACCGAGGGCGCGTTCACCGCGGCGGAAGCCCCCGAAGGCGCTGCCGCCTGGGAAGCCGGGGCGGCGGCCGCGGGCGCCGGCGGGTCCTTCGCGTCGTCGCGCCCGTACAGGCCCGCGGGAATCCCCGAGAGCGCCAGTAGGGCGATCAGCGAAACTGCCGGGAGCCTTTTGGGGAGACGCTGCATCGTGAGGATATCCGCCAACCTCTACGGCATGCCGGCCCCATGTGCAAGGTTCCGCAGACGTGGCCTCGGCGCCATTAGGCGGGTTGCCCGGGCAAAGAAGGGCGCCGCTCTCGGTGCCCCATAGGCCCGTCAGAAGGCGATCCAGGCCTCGGCGTAGAGCGTGTTATTGTCGCGGGCGTTGGTGCCCATACCGTCGTAGTTTGCCCGCGCCCCGTCGAAGCGGTTGTAGACCGTGTATTGCAGCGAGAACTTGACGTTGCTTCGCGGCCAGAAGGAGGGCCCGCCGCCCTTGTTGAACGGCAGATAGTTGAGCTGCAGCACCACACCGTCGCTCAGGGGCGAGCCCGTTGAACTGGTGGCGAAGATGCCCGTGTCATTGGACCCGTCGAGAAGGAAATACTGGCCGGTAAATCCGAACGTCTTGTCGTACAGGTAATTAACCGTGGCCTTCAGCTTCCAGAACGTGTCCGTGGGATTCGCCGTATTGCCGAGGGCGTAGCTGGCGTCCCAGTTCTGGCGCTCATAGATCCAGCTAAGCATCGCCGTGACATCGCTCGGGCCGCGCGAGACCTGGTACTGCGTGTCGAACCCAAAGTCGGTCAAGCGGTCCTTGCCCGCGCTTTGGTCGCGGCCCGGATAGGTCTCGGCCGCCAGGCCGAACGTGCCGATCTCCCAGTGGCCGTCGCCGACCATTCGATCCAGGGCGAGGCGCCAGTAGGGAGCCAGCCCGGCGATTTGGGTCTCGCCCGTCGGGTCGACGCCGAGCGAATTCTGGAGGCTGGCCCCGATCGTGCGGTAGGCGCCCAGATCGAGGTAGAAGGTGTCGGCGAACATGGTGTAGGCGCCGAAACCGACGACCTGCTGGGAGAGGCCGCCGTCGATCAATGTGCCCCCATCGGGGGTCGGGGCGAGACCCGATCCCGAGAAGGGGTATCCCCAGCCCGGCGTGGAGTTCCACGGATCCTGCATGGTCGGGTTGTTGTTCACGTACGCCCCGTAGATGACACTCTGGTCCTTGACGGTGCCGGTGTCGGCGTAACGCAGCTCCGTGTTGTCCCAATGCCACTCCTTGGCGATGCCGTCGTAGGTCGTCTGGTCGAAAATCCCGATCTTGTTCAGGATCACGCCCGCGTCCTTGCCGAAAAGGCTGTCCGCATACGGTCCAAACAGGCGCCCGGCATAGAAGACGCTCAGCTGGGTGACCGCAAAGTTGTTGTTGTTGCCGAACCCGGGCGCGGCGCCCCCCGCCTGGGAGGCCTGGGTGTTGGTGAAGGAGGGCTGCAGCATGACGGCGATCGGCGGAAGGTTGCTCACGGAGGGGTCCGCGCTCAGCGTGTAGCCCGTCAGCTTGAACTGCCTGCCGAACTGGTTGAGGACCGGGAACTCCGTGTGGCAGTCGATGCACTGCATGTTCATCTGCCGCGCGAAGCTCGGCACCGCACGGGCGGCCGGCGCCGACAGGACGGCGGCTACGATGAGGCAGCCCGCGGCGCGGGCGGCCGGCCAGGGGCCCGAGCCGGGAGCGGCGAGCCTGCGAGCCGTGGCGGGGAGATCTTCGTGTCGCGGTTCATTTTTCATGGTGGGCCCTTTGTTCAAGAGTGCGTGGGGGGTGCAGCTGCGGCCGAGGTGCTTGAGGGTGGCTCCCGTCGGGAATAGGGTCGCCCGGGGGGCCTAGAACCCAAGGTCCTCCCCCTTGGGTTTCAGGCTGAAGAGGTAGGCAACGAGGTCGTCCATTTCGGCGTCCTTAATCGTGCTGCCCCAAGGGGGCATGTAGAGGGGCGGGACGGGACGCTGGGGGTCGAGCGCCGCGATCTCGCGCTGGCCGTTCGTGACCAGCTTCCTTAGCTCCGCCTTGGTGTACCCGTCGGCGACGTAGGTGAGCGCCGGCACCTGCTGCGCGGTCTTCGCGTTCGGGTTGGGCACGCCGCCCTTGCCCTCGGGTCCGTGGCAACCGGCGCAGCCGTACTTGCGGAACACGTCGCGGCCGCGGTCAATGGGAGTCATGAGCGACGGCAGGTCGAGGGCGACCTTCTGGTCGCGCTGGTGGAGCAGGAAGTCCGTCAACGCGCGGGCCTCGGCCTCGGTGAAGCCGAAGCGCGGCATCACGGTGCCCGGGCTGACCGTCTGCGGGTCGCGGAAGTGCTGGACGATCCACTCGGGCTTGCGGCGCGAGGCGACGTCGTCGAGCGCCGGCCCGACCTTTCCGCCCTGCCCCCCGAGCGAATGGCAGCCGATGCAGCCCTTCTGCTGGAAGAGGCGCCTGCCCTGCGCCGCGCTGGGGATCACCTTCATCGAGGCGTAGAACACCGGCAGCTCCGCCCCGGTCTGGCTCAGCATGAAGAGGACGATCGCGTCGGCGTCGGTCTCCGAGAATTTCTGCGGCGGCATGCCGGAGCCCGGGGTGACCGCGGCGGGTTCCAGGAAGTGCTGCTTGAGCCAGTCCGGCGAGCGCCGTGCGCCCACCTTGTCGAGCTCGGGCCCGACGATGCCGCCCACCCCGCCCAGCTTGTGGCATCCGCGGCAGCCGACGGTTTCGAAAAGCTGCTCGCCGCGCGCGAGCTGCGGGGCCGCCGGGTTGTCCGAGGCCTCGTGGCACTGGCCGCAGGACGCCTGGATGAACTTGAGGGGCAGCATGGGGTCGTCCCAGTGGGGCACCTTCCCGTGGGCGTCCTCGACCGTGGTCGCCCGGCCCTGGCCGCGGTGGCAGATCGTGCAGCCGAACTTGTCGAAGGGGTGCTCGTCGTGCAGCGGGTGGTAGGCCAGCGGCTGAGGGTAGCCGCCGTAGCTTGGGTCCTCCACCGCGAGGTGGCACGTGGTGCACCGGTCGACGCGGTTGAGCTCGGGCAGGAGGATCTGGCGCACCTGAAGCGCCGTGCTCTGGGCCAGGAGGCGCTGCTCCGGCGTCGCGGCGCGGCGGATCTCCTCCCGGATGAAGCGCCGCTGGTAGTCCTTCCAGGGCCGGTACTCGTCGCGGTAATAGCCGACGCCGACCAGGACGCCGACCAGAAGGCCGAGCGCGGTGAACCAGCCGTAGAATTTCTGGAGGGATTGCCGGTGCATCTTCAGTGCTCCTGCGTCATCGCCGGGGGCGTCCGCCACGGAACGACCCAGCCCCAGTTGGGCCCGCGAAACATGGTCCCGACGATGGTCAGCGCGATGGCGATCACCAGGCAGATGCTAAAGACGGTGTTCGCGACCCTGCGCTCGCGGGCGAACCAGCGCCCGACGCCCTCGCGCCTGCGGTCAAGATACGGCAAGAGCGCCAGCGCGGTCACCAGGAGCGCCGGGACGACCACCCCGCCCCAGAAGGCCGAGTAGCTCACGAGCTCCTGCAGGCCGAGGAAGTACCAGGGGGCCTTCGCCGGGTTCGGCGGGTGAATGGGATTGGCCAGCTCCTCGAGCGGCGCGTTCCAGAAGACCGCCAGGAACAGGACGAAGGCGACGACGAGGAGAAAGAGGAGGAGCTCGCGGAAGATGAGGTGGGGCCAGGCGAAGACCTCGTCGTCCGGGTCGCGGCCGACCTGGGGCGTCGTGCCGCGGGCAAGCTCCATCAGGCCGTAGCTCTTGTTGGTCGGCAGCTGGCCGAGCGGGATCGATTGGGCGTCCTCGGCCGGCTCGTCGGGCCGGGAGAGCCCGCCGTCCTTGCGCACCCGGAACAGATGCACGGCCACCATCAGGCCGGCGACGGCCGGGAGCACGATGACATGCAGGGCGTAGAAGCGGGTCAGCGCCTCCTGCCCCACCGTGTTGCCGCCCAGCAAGAGGTACTTGATCCCTGGGCCGACCACCGGCGCGTAGCCCGCGATGTTGCTGCCGACCGTGATCGCCCAGAACGCGAGCTGGTCCCAGGGCAGCAGGTAGCCCGTGAAGCTCAGGCCGAGCGTGGTGAGGAACAGGCCGACCCCGAGCAGCCAGTTGAACTCGCGGGGCTGCTTGTAGGCGCCCGTGTAGAACACGCGGCACATGTGCAGCATGACGAAGGCGACCATCAGGTGCGCGGCCCACCGGTGCATGTTGCGCACGACAAGGCCGGCCGAGACGACGAACTGGAGGTCCTTCATCCGGTCGTAGGCCTGCGTGGTGCTCGGCACGTAATAGAACATCAGGAGCACGCCCGTGCCGGTCAGGATAAAGAACAGGTAGAGCGAGATCAGGCCGAGGCCGAGCGAGTACGACGCGCGCAGCGAGTGGCGGCTGACCTTCGCCGGCTGCACGTGCAACAGGAAGCTCGACACCATCGCCTGCGAGCGCTCGAGGTTGCTGCGGGGCGGGCCGACCCGGAAGATGGACCTCCCCACGCGGGTCCCGGCGAACCATGCCCAGAGGCCTAGGGGCGAAGGGGTTTTCACAGGATGAGGTACTTGTCGGAGGCGACGCTCTCGCCCTTGTCCACGAGCAGCCGGTTGTCCTTGCTGAGCGTCACCAGGAACCAGGTGAGGGCCCGGGGCGCGGGACCGCTCTCGACGTTCCCGTCCGCGTTGAACGTGCTGCCGTGGCAGGGGCAGTGGTAGCCCTTCTCGGAGCGGTTGACCGTGCAGCCCAGATGCGTGCACACGGCCGACAGGCAGCGGAAGGTGTTTCCCCGGCGCACGAGGAAGACCCGCTCGTCCTCAAGGAACGTGACCGAGCCGTCGGGGTAGTCGCCCGGCGCCCCGGCCTTGAAGCGCTGCGCCGGCTCGAACACCACGTTCGGCACCAGGAAGCGCACGGTCGCCACGGCGGTCGCCGCCGCGGCGAACGACCCCGCGATCCAGCCCATCGTGAGCTGGAAGAAGCCGCGGCGGGTGACCTCGTTCTCGGTGGGTGTGCTGGGGTTCATCTCAAGCGGGCACCAGTTCGACGCGCTCCATCGTGATCGCCCCCGTGGGGCAGCGCACGGCGCACAGGCCGCAGCGGATGCAGCGCGTCTCGTCCTTGATGATCGCCCCCTGCTCGCCGGGACCGGGCACCCTTCCGTAGCGCCCTATGAACGCGGCCTGGAGGGCGTCGCTCCCCCGCAATTGCGCCACGTCCACAAGCCTCAGGCAGTACTCGGGGCAGACGTCGGCGCATCCGCCGCACAGGATGCACTCGTCGCCGTTGAAGACCGGGCCCACCTGGCACTTGAGGCAGCGGTCGGCCTGCTGGCGCGCATCGGCCGCCGGGTAGGCGCGCTCCACCTCCGCGATCCCCACCCTCCTGTCCGTGGCGAGGGCCGGCGGCCTCTGGCGCTCGAGCCTCTCGTAGCCGGGCGTCATGGCGTAGCGCTCGGTGTCGTACACCGTGACCCGCGCCTGCTGCGGCTCGGCGGGCGCGCTCCCCGTCAGATACTTCGCGATCGAGCGCGCCGCCCGCTTGCCCTCGGCGACGGCCGTGATGATGATGCGCGGCCCGAAGGCGGCGTCCCCGCCGCAGAACACGTCGGGCCTCGAGGTGGCCATGGTTCCCGGGTCGGTCTGCAGCGTGCCCCGCGACGTGACCTTCAGGTTGTCATCGGGGCGGATCCAGGAGAGGTCCGGCGCCTGCCCGATCGCGAGCACGACCGTGTCGGCGTCGAGGATCTCCTCGCTGCCCTCGATGAACTGCGGGTTGAACCTCCTGTTCTCGTCAAAGACGCGGCTGGCCCTCACGAGCTCGATTCCGGTCACCTTGCCGTCGCGGCCGAGGATGCGCCTCGGGCCGTAGCGCGTGTGCAGGTGGATGCCCTCCTCCTCGGCCTCCTCGATCTCCTCGCGCGCGGCGGGGATCTCGTCGAGGCTCTCGAGGCAGTACATGTGCACCTCCGGGACGCCGCTGCGGATGGCCTCGCGGGCGACGTCGAGGGCAATCCGCACCTCGTCCGGCGCCTCGGCGTCCTTGGTCGTGAGCTCCTCCAGCGCCGCGGCGGCCCGGCGCAGCGCCACGCGCAGCTCCGCCTCGCTCATCCCGGCGGCCTTCTCCGACTGGCGCACGATGGAGCGCGCGACGTCGAACGCGACGTTGCCGCCGCCGATCACGACGACCTTCCGGCCGAGCGAGACCTTGTACCCGAGGTTGATGTTGAGCAGGAAGTCTATCGCGCGAAGGACGCCGTCATTCTGCACGCCCTCGATCGCCATCTCGCGGCTCTTGTGGGCGCCGATCCCGAGGAAGACCGCCTCGTAGCCCTCGTCCTTCAGGCTCGAGAAGGCGAAGTCCCGGCCCAGCCGCGAGTTCAGCCGGATCTCGACCCCGAGCGCCTCGATCGCGGCGATCTCCGCGCGGACGATCTCGCGCGGCAGCCGGTACTCGGGGACGCCGAGGACCAGCATGCCTCCGGCCAGGTTCTGCGCCTCGAAGACGGTCGGCGAGAAGCCCATGAGCGCCAGCTCGTGCGCGCACGACAGGCCGGCGGGCCCGGCGCCGACGATCGCCACCTTGCGGCCGCTGCCGATGCGCTCGCGTCGCGGGTCCCGCAACTGGGGGTACACCCGTGCGAGGTCGAAGTCGTCCGACTCGACGCCGTAGCGCTCGCAGACGAAGCGCTTGAGGGCGCGGATCGACACCGGGGCGTCCAGCGCGCCGCGCCGGCACTTGGCCTCGCAGGGGGCGGCGCACACCCTGCCGCAGATGGAGGCGAAGGGATTGGGTGCGCGCGCGATGATGTAGGCGTCCTCGTAGCGGCCCTGCGCGATCGCCTGCACGTAGGCCCCCGAGTCGGTGCGCACCGGGCAGCCCTCCCGGCAGAGGACCTGTCGGGCGAAATAGCCGGGGTCGGGCAGCTCGACCGTGTAGGTGGCGGGCATTTGGGGTCGGATCGTCCGGCTGGGCCCCGCCTACTTCTGCGCGTACAGGTCGATGATCTCCTTGATCCGGGCCTCCGCGTCGGCCTTGTCGGCGGCCGCGGCCTTTGACAGCCTCTCGTCAAAGAGGGCCTTCTTGCGGACCGAGGAATCGAAGGCCAGGAATTCGTAGATCTTCTTCGCCTGGCCCGGGCTGATCATGGAGCCGGGCTTGTGCATCATGCGCTTGATGTAGCGCGACCACTCATCGGGGAGGACGAATTCGCAGTTGATCGGCCGGGCGAGCGTGTGGCAGAGCGTGCACTTCTCCCGGAAGACGGCGTAGTTCTTCTGGATTCCCGCCGGGTACGCCGAGACGTCGATCGAGGACGGGCCCTTGTCGTAGAGCGCCAGCTGCTCCTTGCTGACCGCCGCGGCGTCCTCCTCGGCGCGGGCGACGTCCGCGACGAAAAGCGCTGCGAGCGGGACGCCCAACGCAAGGAGAACAAGTACGGGTTTGATTTTCATGGGGTGAAGGCGTTTGGAGGGACGTGCGGCGCCCGGGAGGGCCCCGGGGTGTGGGTCGAAGGCCCGGATGCGCGCTGCATGCGGCCTAGCATATCATAACGACGCGCCCCCGGCTAATTGCCGCTTGCGATTTGCTTATCGAATTTTGCGGTTTTGCCTGCGCGGACGCCAAAGGCTCAATTGGGCAGCTGCGACTGGAGGGCCACCCGGTACGCGGTCGGCGCCATGCCCATGTGCCGCTTGAAGACGCTGTTGAAGCGTGGAATGGAACCGAAGCCGGAGGCGTAGACGACCTCGGAGATGCGCAGGGACGGATCCACGAGGAGCGTCTTCGCCTTCTCAAGGCGGACCCGCGTCACGTACTGCGTGAGCGTCATGCCGGTCGCCCGCTTGAACAGTCTGCAGAAATGGAACCGGCTGACCCGCACGTGCTCGACCACCTGTGCGAGCGTGATCGGCTCCTCGACCCGAGCCTGGACGAAGCGCTTCGCATTGGACACCGCCAATGGCTCATCCGCGCCGGACTCCATCGCCAGGCGGTCGATGTGGTCGGAAAGGTACTGCGAGAACACGCCGAGGAGCTGGATGACCGCCTCGAAGCGGTCCGCGGTGACCACCGGGGTGCTGAAATAGGCCCTCCGCAGCCTCCCCTCCCACTCCCGGTCCCTCCCCGCGGCCATGACGTTCAACACGATCTGAAAGTCGCGCTGCGTCGGCTCCCGGCGGAAGACCTGCCCGCTCATCAGGGTGGCCACGTGGCGGCCGCGCACCGTGACGGGCACCGCCACGTCCGAGAGCCCCGCAAAGCAATTGACCTGCGTGGGCCTGCCCTGGCTCGCGACGCCCCGCCTCGCCCGCACCTGGACCTCCAGGCAGGCGGCGCACCCGACCGGCGTCCCGGTGGCGAGCGTGCAGAAGGCGTTCTCGCATCGGCCGAAGCTCAAGCGCGTCGCGGACTCGCCGGGGGGCGCCACGACAAGCGGCACGCCCGTCGCCTTCCGAAAGGCCTCCTCGTAGTACCGGATGATCGGCAGCCGCGCGATCTGTTCAAAATCCGGTTCTTTCACCCGCAAAGGGTAAGGGCGCGCGGCGCCCGGAAACAAGGATAGACGCCGGGAATCCTGGAGCCTTTGTCAGCGCCACAGGCGCGAGACCATCGCGTAGACGATGAGCCCGAGAAGCACGAGCCCCAGGCCGAAGAAGATGAAGCCCATGCCCCGGGCCATCCTCTTCCTGCCCTCCCACTCGTCCTTCACGCGGTGCGCCTCGAGGCGGCCGGTGGCGACCAGGCGGTCGTACCAGGTCTTCCTCTCGTGCAGGAGCTCGGTCTTCGAGATCCGCCCGGAGAAGATGACGGTGTCCATCGGGAACTTCTCGATCCGGAAGTGCGTGTTGAAGAAGTGGACGGTGAAGATGAAGCCGGCGGCGAGCAGCGCCTCGTCGGAGTGGATGATGAGGGCGATGTTGATCGCCCACCCCGGCAGGAAGGTCGTGAAGAACTTCGGGAACCACATGACCATGCCCGAGGCGCCGATGATGGCGACCCCCCAGAACACGGCGAAGTAGTCGAAGCGCTCCCAGTAGGTCCACCGGCCGAACTGCGGCCGCGGGCCCTTGCCGAAGAACCACTTCTGGTGCGCCATGAAGTCCCTGAGGTCCTGGAAGGACGGGATCATCGAATCCGGGCCGAAGAGCGCCGCCGTCAGCCGGCGCAGCTCGAGCCTGCCGGTCTGCGGGTTGCGCACGACGCCGCGCTTGGCCCAAAGCATCCTGACGAGCGCCACCAGGTGCAGGCCGAAGTAGCCGAAGGTGATGATCGCCCCGAAGTGGTGCAGGGCGCGCGCGACCTCCGCCCCTCCGAGGACGCTGAAGATCACCTTCGCCCAGCTCGTGTAGTAGAACTTGAGCGGCATGCCGGTCAGCACGAGCAAGAGGAAGCTCGTCACCACCATCAGATGGAGGGCCCGCTCGAAGGGCGTGAAGCGCGTGAACTGCTCGTCGTCGGCGATCGCCTTGGTCTTCGCCTCCCGGAACGTCTTGGTGTCGTTGAGGTAGAGGTAGACCGAGCGGACGAGCCAGAGGAGCGTGTGCAGCCCGAAGAAGGCGAAGACGCCGATCAATAGCGCCGTCATGAACACGTACACCTTGTGCAGCAGGGGGTAGTTGGCCGCGTCCAGGGGGTCGGCGTGGGGGCGGTACTCCGTGAACTTGGGCGTGACGCCCTCGTGGCACTGCTGGCACGTCCCCAGGATCCGCTCCTTGGAGAGGCGGGAGCGGGGGTCCTTCACCGGGAACACGTCGTGGTGCCCGTGGCAGTCGTAGCAGGCCGCGACGTCGGAGGCCACGTTCGGCCTGCCGAGCGCCATCGCCTTGCCGTGGTACGTGTCGCGGTAGCGGGCGAGCCGGTCCTGGTGGCAGCTGCCGCACACGACGTCGCTCTGCGCCTTGAACCCCAGGGTCGCGGGCGCCGCGATCTGGTGCGCGCTGTGGCAGTCCGAGCACACGGGCGCGCGGCGGTCCCCCTTCGCAAGGAGCGCGCCGTGGACGCTCTGGCTGTAGGTGGCCTCGATGCCCACATGGCACTGGCCGCACGTGTTGGCGACGTTGGCCTTGTTGGTGTGCGAGCTCTGGTCGACGCTGCGCTTGATGTCGTGGACGCCGTGGCAGTCATTGCACGACGGGGCGACGATCAGCCCCATCTTGAGGAGCGCCTGCCCGTGAATGCTGTCGGCGTAGTCGACCGGGGCCTTCGGGCTTCCCATCCGGTACTCGTCCGTCAGCTTCTTGTTGCTGTGGCACGTGGCGCAGGTCTGCGGGAGGTTCAGCTTGAAGACCGGGGAGTCGATGTGCTTGACCGGCACCATCTCGTGGTCGCCGTGGCAGCTGGCGCAGGTGGCGGCCCCGGAGGCCCCCATCGCGTGGCTCATGCCGTGGATGCTCGTGGCGTAGGCCTTCGCCTCGGAGGCGTGGCAGGAGGCGCACTGCGCGGGCGGCAGCTTGTCGTCGTGCGGGATGTCGGTGATGCCGACATGGCAGTCGATGCACTTGAGCTTGCCGTGGACGGACTTCGCGAACGTGTCGGCCCGCAGGATCTCGATCGCCGGATTGGACTCCGTGTCCTTGTCCTTCTTCTCCGGCGGGATCTTCTCGTGGCAGTCGAGGCACGACTGGTTCGTCAGCGCGTCGGCCGCGCGGGCGCCGGCCCCGGCGAGAAGGGCGCACATGAGGAGGGCGGCGGCGCGGGCCAGGGCCCGCGCGCCACGCGACGACCGTGCAGTCGCTTCTATCGGCATGAAAGCATCCTACGGACCGGGCGCCATTCTGCCTCACCTTTTCTTGCGAGAGACTGCGCACTTATTGTCGGGATGCGCCTTGGGGCGTTTCCCGGGGACCGTTGCCGCCCGGACCCCGGAACACCCTGAGGCCCAGCGGGGCGCGGAGGGTTGCCCCTTTGGGGGCGCGCGCCCGGCGCCCCTTTGGGAAGCCCGTCATCCGTGGCTTTGTCCTTGGGGCGATCCGACAAGATATGCGTGGGGAATGCCAATAACTGGCGAGCGCGGGAGCCCGCCTGCCCGCATGCTGCTCCCGCGCCAAACCGCCCACCCTTCCATGTCCTCGGAAGACCCTCCAGTCCACAATTCGAAGTACGCCTGGTCCCTGATCGGGCGGGCGGCGCCGCCCAAGCGGTCGGCGCCGGACAGGATCCTCGATTTCCAGGAGATTTACTCGGACTTTGACGAGGCTGCGGTCCGGGAGCAGGCGATTCGCTGCATCCAGTGCCCCGATCCGCTCTGCACGAAGGGCTGCCCCCTTTCGAACCGGATCCCGGAATGGCTGGCCCTGGCCGCGGAGGGGCAGTTCCTCGAGGCCGCGGCCGTGTCGCGCTCGACCTCCAACATGCCCGAGATCTGCTCCAGGGTGTGCCCCCAGGAGCGGCTGTGCGAGGGGGCCTGCATCCTCAACGCGAGGGGCGAGCCGGTCGCGATCGGCTCGGTCGAGCGCTTCCTCAACGACTACGCCTTCGATCACGACGCCGTCGAGGACCCGATGCCGGCCCCGAACGGCTTCAAGGTCGCCGTCGTCGGCTCCGGCCCCGGGGGGATAGCCTGCGCCGACGAGCTCTCGCGGGACGGCACCGAGGTCACGATCTTCGAGTCGAACCGGCTCGCGGGCGGGCTCCTCATGAACGGGATACCGGCGTTCAAGCTGGACAAGCGCATCGTGCAGCGGCGGATCGACCGCCTCTGCAAGCGCGGCGTCGTGCTCAAGCTCGGTGTGCGCGTCGGCTGGGACCTGTCGCTTGCGGCCCTGCTCTCGCAATTCGACGCGGTGTTCCTCGGCGTGGGCGCGCTCAAACCCAAGCCGCTCGACCTTCCCGGCGACAAGTCCGCCGGGATCGCGGACGCTCTGCCGTTCCTCATCCAGAAGAACGTCGAACCGCCCCCACCGGACTTGGCGCCGATCGACGTCAGGGGCAAGCGCGTGGTCGTGCTCGGCGGCGGGGATACCGCGATGGACTGCCTGCGGACGGCGCTTCGGGCGGGAGCCCGCGAGGCGGTGTGCCTCTACCGGCGCGACCTCGCAAACATGCCGGGAAGCCGCAAGGAGTTCCTGAACGCCATCGAGGAGGGCGCCCGCTTTGAGTTCCTGACGAACCCGGTGGAGATCGCCGCGGGCGCCGGCGGCTCAGTCGAGAGCGTGCGGTGCGAGCGGATGGAGCTCGGGGAGCCGGACGCCTCGGGGCGAAAGAAGCCCCGCCCGGTGCCGGGCTCGGACTTCAGCGTGCCTGCGGACGTGATCATTGTGGCGTACGGCTTTGAGTCGGTGCCCTTCCCCCCCGGCAGCGACCTTTCCCGGGTCAGGACGGACAAATGGGGCGCCCTCGTGACCGACAAGAACCAGATGACGAACGTCCCGGGGGTCTTCGCCGGCGGCGACTCGGTCCGGGGACCGAGCCTCGTTGTCCACGCCGTGCGCGATGCGCGCTTCGCCGCGAAGGGGATCCTGCGCTACCTCAGGGCGAAGTGGCCCGACGCAACCGGCTCGGGCCCGGCTCAGGCGAAGTCCCTGTAGACCGGCTGGAACATCCGGTCCCGGATGTCCTCAAGAATATTGGCGGGGCGCGGGGCCCGCGCGAGGCCGCTGCGGTGGGCCACCTCCGCCACGGCCGCCGCGATCTGCAGCGACACCTCGCGGATCTTGGTGAGCGCCGGATAGATCCGCCCGAGGGCGAGGTCCTCCGGCTGCACGAGGCCGGCCAGGGTCTGGGCCGCGGCCAGGAACATCTCGTCGGTGACCTCCGCAGCCTCGCTCGAGAGCGCGCCCAAGCCGACGCCGGGGAAGATGTAGATGTTGTTGCCCTGGCCCGGCACGAACCGGCGGCCCTGGTACTCGACCGGGGCGAACGGGCTGCCGCAGGCGAAGATCGCCTTGCCCCTCGACCACGTGTAGGCCTGCTCGGCCGTGCACTCCGCCTTCGACGTCGGGTTCGACAGCGCGAAGATGATCGGCTGGTCGTTCACCGCCGTCATCGCCTCCACGATCTCGCGCGTGAATCCGGCGGCCATCCCCGAGACTCCGATGAGCGCCGTCGGCTTAAGCACCCTGACGGCCTCCGCGAGCGTCGCGATGAAGGGATGGTCGTGGGCGTAGGGCACCTTGTGCTCGGCCAGCGTGTCGCCGCGCCCCCTGACGACCAGCCCCTTGGTGTCCACGAACCAGCACCGCCCGCGGGCCGCGGCCTCGCTCAGGCCCTCGGCGCGCGCCGCCGCCGTGTAGAGGTCGGCGATGCCGGTCCCGGCCTCGCCGGCCCCAAGGAAGAGGATCCGCTGGTCCGCGAGCTTGCCGCCCGTGATCTGCAGCGCCCCGAGGATCCCGGCGAGCGCGACCGACGCCGTGCCCTGGATGTCGTCGTTGAAGCAGGGCAGCTGGCGCCGGTACTTGTTGAGCAGCCGGAACGCATTGGCGTTGCCAAAGTCCTCCCACTGCAGGAGCGCCTTCGGGAACACGGTCTTCACCGAGGTGACGAATTCGTCGATGAAGCTGTCGTAGGCCGCGCCCCGGGCCCGGTGCTCGTTGATGCCGATGTAGAACGGGCCCTTCTGCAGGGTCTCGTTGTCCGTCCCCACATCGAGCGTAATCGGCAGCGTGTAGTACGGGTGGACGCCCGCGCACGCGGTGTAGAGCGAGAGTTTCCCGACCGGGATGCCCATCCCGAGCGCCCCCAGGTCGCCCAGGCCGAGGATCCGCTCCCCGTCGGTCACCACGATCAAGCGGACGCCGTCGTGCGGCCAGAGCCGCAGCATCTCCGCGATCCGGCCCCGCTCCCTCAAGCTAATGAAGAGCCCGCGCGGGCGCCGGTAGATCGAACCGTACTGCAGGCACGCCTCGCCGACCGTGGGCGTGTAGATGAGGGGCACCATCTCCTCGATGTAGTCGATGACAAGCCGGTAGAAGAGCACCTCGTTGCGGTTCTGGAGGTTCGTCAGGTAGATGTATTTCTCGATGTTGTCCTGCTTGCGCCGGACGGCCCCGAGCGTGCGCTGGACCTGCTCGTCCATCGTGAAGACCCGCGGCGGCAGAAGCGGACGAAGGCCGAGCGCGTCGCGCTCGCGTTCGCTGAAGGCCGTGCCCTTGTTGAGGAGGGGGTCGGCGAGAACGGCGGCGCCGTGCAGCATCGGAGCCTCCCCCCATGCGGACAGACCGATGTGGGGTTGTTTAGTCACGCGGTAATTCTATTCCCCCCATTTTGTACCGACTCGCCAGTTCTTGGTATATCCTGCGCCGATTTTGCCGTTCGCCCGGAAGGCGGGCGGCTCGACCCGGAGCCAATCACGGCGGCAGGTGCTGCGCAACAGTTTACTTCATACTTACTTGCGGGTTAAGCCTTGGCGACGGGGCCTTGCGGAAGGTCCCCGGGGAGGCGCTGGCGCTTGGGGGGCGGGTTCCTGTTCAGCGCACGAGGGGCCCGGTCAGTCTTTAAACATGACACATTGACTGGCGCGCGCGGTCGTACGATCGGTCACTCTGGTGAAATTCATCCGACTTCTCGGCATTTGTGCCTGCGTGATCGCCGCCTTTCTCGGCATCCTCGCGGCCGTCGCCCTACTGCCAGCGGTGCAGACCTGGGTCGCGCAGGCCGCCCTGGCGAGGCAGCCGGGCCTCAAGGCAACCCTGGCATCGGTCACGGCGGGCTTCGGCGAGGCGGACGTGGAGGACCTGCGGCTGGAGTCCGGCGGCGCCGTGCTCACGGTCCCGAGCCTCAAGGCGAAGCTGCCGTTGACGACGGCGCTCCTCGGCCGCGGGCTCCTCATCCGGAGGCTGGAGGCCAAGGGGTGGACCCTCGACCTGAGGAACGCCTCCGGCAGGGCGGCCGCGCCCGAGCCGGTCTCCGCGCCCTCGGCCGCGGCCTCTGCGGGGCCACCGGCAAACCCGGGCGCGGCGCCCGCGCAGGCGGCCGCCCGCGCGTTTCGCGGGATCCTTAACGGATGGCGCCTGCCGGTGGACGGGTCCCTGGACGGGGTCGCCCTGGAGGGCGACGTGCTGCTTCCTAGCGCAACCGGAAGGGCGCCGGCCTCCGTGCACGTGGTCCTGACGGGCGGCGGGCTTTCCGGGGGTCGTGACGGCGCATTCCCTTTTGACGCCTCGGGCGACGCTAGGAATGCGGACCAGGGCTGGACCTCGTTCTCCGCGCACGGCACGGTGACCGTCGGGATGCGCAGGGCGGCCTCCGCGGGCCGGATCGGGATCAAGGCCGACGTCTCGGTCAAGCGCGGGTCGGTCGAGGAAAACCTCGACGTGGCGGCCAGCGTGGCGGCAACGAGCCCCACCGAGGAGGCCTATTGGGTCGAAATCGGCCGCGGGGGCCGGCGCCTGCTGGCCCTTGAGGCAAGCCTGCCCGGTGCGGCGCGGGGCCTCTCGGGGACATGGAGGGTCGATCTTCGCGACTACGACCTCGGGGCCTTCACGCGGGGCCGTCCGCTCCCGAATTTCTCGGTCTCAGGCGACGGTCGCTTCGAGGTCGACCTACCCTTCTCGAGCGTGCACCTGCTGGGGAGCCTCTCCGGGATCGCGGGCCACCTCGGCGTGCTCGCTTCCCCGCTGGAGGAACTGGGCACGGTCGCGTTCGACAGCCGCTTCGACGCCGTGCACCGCGGCCATTCCCTGAGCTTCGCCAGCCTCAAGGTCTCGCTCGGCCAGGCGCGCACGGCCGCGGTCGCGCAGTCGCTCCAGGCCTTCGAGATCGACGAAACGACCGGCAGCCTGAGCCTCTCCAAGCCGCGTTCCGACTGGATGGACGTCCGGGTTCCGGGGTTCCCGATGGCCTGGGTCTCCGGCATGGCCGGGGGCGTCACCCTGGCGGGCGGGGACCTGACGGGCGAGCTGCTCGTGGCGGCCACGGACTCCGGTTTCGCCCTGCGCGCGAAGACCCCGCTTGCCGCGGCCGGCGTCTCGGTCAGGGGCGCCCATGGGACACTCGCCCGGGGGCTCGACCTTTCGCTTTCGCCCGTGATCCAGTTCGGACGCCACGATTGGCAGCTTCGGCTGGCGCCGCTCGAGATCGCCAGCGCCGGACAGCGCCTGGCGCGGATCGAGGCCGGCGCGTCCGAGGCCCCGGGCAACGCCCAATCCATTGCGATCAAGGGGACGTGGAGCGCCGACTTGGCGGCGATCGCCGCCCGGCAGGCGGCCCCCGCGTTCCCCTGGATCAGGGGGCGCTCGGCCTCCGGCGAGTTCTCGGGCACCCTCGGGAGCGCCACGGAGGTGGAGGCCAGCGTCTCCGCGGTCGGGCGCGACCCGCAGCGGACGCTCACGGCGAGCGTGAAGGCCAATATCGACCCCGACGGCTCGTTGGCCTTCCTCGTTCCCGCGAAGATTGCATTCGGAAAGGAGGTGACGGAGGTGTCGGCGGAGGGCACGTGGAATGGCGGTTCGGCCGCCGCCGGGGGCTCGGTGACGCTGACCGGGGGGAGGGTCTCGCTTGAGGAGCTTCGCCTCCTCGGTGGGCCGCTGGAGGCGCTAGGCGGCGTCCTGGGGCCCGCGGACGGGGGCTACGCCGCGGCGCCGACGGCCGCCCCGCGCGACCGGGCCCCCTTCTGGGGCACGTGGACCGGGCGCGTGGCGTTCACGTTCGACGCGCTCAAGGCGGGCGACCACGAGTTTAGCGACGTGGGAGGCACGCTCGACATCGAGCCCGCGTCGATACGCCTGGAGGGCGGGCGGGGCGGGGTCGACCATCACAGCCTCACGAAGGTCGAGGGGACGCTCGCCTATGACGCCGCCGCCGACCTACCCTACCGGGTCAAGGCCACGACCGCCCTGGTGACGGAAATCGACGCGGCAACGCTCTTCCCGGCGCACGAGAAGGGCCAGCTGGCGCAGGTCGAGGGCCGCTTCTCCCTCACCGGGGAGATCACCGGAAGCGGAGGGAGCCCGGACGACCTGATCGGGCGCTCCGAGGCGAGGTTCCGGCTCGCGAGCACGACGGGGATCATCCGGCTCCTTCAGACGAGCGTGGCGGAGTCGATCCCGGAGGCCTCGACCCCGGTGAAGGACTCGCTCGACAGCGTGGGCTCCGCCGTGGGCGTAATCTTCGGGCACAAGGCGGGCTCCTCCCCGAACGCGGGAAAGAACCCCCTCAGCAAGAACGCCGAGGCGGTCTTAAGCTTCACCTACGAGGTCGCCGAGATCGGCTGCGACCAGATCACGGTGGACGCCGTCCGCGGGAGCGACGGGACCATCCGGCTTGCCTCGATTGAGGCGACGGCCCGCGATGAGCACGTGAAGGGGACCGGCACGATCCGCTACGAGCGCGGCACGCCCCTCTTCAGGGAGCCGCTCAGCGTGGATCTCGAGTTCGGGGCCCGCGGCCGCGCCGCGGACCTCCTCTCCAAGGCCGGCCTCCTCTCCCCCCGCACGGACGAGCTTGGCTACTCGCTCCTCGGAGAGGACGTCCATCTCGGCGGCACGCTCGAGCGCATCGACACCGACCCGTGGCACGAGCTGCTGGTCAAGGCGGCGACCCGCAAGCCCCTGCCCGCGAAATGAGGGGCCCCACCGGAGGGTTCACTCCACCGGCCGCATCTGGATCGTGTCGATCGTCTTCTTTCCCGCCAGGACGTTTGTCACCACCACCATCCAGTCGCCCTGCCTCACCCAGTTCCTGCGGAGCAGGTAGGCAAACGCGGCGCAGATCACCTCTTCAGGGTCGGCCGCGAACGGCATCAGGAACGGCTCGACCCCCCACATGAGCAGCATGTGGCGGAAGACCTGCGGCTCGTCCGTGAACGCGTAGATCGGGCAGCGCTTGGCGCGCAGGGCGGCGAGCGACTGGGGCAGGAAGCCGTTGCGCGTGAAGACCACGATGCCCGAATCCCCGAGCTCCTGGGCCAGGACGACCGCGGAGCGCAGCAGGCGGTCCTTGTTGTTCTTGAGCGGAAGCGCCGTGTTGTAGCCCTTGGGCTCGCTCTCCTCGACCCTCCCCGCGACCCGCTTCATGAACTGGACGCACTCGAGCGGGTACAGGCCGGTCGCGGTCTCGCCCGAGAGCATGATCGCGTCCGCGGTGGACCAGACGGCGCTCGCGATGTCGCTCACCTCCGCCCGCGTGGGGACCGGGGAGGTGATCATCGACTCGAGCAGGTGGGTCGCCACGATGACCGGCTTGCGGTGCCTGATGCAGGCCTCGACGGCCATCTTCTGGAACAAGGGGAGCGTCTCCATCGGCACCTCGATCCCCAAGTCGCCCCGGGCGATCATCACCGCGTCCGAGGCCACGATGATCTCGTCCAGGTTGGTGATGCCCGACTGGTCCTCGACCTTTGCGACGATGCGCGCCGAGCTCTTGAGGTCCGAGAGCAGCCGCCGCAGGATGTCGATGTCGTCGGCCTCGCGCACGAACGACAGCGCGAAGAAGTCGACCTGCTCCTCGACGCCGACCTCGATGTCGGCGCGGTCCTTCGGCGTCAGGGCCGGAAGCCGGACCTTCACCCCGGGCAGGTTGATGTGCCGGCGGCTGTGGAGCTTGGCCGGCACGACAACGCGGCAGCGGACCCGGGAGGGCGACGTGCTCTGTACCTCGAGCCGGATGAGGCCGCTGTCGACCAGGACGACGGTGCCGGCCCGGACGTCCCCGCCCATCAGGGGATAGTTGACGCCGACCGCGAACACCCCGTCCTCGGGCTCGCCCGGCCCCGGCATGAGGTCGATCAGCTGGCCGGCGACCAAGTCCACCGGCTCGGCAAGGTCGCCCGTCCGGATCTCCGGGCCCTTCACGTCCATGAGAAGCGCGATGTGGCGCTGGGTCCTGCGGCAGACCTCGCGCACGCGCCGGATCATCGTGCGGGTCCACGCCTCGTCGGCGTGGGCCATGTTGAGCCGGCAGACGTCGACGCCCGCGAGGATGAGTTTCTCAAGCATCGCCTCGTCCTGCGTGGAGGGGCCGAGGGTGAAGATGATCTTGGTGAGGCGGAAGGCCGCCTTGGGTGTCGATGCGGCGGGGGGCGGCGGATTCACGCCCCAAGGGGTAGCACGAGCGGTGCCGAATTCCAGCCGACTTCCAACAAATCTCGGCGGGGCCGCAAAGGAGGCCCCGCGTTGCGGGGCGGGCGCGGACGAGGGCCGGGCCGGCGGTTTGGTCTGGCGCCGGGCCGCGGATCGCTTAGTTCGAGCCGGTGAACCGATCGCCGTTTCGGAGGTTTCTCGGGCTGTGCCGGCCCCATGCCGCCAAGATCTCCCTTGGCGTCGGCCTCATCCTCATGGCGACCCTGCTGACCTTGCCGGCGCCGTGGATCCTGAAGCTCATCATCGACAAGGCTTTGCCCCAGAAGGACCTCGGCCTCCTGGCGCGCCTCCTCACGCTCTTCTCGGCGCTCTTCATCCTGCGGGCGTGGCTCACGATGGTGCGCAACCGGGTGCTCCAGAACGCCGCGATGCGGCTCGTGTGCGACCTGCGGATCCACCTCTTCGCCCACCTGCAGACCCTCTCGCTGCGCTACTACGACCGGACGCACACCGGCCAGACCGTCTCCCGGATAAGCCAGGACACGGGCGAGGTCTACAACCTGACGAACGGCTTCCTCATTAACCTGATCGCGGACTCGGTCACGGTCGTCGCCGTCATCGGGTTCCTCTTCTACGTGGACTGGCGCCTGGCCGCGGCCACCTGCGCGGTCATGCCGCTCTTCGTCTTCAACTACCTCTACAACCGCCGGCGTATGCGCGAGGAAAGCCGGACCCACCGCCAGAACTGGGACCGCGTGATGGGGTTCCTCCACGAGAAGGTCTCGAGCGCCCGCGTCATCAAGTCCTTCGTCCGCGAGGAGGGCGAGATCACGACCTTCTCGAGCGGCATCAACGCGGACTTCTTCAACTACTCCCGGATCGTGATGCGCAACACGAAGCTCGCCGTGATCGCCGACCTGCTGGGATCGGTCGGCGCGCTGATCGTCCTCGGCTACGGCGGGCTCCTGGTGATCCGGGGCGAGATGGGCGTCGGCACCTTGGTCGCGTTCAACGCCTACATCGCCTTCGTCTTCCCGCCGATCGTGCGGTTCGTCGACCTGGCCACGGTGTTCCAGCGGGCGATCACGGGGCTTGAGAACGTCTTCGCGCTCCTCGACACGAAGCCCGAGGTGACGGACCTGCCGGACGCGGTCCCCCTGCCCCCCCTTCGCGGCGACGTGGAGTTCAGGCGGGTCAGCTTCGACTACGACGTGGAGGCCTCGCGGCCGGGCGGGCCGCGCACGCTCAGGGACGTGTCGTTCAGCGTCCGGGCCGGGCAGGTCGCGGCGATCGTGGGCCCCAGCGGCTCCGGCAAGAGCACCATCATCAACCTGCTGGCCCGCTTCTACGACCCGGCGAGCGGCGAGGTGCTTGTCGACGGGCACGACCTGCGCAAGGCGACGGCCGACTCGTTCCGCCGCCAGATCGGCATCGTGCTCCAGGAGAACGTGCTCTTCTCGGGCACGCTCGAGGACAACCTGAAGTACGGGAAGCCGGAGGCGACGCGGGAGGAGATCATCGCCGCCGCGACGGTCGCCAACGCGCACGAGTTCATTGTCAAGCTGCCGGACGGCTACAGCACGGTCGTCGGGGAGCGCGGGGCGCAGATGTCAGGCGGCCAGCGCCAGCGCATCGCGATCGCGCGCGCCATCATCAAGAACCCCCGCATCCTCATCTTCGACGAGGCGACCAGCGCCCTCGACCTGGCCTCCGAGCGCCTGATCCAGCAGGCGATGGAGCGGGTGATGCAGGGCCGCACGACCTTCGTCATCGCCCACAGGCTCTCGACGGTGCAGAAGGCGGACCTCATCCTGGTCATGGACCAGGGCCGGCTTGCCGAGCGGGGCACCCACGTCGAGCTCCTGGCGCTCGGCGGGATCTACGCGCGGCTGCACGCGCTGCAGTTCGCCGAGACGGACTAGGGCCGTCCGTCCAGGCCGCGCTTCAGGCGAGCCTCGCGTCGAGCGTGATGGCGGCGTTGAGGACGCGGGACACCGGGCAATTGGCCTTCGCCCCCGCGGCGACCTCCGCGAACGCGGCGGCGTCGATGCCGGGCACCTTCGCCGAGGTGGTGAGGTGGACCGCGCAGAGGGTCCAGCCCGTCTTGGGTTGGTTCTCGAGCGTCACCGCGGCCGTGGTGCTGAGCGTATCCGCGACGTGCCCGGCCTTTTCCAGGGCGGCGGCGAGCGCCATCGTGAAGCATCCCGCGTGCGCGGCGGCGATCAGCTCCTCCGGGTTGGTCCCCACCCCGGACTCGAAGCGGGAGGTGAAGGAGTATGGGGTGTCCTTTAGGACCGTGCTGTCGGTGGAGAGCGTGCCCCTGCCCGACTTGAGGTTGCCGTGCCAGACTGCGGATGCGTTTCGTTTCATAGTTTGG
Organism: Opitutaceae bacterium; assembly: GCA_003164715.1. GTDB lineage: Bacteria > Verrucomicrobiota > Verrucomicrobiia > Opitutales > Opitutaceae > Palsa-1447. Next base: position 56,505 of record PLTZ01000027.1, on the reverse strand, counting down.
GACCGCAACAAACGAGGAACGGCTGCATTCGCAAGGCCCGCCTGCGGGAATCCCGCCGCCCGCTACGGGGCGAGCCTGATGCCGCGCTCCCCGATGGTGATCCGCCGCTCCTTGTAGAGCGCCCCTATCGCCTGCTTGAAGGCCTTCTTGCTCACCCCGAAGACGCTGCGGATCTCCGCCGGAGAGCTCGCGTCCGATAGCGGGAGCGCCCCCTTTGAGGCGGCGAGCGCCTCGAGCACCTGCTCCTTCAGGGGCGCCACGCGCCCGTAGCCCGAGGGATTGAGCGTCAGGTCGATCTTCCCGTCGGGGCGCACGGCCCGGACGTATCCGTCGAGCCTCTGCCCGACCTTGAGGGGCTCGGGAAGCTCGTTGTGGTAGAGCAGCCCCATGTGCGCGCTGCAGACGATGGCGCTGTAGCCGAGCGCCGTGCGGGCGGCCACGAGGAGCTCGACCGGCTGCCCCGGCACGTAGGCGGGCGGGGTCACGTTTAGGCGGCGCTCGAGCCTCGTGGTCGCCACGATGCGGTCGGTCTTAACGTCGACGAACACGTAGGCGACCACCGTCTCCCCGGGGCTCACGCGGCGGCTCTGCTCGCGGATCGGCAGCAGCAGATCCTTGGCGAGCCCCCAGTCGAGGAAGGCCCCGATCCGGGGATTAACGCTGGAGACGCGAAGCGCGGCGAACTCGCCGACCATCGCGAGCGGCCTCTCGGGGGTGGCGACCAGGCGGTCCTCCGAGTCGCGGTGGACAAAGACGTCGAACAACTCGCCGACAAGCGTGCCCTTCGGCACGTAGCGGCCCGGCATCAGGATCTCCCCCCGCGCGCCGCCGTCCAGGTACACCCCCGGAGTCGCGATCCTCGTCACCCAGAGCCTGCTGCGTCTCCCGATCAGTGTCATCCCAGGGCATCATGGGGCCGAGGCGCCGCGGCGGCGAGTGCCATGTGGGCCGCAAGCGGCGGCGGGCCCGGCTCTATGTGCTCGCCCGGGGAGCCGGAGAGCGCCAGGATCGCGGCGGCCCGTGACGCGGGCCAACCACTTCACCCGATGAAATACAAGACGATCGAAATGGGGCTTAACAAGAAGATCGCGCTCGTCGCCCACGACAACAAGAAGCGCGACCTGATCGAATGGGCGAAGTTCAACCGCGACCTCCTCGCCCACCACAAGGTCTACGCGACGGGCACGACCGGCGCCGTCCTGGAGAAGGAGCTCAAGTTCCCGATCAAGCGCCTCGAGAGCGGGCCTCTCGGCGGCGACCAGCAGATCGGCTCGAAGATCGTCGAGGGCGACATCGACTTCCTCATCTTCTTCTGGGACCCGCTCGAGCCGCAGCCCCACGATCCCGACGTGAAGGCGCTCCTGCGGATGGCGGTCGTCTGGAACATCCCGATCGCGTGCGACCGCGCCTCCGCGGACTTCATCATCTCCTCGCCGCTCATGGACAAGACGTACCAGCGGATCGTGCCGGACTATTCGGAGTACCGCAAGCGCCCGATCCCCGGGGAGGCGATCTCCGCGCCCGCGGCGCCGAAGTGGCCGGCCTGAGACTTATCGGGTAAATGGATACACGGGCGGCCGCAATTTGCGCGCAATCCGCGCGATTTGGGCCGCCGGGCGCAGGAAAAGTTTTCGCGTTTTGCGATACGACAGTTGTTTACAATGCCGCGACGATGGGCGACAATGTGCTCAACGAATCCGGAAGAATAATTTTTCCGGATACGAGACAACCCTAAGCGAAGGAGAACCCACCATGGCTAAGAAGAAAGCTAAGAAAGTCGTTTCGAAGAAGAAATCGAAGTCGAAGAAGAAGTAACTAACGGCACTGCCGTTGAGGCGAGGAGCATCGGATAAGCGGCGACAGAAAATGAATAGCCCGACATTGTCGGGCGGCCGAAACAGCCGCAAGTAGGCCCGGGCTCACTCGCCCAAAATTTTTTTTAGTAGGGCATCGAACCGGGTTCGATGCCCCGTGGGTGCCACACCCTTATTGCGCACCCGGCTCCGGCGGACGCCGCCGAAACGCGCCGGGCCAAAGCGGCCGAAGCAGCGACCGGCGGCGGGCGGGCCCCTACTCCACCCGGAGCGTGGCCTTCAGGACATCGGCGGAGGATTTTCCGACAAGGATCTCGAAGTCACCCGGTTGCACCGTCCGGCGCATGGCGAGGTCGTACGCCTGAAGCTGGTCGGGGCCGACGTCGAACGAGACCGTGCGCGTTTCTCCGGGGGCTAGGGTGACCCTCTGGAAGTCCTTGAGCTCCTCGACCGGCCGCACGGGAAGGCTCACGACCGCGTGAACGTAGAGCTGGACGACCTCGTCCGCCTTGACGGCGCCGGTGTTCGTCACGTCGACCGCGACCTGTGCCGTGCCCCCGGCTCCCATCGTCGCCGGCGAGACCCGGAGGTTCCCGTAGCCGAAGCTCGCGTAGCTCAGGCCAAAGCCGAACGGATAGAGGGGCGTCGAGTCGGCGAGGACGTAGCTGCGCATGCGCGAGGGCTTGTGGTCGTAGTAGGCGGGCAGCTGGCCGACCGAGCGCGGGAAGGTGACCGTGAGCTTCCCGCTGGGGCTCACCCTGCCGAAGAGCGCGTCGGCCACGGCCGGGCCCGTCTCCTCCCCCAGGTACCAGCACTCGATGATGGCCGGGGCGTGCTCCTGGAGGTAGCTGACCGTGAGGGGGCCTCCGTTGACGAGGAGAACGGCCACGGGCTTGCCCGTGGCGAGGACTGCCGCCGCGAGCTCGCGCTGGCGGCCGACCAGGTCCAAGGTATCCCGGTCGCCCAGGTGCTCCTCGCTCCACGCCTCCCGGCGCAAGAGCTCGTTCTCTCCAAGGACGAGGACTATGGCGTCGCTCCTTAGCGCCGTGTCCACGGCCTCGTCGATAAGGCGGCTGTCGTCGGCCCTGTCGTTGGGAACGGGGTTCTCGTTCACGAGCCAGCCCGAAGCATGGTTGGCGGTCAGCTTGCACCCCTCCGCGTAGAGGACCTTGAAGGAGCCGCCCGCGAAGTCTTTTATGCCCTGCAGGACGCTCACGCCCTCCATCGGCACGGCGGAATAGCCGCCGAGGTGGACCTCGGCCGCATTGGGCCCGATGACCGCGAGGGTCTTTAACTTGGCGGCGTCGAAGGGGAGCGTGTGGTGCTCGTTCTTAAGGAGCACCATGGCCTCCTCGGCCGCCTCGCGGGCCAGCGCCCGGTGCGCGTCGGTGTGGGTCACCTTCGCCGAGAGGTCGGGATCCGTGTAGGGCCGGTCAAAGAGGCCGCAGAGGAACTTCACGCGCAGGACTCCGGCGGCCGCCCGGTCGATCGCCGCCATCGACACCTTCCCGGCCCGCTCCTCGGCGGCCAGGGTCGAGAAGCACCGGCCCTTGCCCCCGAGGTCGTAGTCCACGCCGGCCTCGATGCTCAGGACGCCGGCCTCGGCGGGGCCCGCGGCGGCGTGGTGGTCCTCATAGACGACATCGATGCCGCCGCCGTCGCTCATCACGAAGCCGTCAAAGCCCCACTCCGTCCGCAGGATGTCGGTCAGGAGCTTGTGGTTCACATGGTTCGGGACGCCGTCCCACTCGTTGTAGGAGGCCATGAGCGAGTGCGCGCGGGCCACCCGGACGGCCATCTCGAAGGGATAGAGGTGGTTCTCCCGGAACTCGCGGTCCGAGTAGCCTACGGGGGCGATGTTGCGGCCGCCCTCGGGCTGGCCGTGGCCCGCGAAGTGCTTGAGGGTCACGGCGACATGCTCGGGGCCGATCCGGATGTCGCGGCCCTGCAGCCCGTAGATCGCGGCCATGCCCATCCGGGAGACCAGGTAGGGGTCCTCGCCGTAGCACTCGTCGAAGCGGCCCCAGCGCGGGTCGCGGGCGAGGTCGAGGACGGGCGCCAGGACCTGGCGGACGCCGCGCGCGCTCGCCTCCACTGCGGCAGCCGCGAAGACGCGCTCAAGGAGCGCGGGGTCCCACGTGCTGCCGAGCGCAATGGCCGCCGGGAAGCTGGTCGCCCCCGCGGCCATGTAGCCGTGCACGGCCTCGGAGAACGAGAAGACCGGGATGCCGAGGCGCGTCTTCTCGGCCATGTACTTCTGGACCGAGTTCATGCGCACGACCCGCTCGCGGGCGTTGCGGGCGAAGCGGTCGGGGGTGCCCGTCCACGCCCAGACGGAGCCTGCGCCGTTGGCAAGCGCGGGGGCGTCGGCGCCGCCGACAAAGTTGCCCTTCTCGTCAAAGGCGTGCGGGTCGGTGGTGCGGAAACCCTGGAGCTGGGCGACCTTCTCCTCGAGGGTCATCCGGCCGAGGAGGTCCGCCAGGCGCGCCTCGAGCGGCTGCGCGGGATCCTTGTAGGGCGGCGTCTGCGCGGCCGCAGGGCCGGCGAGCGCCAGCGACAGGCAGGCGAGGCAGAGGAGCGGGGTTCGGTGCATAGGGGGGGGCGCCGGGGACGCTTCGGGCGCCTACGGCGCTTCGTCCTCGCGCATCTTGAAGGTCATCTGGACCGTCTCGCTTCGCCCGTCGGGGCGGGGCCCGATCGAGCGCGTGCGCTCGCCCGCCTCGATCACCGAGCGGTCGAACTCGTGGTTGCCCGACGGGGACACGATCCGGAAGTGGGAAAGGGACCCGTCGGCCGCGACGAAGAACTCCATGCGGGCGACGAGCGTGTCGCTGACACCCTCGGGCGGCGTATGGTTCTCCTTGATCTTCGCCAGGAGCTCCGACCAGTAGAGCTCGAGCTCGCTGGCCTCCTCGCGGGTGAGCGCCTTTCCTCCGGCGCCGCCGACCTTGTTCGCCGTCGACCCGCCGATGACCCCCTCCCGGATCCCCTCGGCGTCGATGCGCGCGGCCTTGGCCGCCCGGGCCTCCGCCTGCTTGCGCAGGGCCTCCTGCCGCTCCTCCTCCTCCTTGTACTTCTTCTCCAGGCGGTCCTTGCGCCGCTGCTCGACGCGGTTGAGGCTCTTCACCAAGTCGACGGGCTTCGAGGGGGCGGTCGCCGCGGGCTTTGCCGGCGCCTTGGGCGCGGCCTCGGGCGGGGCGGCCTGGATCGGCGCCGGCTCCGGCTTCGCGGCGGGGGGGACGGGAGTCACCTGGAGCTTTATCCCCCCGGGGCTCCCGAGCGCGGGCGCCTCGGTCGCCATGTAGTTGTCGCCGGCCCCGGCGACCAGCTCGAGGACCTTCGGGGAGTCCTGGACCACGCTGCTCGCGGCGTAGCTGAAGAAGCCAATCAGCAGCACCACCGCGCCGTGGAGGAGCACGGACAGGCCGAAGGCGCCTGGAGACTGGGCCCTCATTTCGAAATGCTCTGGGTGTCGAACGTGAACTTCAGGAGATTGGCCTGCTTTAACTCATCCATGAGCGCCACGATCTTCTCATAGGGGACGTGCGCGTCGCCGCGGATGCGCACCACGGGAGGCTTCGACTCCGAGGCGTAGAGCCTCAGGCGGCTCCGCAGCTCGGCCAGGCCGACCGGGGTCGTCCGCTCGTCCAGGTAGATATTGCCCTTCGCGTCGATCGAGATCGCGACATAGTGGGTGCTCCGGTCGGGCTTCTGCTGCTGGCTCTTCGTCTCCGAGGGGAGCGTCACCGGGATCGTCTGCTCCTGGTTGATGAGCGGCGTGGCGATCATGAAGATGATCAGGAGCGTGAAGCCCAGGTCGATCAGGTTGGTGACGTTCATCTCCGCGATGGGATGGGACTGACGGGGGCGCCTGAAGGTCCTTGCCATGGGGGTTTTCCTTAAGCCTGCCGGGTCACGCCGACTCGAGCTCGATGCGGTCCATGAGCGAGCTTGCGTAGTTCTCCAGCTCGGTGATGAGCCTCTTGGTGTTCGCGAAGAGCATATTGTAGCCGAAGAGCGCCGGAATCGCCACCAAGAGCCCCGAGATGGTCGTCAGGAGCGCGGCCGAGACCCCGGGTGCCAGGGTCTGGATGCTCGCCGTCTGCTGGACCGAGACGGCGCTGAAGGCCGTCATGACGCCCCAGACCGTGCCGAGGAGGCCGAGGAAGGGCGCCCCCGAGACGATCGACGCGAGGAACACCATGTTGGACTCGTAGCGCAGCGTCTGGCGCGCAAGCGCCCTCTGCAGGGCGTTCTCGGCGTGCTCCAGGCGGAAGCGCAGCGTGTCCATGCCCTTCTCCTTGCCGATCGAGGCCGCCTTCCAGTAGGCCTCGACGGCGTCGCCGAAGAGGTCGGCGTAGGGGATGTCGCGGCGCTCGCGCAGGGACTCGGGGAGCTCGAGGAGATTCTTCTGGTCGCGCAGGTGCCGCTCGAACGCGAGGTTCAGGCGGCGCAGCGCGTTGAGCTCGTTGCGCTTGCCGAGCATGACGGCCCACGCGATCACGCTGAACACGGCCAGGCCGCCGGTGATGACCTGGCCGACCGGATCGCAGTGCTCGAACACCTCGATAATGTTGGTCGTCGCGAGAAGGGGGGCGAAATGCACGAACATGGCCCGATCGTTGGATGATTTTCGGGGTTCGTCCAATGGATTTCAAAGCTTCCTCGCCAAAGGGCGCGATTTTCCCCAAGCTCCCCGGCCAATGGCTTCGAAGACGAAACTCGCCGGCACACTGATCTCGTTCGAGGGCTCCGAGGGGAGCGGGAAGAGCTCGCAGATTGCGCGCCTCGCCAACCGCCTTCAGACGCTGAAGCGCGACGTGGTCACCGTGCGCGAGCCGGGCGGCACCGAGATCGGCGAGCAGATCCGCAATATCATCGTCCACAATTCGAAGGGCGACGAGATGTGCCCGGAGACGGAATTGCTGCTCTTCGCCGCCTCGCGGGCCCAGCTCGTGCGCGAGGTCATCGCCCCGGCGCTCATGCGGGGGGCGATCGTCCTGAGCGACCGGTACCTCGACTCGTCGACCGTCTACCAGGGCATCGGCCGCAACCTGGCCGCGGATCCCGTGAACCAGATCAACCGCTTCGCCGTGGGCAACGTCATGCCCGACCTGACGATCGTGATCGATGTGCCGACCCGGCTCGGCCTTGCGCGCATCCGCCAGCGGGCGTCGGACCTGCCCGACCGCATGGAGCGCGAGAACATCGATTTCTACAACAAGATCCGCGACGGCTACCTGGTCCTCGCCAAGGGCATGCCCTCGCGCTTCGTTGTCGTCGACGGGTCGAAGGACGAGGCGTCGACCGAGAAGCGGATCTGGGAAGCGGTCAGGCCCCGGATCGCCTGATGACTGCGGCCGCGGTCCCCTGGCCGCCCGCCCTTGCGGGCACACCCGCCGTCGAGGTGATCGAGCGGGCGATCGGGCGCGGCCGCCTGCCGCACAGCCTGCTTCTGGCGGGCGACGACCCGGAGGGGCTCTCGGCGGCCGGCCTTGCGCTGGCGGACAGGCTCCTCAATTCGGGGTCGGCGGCGCCGTCGCCCTACCCTCCCGACCGCCATCCGGACTGCTTCCAGATCCGCCCGGCCGGAAGATCGCGCCAGATCGGCGCCCCGGCCGTTCGCGAGCTCGTGGGGCGGGTGAACGTCATGTCGACCCTCTCAAAGCACAAGGTCGTCATCTTCCACGACGCCGACCGCCTGCATCCGGTGGCGGCGAACATCCTACTAAAGACGCTCGAGGAGCCGCCGGCGGCGACGACCATCGTGCTCCTGACCGCGAGGCCCTACGCGCTCCTGCCGACGATCCGCAGCCGGGTGCTGCACTTTCGCTTCCCGGGACTAGCCTCGGCGGTGCGGGTCGCGGGATGGGAGGCCTGGCTCGGCGACTACCGTGCGTGGCTAAGGCGCCTCGCGGAGGGGGTCGCCGCGGGCCGCGCGGCCGCGGACGGGATCTTCACCGTCTACGGGCTTTTGGCCCGGTACGCCTCGATGCTCGACAAGGCGTCGGCGGCGGAGGGTGTCCGCCGCAAGGAGGGCCTCGCGGAGGCCCTGGACGAGGACGAGATCATTGCGCTCGAGGCCGAGATCTCCGTGGGCCTAAGGCTGCGGATGTTCGCCGGGATCGAGGAGGCGACGAACGCGCACGCCCGGGAGCTCCTCCAAGCCGGCGACGAGGGGGCCCGCCGTCAGCTGGCGTCCGCGGTCGACGCACTCGAGCGGTCGGCGGGCCTATTGCGGGTCAACCTGAACGACTCGGCGGCGCTGGAGGACTTCCTCCTGGCCTCGCTTCGGATCTGGACCCGGCGCTGAGCATCGCCGCGCCGAAGACCCCCGCGCTGTCGCCAAGGGCGGGCCGCAGGAACTCGGTGCGGACGCTCGTGTTGAAGACGTGCCGGAGGACGGCCTCGCGCGTCGCGTCCTCGTAAAGGAGACCAATGTTGCCCACCCCGCCTCCGATGACCACGGCGTCGGGGTCCACGATGTTGATGAGCGCCGCGATCGCCTCCCCGAACTTTGCCTGGAGCCTGCGCAGCGTCTGCCGGGCGGGCCGCTCGCCCGAGGCGGCGCGCACCACGATCTCGGGCAGGCGCAGGTCCCGGCCGGTGCGCTCCCGGTAGTAGCGCTCGAGCGCCGTGCCGGAGATCACGGTCTCGACGCAGCCCGCGTGGCCGCAGTAGCACGGGGTGCGCTCGCCGCGCATCGGGTTGTGGCCCCACTCGCCCGCGATCCCGTGCAGGCCCTCGAGGACCCGGCCGCCGACGACGACTCCCCCGCCGCAGCCGGTCCCGAGGATGAGCCCGACGACGACCCCCCGGCCGCGTCCGGCGCCGAGCAGCGCCTCGGCGAGCGCGAAGCAGTTGGCGTCGTTCGCTGTCCGCGCCTCGACGCCGAGGGCCGCGCCCAGGTCCTCGCGCAGCCGCCGGCCGTTCAGGCAGAGGCTGTTGGAGTTCTTCATGAGCCCGGTGCCGGGGTCGACGACGCCGGGGGTCCCGAATCCGATGCAGGCGGGCCGCCGGGTGCCGGACTCGCGCTCGAGCATCCCCACCAGCCGGACGATCTGGCCGATGACGTGGTCGTAGCCCCTGCGGCTCTCGGTGGGCACCCTAAGCCGGCAGAGCGCGCGGTCCGGCCTCTTGGGGTCGATGACGGCCCCCTCGATCTTCGTTCCGCCCAGGTCGATGCCGTACAGGCTCATGGGAGCCCATTCTGCCGGATGATCCCGGAGAAATAGCGAGCCGAAAGCTTCGGGGTCCTCCGCTGCGTCGCGAAGTCCACGTGGACGATCCCGAAGCGGCGCGTGTAGCCGTCGTTCCACTCGAAGTTGTCGAGGAACGACCAGACGAAGTAGCCGCGCACCGGCACGCCCTCCCCGATCGCCCGGTGGAGCTCGCCCAGGTACAGGCGCAGGAACTCGCGCCGGTGCAGGTCGACGACCTCGCCGCCCACGACCGGCTCGTCGTCATAGCCGCAGCCGTTCTCGGTGATGTAGATCTCCTTGGGTGCGTAGTTCTCCTTGGAGAAGCGGGTGGCCCAGTACATGATCTGCGGGGTGAGTTTGAGCCAGTTCCCGTCGGCGTGCCAGTAGTTCGGTGGGAGCGCCAGGACCTCGTAGCGGGCCCCGGCGCAGGCGCGCACAAACGAGCCGGTGTAGAGGTTGAGCCCGAGGAAGTCGGTGGGGGCTCCGATGAGTTCAAAGTCCCCCGGGGCCACATGGGGCGCGTCGCCGCCGATCCGCCGCAGGTACGCGTCCGCGTAGTGGCCGCGGTAGATGGGGTCGATGACGTTCTGGTTGCCGTCGACAAACCAGGCGTTCGCCGCCTCGATGTCGGCCGCGGTCTCGGTCACCGGGACGCACGCGTCGCAGTTGTCCGCAAGCCCGACCCGGGCGCCCGGGCCCCCGTGGGCCCGTACGGCCCGCACGGCGTGCCCGTGGCACAGGAGCGCGTTGTGGAAGGTCTGGTTGACGACGCGGGCGGACTCGACCCGCCCGGGGGCCCGGTTGTGCCCGCCGGGGCCGTAGCCGAAGTCGGTGAAGCAGCGGATCTCGTTCGTCGTGAACCAGTGCTTCACCTTCCCGGCGAACGCCCGGACGACCGTGTCCGCGTAGCGCGCGAAGGCGTCGACGACGACACGGCTCGGCCACCCCCCACGGTCCTCCAGCGCCTGGGGCAGGTCCCAGTGGAAGAGCGTCACCCAGGGGGTGATGCCGTTCTCCGCCATCGAGTCGAAGAGGCGGTGGTAGAAGTCGAGGCCCGCCGGGTTCGGCGCGCCGTCGCCCGAGGGGTAGATCCGCGGCCATGCGATCGAGAGCCGGTAGTTGCGGACGCCGAGCGCCTGCATGAGGGCAAAGTCCTCGCGGAAGCGGTGGTAGTGGTCGCAGGCCACGTCGAGGGTGTCCCCGCTGCGCACCTTCCCCGGGATCCGCGAGAAGCGGTCCCAGATCGACTCGCCCTTGCCGTCCAGGAAGGCGGCGCCCTCGATCTGCGGAGCCGCCGTCGCGACGCCCCAGACGAAGGTCTCGGGGAAAGTGAGGGGCTTGGGCGGCATGTGGGTTTGGCGAGGGGCGCCGGACTCCTCCCGGGCGCGAGGGAAAACGCACGAGGCGGACCAGCAAGGGTTTATTGCGGGCGATCTTTGGGATTGCCAGCGCCGAGCATTCGTTCTGTTTACCCGTAAATCCCCTTGCAAGGCGCATTTTCGTAGGAAATTGCGGGCAGGAACAAGGCGACTCCACCCCCCCTATGGCTCAGGTCCTACTCGAAAACCTAACCAAGACCTTTCCCGAGAAGGGCGGCCCGGGCGTGACGGCGGTGAAGCGGATCACGCTCGCGATCGAGGACCGGGAGTTCATGGTGCTGGTCGGGCCCTCGGGGTGCGGGAAGTCGACCACGCTGCGCATGATCGCGGGGCTTGAGGAGATCTCGGAGGGCACCGTCAGGATCGGGGGCACGATCGTGAACGACGTGCTGCCGAAGGACCGGGACATCGCGATGGTGTTCCAGAACTACGCCCTCTACCCGCACATGACCGTGTACGAGAACATGGCGTTTGGGCTGAAGCTGCGGAAGTTCCCGAAGGCCGACATTGACCTGCGGGTGCGCGAGGCCGCGACCATGCTGGGCCTCGAGAGCTACCTCGGCCGCAAGCCGAAGGCCCTTTCCGGCGGGCAGCGCCAGCGGGTGGCGCTCGGCCGGGCCATCGTGCGCAAGCCCAAGGTGTTCCTCTTTGACGAGCCGCTTTCCAACCTCGACGCGAAGATGCGCGTGTCGACAAGGACCGAGATCTCCAAGCTGCACGCCCGCCTCGGCGCGACGATGATCTACGTGACCCACGACCAGGTCGAGGCGATGACCATGGGCGACCGCATCTGCGTCATGAAGGACGGCAACATCATGCAGGTGGCCGAGCCCCTCGAGCTCTACAACCACCCGGACAACCTCTTTGTGGCGGGATTCATCGGTTCCCCGCCCATGAACTTCTTCAGGGGCTCGCTGCGCAGGGCGGCGGGCCACGTCTCCTTTGTCGAGGACAACCCGGCGGCGCCGCTCACGGTGGCGCTGGACGAGAAGCTGGCCGCCCGGTCGTCGGCGTACCTGGACAAGGCGGTCGTCTTCGGGATTAGGCCCGAGGCCATCCACGACTCCCTCACGATGGGATCGGCCGGGGGCGGCCCCACGGCGGAGGTCCGGGTCGAGGTCTCCGAGCCGATGGGCTCCGAGACGCTCCTCTACCTGGACACGGGCAAGACCTCCTTCATCGCCCGGGTGAACCCCACGGACCGCTTCGACGCGGGGCAGAGGGTCCAGGTCACGTTCGACCTGACCCACGCGCACCTCTTCGACCCGGCGACGGAGCAGGTCCTGCGGTAGCGCGCCTCAGCGCTAATCGCTCTTCAACAGGCTCACCAGGTCCGGCTTGCTCGCCCTGACCGAGGGAAGGATGCACGCGGCGACGGCCGACAGGAGGAGAAGCGCGCTCACGGCCGCAATCACGGCCGGGTCGGAGTTCGGCGTCTCAAAGAGAAGGCTCTTAAGGAACTGTGTGAGCGCCAGTGCCCCGGCGATACCGAGCGCGATGCCGAGCGCCGTGAGCGCGATGCCCCGGCGCATGACGAGAGCGACCAGGTCCCCCGGGGTGGCCCCAAGCGCCATGCGGATCCCGAACTCGGGCATCCTGCGGTCGACCGTGTAGGCCAGCACCGAGAAGAGGCCCACGACGGCGAGGGCCGTTGCGATGCAGGCGAGGACCCTTAGGACCGAGAGAGCGAGGAGCTCATTGTAAAGCTGGCGGTTCCGCAGCTCGGTCATGGGGACCGAGTAATAGGTGACGATCCTCGGGTCGAAGGCGTAGAGGGCCTGCGTGAGCCTGCCGAGCATCTCGCCGCTCGGCTCCCCGGTCATGCGAAGGAAGAAGCTGGTGGCGACGTTAGGGGACCACTTGATCGGCATGTAGATCTTGAACACCGGCTCGTCGCGGACCTTTTCTCGGACGTCGCCCACGACACCGGCGACCAGCCAGCCGCGGGCCTTTGCGTCGGAGCCCGCGGAGCGGATGTATTGGCCGACCGGGTCGGCGGCGCCAAACCGCGCGCGGGCGTAGGCCTCGTTGATCAGGATCTCCCCCTTGGTGTCGGGCGCCAGCCATCGGCCCCGCTTCAGCACGACGCCCCCGGCCTCCCCGTAGTCCGAGGAAACGTACACGGCCTTGATCTTGGTCGACGATCCGTCCTTCGCCTCCACGTTGAGTTCCACGGAGTCGTAGCCCGCGAGGAGCGAGTCGGAGCCGTACGCCACCGAGGAGACGGTGGGCACACGCAGCAGCGCGGCCTTGGTGCGCTCCAGGAGCGCCATGCGCTCCTCCGGCGCCGTCTTGTAGTCCCGCGGGTAGCCGAGCTGCATCTTCACCCGGTGGGCGGGATTGAAACCAACCTGCACGTCCCCCAGGTGCTGGAACGACCGGATCATGAGGCCCGCGCCCACGAGCAGGATGACGGCGAAGGTCGCCTGCAGGACGACGAAAGTGCCCCTAATTCGGGCGAGCCCGGGACTCTCGCCCAACGAGCCTCCCCCGCCCTTGAGTCCGGCGAGGATGTTGGCCCGCAGCAGCTGCACGCCTGGAGCGACCGCTATCAGGGCGCCGGTCAGAAGGGTGAGTCCCGCCAGGACGAAGTAGGTGTCCCACCCGAGGATCCAGCTACTCCAGCTGCGTTCGGGATCGCTGTTGCCGGCCAGGAACGAGAGGAGCGGGATGAGCCAGTTCGCGACCACGGCGCCGAGCAGCGCCCCGCCGGCGCAGAGGCAAACGGTCTCGATAAACAGCAGCCGCAGGATTCCCCAGCGGCCGCCTCCGAGGGACATCCGCACGCTGATCTCGGTTCGCTTTCCCAGAAAATGCACCAGAATCAGGTTGGACGCGTTCAGGCACGCGATCGCATAGAGAAACGCCACCGCCCCGAGGAGCGCCCAGTGGAGCTGCGGGTTGAACGTGCTTCGGATGTCTTCGGTCGTGGAAAGCGCCGGCCGAAGCGTCCCAACCCACTGCATGAAGTCCGAGTTTCCCTCAATCTTGGCCCTTGCCAGGGCGTCTTCGGCCTGCGGGCGGGTGACGCCCGGCCGAAGGCGCCCGAGGACCACAAGCATCGGGTCCCACGGCTGATTGGGATTCTCGCGCAGGACCATCGGCCTAAAGATGTCCGCCGAGCTGAAGACGGGAAACTTCTCTCCCTCCCTGAGGATGCCGACCACCGTGCAGACCTTCTCATCGACCTTGATCTGCCGCCCCAGTGCGTCCTTGGTCCCTCCCAGGTGCTTCTTCCAGAAATTATGGGACACGACCACGACATTGTCGCGCCCGCTCACCGCCTCCGACGGGAGAAAGGCGCGCCCGAGTAGCGGCGAGACGCGCAGCACGCTGAAGAAATTCGGGGTGACGGCTTCCGAGAAGATGGATACGGGCTTGCCATCGACCACCACGTTGCCGGCGTCGGTCGCCGTGGCGCAAAGTTCCGAGAAGACCTGGGTCTGCGCGCTGTACGCCTTGTAGAAGGGCACCCAAAGAAAGAAGATGACCGGTTGGTCCTTCTGCTTTTCCCCTATCTGGTAGAGACCCTTTGAGGACGCCGGCTCGTAGAACAGGGCCCACTGCATCATCGAATAGACCGCCGTGGCCGCCCCGATCCCGAGGGCGAGCGTCAGGATGGTGACACTGGCGAATCCCTTGCGGCGCCTGAGCGACCGCAGGACGTAGCGAATCTCGGAGATCATGGGAGGGGGCGGAAGGCGGGGCCGGGGGTGCGCATCGGCCCTGGCGCCTTCGCCCAAGGAATTGCTGAACCGCCACGGGGTCAAACGATTACCGCAGGCCTGATGCGTCGCGTCCGCATCCTCCGGAGCCAAAATGCTGCTAAAAGTTAGTCAACATCGCCCCGCGGGGCGGACCTTGTTTGACGATAGAATCACAGGGTCCAGAAACGGTAATCGCAGAACCCGTCGAAATCGCCTCCCGAAAACCGGAGGCGTGCTTTGCGGGAACCGCAGGCCACCCTGCACGAATTCGTTCTCCCCAAGAAGTCTGTCGTGCAGGGTGGATCCCTATGATAACCCATGCCAAAGTTGAAGCTGTGAGGGGACGATGGGTGCGCAGGACCCCCGCGTCAAAAGGGGGAACTACGTAGCCCGGCCACCCGCGTCAGGGGTTGCCCAAGCGAGATGACCCCGGGGTGAAGATCTTTCACGCGTCCAACCGGTAGCTCAGTATCGACGTGAATGGGTGCGAATGGACCGCCTGGAGCATGGCGGGGTCCCTAAAGCTTTCGCTTGTGAACGGCGCCTCGACCCCCAAAGGTGCAATTCCAACCGACGCCAAGCTCCGCAAGATCCTTCCTGCCATGGTGTTCTCCGCAGGAAGCTCCCTTAGGTTACCGGCCTAGCCCAGCCGGCGTGTTCGCCGGTTTGAGAATGGTGGTGGAGGTTGGATTCGAACCAACGGTGCCAAAGGCGGTTGATTTACAGTCAACGGAGCGACCACTGCTCAACTCCACCATCGCAAACGCCGAAACATTCACGAGCGCCGGGTTCCGTCAAGGTCCATTTTGGGCCGCGGCGCGCGAGGCCGCTCGGCGGCGCGCCCCGTAGCTCGGCGCTTGTGCCCCGGGCCACCCATGCCTAGGCATAGCCCAAGGACCTGCATGACGGCCTTCAGCCAATACCTGAACCGAATCGCCCCCGGCGGCTTCCTGGCCCACCTCGCCACAGTCGCCGGTTTCCTCTTGGCCTTCTTCCTGGTGGCTAAACTCGTGAACGAACGCCGCGCGCCCGCCAACACGTTCGCGTGGCTCCTCGTCATCGTCTTTATCCCGTGGCTCGGGGTGCCGCTCTATCTCCTCCTCGGCGGCCGCAAGCTGCGCCGCATGGCGAAGAACAAGACGGCGCTCGTCCCCGTCGTCCCTAAGATCTGTGTGGCGGAGCTCTCCCACGTCTTCGCGCCGGTCGCAAAGACAGTCGCGGCCGCGGGCGGCTTCGAGCCCGTCGGGGGGAACAAGATCCGGCTCCTGCTGACGGGCGAGGAGGACTTTGCCGAGCTCGAGCGCCAGATCCTGGCGGCGAAGCGCTCGATCCACATCGCGACCTTCATCCTGAGCCGCGACGCGACCGGCCGGCGCATCGTGGAGTTGCTGGCGCAGCGCGCGCGGGAGGGCGTCAAGGTGCGGCTCCTCCTGGACGCCCTTGGCTGCTTCCTGTCCTCCCGGGGATTCGTGGACCCGATCCGCAAGGCCGGCGGCGAGGTGGGCCGCTTCATGCCGGTCCTTCCGTTCACCTCGCGCGGCTCCGCGAACCTGCGAAGCCACCGCAAGATCGCGATCTTTGACGGCGTCACGGCGATCGTCGGCGGCCGCAACATCGCGCTCGATTACATGGGGGCGGGCCCCTACCCCAACCGCTTCCGCGACTTTGGCGCCGTGATCGAGGGCCCCGGCGCCGTCGTGCTCGGCGAGGTGTTCATCGCGGACTGGTGCTTCGTGGCGCGCCAGCCCCAGGACAAGGTGAGGGAGGACGCCCAGGCGGGAGGCGCCCCGATCCGCGGCGCCTGCGAGCTCCAGGTGGTCGCGAGCGGCCCGGACGTGCCCGGCGACCCGCTCTACGAGGGAATTGTGGCGATGATCCAGCAGGCCGAGCACAGCCTGCAGATCGTGACCCCCTACTTCATCCCGGACGAGGTGCTCCTGCGCTCGATGATCGTGAAGGCGCGCGCCGGCTGCAACGTGACCCTCATCGTTCCGGCCAAGTCGAACCATCCCGTGACGGACTTCGCGCGGCGCAACTTCACCCGCGAGCTGACCAAGGCCGGGGGCCACGTGCTGGTCTACAACGGGGGGATGCTCCACGCCAAGGCGATCGTCATGGACGATCGCGTCGCGCTCTTCGGGTCGCCGAACTTCGACCTGCGGAGCCTCTTCGTGAACTTCGAGGTGGGGGTCCTTATCTACACGGAGCCCGAGGTGGCCGCGGTGCGGGCGTGGATTGCCGACGTGCTGACCCAGTGCACGCCCCCGATCGTCCGCAGGCGCCACCTGGTGACGAGCATCGCCGAGGACGTCTGCAGGCTCCTGGCGCCGATCCTCTAAAAGGCGCGCGAGTCGCTTCTCCCGGCCCGCACGAATCTTCCCCTCTCCCCCATGAAACCCCGACTCGCCCTACCCTTCACCTCCTTTGCGGCGGCCCTGTCGCTCGCCCTCGCCGTGGCTACGGGTTCGGGCGCGGCCGCTGGGCCCGTGCCCTCCACGGAGCGCTACGTGTTCCACAATGTCACCCTCGGCGGGGGCGGTTTCGTGACGGGGATCATCTTTAGCCCCGCCGAGAAGGGGCTTGTCTACGTGCGCACCGACGTCGGCGGGGCCTATCGCAGGGACAGTTCTGGCGGCCCGTGGACGCCGCTCCTCGACTGGGTGAACCAGACGGACTGGAACCTCTTTGGCGTGGAGAGCCTCGCCTGCGACCCGTCGGAAGCCGGGCGGGTCTACGTTGCCGCCGGGACCTACAACAATCCCGGCGCCAGCAACGGCGAGGTCCTGCGTTCGGGCGACTACGGGCGGACATGGGAGCGCACCCCCGTGCCCTTCAAGTTCGGCGCCAACGAGGCCGGCCGGGGCAACGGCGAGCGCCTCGCGGTCGACCCGAACGACGGCCGGGTGCTCCTCCTTGGCACCCGAAGTGCGGGCCTCTGGCGAAGCGCCGACCGCGGGGCCACCTGGACCCGGCTCTCCTCCTTCCCGCAGGTCGACGAGGTTCTCCCGGAGCAGCACCACGGGGGCCGCACGTTCCCGGCCCAGAGGACGGGAATCAACTTGATCCGCTTTGACGGGCGCGGCGGAAGGCGCGGCGAGCCGACGGCGGTCGTCTACGCCGCCGTCTCGACCCCCGGCGCGAGCCTCTATAGGAGCACGGACGCCGGGGCGACCTGGGCGGCCGTCCCGGGGCAGCCGCTCGGGCTACGCCCGACCCGCTCGGCGCTCAGCGCCGCCGGGATCCTGTATGTGAGCTACGGGAGCGAGCCCGGACCGAACTCGATGACCGACGGGGCCGTCTGGAAGCTCGACACGGCCTCCGGGGCCTGGACCGATATTACACCAGAGAAGCCCGAGGGCGCGCGGCATTTCGGATATGGCGCGGTCGCGGTCGACCCGGAGCACCCCGAGACCGTCCTCGCGGCCACCTGGAACCACTACTACCCCCTGGACGAGATCTTTCGCACGACGGACGGCGGCAGGACCTGGGTAGCGCTCCTGGAGCACGCGCAGTGGGACCACGCTTCGGCGCCCTACACGGCGCCGATGAACCGGCACTGGATAAGCGACGTGGAGATCGACCCGCTCGACCCGGACCACGCGATCTTCACCACCGGGTTCGGGATCTGGGTGACCCGCAACCTCCGGGACTCGGACGCGGGCAAGGCGACGCGCTGGAACTTTGACGACCAGGGGATTGAGGAGACCGTGCCGACCGTGCTCCTAAGCCCGCCGAGCGGCCCGCACCTGCTGAGCGGCGTCGACGACGTCGACGGGTTCAGGCACGACGACCTGTCGGTCTCGCCCCCGCGGGGCCGGTTCGGGACCCCGGCCTTCAAGGACACCTCCAGCATGGCGTTTGCCTGGGGGCACCCGGAGATGGTCGTCCGCTCGGGGAACACCTACAGGAACGACCTGGTCACGGGGGCATTCTCGACCGACGGGGGGGCCACCTGGAAGGCGTTTGCAGCGGAGCCCCCCGGGACGGTCGGAGCGTACTGGCGGGGCGAGGGCCCGATCGCAATTTCCCCGGACGCGAGGACGATCGTCTGGTCGCCGACCGGGGTCGCCCCCCACTTCACCCTCGACCGGGGCGCCACGTGGTATCCCTGCGTCGGCGGCTCCGTGAACCTGGCGGTCGTGGCCGACACCGTGAATCCCCTGAAGTTCTACGCCTACGACACGGAGGCCGGCACGATTGTCGTGAGCACCGACGGGGCGCGCAGCTTCAGGGCCGTGGGCGGGGGCCTTCCTGTCGTGAAGGGGCGCTGGGGCCCGGCGCCCGGCAGGCTCGCCGCTGTCCCCGGGCGCGAGGGCGAGTTCTGGGTCGTCGCGGGCGAGGCACTCCTGCATTCCACGAACTCGGGCGCCTCCGCGGCCGCCGCAAGCGGTGTCCAGGCGCAGCTGGTCGCCTTCGGCAAAGCGGCGCCCGGCCGCACGAGCCCCGCCGTCTTCCTTGTCGGCAAGGTGTCGGGCGTCGAGGGTCTCTTCCGCTCGGACGACGCCGGGGCGTCCTGGGTACGCATTAGCGACCCGCAGCACGGCTTCGGCCAGATGCGGGCCCTTAGCGGGGACCCGCGCATCTACGGGCGCGTCTACTTCGGAACCGGCGGCCGGGGCGTCCTCTACGGCGACCGCGCCGACTGAGTCTCCTTGTGGGCGCCGCTAGGCGCGCGGCGTGATCGAGAGGCGGTACTCAACCGCCTCCCGGAGCGCCTCCCACGACGCGTCGATGATGTTGTCGCTTACGCCCACCGTTCCCCAGACCGAGTGGGCGTCGCCACTCTCCACGAGGACGCGCGTCCTGGAGCCGGTCCCCTCGTTGCCCTCCAAAATGCGCACCTTGAAGTCGCGCAGGCGCATCTCGCGCAGCTGGGGGAAGGTCTTCTCGAGGGCGAGGCGCAGCGCCTTGTCCAGGGCGCCGATCGGCCCCGAGTCCTCCGCGACCGTGTGGACCGACTCGCCGTCCACCTTCACGCGGACGGTGGCCTCGGACCAGATCTCGCCGCCGTGGCGCTCGACGATGACGCGGTAGCCCTCGACCTCGAAGAAGTCCTTCTTGTGGCCGAGCATCCTGCCGACCAGGAGCTTAAACGAGGCGTCCGCGGCCTCGTACTCATAGCCGCGGAACTCGCGCTCCTTAAGCTCCTCGATCAGCCCCTTCAACTCCGGGCTCTTCTCGTCGAGCTCGATCCCGAACTCCCTCGCCTTGAGGGCGAGACTGCTGCGCCCGGCCATGTCGGAGACGAGGACCCGGGTGCGGTTGCCGACCAGGGTCGGGTCGATGTGCTCGTAGCTTCGCGCGACCTTCTGCGCGGCGTTGGCGTGGAGACCCCCCTTGTGGGCGAACGCCGACTGCCCGACGAACGGGGCCTTCGGGTTGGGCCGCAGGTTCGCCAGCTCGTCGAAGAAGAGCGAGAGGTCCCGCAGCTGCGCCAGATTCGGGGAGCAGGTCATCGTGCAGCCCATCTTGAGCGCCAGGTTGGGCAGAATGGTCACCAGGTTCGCGTTGCCGACGCGCTCGCCGTAGCCGTTCACGGTGCCCTGGACCAAGGTGGCGCCCGCGTCGACCCCGGCCAAGGTGACGGCGACCCCGAGGCCGCTGTCGTTGTGGCAGTGGATCCCGACAAGCCCCGCTCCGAAGCGCGCGACAATGTCGGCCACGATCGACTGGACCTGGGGGACCAGCTTCCCGCCGTTGGTCTCGCAGAGCGACAGGTTCGAGGCGCCGCCGCGCGCGGCGGCCTCGAGGGTCCGAAGCGCGTACTGCGGGTTGTCCATGTACCCGTCGAAGAAGTGCTCGGCGTCGTAGACCACCTCGCGGCCCTGCGCCTTCAGGTAGCGCACCGAGTCCTCGATCATCGCCAGGTTCTCCTCCGGCGTCGTCCGCAGGATCTCGGTCACGTGGAGGAGCCAGGTCTTGCCCACGATCGTCATGACCGGCATCCCGCTCTCCAGAAGCGTCCGCAGCTGGGGGTCCGTGTCGGCCTTTGATCCGGCCCTGCGGGTCGAGCCGAAAGCGGCCAGCTTCGCGTGCTTAAGCTTCAGGTCCTTCGCCTCGGCGAAGAACGCGATGTCGCGCGGGTTGGAGCCCGGGAAGCCGCCCTCGATGTAGTCGACCCCGAACTGGTCCAGGCGCTGCGCGACGAGCAGCTTGTCCGCGACCGAGAAGCTGATGCCCTCCCCCTGGGTCCCGTCCCGCAGGGTGGTGTCGTAGATCCTTATTTCGCGTGGGGGCATGATGCTTAGGGCCGTCAGATGGCGCGGGACTCGATGAAGCCACGTATTGCGGCCGCGTCAGCCACAATCTTGTGGCGGACCATCGGCAGGCCCTTGAGCGCCTCGAGCGACGGATGGGTGGGTTCCACGCCTATCGCGGCCCGGATCGTCTCGGGGAACTTCGCCGGGTGGGCGGTCGCCAAGACGACGCTCGGCCGCGAGGGGTCGAGCCCCTTGAAGGCGCAGGCCGTGTGGGGGTCGACAATGTAGCCGTACGCGCGGTAAACCTGGCGGATGACCTCCGGGATCTCCGCGTCGGTGCACCGCGACGAGGAGAAGGTGTCCCGGTCGAACCCGGAGAAGCGGTACCGGCCCTTCGAGGCTATCTCGGCCATGACCGCCCTCACCCGGTCGCCGTCGCGGCCCAGGCTGTAGTACATGAAGCGCTCGAAGTTCGAGGCGACCTGGATGTCCATGGATGGCGCCAGGCTCGGGCGGACCGCGCCAACCTGGTAGTCGCCGCTCGTGAAGAGCCGGTGCAGGATGTCGTTCTGGTTCGTCGCCACCCGGAAGCCGTGGATCGGGACTCCCATCTTCTGGAGCATCCAGCCCGCCAGCACGTTGCCAAAGTTCCCGGTGGGGACGACGAACTCGGCGGTGCGGCGCTCCGCCGCGGGAAGCCGCAGCCACGCGTGGAGGTAGTAGACGCACTGGGCGAGGATGCGCGCGATGTTGATCGAGTTGACCGCTGAGAGCCGGTGGCGCGAACGGAACGCCCCGTCGGCAAAGAGCGCCTTAAGGACCGCCTGGGCGTCGTCAAAGGAGCCGCTGAGCGCGAGCGCGTGGACGTTTGCGGCGCCCGTGCAGGCCATCTGGCGCTCCTGAAGCGGCGAGACCCTGCCGTCGGGGTAGAGGATGAAGATGGCGGTGCCCGTCTTCCCGCTTAGCCCGTGGATCGCCGCCGCGCCCGTGTCCCCGGACGTGGCACCGAGGACATTGATCGTCTCCCCGCGGACCGCGCACTGCCTTGCGTAGAGGTTGCCGAGCAATTGGAGCGCCAAATCCTTGAAGGCGAGCGTCGGTCCGTGAAAGAGCTCGAGCACGTGGAGGCCGCCCGAGAGCTCGAGGAGCGGCGCCACCTCGGGCCTGTCGAACGCGCCGTACGAGCGCGCGACCACTTCGCCGAGCTCCGGCGCGGGGATGTCGGTGGCGAACCTCCCGAGGAAGCGGGCGCACAGCTCGGGGTACGGGAGCGCGCCCAGCGCCGCGAGCTCCCCCGAGAGGTCGGGGAGAAACTCGGGGACGAAGAGCCCGCCGTCGGGCGCCAGGCCCGCGGCCACGGCCTCCGAAAAGCCCACGGGGGGGGCCAGGCCGCGTGTCGAGACGTAGCGCATGCGCCCCAAGCCGGTGCTACAGCTTGTCGAGGCCGAACGCCGCGTGGGCCACGCGGACGGCATCGTCGGCGCGGTCGAGGTCCACGACGACGGAGATCTTGATCTCGGAGGTGCTGATCAGGTCGATGTTGATCCCCGCCCCGGCCAGGGCCTGGAAGAGCGTCGCGGCGACGCCGCTGTGCGTCTTCATGCCGACGCCGACGACCGAGATCTTCGCGATGTGCTGGTGCATGGTCACCTGGCCGCCGCCGATGCCGGCCAGCACGGGCTCCAAGGCCTTGACGGCGCGTGCGGTGTCGGTCTCGGGCACGGTGAACGTCAGGTTCGCGACCCCGTGGCGCCCGGCCGTCTGGACGATCATGTCGACAATGACGTTGGCGTCGGCCAGGCCCCGGAAGACACTCGCTGCGGAGCCCGGCTTGTCCGGGATGTTGCTGACGATGACCTTGGCCTGGTCCTTGTCGGCGGCGATACCGCGGACGACGACCTGTTCCATGTAGGCGACTTCTTCCTTCACGATTGTCCCTGGGTTGTGGTTGAACGAGGAGCGGACTTCAAAAACGACGCCGAACTTCTTGGCGAACTCTACGGAGCGCGACTGCATCACCTTGGAGCCCGAGGAGGCCAGCTCCAGCATCTCGTCGTACGAGATCTCGGGGAGCTTGCGGGCGTTTTTGACGACACGGGGATCGGCCGTGTAGACCCCGTCGACATCGGTGTAAATCTCGCAGACGTCGGCCTTGAGCGCCCCGGCCAGGGCCACCGCCGTCAGGTCCGAGCCCCCGCGGCCCAGCGTCGTGATCTGGCCGTCGTCGTCGATCCCCTGGAAGCCGGCGACGATCACGACCCGGCCCAGGTCCAGGTCCTTGACGACCGGCTTCGGGTCGACCGTCCGTATCTTGGCCTTGGTGTGGACCCCGTCCGTGAAGATGCCGGCCTGCGCGCCGGTGTAGCTTACGGCGGGCACCTTGATCCCGTGAAGCGCCATCGCCATCAGGGCCACACTCTCCTGCTCCCCGATGGCGAGCAGCTGGTCGAGCTCGCGCTCGCTCGGCTCCGCGCAGAGCCCCTTGGCGCGCGCAATCAGCTCATTGGTGAGGCCCGCCCTCGCCGACAATACGACGACGACCTCGTTTCCCTCTTCGCGGGCGGCCTTGATCCGCTCGGCGACCTTCTTGATCCGTTCGACGTCGCCTACGGAGGTTCCGCCGTATTTCTGGACGATTCGGGGCATGGTGGAAGCGGGGGGTGGTGGCGCCCTAGTCCTCGAGGTCGCCGATCCGCAGGAGAAGCGGCTCCTCGCGCACGCTGCCAAGCGCGCAGAGCGAGCGCAGCGCCGCGCGCACCGAGCGCTCGTCGCTCTCGTGGGTGGTGAGGACGAGCGAGGCCGATCCCGGCCGCTCGGAGGGGTTCTGGATGACGCTGGCGATGCTCATGCGGTTGCGCGCCATGATGGTGGCGACCCGGGCGAGGACGCCCGGCCGGTCGGCCACCGTCAGCCTCACGTAGTAGCGCCCGCGGATTCTCTCGGGAGGGGCCATGCGCGCGCCCCTGGACGCGGGCGGCAGCTCCTCGCCCATGAAGTGGGCCCCCTTGCCGTGCAGGAGGAGGGCGACCGCGTCGGTGATGTCGCTGATGACCGCGCTCGCGGTCGCGTCCTGCCCCGCCCCGCGCCCGATGTAGACGGTGGTGCCCACGACGTCCCCGCTGACGGAGATCGCGTTGAAGACGCCGCTCACCCGGGCGAGCACGCTCCCCTCGGGCAAAAGCGTCGGATGGACGCGCACGCTGATCTCGTCCGTCTCAAAGTCGCGCGTGATGATCCCGAGGAGCTTGATCCCGTAGCCGAGCGAGGCGGCGTTCTTAAAGTCGGCGGGGGTGATCCGCTCGATCCCCTCGACGATCATCTGCTCCGGGCGGACCCAGACCCCGTGGGCGAGCCACGCGAGGATCGAGGCCTTGTGCGCCGTGTCCCAGCCCTCGACGTCGAGCGACTCCTGGGCCTCGGCGTAGCCCAGGCGCTTCGCCTCCTCAAGCACGCTCGCGTACGGCGCGTCCAAGTCCTCCATCTGCGTCAGGATGTAGTTGCAGGTCCCGTTCAGGATCCCGTAGATGCGCGCGAAGCGGTTGGCCACGAGGCCCTCCCGGATGGCCTTGATGAGCGGGATGCCCCCCGCGACGCTGGCCTCGAAAAGGAAGTGGCCGCCGTGGCGCCGGGCGGCCGCGAAGATCTCCGCCCCGTGGGCGCAGATGAGCGCCTTGTTGGCGGAGACGACGACCTTCCCGAGCCGCAGGGCCCTAAGCGTGACCGCGCGGGCGGCCTCGGTGCCGCCCATCAGCTCGCACACGATGTCGATCCCGGGGTCGGTCGCCAGCGCCAGCGCGTCCGTGGTCAGCTTTGCCCGCGGCACCTTGACGGCGCGGGCCTTCGAGAGGCTCCTGACGGCGACCCTTCGGATGACGATCCGTGCGCCGAGGCGGGCCTCGAGCTCCGCGCGCAGGCGCCCGAAATGCTTCCAGACGCCCTGGCCCACGGTCCCGAGGCCGCAGAGGCCGATGTTGATGGTGCGCCTGTTACTCATGGCTTTCCCGCGGGCTCCTTCGGGTCCGCGTCCCGCCTGCGCTCGAAGCGCTTCTCGGTGCCCCGCAACAGGCGCACGACGTTGGTGCGGTGCATGACGACGATGAAGGCCGCGACGAAGCCCGTCACCCAGAGGGAGAGCGCCCCGCGGGTCGTGAGCGCCGCGGTGACCGGCAGGCTCATCGCGGCGAGGATCGAGGCCAGCGACACGTAGCGGGTCGCGAAGAAGACGCAGAGCCAGACCAAGCCCGAGACCGCGGCGACCGCCGGCATGAGGACCAGGAGTCCCCCGACCGCGGTCGAGACCCCCTTTCCGCCCCGGAAGCGGGTGAAACACGAGAACGAGTGGCCGACCAGGGCGAAGCCGAGCCCGACGAAACCGAGGGCGCTTGGGACGTCGAAGGCCCGCACCGCCCCCCACACGACGAGGAGCGGCCATCCCGCGGCGGCCGCGCCCTTCAGGGTGTCGAGCGCGAACACGAGGTTGCGCGGCCACTTCCCCAAGACCCGGCCCACATTGGTCGCCCCGGGGCTCTTGCTGCCGACCTCGAAGATGTTGACTCCCCTCGAGCGGGCGACCAGGTAGCCGAACGGGAGCGCCCCAAGGAAATACCCCGCGGCTGCCGCGATCGCGAGCGGCAGGACGAGGTCGCCATGTTCGGGGCCGGTCATCGGTTGGCCTCTTAGAGGTGCACGAACTTGGCCAGGCGGATGGCCTTGTGGGCCTTCAACTCGCGCCGCGCCGCGTCGCTCGGTTCGCTGTCCAGGTTGATGACCATGAGCGCGGTCTGGCCGGGCTCCTGGCGGCTGAGCGACATGTTGGCAATGTTGACCTTGTCCCTGCCGAGGAGGGTCCCCACGTAGCCGATCATGCCGGGCTCGTCGCTGTTCTCGATGATGAGGAGCTTGCCGGTCGCCACCACCTCGACCGCGCGGGTGTTGATGGAGACGATCCGCGGGCTGCTGGACTTGCCGATCAGGGTGCCGGCCGCGCTGCGCACGACGCCGTCGGCGCCCGTCGACTCGACCTGGATGAGCTCCGTGTAGTCCGCCTCGCCCGTCGACTTGACGACCTCGCAGCGGACGCCCAGGCGCTCGAGCAGAAACGGCGCGTTCACGAAGTTCACGTTGTCGCCGCTGATGCGCTTGAGCCAGCCCCGCAGGATGGAGCGCGTGATGGCGTTGGCGTCCAGGTCGACGATCTTGCCCCAGTAGGTGATCTTGAGGAACCCGACGTGCTCCGGGGACAGCTGTTGGACCAGGGTCCCCAACTTGGCACCCAGGTCGAGGTAGGGCTTGAGGACGGCGAGGGTCGCGGCGTCAAGCGTCGGCATGTTGACGGCGTTGCGGATCACCCCTCCGTTCAGCACATCGGCGATCTGCTCGGCGACCTCGACTCCGACGGCGTCCTGGGCCTCCGCGGTCGAGGCGCCGAGGTGCGGGGTCAGGGTCACGTTGGGGAGCGTCCTAAGCTCGCTCGAGGCGGAGAGCGGCTCGTCCTCGTAGACGTCGAGGCCGGCGGCGGCCACCTGGCCGCTCCTGAGCGCCGCGATGAGCGCCGACTCCTTGATGATGCCGCCGCGGGCGCAGTTGAAGATCCGGACCCCCTTCCTGCACTTGGCGAGCGCGGCCTCGTCGATCATGTAGTGCGTGTCCTCGGTCATCGGCATGTGGACCGTGATGTAGTCGGACTGCGCCAGGAGGTCGTCCAGGGAGACGGACTCGATCTGCATCCCCTTGGCGCGGCTCGGGGCCAAGTACGGGTCGAACGCAAGGACGCGCATTCCGAAGGCCTGCGCCCGGCGGGCGACCTCGCTTCCGATGCGGCCGAGGCCGACGATCCCAAGCGTCTTCCTGAAGAGCTCGATGCCCGAGAAGCTCTTGCGGTCCCATTGGCCGGCCCTCATGGAGGCCGCCGCCTGGGGCACCGGGCGGGCGCCGCACAGGAGATGCGTGAAGGTGAGCTCCGCCGTGGCTATCGTGTTGCCCGAGGGCGTGTTCATCACGATCACCCCCCGCTCGGTCGCGGCGTCCACGTCCACGTTGTCCACGCCGACGCCGGCGCGCCCCACCACCTTAAGGAGCGGCGCGGCCGCGATCACCGCGGCCGTGATCTTCGACTCCGAGCGCACCGCGATCGCGTGCACGTCCTTCACGAGCTCGAGGAGCTTCGCCGGCGAGGAGCCGTAGGCCTCAACGACCTCCAGTCCGGGCTGCTTGCGCAGCCAGCCGACACCCTTCGACGATATCTTGTCTGCAACGAGGACTTTCATGGGGGCAAAATGCGCGTGATCGAAATCCGCGTCGGCCCGCCTAGCAAGGAAAAGCGGCGCTCCCGTCGCATATGACGCGGATCTGCACCTATTTCCGCCGCCGTCCGTCAATGCGTGGAAGGCATCATTTCGCAACGAAAGAGATATTGGAGGTTTCGATCAAAATGGTGCATGATCGCCCGTTTAAGCCGCCCCCAAGCGTTATGTGGATCGTCCGACTCGCCCTTCGCCGCCCCTACACCTTCACGGTCATGGCCCTGGCCATCGTGATCCTGGGGGTCCTGTCCGCGCTCAAGATGGCGAAGGACATCTTCCCGGTGATCGACATCCCGGTCGTCTCGGTCATCTGGCAGTACGGCGGCCTGACCCCGGAGGAGATGGCCAAGCGCGTCGTCACGATCAGCGAGCGGGCGATGCTGAGCACCGTCAACGACATCGAACACCTGGAGTCCCAGTCGTTTACGGGCGTCGGGGTCATCAAGGTCTTCTTCCAACCCGGGACAAGCATCGATGCGGCGGTGGCCCAGGTGACCGCGATCAACCAGACGATCATCCGGGTCATGCCCCCGGGGGGCACGCCTCCGCTCATCATCCGCTACAACGCCTCAAACGTGCCGATCCTGCAGCTCGGGCTCGGCAGCAAGACGCTCAGCGAGCAGAGCCTCTCCGACCTCGGGCTCAACTTCCTGCGGGTCCAGCTCGCGGTCGTGCAGGGGGCCTCCGTCACCCTCCCCATGGGGGGCAAGTTCCGCCAGATCATGGTCGACCTGGACCCGAAGGCCCTCCAGTCGAAGGGCCTGACGCCGAACGACGTCAACCTGGCGCTCGCGGCCCAGAACCTGACGCTCCCCTCGGGGACCGTTAAGATCGGCGACCGGGAGTACGCGGTGCTGCTCAACAGCAGCCCGTCGGCGACCGCGGAACTGGGCGACATCCCGGTGAAGGTGGTGAACGGCGCCACCGTCTACATCCGCGACGTCGCCCAGGTGCGCGACGGCTTCTCCCCCCAGACAAACATCGTGCGCCAGGACGGGACCCGCGGCGCGCTGACGACGATCCTGAAGAGCGGGTCGGCGTCGACCCTCGACGTCATCGACCGGATCAAGGAGGTGCTCCCGCACGTGAGGAACTCGCTCCCCCCCGAGCTCGAGCTGAAGGCCGAGTTCGACCAGTCGATCTTCGTGCGCGCGGCGCTAAGCGGCGTCATCAAGGAGGCCGTGATCGCCGCGGCGCTGACGGCGGTCATGATTCTCCTATTCCTCGGCACCTGGAGGAACACGCTGGTGGTCGCCCTCTCGATCCCGCTGTCGATCTTCTGCTCCATCATCTGCCTGTTCGCGCTAGGCCAGACGATCAACGCGATGACGCTCGGCGGGCTGGCGCTCGCGGTCGGCATCCTGGTCGACGACGCGACCGTCACGATCGAGAACATCGACCGCAACCACCACATGGGTAAGACGCTCGTCGGGGCGATCCTCGACGGGGCGCAGCAGATCGCGGTCCCGGCCTTCGTGTCGACGCTCTGCATCTGCATCGTCTTCCTGCCGATCTTCTTCCTCCAGGGGACGGCGAAGTTTCTCTTCAGCCCCCTGGCGATGGCGGTCATGTTCGCGATGCTGGCCTCCTACTTCCTGTCGCGCACCGTCGTCCCCACGTTCGTCCACTATCTGCTCCTCGGCAGGCCCGTGTTGCACGACGACGACAGGGCCCTGCAGGGCGAGGGCGACGTGTTCTGGAGGGTCCACGTCGCGTTCAACCGGCATTTCGAGCGCTTCCGCTCGGGGTACGTGGCGCTCCTCGGCCGCGCGCTCGACCACCGGGGCCGCGTGCTGGCCGCCATGATCGGCCTGGTCGTCGTGACCGCCGCCGCCGCGCCCTTCCTCGGGGAGGACTTCTTCCCGCGGGTCGACGCCGGCCAGTTCCGCCTGCACGTCCGGGCCCCCGACGGGACGCGGATCGAGGAGACCGAGCGCTACTTCACGCAGGCCGAGAACGTCATCCGCAAGGTGATCCCGGCCGATGAGCTGAGGACCATCATCGACAACATCGGCCTGCCGAACGGCGGCACGAACCTGGCGTCGAGCGACACGGCGACCGTCGGCACGGCCGACGGCGAGATCCTGGTGGCGCTCAACGCCGAGAAGCACGGCTCGACCTGGGCCTACGTCCGCGAGATCCGCGCCCGGCTCAACCGCGAGATGCCGACCTGCACCTTCTTCACGCAGCCCGCGGACATCGTCGGCCAGATCCTCAATTTCGGGCTGCCGGCGCCGATCGACCTCCAGGTTTCCGGGCAGGACAGCAAGGGCAACTACGCGCTCGTCCGGGAGATGGCCGCCAGGATCGCAAGGATCCCGGGCGCCGTCGACGTGCACGTGCACCAGGTGGTGAACGCTCCCGCGCTCGCCGTGAACGTCGACCGCACGCGCGCAGAGGAGCTCGGGCTCACCGAGAACGCGGTGGCGAGCAACGTGCTGATCTCGCTCACGGGCTCGGGGCAGGTCAGCCCCACCTACTGGCTGAGCCCCCAGGGCGTGCAGTACCTGGTCGTGGCGCAGACCCCCCAGTTCAAGATCAACTCGATCGAGGCCCTCAAGGCGATCCCGGTCGGCACCGTCGGCCCCGCGCACACGCCGGAGCCCCTGGAGAACGTGGCTACGGTCGCGAGGACCGTGAGCCAGCAGGTCGTCGGCCACTACAACGTCCTTCCCGTGTTCGAGGTCTATGCGAACGTCGACGGCAAGGACCTGGGGTCGGTCGGCGGCCAGGTGCGCAAGCTGCTTCCCGAGTGGGAGAAACGCCTGCCCCGCGGCAGCACGATCAACCTGCGCGGGCAGTACAAGAGCATGAGCACGTCCTTCGTGGGCCTCGGGATCGGGGTCATCTTCGCGATCCTGCTCGTGTACCTGCTGATGGTCGTGAACTTCCAGTCCTGGCTGGATCCCTTCATCATCATCATGGCGCTCCCGGGGGCCCTCTGCGGCGTGGTCTGGATGCTCTTCCTCACGGGGACGACGCTCAGCGTCCCCTCGCTCATGGGGGCGATCATGTCGGTCGGCGTCGCCACGGCCAACTCGGTCCTTCTCGTCACCTTCGCAAACGACACGCGCAAGGAGGGCAAGGACTCACGGGAGGCGGCGCTCCTTGCAGGGCACACGCGGCTTCGGCCCGTCCTTATGACCGCGCTCGCCATGATCATCGGGATGCTGCCAATGTCGCTCGGGCTCGGCGAGGGCGGCGAGCAGAATGCGCCGCTCGGCCGGGCGGTCGTCGGGGGGCTCCTCCTGGCGACGGCGGCAACCCTCCTCTTTGTCCCCGTCGTCTATGCGACCCTCCGGCGCAAGTCCGGCCACACGCCCGACGAGGAGCTTGCCGAGGAGCTGCGCGTGGGGGCCTCCTAGAGCCCGATCCTCCCCTTTTAAGAGCCGAACGACACCCCCCATGAAGCCAACCCGCATCCTGCCGATCGCCCTGCCCCTCGCCGCCGCCGTGGTCTTCGCGGCGGGCGTCCTGCCGCGCCTGCGCGCCGCGGGGGCCTCCGATGAGCGCGCGGCGCCGACCTCGCAGCCGGTCGTGAGCTACGTCGTGGCGGCAAAGGAGACCGAGGCGGCGGTGGTCACGCTTCCGGCCGCGATCACGGCCTACCAGGACACGCCGATCTACGCCCGGACGACGGGCTACATCGCCAAGTGGACGGCCGACATCGGCGACCGGGTCAAGGCCGGCCAGGTCCTTGCGGTGATCGACGGGCCGGACTTGGACCAGGAGTTGAACCAGGCCCGCGCCAACCTCGTGCTCGCGCAGGCCAACCTCGAACTGGCGCGCATCAGCGCGGACCGCTGGAGGGAGCTCGGCGCGCAGAACGCGGTCGCGCAGCAGGACGTCGACCAGAAGGCCGCGGACTACGCGGCGGGCAAGGCCAGCGTCGCCGCGGCCCAGGCGAACGTGGACCGGCTCACCCAGCTCAAGGACTTCCAGCAGGTGGCGGCGCCCTATGACGGGGTCGTCTCGGCCCGCAACGCGCAGGTCGGGGCGCTCATAAGCGCGGGGGCCGGCGTCGAGATCTTCCACATTGCCGAGACGGACCTATTGCGCGTCTTCGTCAACGTCCCGCAGGCCTACGTGCGCTCGGTGAAGGTCGGGCTCTTGGCCGACGTCCTCGTGCCCGAGTTCCCGGGCCGCGCGTTCCACGGCGAGGTGGCGCGCTTTGCGGGCTCCCTTGACAGCGCTTCCCGCACGCTCCTGACGGAGGTGCGCCTGCCTAACCCCAAGGGCGAGCTCTTCCCGGGCATGTACGGGCAGGTGCGCTTCCGCTTCCAGGCCGCGCAGCCGGCGATCCTGCTCCCCTCAAACGCCGCCATCATCAACGCCGCCGGCACCCAGGTCGCCACGATCGACGCGTCGAACCGGATCCACCTCGTGCATGTGACGCTCGGGCGGGACTTCGGAACGCGGGTCGAGGTGATCGACGGCCTCGGGGAGGGTTCCCGGGTCGTCTCCAACCCGAACGACGCCCTGGCGGAGGGCATGGAGGTGAGCCCCGTGCCGGCCGCCCTGGAGAAGAGGCCGTGAGCGAGCGCCCCCAACGGCTCCAAGCGGGGCTTTTGGCCGCGCTCCTCGCGGTCGAGGCGGGCTGCGCCGTCGGGCCCGACTACAAGAGGCCCGCAGTCGAGACCCCGGCAGCGTTCTCGGAGAGCGGCCCCTGGAAGGTCGCGCAGCCGAAGGACGGGCTCCCGAAGGAGGCCTGGTGGAAGGTCTTCAACGATCCCGTCCTTGACGGCCTCGAGGCGAAGGCGCTCGCCGCAAGCCCCACCCTCGCGGCGGCGCTCGCCCGCTACGACGAGGCCCTGGCGGCCGCCCGCGCCACGCGCGGGAGCCTCTACCCGTCCCTCTCGGTTAATCCCAGCGGCTCGAGGGCCATGTATTCGGCGAACCGGCAGACCGAGTACCCCGCGACGACCTTCGCCTACAGCACGAACTCGTTCGACCTGCCGCTCGTCCTCTCCTACGAGGTCGACATTTTCGGGGCGGCGAGGCGCTCGGTGGAGAGCGCCCGCTCGCTCGCCGAGGCGCAGGGCGCGACCTATCAGAACGTCCTCCTTACGCTCGAGGCCGGCGTCGCCCAGAACTATTTCACGCTGCGCTCGCTTGTCTCGCAGCGGGAGCTCCTGCGCCGCGAGGTGTCGCTCCTCTCTGACGCGCTTGAACTCGTCCGCAAGCTCCGCAAGGGCGGGGCCAACAGCGACCTCGACGTCTACCAGGCCGAGACCGAGCTGGCGACGGTCGAGAGCACGGCCGTCGCGAACGACCGCGCCATCGCCCTTCAGGAGCACGCGCTCGCTGTCCTCGTGGGGCGAAACCCCGAGGGGTTCGCTATCGAGGCCGCGCCGCTCGAGGGCGCCCCTCCCTTCGTCCCGACGGGGCTTCCGAGCGAGCTTTTGGAGCGCCGTCCCGACGTCGCCTCGGCCGAGCGCACGCTCGCCGCGGCGAACGCCAGGATCGGGGTCGCCAAGGCGGCCTTCTTCCCCTCGGTGGGCTTGACGGCCTTCGGCGGCGTGAACAGCAGCGACCTCGACACGCTCCTCAGGTGGAGTAGCCGCGAATGGGCGGCGGGCCCGCTGGTCTCGCTGCCGATCTTCAACGGTGGGACCCACCTCGCCAACTACCGCCAGGCGAAGGCCGCGTACGAGGAGTCGGTGGCCACCTACCGCCAGCAGGTGCTGGTCGCCTTCCAGGAGGTGGAGGACGGGCTCTCGGACCTGCGGCTCTTGGCCCGGCAGGCGGAGGCGCTCGAGCGCGCCGTGGACGCGTCGAGGAGCGCGGCGAACCTCTCGGTCGTGCGCTACAAGGCCGGGCTTGTGAGCTACATCGAGGTGATCGACAGCCAGCGCACGCAGCTCTCAAGCGAGATCTCGCTCACGCAGGCCCGGGCCGGCCGCCTGGAGGCGACCGTGCTCCTGGTGCGCGCGCTAGGCGGCGGGTGGTGACCCCCGTGGGGAGCCTAGCGGTCGCCTGGCGCCGCGAGCGTGCCGGGAGCGACATAGTGGGCCGCGAAGCCTATCTTGTCGGCCCACTCGTCGATCACCTTCGAGACGGGCGAGGTGCCGGTCGATCCCCCGTGGCCCGCGTTTGACTCGATCCGGATCAGGACGGGCCCCGAGCCCGCAACCCGCGCCGCCGCATGCTGGAGCGCCGCGGCGTACTTGAAGGAGTGCGCCGGGAAGACGCGGTCGTCGTGGTCGCCCGTCGTGATGAGCACGGCCGGGTACCGGGCGGTCTCGCGGATGTTGTGGAGCGGCGAATAGGCTTTCAGAATCCTGTAGCCCGCCGGGTCCTCGCTCGTGCCGAAGTCCGCGGCCCACGAGGCGCCGACTGTGAACGTGTGGTAGCGGAGCATGTCCATGACCCCCACCCCGGGAAGGGCGACCGCCGCCAGGTCGGGCCGCTGGTTGAGCACCGCGCCGATCAGAAGCCCGCCGTTCGAGCGGCCCTCGATCACCAGGCGGTCCCTGCGCGTGTAGCCCTGCGCCACGAGGTACTCGGCGGCCGCGACAAAGTCGTCGAAGACGTTCTGCTTGCGCTCCTTCGTGCCGGCCAGGTGCCAGGCCTCGCCGTACTCGGAGCCGCCGCGCAGGTTCGCCTGGACGTAGATCCCCCCCATCTCGAGCCAGACGGCCACCGGCACGGCGTACTCGGGCTTGACCGCAACCGCGAAGCCGCCGTAGCCGTAGAGCCAGGCGGCGGCGGTGCCGTCCCTCCTTAGCCCCTTGCGAGCCGTGACGAACATCGGGATCCGCATGCCGTCGCGCGACGGGTAGAACATCTCCGTCGTCTCGAAGGCCGACGGGTCAAAGGCCGTCCTCGGCTCCTGGAACACGGTCTGGCGGCCGGTGGCGACGTCGCAGCTCATGATCGACTCGGGCGCCAGGAAGGATGAGAAGCCGTAGTAGAGCGCCGGGTCGTCGGAGCGGCCGGAAAGCGCCGTCACGCACCCGACGCCCGGCAGCGGGAGGTCGCGGCGCGAGGAGCCGTCGGGCGCGAACGCGGTGAGCCTGCTCTGCACGTCGTGGAGCTTCGAAACAACGATCCTTCCGCCCACGAACCCGGCGTCCTCGATCGCGTCCTCGGCCTGGGGGACGGGCGTCCTCCAGGCTGCGGGCCCGGGCGACACGAGGTCGATCGCCACCACGCGGCCCCGGGGGGCGTCGAGGGTCGTCAGCACGAAGAGGACCGTCCCGCGGTTGCCGAGAAACGTGTACCGGGCGTCGAACCTGTCCAGGAGCCGCACCACCGGGGCCCTGAGGCGGGGCGCCCCGGGCTCCGCGAGGTCGGCCACGTAGAGCGCGTTCTCGGTGCGGTCGTTCTGATCCACGCTGATCACGAGGTACCGCCCGTCGTCGGTCACCTCGCCGCCGAAGAACCAGTCCGGGTGGTCCTTCATCTCGAAGATGAGGCGGTCCGCGGACTGCTCCGTCCCGAGCCGGTGGTAGAGGAGCTGCCTGCCGGTCAGCCGCCCGAAGAGCCGGTCGCCCTTGGGCACCTCCGGGAACCGGCTGTAAAAGAAGCCCGCGTTGTCCTTCGTCCAGGCGATCCCCGAGAACTTGACCCAGCGAACGACGTCCGGCAGGTCCCTGCCGGACGCAACGTCGCGCACGTGCAGCTCGTTCCAGTCGGAGCCGGCCGTCGCGAGCCCGTAGCCGAGGAGGCTCCCGTCATCGGACGGGGAGATCTCCGTTGCCGCCACCGTGCCCTCGCTCGACAGGAGGTTGGGGTCGATGAGGACCCGGGGCGCGCGTCCCGGCGCGTCGACGACATAGGGCACCGCCTGGTTCTGCAGGCCGTCGTTCTTCGTGAAGAACATGCGCCCGCCCCTCGTCTGCGGGAGCCCGAACCTGGGGTAGTTCCACAGCTCCCTGAGGCGGGTGCGCACGCGGGTGCGCTCGGGGACCGCGGCCAACGCCTGCGCAGTCGCCGCCCGCTCGGCGGCGACCCAGGCGGCGGTCTCCGGCGAATCGATGTCCTCCATCCAGCGGTACGGGTCCGCCACCTTCTCGCCGAAATAGTCGTCAACCTGCGGCCCGCGGCGCGCCGCGGGGACGTCCGCCGCCGGCAGCCCGCCGCAGGCCGCCAGAAAAATAATTGCGCCAAACTTAAGGGATTTCCGCATTCTGGAACGATTCATGGTACATGGTGTCGGCTCTCACACGTGAATTCCAAGTTAGAAGTGCGGCCGGGCGGGCGCGACCTGCGGTTTGACACCCTGCGGGGGCTGTTCCTCGTCATCATGACGGTCAACCACTTGCCGACCGAGCTGCGGCGGATTACGGACCAGTCGGTGGGGCTCTTTTCGGCGGCCGAGGGCTTTGTGTTCCTTTCGGGCCTCATGGCCGGATGGGTCTACACGCGCCGGTTCCGGTCCCAGGGACCCGCCGGGCTGTGGACGGCGGCGTCCGAGCGCGCGAAATCGATCTACCGCTGGCACGTCGGCTCGGTCCTTGCGGCGTTTGTCCTCGTGCAGCTGACCGAGCGCCTGGTGGGCTACTGCTCGCCGGCGGTCCCCCGGCTCTTCTTCGAGCACCCGGCCCTGTCCCTCGGGCTCGGCGTCTCGCTCCTCTACCAGCCCGGGCTCCTCGACCTCCTTCCCATGTACTGCGGCTTTGTGATGCTGCTGCCGACGGTGATCCGCTCCCTCGAGTCCGGCCGGCGTTCCCTCGTCCTCGCGATTAGCGGCGGCGTCTGGCTCGCGGTCCAGTGGGCGCCCCCGGTGGACGGGGCCCCGCTCTACCCGATCAACACGGGAAGCTTTAACCTGCTGGCCTGGCAGTTCCTCTTCGTGGCCGGCGTCGTGGTCGGGCATGCGCGCGCCTGCGGGCGGCCGCAGGTCTCCCGGCCGAGCCCGTGGGTCCTCGCCGGGGCCGCGGCCGTCGCCGTCTACGGGATCGGCGTCCACTACGCCCAGTGGCCGGCGCTCTGGCCCGACCGCGTCTTCGGCGTGCTCGTGAACAAGCCGGCCCTCGGGCTCCTGCGCATGGCGGACTTCGGCTGCGTGGCCTACCTCTTCGGGGTCCTCGGC
Source organism: Opitutaceae bacterium (assembly GCA_003164715.1). Classification (GTDB taxonomy): domain Bacteria; phylum Verrucomicrobiota; class Verrucomicrobiia; order Opitutales; family Opitutaceae; genus Palsa-1447. Next base: position 20,864 of record PLTZ01000027.1, on the reverse strand, counting down.
GCGCAGTTCCCGGGCGCGCTCACGTGGCGGCCGCTGGCCTTCCTCGGGCGGCATTCGCTCGCGGTCGTCGCCACCCAGAGCGTCGCCGTCATGGGCCTCCTGCAGTTCCCGTCCCTCTTTGGCACCGAGCTTTCGCGCACGCTCGTGGCGGCCGCGGCCGTCACCATCCTCTTTGCAGCCGCCTTCGCCCGCCAATCGCTCCTTGCGCGCGGCGCCGCGCCCGCCCTCGCCCGGCAGTCGGAACTCGCAAGCAGCCGCAGCCAGGCCTAGGCTCCGCGGGATGGAGAACGAGCGGATTGAGCAGCAGGTGCGCTTCATTCTTGAGATGGACAGGCTCAAGGAGGTGTTCCGCCAGACCGTCTGCACGCAGAGCCGCAGGGCGGAGAACGACGCCGAGCACTCGTGGCACCTGTGCCTGGCGGTGATTGTCCTTGCGGAGCACGCGAACGAGCCGCGCCTGGACGTCCTGCGGGTCTTGAAGATGGTGATCCTCCACGACCTCGTGGAGATCGACGCCGGCGACACGTTTGCCTACGACACCGCCAGGATGGCGGGCCAGCATGATCGCGAGGCGATCGCCGCGGACCGGATCTTCGGGCTACTGCCCGCCGACCAGGCGGCGCAGTTCCGCGGCCTCTGGGACGAGTTCGAGGAGAGGCGAACACCCGAGGCGAAGTTCGCCGCCGCGGTCGACCGCTTCCAGCCCGTGCTCCTGAACTGCAGCACCGAGGGGGCGGCGTGGAAGCGCCACCAGGTGACGGCGGACCGCGTGGTCGCCCGCAATGCGCACATCTCGGAGGGTTCGGCGGCTCTCTGGGAAGAGGCCGAGCGCCTGATCAAACACGCGGTGCAGGCGAAGCACCTGGAGCCGGGGCCTTAAGCCTCCCCGGTTGGCGGCGCCTTGGGGGTGCGATGCGCGGGGCGCCTCCGCCCGAGCGCGGCCCTTTAGTGATAGCGGTAGAGCTTGACCCTCTGGATACCGTATTTCTCGGCCCTGAAATGAAGGGCCTTCCACTCCGGAGTCTCGTCGCCGTTTAGCCGGCGCCCGGGGATCCAGACGCCGTCTGCGTAGACGCCCTCGTCGACTGTGCCGAGGCCGACGCTCTGCGCGGGGGCCGCCGCGCAGGAGAAATAGACGTTCATGGCGCGGCCGACGATGATCAGGTCGTCGGGGCCGGTCGCGATGAAGAGGCCGGCTACGCGCTCGGGCGAGGCCACGGCGTGCAGGGGGCCGGGGCCGTGCGCGGCGTAGCGCGCCTCGATCTGGTAGTCGCCGAGCCGCACCGTCTGCGGCGCCCCGCCCTGCTCCAGGAGCACGGCGGTCATCGTCGCGTCCCCCTGGTGCTCCAGGATGAGCGGCGAGCACTGGGCGATTATGTCATAGCCCTGGGCGAACTCCGGGTCCACGTCGGGGGCCCGGTCGATCCCGAACGGCGAATAGGCGATGGCGTCCATCTTCCCGAAGGCCCAGATCGCCTGCGCCGCCCCGGCGCCGCCGCCGCGCGACTCCGGGATCAGGATCGGATTGCCGCAGCGGTGGTACCGCTCGCACGTCTCCTGGAACTCCGGGACGTAGATGTCGCCCGCCAGGACGTCGATCGCGGGTGCCCCCTCCTGCCACACGTTCAGCACCTGGGGCACCGGGCCGCCGCTCGGGTACGTGCCCGGCCACGCGTGGTCGCGCTGCTGGAGCCAGGTGTTCACGTAGAGCGGCAGCGGGTACTCGGCCTTGCCGGCCTCGGCCACCCGGTTGACGAAGCGGGCGTAGCGCCACGCCATGAAGATCTCGTCCACGGGCCACCAGAGCTTGCGCCATGCGGTCTCGTGCTCCGCTTCGGTCATCGGCGGGACGAGCGTGCGCACGGGGATCTCCTTGCCCGCGGGTTTTCCCGGGCCGAAGACTTGGGCCCACGTGCCCGAGCTCCGCGCGCCGTTCGCCTCCCACAACTCGCGCAGCTCCGAAACGAGCGAGTCCTTGTGCGCCGCGAGGTAGCCCATCAGCTCCGCCGGCACGGGGCCGGCGAACGCCGCCCTGGCGGCGCTCCCATAGTCGCGCGAGTCCTCGAGAACGCCCATCTCGTTCTCGACCTGGATCATGAGGACCGTGTGCCGCGTGCCGTCGACCTCGCGCAGGTGGCGCATGAGCGCGGCGAACGCGCGCGCATCCGCCTCGCAGGTGGCGTCGCCGAACGGGGTGAGCGTGTTGAGGCTTCGGCCCTGCTCGCTCTGGACGAGCGGAAAGCGCGCCTGGTCCGTCTTCACCCAGAGGGGCTGGTAGGTGGACTTGCCGTTCTTCCAACTCCCGAACCAGAGCACCACGAGCCGCAGGTCGTACGCCCGCGCCTGCTCGATCAGGCCGTCCACGAGCCTAAAGTCGAATTTTCCCTCCTGCGGTTCGATGAGCTCCCAGGTCACGGTGGCAAGGACCGTGTTGAGGCGGCTGTCGACGAGCCGGGGCCAGACCGGCTTCATGAATTCGAGGCTGGAGGCGCTCGAATTGCTGAGCTCCGCGCCACGGATGAGGAAGGGCTTGTTGTCCACGACCAGCTGCGTGGCGCCGCCGTGTTTCTCGAGGCGCGGCACCCCGGGGTCGGTGGCCGCGCCGCGGCAGGGTATGGCGGCAGGCGCGGCAAGTGCTGCGAGTAAGGCGGCGAGCGCGGGCAATCTCAATGAAGGCGGGGGCGGTGTTCTCATGGGTCTCGGGGGTCTGGGTGAACCGGGGTGATCGTCCCGGTTTCGGCGCCGCAAGGCGGTGCGGTCTACCGCCTGTTAAGCTAGTGCGCGGTGGGCGCGGTGAAAACCATATTCCGCGGGTGCCGGCTGGCTTCTGGCGGCCGGGCGAAACGCCGACGGATTCGATTTGACGGGGCTCATCGTAGGGTAAAGAGTAGCGACCATGGTAAAGACCTATGTATCAAGTAAAGGACAGACCACTATTCCGGCCGCTTTTCGAGCACGGTGGAAGTCGGTGGAAGTCGTGTGGGAGGAAATGCCGGACGGCAGCGCCCAGGTAAGGCCGGTTCCCGACATCATGATGCTTCTGGGCTCCGCCCGGACGCGAGCGGCACGGGACCCCCAGGAGAAGGACAAGGGCCGCCAGGCGTGGGCTGAAGGAAGTGGCGAGGGAAGGAGCAGGAAGTGACCCTCCGCCATCATCTCGACGCCAACGTCGTGCTGCGCTTCCTAAGGGACGACGACCCGAAGCAATCCGCCGCTGCGGCGAGGCTGTTCGCGAGCGCGAAGGCGGGCGGGATTGAGCTGGCGCTTTCAGCCGTAACGGTCGCTGAGGTCTTCTACGTCCTTGCCCGGGTCTACAAGCTTTCGAAGCCCGCCGCCGCCGCCCGGCTCGTCCCGATGATCCAAACGGATGTCGTCCATGTGGGCGACCGCACCCGGGTTCTCGATGCCCTGCAGCGGGTCGTCAGGGGGAACGTGGACTTTGGCGATGCCTATCTGGCCGCAACCGCGGCGGAGTGCGGGGGCGTAATCGCGTCCTTTGACGAGGACCTGAAGGCCTTCACCGACGTCACCACCGTCGTACCGGACTGATTCCGGCGGGACCTCGCGCCCGCGGCCGGATCCCTGCCGCCCGGCTCAGCTCAGGTCCCTGATGGATCCAAACTCGGGGTCGAACAGGCGCCGGTAGGTCCTGACGATCATCCCGTCGGTGAGGCTCGAGAGCCAGTCGCAGATCTGCCGCGCCTTCGCCTTGCGGCCCTTCGCGGCGTCGAGGAGCCTGCCCACCGCCGGGGGCAGGATGCGCACCACCCTCGGGCCGGGCTCGACGTAGTTGCGCCAGCACGAGTCCCAGAGGTCAAAGAGGACCTTGCGGGCCTTGTGCTCCATCTGCTGGAGCTGCGGGCTCTCGAAGATGATGTCGTTGGCCATCGTCTTGTAAAACAGGGCCTGGCGCTGCGCCTCGGGGTCGACGACGAGCTCATAGCGGTACCGGTTCGTCCGGCGCGACATGAAGTTCGTGCGCTCCCGCAGGCGGCAGGCCGTGATGAACGCGCCGATCCGGTCCGAGAAGATCGCCTCGAGGCGCTCCCGCCGGATGCCGTCCAGAAGCTCGTCCAAGAGCCGCACGCCCATCGCGTCGCCCACCTTCCCGTCTGCCCACGCCTCGATCCGGTCGATCGTGAGGAACCCGGCCTTTACGCCGTCCACGATGTCGTTAAGCGAGTACGCCGCGTCGTCGGCCCAGTCCATGATCTGGCACTCGACGCTCTTGAAGCGGTTGAGCCGGTCGCCCGGCGAAAGGCTCGCGGGGGGCTTTTTGCCCCCGAAGACAAAGCCGATCACCCCCCGCTGCGTGTCGTAGAGGAAGTGGTTCGCCGGGGGCGCCTTGAACTGCCCGTGGAGCGTCTTGTACTTGAGGATCCCGTCCAGGAGGGCGCGCGAGGGCTGCATCCCGCGCACGCCGGAGCGGTCCTGGTACATGGTCTGCGTCAGGATGAGCAGCGTCTGGGCGTTCCCCTCGAAGCCCCCCCAGCGCCCCATGAGCTCCTGGAGCGTGCGCTCCCCGGAATGCCCGAACGGGGGGTGCCCCAGGTCGTGCGCGAGGCAGACCGCCTCGACCAGGTCCGCGTCGATGAAGAAGTCGTCGCCGAGGGGGCCCTTCGCGCTCCTCAGGAACTGGCAGATCGAGCGCCCGATCTGGGCCACCTCCATCGAGTGCGTGAGCCGCGTGCGGTAGAAGTCATACTCCCCGGAGAGGAAGACCTGCGTCTTCGACTGGAGCTTGCGGAAGGCGTGCGCGTGGATGATCCGGTCGCGGTCGATCTGGAACGCGTTCCGGTAGTCGGTCTTGTGCGCTCCGGCGGGGGTTTCGGTGTCGAAGGCTCCGTAGAATCGGTTGGTCATAGGGTCGCCGCCCGATAGCGCACAGGGGAGCGCCCCCGGACGCAATCCCCGAGCGAGGGCCTTGGGGGCCGGTTCGTGGTTGTTTCGGCGGCAATCCGCGACAAGCTATTTTGCACCCAAATGAGCGCAAAGATGATGCGGGCGATTTCAAAGTTGAGACCCGGGCCCGGGCTCAACCTAACGGAGGTCCCGGTGCCGGTGCCGGGGCCGAACGACGTCCTGATCAAGATACGCAAGACCTCGATCTGCGGCACGGACGTCCACATCTACAACTGGGACGAGTGGGCCGAGAAGACGATCAAGGCGCCGATGGTGATCGGCCACGAGTTCGTCGGGACCATCGAGGAGGTGGGCTCCTCCGTGCAGCGCTTCCAGAAGGGCGACCTGGTCGACGGCGAGGGCCACATCGTGTGCGGGGTCTGCCGCAACTGCCTGGCCGGCCGGCGCCACCTGTGCAAGGACACGAAGGGCGTCGGTGTGAACCGCAACGGGGCCTTCGCCGAGTACCTGTGCATCCCCGCGACGAACGCCGTCCCGGTCGACCCGTCGATCCCGCTCGACGTGCTCTCGTGCTTCGACCCCTTGGGCAACGCCACCCACACGACGCTCCAGTTCGACCTGGTCGGCGAGGACGTCCTCATCACTGGGGCGGGCCCCATCGGCTGCATGGCGGCCGCCATCGCGCGGCACTGCGGCGCGCGCAAGATCGTCGTCACCGACGTGAACACCGACCGCCTGGCGCTCGCCTCGAGGATGGGGGCGACCCGCGTGGTCGACGTCTCCCGCGAGCACCTGCCCGACGTTCAGGCCGAGCTCGGGATGAAGGAGGGCTTCGATGTCGGCCTCGAGATGTCCGGTAACCCGAAGGCGCTCAATGACATGATCGACAACATGGCCCACGGGGGGCGGATTGCGCTCCTCGGGATCATCCCGCACGCGGCCCCGGTCGACTGGACGAAGGTTGTGTTCAACATGCTCACGATCCGCGGGATCTACGGGCGGGAGATGTACGACACCTGGTACAAGATGACGGCGATGATCCAGAGCGGGCTCGACATCTCGCCCGTGATCACGCACCGGATGGACTTCACGGACTTCCAGCGCGGCTTCGACCTCATGCGCTCCGGCAGGAGCGGCAAGATCGTCCTCAACTGGAGCTAAACCCCATGACCCCAAACTTCAAAAAGCACCTCGAGAAAATCCTCGGCGAGATCTCCTCGGCGGGCCTCGCCAAGCGCGAGCGGGTGCTCTCGACCCGGCAGGGCGCGAGGATCTCGGTCGCCGGGGGCGCCCAAGTCCTCAACTTCTGCGCCAACAACTACCTCGGGCTCGCCAGCCACCCCGAGATTATCGCCGCCGCCCACGCGGCGCTCGACCGCTGGGGCTACGGCCTGGCGTCGGTGCGGTTCATCTGCGGCACCCAGGAGATCCACAAGGAGCTCGAGACCCGCCTCTCCGCCTTCCTGGGGACGGAGGACACCCTTCTCTACTCGTCCTGCTTCGACGCGAACGGCGGCGTCTTCGAGGCGCTTCTCGGCGAGGAGGATGCGGTCGTGAGCGATGAACTCAACCACGCCTCGATCATCGACGGGATCCGGCTGTGCAAGGCGAAGCGGTACCGCTACCGCAACTGCGAGATGCCGGACCTCGAGGCGAAGCTCACCGAGGCCAGGCAGGCCGGCGCGCGCTTCAAGCTTGTCGTCACGGACGGCGTCTTCTCGATGGACGGGTACGTCGCCCCGCTTCGCTCGATCTGCGACATCGCGGAGCGCCACGGGGCGCTCGTCATGGTGGACGACAGCCACGGCGTGGGGTTCATGGGGCCGAACGGCCGCGGCACCCCGGAGTTTTACTCGGTCATCGACCGGGTGGACATCCTCACGGGGACCCTCGGCAAGGCCCTGGGCGGGGCCTCCGGCGGGTACGTGAGCGGGCGCCGGGAGATTATCGAGCTCCTGAGGCAGCGCTCCCGGCCCTACCTCTTCTCGAACACGCTTCCCCCGGCCATTGTGGCCGCCTCGATCGCCTCGATTGACCTCATCACCCGCTCGCCCGAGCTGCGCGACAAGCTTGCGGCCAATACGAAGTACTTCCGCGAGGGTCTCACCCACGCGGGCCTCGCCATCAGGGCCGGCCAGCACCCGATCGTCCCGGTCATGCTGGGGGACGCCGCGCTCGCGCAGGCCTTCGCCGCCCGGATGCTCGAGAAGGGCGTCTATGTGACCGGCTTCTCCTTCCCCGTCGTCCCCCAGGACGCCGCGCGGATCAGGACACAGGTGAGCGCGGCCCACGAGCAGGCGGACTTGGACGCCGCGATCCGGGCCTTCACCGAGACGCGAAGGGAGCTTGCCGGCTGGCCCGCGACACGCCCCCATTCCGCATGACCGCCCCCTCGAGAGTCTCCGACGCCGCCCTGCGCAGGCTGGAGCGGACCGCCCGCTCCGCGTCCGCCAGGGCCTACGCCCCCTACTCCAGGTTCCCCGTGGGGGCCGCCGTGCTCGCCGGTTCCGGCAGGATCTACCCCGGGTGCAACGTCGAGAACGCCGCCTACGGGATGTGCAACTGCGCCGAGCGGACGGCGATCTTCTCCGCCGTGGCCGCGGGGGAGAAGTCGGTTCGCGCCGTGGCCGTGTACACGCCGACGCCGCTGCCGACGACACCCTGCGGGGCCTGCAGGCAGGTGATCCATGAGTTCGGCCCGGACGCGGTGGTGATCAGCGTCTGCGACTCGAAGAACCGGATCGAGACGCGGGTGCCGGCGCTTCTGCCCGGCGCGTTCGGCCCGGGCGACCTGGCCTAAGGCCCCGCGAAGAACCCCCGGACCGAGGCCTCGACCTCGGACGCCGGAAACTCCCGCTCGGTGCGCGTTCCCATGTCGCGCATCTTGACGACGCCGCGCGCCAGCTCGTCTCCCCCGTAGATGAGGGCGAGCCGGGCGCCGGATTCGGCCGCCGCCTTGAACTGCTTGCCGAAGGCCAGCTCCTTAAGCGGGTACTCCACGCGGTAGCCGCCCGAGCGCAGCCTGTGGATGTCCGCGAACGCCGCCCGGCGCTCCGCCTCGCCCCCGATGACGCAGTAGACGTCCGGTGCGGCGGCCACGGCCGGTGAGAGCCCGCGCTCCTCCAGGAGGAGCGCGAAGGTCATGTCCCCGATCGCGAAGCCGACCGCCGGCAGCTCGCTTCCGCCGAGCTTGCCGACCAGGTCGTCATAGCGGCCGCCCCCGGCCAGCGCCCGGAGCTCGCCCTTGCGGTCGAACGCCTCGAAGACGAAGCCCGTGTAGTAGGCTAGGCCGCGGACGACCCCGAGGTCGACCTGGATATAGTCGGCAAGCCCCATCGCGGAAAGGCCGCCCAGGAGCTTTCGCCAGTCGGCGAGCCGGGCCGCGGTGCCCGCGGCCGGGTCGGCGCCAAGCGCCGACTCGAGCTCCTCAAAGGACCGGATCGCGAGAAACGCAAGGACCTTGTCCTTCAGGCCTTCGGGCAGGGGCCCAAACGCGTCCTCGTACGGCTTGAAGGCCTCGTGCCCGCTGCGCTCGTACTTGTCGATCGCCCCGAGGAGCGCGCGAATCCGCGCGTCGTCCAGCCCTAGGGACCCCAGGTAGTGGAACCAGAGGTTGCGGTCGCTCAGGCGCACGCAGAAGTCCTTCTGCGTCAGCCCGAAGGCGCGCATGCACTGGACTAGGAGCGCGATCAGCTCGATCTCCGCCTCCGGGCCCGGCTCCCCGAACACGTCGGCATTGAACTGGTGGAAGCACCGGCCCCTTCCCTTCTGCATCCGCTCGTACCGGTAGAACTCGGCGATGCTGAACCACTTGATCGGCCGCTTGAGGGCGCCCGCCCTCTCGCCGACCAGCCGGCACACGCTCGGCGTCATCTCCGGACGCAGCGCAACCTCCCGTTTCCCCTTGTCTGTGAAGCTGAAGAGCTGCGCCTCGATCTCGTCACCGGACTTCGCCCGGTAAAGGTCGAGGGGCTCAAGAACCGGAGTGTCGTACTCGGCAAACCCGAATGCCGCAGCCGTCTGACGCCAGAGGCGAAAGATGTGGGTTCGTTTGGCGAGGTCCTCGGGGTAGAAATCCCGAAACCCGGGCAGGGGCTGAAACGTGGCCATCAGGGACGGACACGGTGCAAGACGCCCTTCACAGGGCGAACCAAAAGCGCTCGGGCACCCCTCGTGGTCAGACGAGGGTGCTCAGGTCGAGCTTCTTGAGTTGCTGCTTGAGGATCTTGCCCGCCTTGAACTTAACGACGGCTCTTTGCGGAATAATGACTTCCGCCTCGGGCTTGTTGGGATTCCTACCGACCCGCTGCTTGCGCACCTGGACTTCGAGGACGCCAAAGTTCCGCAACTCGACGTTACGGCCCTCTGATAGCGCCTTCTGTACAATGTCGAGGGTCTGTTGGACCGTATCGACGATCTGCTTTTGCGGGAATCCAGCCTTCCGGTAGATTTCCAACACGATCTCGCGTTTTGTGAGGTTCGTGGACATGAATTGTTCCTTTGGGTATATACTTTACTGAGGCAACTTAAATTATTCGTCTGAGATGAATTGCGTCAATACTTATCACCAAAAAACGTGCCTGATCCCCACGCGGTAAATTCCATGTTCGGCCGGATAGCCCGCCGCTATGACCTCTCCAACCGGGTTTTGAGCGGCGGAATTGACACCTATTGGCGACATTGCCTCGTGGGCGCCGTGCGCCGGGAGCGCCCGCGAAGCGTCCTAGACCTGGCCACGGGAAGCGGCGACGTGGCATTCGCGCTCGAGCGCGGCCTGGCCCAGGGCGTGCGCGTCGTCGGGATGGATTTCTGCGCCCCGATGCTCGCCGAGGCCGAGCGCAAGAAGGCCGCCCGTCCCGGGAAGCATCCCGGCCTCGAGTTCCGCAGCGGTGACGCGCTCGCCCTTCCGCTCGAAGACGGGGCGTTCGACGCGGTCACGATCGCCTTCGGCCTGCGCAACGTGGCCGACCGCGCGCGCTGCCTCTGCGAGATCCGCCGGGTGCTGAGGCCCGGCGGCTGCCTCTTCATTCTCGAGTTCTCCCAGCCGTGGCCGTGGGTGCGGCCGCTCTACTGGTTCCACTTAAGGCGCGTCATCCCGGGGCTCGCCGGCATGCTGACCGGCGACCGCGGCGCCTATGAATACCTCGGCGACTCGATCGGCACCTTTCCGGGCCGCGCCGCCCTCTCGGAGGAGATCCGCGCCGCGGGCTTTGCCGCCGTCACGGCGAGGGCGATGACGATGGGCATCGTCGCCCTGCATGTGGCGCGCCGCGGGCCCGGCGTTTAGTTGAACGACTTTCCGCACCCGCAGGTCGAGTGCGCGTTCGGGTTCTTGATCTCGAAGCCCTTGCCGTGGAGTCCGTCGTCGAAGTCGACCAGGGTGCCGTCGAGGTGCTTTAAGCTGGCCGGGTCCACGACGATCGAGACGCCCTCGCTCTCAAAGGCCGCGTCATCGCCCTTCGGCTCGTCGAACGACATCCCGTACTGGAGGCCGGAGCACCCGCCGGTCTCGATGAACAGGCGAAGGCGGGTCCCCTGCGCCGCGGCGCCGGCGCGCATCGCGCGCACCTGGGTGGCCGCATGTGGGGTCAGTTGGATCATTTCGCCAACGTAGGGCGGAGTGAAGCCGTGTCAAATGGGCCCTTGGGACGCTCTGGAGTCGGGTCGCAGCAGAAATCGGGCCGTAATTGCGGAATGTTCACTTGCAAGCGGCGAATCCCGGCGCTTCCATTCAGGAACGGTGGCCGCCATCACCCAAATCCTTAACGAGATCAACTACGAGATGGTCCGCCAGCTTGCCGAGGGAGGGATGGGCGTCGTGTACGAGGCCCATCAGCTCGGCGCCGGGCAGTTCAGAAAAACGGTCGCCGTGAAGCTGATTCGCGAGGAGTACTCCGCGATCCCCGAGTTTCAGAAGAATTTCATCGGCGAGGCCAGGCTCGTGGCCGACCTGATCCACACCAACATCGTCCAGACCTACCACCTGGGCCAGATCGGCGGCCAGTACTTCATGGTGATGGAGTACGTGGGCGGCCAGAACTTGGAGCAGTTCCTGGACAAGCACCGCCAGCTCGGCAGGCAGGTGCCGGTCGACCTGGCCGCCTTCATCGTGTCGCGTGTCGCCCGCGGGCTCACCTACGCCCACCAGAAGCGCGACCGCGACGGCCACCACCTCAACATCGTGCACCGCGACATCGGGCCTAAGAACATCCTGATCGGCTACGAGGGCGACGTGAAGCTGACCGACTTCGGGATCGCGAAGGCCCTGAACCTCATGTACAACGAGGAGGGAAAGGTGATCGCGGGCAAGGACGAGTACCTCTCCCCGGAGCAGGCGAGCTACGCGGTCACCGACGCGCGCGCCGACCTGTTCCCCTTGGGCATCGTCCTGACCGAGATCCTGCTCGGCCGGAACATCTTCAGGAACGTCGACCGCGCCCAGTCGCGCCGGAACATCCTGGCGATGCTGATCCCGCAGTTCTCCACGCTCAGGTCCGACATCGACCCCCGCCTTGAGGCGATCATCCAGAAGGCGCTTCGGCGCAACCGCGACCAGCGCTACCAGTCCGCGGCCGAGATGCTGAACGACCTGGAGCTCTACCTTTACAGCGACGGCTACGGCCCCACCAACGAGAAGCTCGGCACCTACCTCCGGGACCTCTTCGGCGTCCGCGATCCCGAGCCCTCCATCCCGCCCTTCGCCGCGCCGCCGCCGCCGCCTTCTCCGCGCCCGCCGCCCCCACCTCCGCCGGAACCATGAGGCGTTCGCCGCCTCGATTCCGATGAGCATGGGAGGATTCAGCCAGGATCTCCGCCAGCGCCAGACGCAGTCGCTCGTGCTGGCGCCGCAGCTGCGCCAGTCGCTCAAGATCCTGCAGGTGGCGGCGCTCGACCTGCGAAGCGTCATCCAGGAGGAGCTCCAGTCCAACCCGACGCTTGAGGAGCTGCCGATGGACGCGATGAGCCCCGAGAAGGCCGAGTCGGACACGGGCGAGTCCGACGCAAACGGGGACGACACCGCGGCCAGCGCCGAAGGGACCCCGGAGCCCGCGGCGGAGACGAAGCGCGAGGAGATGGACTTCTCGAAGGAGTTCGAGATCCTCGGGAAGATTGACGACGACTGGCGCGACTACATGGCGACCGCCGGAGGCGTCCAGAGCTACACGTCCGAGGACGCGGAGCGGCGGCAGCACTTCTTCGACTCGATCGCCAGCGAGACCTCGCTCCAGGAGCACCTGATGAGGCAGGCGGAGATGACCGACCTGTCCCCGAAGGCGATGGAGGCGATGCGCCACCTGGTCGGCAGCCTCGACGACCGCGGCTTCCTCACCCTCCGGGCCGCCGACGCGGCGCTCCAGACCGGGCTGCCGCTCGAGTCGCTCCAGGAGGCCGTGGCCGCCCTGAAGACCTTTGAGCCCGCAGGGATCGGCTCGGAGAGCCTTTCGGAGTGCCTCCTTGCGCAGCTCTCGGCCAAGGGGCGCTCCGATTCCCTGGCCTCGCGCATCATCCGCGACCACTTCGAACTCCTGACGCGGCGCCGGATCCCCGAGCTCTCGCGCAAGCTGGGAGCGGCGTCCGACGACATCCAGAGCGCGATCGAGGAGATCGGCAAACTCGATCCCGCCCCCGGCCGGCAGTTCGCCGAGGACCAGAACCGCGTCGTCGTGCCCGACGTCGTGGTGGAGCGCGACGGGGACGAGTGGAAGATCCACCTCAACAACGACTACATCCCGCGGCTGAGGATCTCGAGCACCTACCGCGACCTGATCGCCAAGGGCACCTTAAGCAAGGGGGAGCGCGACTACCTGAAGGACCGGATGCGCTCGGGCAAGTTCCTGATCGACTCGATCGAGCAGCGCCAGAGGACGATCGAGCGCATCACGCGCGAGATCCTGAAGGCGCAGCTGCCGTTCTTCGAGCACGGGGTGGCGCAGCTAAAGCCGCTCACGATGACGCAGATCGCGGACGTCGTGGGGGTCCACGAGACGACGGTCAGCCGGGCGATCGCCAACAAATACATCCGCACGCCGCACGGCGTCTTCGAGTTCAAGTACTTCTTCACGCCGGGATACCAGAACGACAGCGGGGCGTCGGTCTCGAACACGAGCGTCAAGGAGATGATCGCCGACCAGATCGCCGTCGAGAACAAGGGGGCCCCGTTGAGCGACCAGGAGCTCGTGAGCAAGCTCCAGGAGAAGGGGATCAGCATCGCGCGCCGCACGGTCGCGAAGTACCGCGAGGAGCTCGGGATCCTGCCGAGCAACCTGCGGCGCGACTACAAGTAGGCGCCCGGGTCGACCTGCAGGGCGCCGCCGGAGAACCGCGCGCTGTCCGCAGCGTCGATCCACGCCGCGAAGCCGATCATCGCCGCATTGTCGCCCGTGTGGCGCGGCAGGGCGGCCATGAAGCGCGCCCCGGCGTTGCGCGCCCTGGCTTCGATTGCGCCGCATAGGGCGCGGTTGTTCGCAACGCCGCCCGACAGGCCCACGCTCCGGTACGGCCGGCGCTCGAGCGCCGCCGCGGTCTTCGACGAGAGGGCGTCGACGACCGCCGCCTGGTAGCTCGCGCACAGGTCCGCGAGCGAGGCGCGCACTTGGGGCTCGGGCATCGCCTGGACGCGGTAGCGCAGGCTCGTCTTAAGCCCCGAGAAGCTGAAGTCGAGGTCCCCCGGGCGCCCGATCCCCCGCGGGAAATCGAAGGCGTCGGGGCGCCCCCCCGCGGCGCGCCTCTCGATCTCCGGGCCGCCCGGGTAGCCGATTCCGAGGAGCTTGGCACCCTTGTCCAAGGCCTCTCCGGCGGCGTCGTCCCTTGTGGAGGAGAGCTGCTCGAGCGCCCCGGCCTCCGATATCGAGAAGAGGATCGTGTTTCCGCCCGAGACAATGAGCCCCAGGTGGGGAAGGAGTTCCCTGAGTCTCTCCTGGAAGGCGCCGGGGGACTCGGCGTGGAGGGGGATGAAGGGCGACCACGCGTGCGCGCGCAGGTGATTGACGCCCACAACCGGCAGGCGAAGCGCCCGGGCGACGGACTTCGCGGCGGCGGCCCCCACGGCGAGGCACGCGGCGAGACCCGGCCCGCGGGTCACGGCCACCTGCGAGACGCCGCGCCAGGAGGGGTCCTTGATCGCGAGCCTAAGGAGCGGCCCGAAGTGCCGCAGGTGTTCGCGGGTCGCGATGTCGGGGACCACGCCCCCGTGCTCCGAGTGAAGCGAGATCTGGCTGTGGACCCACTCGCACGCGACGCCGGAGGCGGGGTCGAAGACCGCGATCGCCGACTCGTCGCAGGAGCTCTCGAAGGCGAGGATCACCTGCTAAAGAGGCGGGCGGCCCGCAGGACGTCCACCGCGGCGTCGAGCTGCCGGTCCTCGATCGGGGTGAACTCGTAGCGCTCCCGGAAGTCCGCGGGATCCGTGATGTCGGGCCTCGAGGCCTGGCGCTCGAGCATCCGGTCCTCCTCCGGGGTCATCACGACCTCCACATGCGGCGAGATGCCCGCGGCGTTAATCTTCACGCCGCTCGGCGTGAAATAGTGCGCCGTCGTCAGGCGCAGCCCCTCCCCGTTCTTCAGCTTGAAGATCGTCTGCACGGAGCCCTTCCCGTAGGAGCGCTCGCCGACAATCACGGCGCGGCCGGCGTCCTTCAAGGCGCCGGCGACAATCTCGGCGGCGCTCGCGGTGTCGCCGTTGATGAGAACGGCCACGGGAATATTCAGCGGGTCGCCGTCCGTGTCTGAGAGGTAGTTCTCCTTGTCGGAGGGCCTTCGGCCCTGGGTGTAGACGATCAGCTCCCCCTTCTTGAAGAACGGCTCGGCGACGTCGACCGCCGAGTCGAGGAGCCCGCCCGGGTTGTTGCGCAGGTCGATGATGAGGCTGTCGATGCCCTTCTTGAGGAGCTGGTTCAGCGCCTCGTCGAACTGCTCGCCCGTGTGGTCCGAGAACTCGACGATCTGGATGTAGCCGGTCGCCCCGTCGATGACGCGGGCGCCGCGGACGCTCACGACCTTGATGACCTCGCGCACGAGATTCAGGTCCATGCGGCTCCCGTCGCTCGGCCGCACGAGGCCGATCCTGACGTGGGTGTGGGGCTTGCCGCGGAGCTTGTCCACGACCTTGTCCATCGGTACTCCGTGCTCGACCGGCTTGCCGTCGATGCTGACGATCTGGTCGCCCACGCGGATCCCGGCGCGGTAGCCGGGCGACCCGGGGATCGGCTCCACCACGCAGAAGGCGCCCTTGTGCATCTCGACCTCGATGCCGATCCCCCCGTATTCGCCGTCGAGGTCCTCCTCCAATTCCCGGTTGTCCTTGGACTCGAGGTACTCGGAATGGGGGTCGAGCGAGTCGACCATCCCGTGCATCGAGAGCCGGGCGAGCGTGTCATAGCCCGCGGCGCCCGGGTCGACGTAGTTCTCGTTGACGGTCTTCATGACGTCGCGGACGTAGTCGGCCGAGCGGTTCAGCTCCCTGCTCGGGAAGAGCGACCACGAGCTCGCGAGCCTCACCGTGCCCAGGCAGGCGGCGAAACCGATCACCGCCGCCCCGGCCAGGATGAGAATCCGTTTGAACATGGGGGGAAGTGTGTCCATCGGCTCTCGGTTGTAAATGCAGCCTTCGGAAGAATATCCGGTGAGCCCCGAGATCCTTAGGGCGCTGCGCGCAAGGGCCGGCGCAAGGCCGGCCCTGACCTTCGAGGAATTCATGGACGTGGCTCTCTACGATCCCGCCGCCGGCTACTACCGCAGGGAGCGCCCGCGGATCGGCTACGGGCCCGGGACCGACTTCCTGACCGCGACCGCCTCGGCGCCGGTGTTCGGCCGGATGGTCGCCGCGGCGTGCGCCGGGCTTCTCGGCGCGGCCAGGCCCGGCAACTACGATTTTGTCGAGTTGGGGGCCGAGCCCGGGGCCGGCATCCTGCGGGAGGGCCCCCACCCCTTCAGGTCGTACCGGGCGGTAGGGATTGGGGAACCCCTGCGGATCGAGGGTCCGTCGGTCGTCTTCTCAAACGAGCTCTTCGATGCGCAGCCGTTCCGCCGCCTTCGCTTTACCGGCGGGCGCTGGAGGGAACTCGGCGTGCGGGTCGGCGCCGCGGCGCTTTCCGAGGCCGAGATGGAGCCCGTCTTCCCCGCGACCTTGGCCCTGCCGCAGGTTGCGCCCGAGGGCTACGCGATCGACGCGCCCCTTGCGGCCGCCCGCCTGGCTCGCGCGATCGCGGGGGAGCCCTGGCACGGCCTCTTCGTCGCCTTCGACTACGGGAAGTCCTGGGAGGAGCTGGCGCAGGCCACCCCGGCGGGCACGGCCCGGGCCTACCGCGGCCACGCCCAGCACAACGACCTGCTGGCCTTTGCCGGGGAGCAGGACCTGACCTGCCACGTCTGCTGGGACTGGCTGCGCCTGGCCCTGTCGGAGGCCGGCTTCAAGGATCCCAGGGTGGAGTCCCAGGAGGCCTTCTTCACGCGCCACGCGGCCGGCTTCATCGAGTCGCTGGCGGCGGCAGAGGCCGGGCGGATGAGCCGCGACAAGCTCGCGCTCCTGCAACTCCTCCATCCGGCGCACATGGGCCAGAAGTTCCAGGTCCTCTGGGCCCTGCGTCCAGGGACGCTCCCGACGTAAATTGCCCTTGCCTACGAATCGAGCGGACCGCTAACGTCTTCCCTTTAACTCCTTTCGCCATGACCAAAATCTGCTTTGTCACAGGTCGCCGCCCCGTAAAGGGCAACATCATCAACCGCAAGGGCCAGTCCAAGAAGAGCGGCGGCATCGGCACGCACGTGACGAGCATCACGAAGCGCAAATTCCGCCCCAATCTCCAGAAGGTGCGCATCCGCACGGCCAACGGGGGCACGAAGAGGGTCTGGGTCTCGGTGAAGGCCCTGAAGGCGGGTTTGGTTCAGAAGGTCTAAAGACCTACTCCGCGCATCCACTATCCCGATAAGGGGTAATGGCTTGCATCAGTTTTCGGATCCCCAAAGGGGAAATCCTAGCGCATGTGCGCCCGGCCATTAAGGCGTGGGCAGCGGATGAATCTCGCCCGACCAAAGCTTGTACGCGATCGGGTCCGTGGGCGTCGGGATCCGGCTCATGTCGAAGCCTCGGGACTCCACGTAGTCGTAGCCGTAATGGTAGCAGGCCCACAATAGCGGGTACGAGAACACCCCCTTCGCCTCGAGCGCCCGCTTCATCCGCACCATGCCGTCCAGGCCGGCCGTGAGGTTCGCGCGCCAGTCCCAGACACCGGTCTCATAGGGCAGGCTCGAGACCGACCGCCATGCGCGGGGCTTGATCTGCAGGAGGCCGCGGTTCTCGCCCCGCTTCGCGTGCGGGTTGAAGTTCGACTCGAGCTTCACGACGGCGTAGACGAACTGCGGGTCGATCTTGCGGGCCGTCGCGAGCGGCTGGACCGCGCCCCAGATCGCGCGCCGGGCCCCGAGGGTGCTCGGGAATTCGCCCGGGGCGTTGTCCGGGCGCGGCGAGCACCCGGCGAGCACGAGCAGCGCGAGCGCGAGCCCTATACGGCGCGGAACACCACGGCGGCGTTCTGCCCGCCGAAGCCCAGATTGTTGCTCAGGACCGTTCGGACCCTCGCCTGGCGGGCGGCGTTCGGGACATAGTCCAGGTCGCAGTCCGGATCGGGCTCCTCCAGATTCATGGTTGGGGGGATGATTCCCTGTTCGATGGTCTTGACGCATACGACCGACTCGATTCCACCTGCGGCCCCAAGCAAATGCCCGGTCATCGACTTTGTCGAGCTGACTGGGAGCTCGCGGGCGTAGTCCCCGAAGATCCTCTTAATGGCGAGCGTCTCGAACTTGTCGTTGTACGGGGTCGAGGTTCCGTGCGCGTTGATGTAGTCAATGGCGTCGGTCCGCACACCCGCGCTCTCGAGCGCCCGGTGCATCGCCATCGAGAGGCCCTTGCCCTCGGGGTCCGGCTGCGTGATGTGGTACGCGTCGCACGTGGCGGCGTAGCCCGCCAGCTCGCAGTAGATCCTTGCGCCCCGCGCGCGGGCGTGCTCGAGGGACTCGAGCACCAGGACCCCCGCGCCCTCGCCCATGATGAAGCCGTCACGCCCCTTGTCGAAGGGCCTGCTTGCGCCGCGCGGGTTGTCGTTGCGGGTGCTCATCGCCTTCATCGCGCAGAACGAGGCGTACGCAAAGGGCGTGATCGCCGCCTCGCTCCCGCCGGCGACCATGATGTCCGCGTCGCCCCGGCGGATCGCGTGAGCCGCCTCGCCGAGGGAGTGGGTGCCCGTGGCGCAGGCCGAGACCATCCCGAAGTTGGGGCCGCGGGCGCCGAGTTCGATCGCCACCAGGCCCGCGCACATGTTCCCGATGAGGGACGGGATCGCGAAGGGGGAGACCTTCCTCGGGCCCCGCTCGAAGAGGTTCCTGAGCTGGGTCTCGTACGTAAGCATCCCGCCGATACCGGAGCCGATGATGACCCCCACCCTGTCGCCGTCCTCCTTCGCCATGTCGATGCCGGAGTCGGCGACGGCCTGCTTCGCCGCCACGAACCCGAAGTGCGTGTACCGGTCGTTGCGGCGCGCCTCCTTGGGATCCATGAACTGGTTCACGTCCCAGTTGCGGACCTCGGCGCCGATCTGGCAGGCGAAGTCCGAGGGGTCAAAGTGCGTCACCCGGTGGACGCCGATTTTCCCTGCGACGAGCGCGGACCAGAACGACGCGACGTCGTGTCCGATGGAGGTGACGACGCCCAGTCCCGTCACGACAACACGCCGCTGCTGTGGCATCCCTTTGTTCATCGACTGAAAGGGCGCCCCTTAAGCGGAATTCCGGCTTGGGGAAACGCGCAACGCCAGAATGCCGTCAACGGCGGCTCAGCTCTGGCCGGCTTTGCTCTTAATGTAGTCGGTGACCTGTCCGACGGTCTGGAGCTTTTCGGCGTCTGCCTCGGGGATCTCCCCCTTGATCTCGTCCTTGAACTCCTCCTCAAAGGCCATGATCAGCTCCACTGTGTCGAGCGAATCGGCGCCCAGATCATCAAGGAAGGAGGCATTGGGTGTGATCTGCTCCTCATTGACGTTGAGCTGATTCACAATGATCTCCTTAACGCGCTGTTCTATGGTTTTTTGGTCAGCCATTTGGTGGTATCCGAGTCACCGCAGGCTTCACATTGCCATGCCGCCGTCAACGGTAAAAACTTGACCGGTAACATACCCGGCCTCTTCGGAACAGAGATAGGCGCAAATATTTGCGATATCGGAGGCCTCGCCGAAGCGCTTTAGGGGCACCACCTCGAGGATCTTGGCCGCAAGTTCGGGCTTATTGACGAATTCCGTGGTCATGTCGGTCTTGATGAAGCCCGGCGCCACGGCGTTCACGGTGACGCTCCTCGAGGCGAATTCGCGGGCCAGCGACTTCGTGAGGCCGATCATGCCCGCCTTTGCGGCCGAATAGTTGGCCTGGCCGGCGTTTCCCATGATTCCGCTCACGGAGGTGATGTTGACGATGCGCCCCCAGCGGGCGCGGGTCATGGGGCGCGCCAGGTGCTTGGTCCAGTGGAAGCAGCTCGTCAGGTTGGTAGAAATCACGTCATTCCAGTCGGCATCGCTCATCCGGAACAGGAGCCCGTCCCGGGTGATGCCCGCATTGTTGACCAGGATGTCGATGATGGGAATCTCCGCCAGCAGGGCCTCAGCCGCCTTGGCGATCGCGGCCGCGTCGGAGACGTCCACGGCCAGGGCGCGGGCCTTGCCGCCCGCCTGCGTGATCGCGGCTGCGGCGGAGCCGCAGGACTCGGCCGACTTGGACACGCAGATGACAGTCACTCCGTTGCGGGCGAGCGTTTCTGCAATTGCTTTGCCTATACCGCGGCCTGCGCCCGTCACGAGCGCCGTTCTGTTGGTGAATGTCAGCATGAGGTTTGGTTGATGTCGTCCGGCCCGGGCCACCCACTCCTTAGAAACCCAACGCAATCAGCGGCCTCCCGAAGGGGCCCCTGCCCCGTGCCCGGCGGATGGATCGGGAAGTGCGACATCGACATCGTTTGCCATCCACCGCGGGCCGCCGCAAATGAAAAACTGGGTGTGCACGTGACCCAAGTACGTCTTTTGGAGTTTTTATGGGCTCGGCCTTGGGGCCGGGAACGCTCTAAACCAAACGCAGCAACGTCTCCGCATTAGCGACATCGGTAACAGAGCCACGGGTGAACGTGGGATTCTGGGGCTCGCTAGATCTTGTAGGGAATTCGAACACCTGGCTCCGATGGAGGAAAATCCTTCGAATTACGTGTCACCAGCAAACATCCCTCGCTTCGAGCAGTTGCCCACACGATGGCGTCCGGCAGCCGAACACGAAACGTCTTTCTTATCTTTAACGCTTCGCTGGCGATTTCGACGGAGAGTTGGTGGATGGTAAACCCCAACAAGAATTCTCGACAGGCCTTTTCGTCTTCAGCCGTATCGGCGCCGGCCAGAATCTCCATCCAGGAGATGATGCTAATCTCTCGTTTCGAATAGCGCTCTAATTCCTTCTTAGCTTTGTCGAGGCCTTGGAGGTAGTCGATTAGGACATCACTATCGATAATCGCTCTCATCGATCTCCCCATTCTGAACGGAGCTTCTCAACGTATTTGCGACCGTCGAGGCGCTTGTGTCGCCAGATACCGAAGCCAACATCCTTTCGCTTGGTCGCTGTTTCCCTAATCAAATGGTCTACGGCACGCCTCACGGCTTCTGCCCGGGAAATCTTTTGCTCCTCGCATAAACGGGCGAGCGCTCCAAGTTGTTCGTCGGGCAAATCGACTATGGTTCTCATGAATGATAACGTCGTACGTCATCATGATATCGTCAAGCCGGAACAGCCTAAACAACTACCGGATCCGACGTCTCCCTCCGTCGCCGCGGATCATTAGGAGTGCGTCAGTAAAACCAACATGAGGAGTCGAATGAAATAATCGATATGGGCATGAACAAAACCATTCATCCCAGCCCCGAGTCATGCGGGGGCGCCCGTAAGGACGTCACCGAAGCGTTGACAGGGGAAGATGC
>PLTZ01000035.1 GCA_003164715.1 Opitutaceae bacterium | reverse complement strand
CCATTAAGAAACCGGAAGAACCATTGAATTGGCTGCCGTCCCGGGTCGAAGCTTAATGTCCGCTAACCGCCTAAGCGCGCCGGATTCAACACTTGGCTACATGCCCGGGGGAGACTAATGATTCTTGAAGGTCTCTGTCACACCTGTTGATAGGTCATGAGGCCAGCCATCCTTGTTGTGGGATCGTTAGAAAGTTGGTCCGAATCACATGCGCTACGAATTCCTGCAATGCTCAGAAGGGGACCGGGAATGGGCGTATGCGTTGAAATCGGGGGCATATCGTGAGGTCGTTGAGCGCCAGTTCGGACCGTGGGACGAGAGATTTCAGCGCGAGTTGTTCGCGGCCCGATGGAATCCGACGATATCGAGGATAGTCGTGGTCGACGGCATGGCGGCTGGATTGGTTGCCTTGGTGGACAGGGTCGGAGAACTGTGGCTCGACGAGATCCAGATGGCTTCCAAATGGCGCGGCAAGGGGATCGGAAGCGCAATCATTCGTGGCCTGATTGACCAGGCTCGGGCGGATCGAAAACCGATCCGGCTCCACGTGCTAAGAGAGAATGCCCGTGCGCAGAGGCTCTATCGCCAGCTGGGATTCTTTATCACCGGAGAGACGGCGAACCACGTCTTGATGGAATGCGGGGAGGCTCCAGGCCAACGAACGAACCCGGACGAGACGTCCTCCACGCGTCGTCCTGCCTAGGCGGACCGTGCGCAACAGGGGTATGCGAATCATCAGGCCGATTGAAGGGGAGGGCGTTTGACCTCGAAACGGAAGGCGAGCTAGCTATCGGAAGCAACAGCCGCCCGGGTCTGCGCGAGTCATTCGAACCTCAACCATCCATTATGAAACGTTTCACGAGATTCCTACTGGTCGGGCTAGCGTGCGCATCCGCTGCGTGTGCCGAGGTTCCCACGATCATCGCCAACGGCTTCGAAGCCTACAAATCGACGGGATCAAGGGAGGCGCTCGCCATCTGGCTTCAGGGTGCGCCGGCGACCGCCAATATTGACACGATTGGCCTGCCTCCCGACGTGGGCCCGGGATTCGAGAAGCCGGGGGCATTTGGCCCTATGGAGTCCTACGAGGTGGTCGCCGTGTACAGCCCGACGGCCAGGCTGCGGAGGATCTACGCTGTCGCCTATTTCCCGCAGGGCCCGCTGTTCTGCCGCTTCGACCTCTACAGGATGAAGGGCGTGTGGGTGACGTATGCGCTCAAGCTCCATACGATTCCGGAACAGGTGCTTCCAATAGAATTGATCGAGAAATCGGGCTGATCTATGACCGTCGCCTGCCTTGGGCTGGCCTCGCGCTTTCGCGCCATTGCATGTGCGGATCATCAGGATATTTTGGCTGTCGAACCCTCCAACCCGTGAAACCCATGAAGAAGATCGTCGCGCTCGTCGTCTCGATCCCCGCAGCGGCCGCCGCGTTTGAAATGCCGCTCCCGCTTCCCGACATGAAGATCGAATTGCCCTGCATGTCGCTTGTGGGGGGCACCTTGGAGCGGGCGCCGGGATTCGTGAGCGATTTTCAGCGCCAGCATCAGCTGCGCGAACCGGCGCCAAGGCCGGTTTCGAGGATGCCGGTGATCGCGCCCCCGTGCGAGGCGGACTCCAAGATGGTCAAGGAGCCCGACCGCTCGGTCGACTACAAGCTGATCGTGAAGAATCCGGATATAGGGACTCAGAAGTAGATGCTGGGATAGTCGATTCCAACCCGGTCCCGCGCAGGCCCATGTCATCCCCCCAAGGCAAAGCACAGCGGGTCGCCCTGATGCTTGCGGCCGCAGCGCTGGCGGCGGGAAGCGCGTTCTTCATCTTCTACACCGCGCGCCTACTGGTGGTCACGCACGGACTTCGCTCGGTGCGCGCCGGAGGACGCGGCGCCTACGTCGGCGCGGTGGTATTCCCCTTGCTTGCGGCCCTCCTCGGCTGGGGCGGATGGCGCATCGCGGGCGCGATTCGCGGACGCCGGCCCCCGTCAGATGCCTGAGTCCGAGGCGCCGATCCTGCTCGCCAACTACGACCCGGGATGGGTCGGGCTCTTCGACGTGGAAAGGCAGGCGCGGCAGGCTGTCCTTGCGCCCTGGCTTGCGGGGCCGATCGAGCACATTGGCAGCACCGCCGTCCCCGGCAAGGGCGGGGCGCCGGACTACCGGGCCCCCGGAGGGCCGCCGCGGGCCCGGTCCTGGAGCGCCCGTATGCGCGCAACGCTATCGTCCACCTCGATGAGGCCGAGGCTTGCGATCATCTGGCCGATCGTCGTCTTCGGGTCGTTGGACCAGAAGAGGCCCATGTCCTCCGTGTCGTAGTAGTTGAACCCGACCCTGTCCCCGAATTTGCGCCTCAGCGCCTCGCCGTTCTCAAGCTGGGCCTCCCAGTGGAGAATGGCATACGACAGGTCTATCTCGTGAACCAGGACGGATTCCGAGGTCACCTGGGCCTCGATGATCCCGAGGGGGCTGATGAACGCCGCGCGGGCTTTCGGAGTTGCATTAACAACGTAAAACCCGTGTTCCCGCGCATAGGACGCGGGGCGCACCGTCTCCGCCGACGCCGACGGGAGCGCAATGATCTGCGCGCCCCCCTTCGCAAGGGCGTCCCAGCCGTCGGGGTACAGCATGTCGAAGCAGATCTGGATCCCGAGGCGCCCGAAGTCGCAGTCGAAGACCGGGAAGTCGGCCCCGGGCGTGGTCCCTCCCTCGAGGACGTCGCTCCCCGTGGGCGCAACGGGATGCACCTTGCGGTAGATGCCCGCGATATTTCCCGCCCGGTCGACAAGCACCGCGGCGTTGCTCAGGCGGTCGGGGTCTGCCTCGCGCATGAGGACCCCTGCGACCAGGTAGCAGGCGTGAAGGCGGGCGCACGCACCGATCCGCTGGCGAACCTCGTCCAGGCGCACCGCCTGCTCGGCGACTGTCTCACCCGGGCGCGCGAGGAAGGTCTCGGGCAGCACCACCAGATCGAGACGCTTGGACGGGTAATCGCGCCCGGCGGCGTCCGCAATCTTGCTCACGAGCTCGTCCATCCGGTCGAGGCGCTCCCCGAGCGGCGCCTTGAGGATGTCGGCGCCGCTGATCACGGTGCCGATGAGTACCTTGCGGGGCGGTCTGTCACGGCGCGGGACGGAAGGGGAGTCGGCCCCGGCGGCAGGCAGCGCGGCTGCGGCCCAAAGCAGAACGCCGGCGATCGCGGCGAAGCGCACCGGGGCGCTAAAGCGTGGGGATTGGCGCAAGGTCATGGGCGCTCGCCCAAGGTACCGCTGCGGCGAGGCGCGTCGAACCGTAAATCGCCGCCTAAGGGGCTCCAACGGCGTGTCAGCCCGAACGGACCGTCGCCAGGGCGTCGCGGCACTGCCTCACGACATCCGATCCGGACGAGATTTCCAGCCCGAGGTTCCGGATGAGGCCGTCCTCCAGCCCGTAGATCCATCCGTGCACCGTCACGGCCTGGCCGCGCTCCCATGCATCGCGCAGAATCGTCGTCTGGCAGACGTTACCCACCTGCTCGATCACGTTCAGCTCGCAGAGGCGGTCCGTGCGGGCCTGCTCGCCGCCTGCTGCGTGCACGCAGTCCCGGTGCTTCTCGCACACGTCCTGGACATGTCGGAGCCAGTTGTCGGCGAGCCCGATCCGGTCGCACCGCAGCGCGGCGCGCACTCCGCTGCAGCCGTAGTGGCCGCACACGATGATGTGCTTCACCTTCAGCACATCGACCGCGAACTGCATGACGGACAGGCAGTTCAGGTCCGTGTGCACCACGACGTTGGCGATGTTGCGGTGGACGAAAAGCTCGCCGGGGAGCAGATTCACGATCTCATTGGCCGGCACGCGGCTGTCGGAGCACCCGATCCACAGGTACTGCGGCGACTGCTGGCGCGAAAGCGTCGGAAAGAACTCGGGATCGCGGGCGCGGATGGCGTCGGCCCAGGCGCGGTTCTGTGCGAAGAGATGGTCGAGTTGTCCCATGGGTGAGGATGGTTCAAGAGACCGCGGACTTGTCGATTTCAATAAAGGTGCCGGGTGTTCGCCGCGGATGGCCCCGCGGCTCGGGTGCGGTGAACATCAGGGTGAACGTCGAGCCATAGGGAGGCCTCCTTCCGCCGCTCGTCGCGCCTATTGGACCGTTCACGGCTATTGGCGTGCGTTTTAAGGGGAACTTCGCAGGTTTTCCGCATGAAAAACCTACCCCTTGCCGCCGCGATCTCCCTGTCGTTCTGCTCGGCCGGCCTCCTCGGCCAGGCCGTGACCCTGCCCGAACCGAGCCCTCTGGCTTCGGTCTCGCAGACCATCGGCATCACCGATGTCACCGTGGCCTACCACAGGCCTTCCGTCGCGAAGCGCGAGATCTGGGGGAAGCTCGTCCCCTACGGCTTCAACGACCTCGGGTTCGGAACGTCGAAGGCCGCACCGTGGCGGGCCGGGGCGAACGAGAACACGACGGTCACCTTCCAGCACGACGTCGCGGTGGCGGGCAGCTCGCTCAAGGCGGGGACCTACGGGCTCTCGATGGCGCTTTCGCCCGAGGGCACGGCGACCGTCATCTTCTCGCGCGACGCGGACGTGTGGGGCAGCTTCTTCTACGACCCGGCGCACGACGCCCTGCGCGTGACGGCCAAGTGGGAGGATTCGCCTTTCCATGAGCAGCTCACCTACGACTTCACCGACGTGACCAAGGACTCGGCGGTGCTGGCGCTCTCCTGGGAGAAAAAGCGGATCCCGATCCCGATCAAGGTGGACACGAACGCGATCGTTGTCGCGAGCCTTAAGCAGGAGCTTCACAGCTCGAGGGGCTTCCAGTACCAGGCTTGGGTTGAGGCATCGAATTACCTCATGGAGAACAACATCGAGCTGCCGCTCGCGCTCGAATGGGCGCAGTTTGCCATCAGCGGCCCCTTCACCGGCGAGCGCACGTTCGGAACGCTTTCCAACAAGGCCGACATCCTCGAGAAGATGGGGCGGTCCGCGGAGGCCAGCGCCGTGATGGACGAGGCGATGAAGATCGGCACGGCGGCCGAGGTCCACCAGTACGGACGCGCGCAGCTCGCGCGGCACAACACCGAGCGCTCGCTCGCGGTGTTCAAGCTGAACGCCCAGCTCCATCCGGACGCGTGGCCGGTAAACTACGGCCTCGCCCGCGGGTACTCCGCGGTGGGCGACTACAAGTCGGCCCTGGAGGCGCTCGTCAAGGCGCAGGCCCAGGTCCCCGCCGGCGACACGGTCAACGCGGGTGCCATCAAGGCCAACATCGAGAAGCTGAAGAAGGGGCTGGACATCAACTGAGGCGAAGGCCTGCCTGACGAGGGATGAGACCCCGCGCCCCTCGGACACCACGGCCCCGCTGCCGGCCCTAGGAGCGCCATGGCAAGCCCTTCCAAGCCGGCGGCCGGGCGGCTCGGGCGCGTTCTCGTGAACCACCTGGGGTTCCCGTGCTCCGCCAAGAAGGAGGTCGTCGTGCGCGGCGAGCACGACGGCGGCTTCGTTGTCCAGGACATGGGGATCATAACGACCGCCGTCATCGGTGAGCACGAGGACTTCAAGCCGGTCATGGCCGGAGCGCTCCGCAGGGTGGAGTCCCCGTTTGGCGTCTTCTCGGTGGGCGACTTCTCGTCGCTGACGGCGCCCGGGATCTACCGCGTCGTGCTTGCGGGCACCCTCGAGCACTCGTACCAGTTCGCCGTCACGGACGGCGCCTTCAGCTGGCTGCCCGCGATGTTCCTTGGCTTCATGCACAACTGGCGCTCGGGCCGTTACGAGAACGCGTGGCGCGGGCCCTCTCACCTGGACGACGCCCGCAGGACGGACAACGGGCTGGAGGTGGACGTGGTCGGCGGATGGTACGATGCCGGCGACTTGCGAAAGTGGATGGTGCACAGCAACCTCCCCGCGCTTGCGATGATGGAAGCGCACGAGCGCCTGCCGTGGCACTACGCGGAATGGGAGCGCGTCGAAGAGGGGTGGTCCCCGTGGCTCCTCGAGGCGCGCTGGGGCCTGGACTTCATGCTGAAGATGCAGGACCCGTCCACGGGGATGTTCTACGAGGACGTTGCAGGGGGGGGGAGCGCCCGCTTCCGGCCGGGCATGACCTGGTGGTGCGAGAACCACGCCGGCTGCTACGCCGACAACACCGAGAACCACTTCACGGACAACGTGCCGGGAAGCGGCGACGAGCGCCCGGTGCGGGTCCAGTACAACCCCGTGGGGCAGTTCACCTCGGCGGCGATTCTCGCCCGGGCCGCGGCGGCCTACGCCGCGCTCGACCCCGGGCGCGCCCGGCGCTGCGGGGAGGCCGCGGAGCGCGGGTGGCGGGTCGGCTTGGCCCCGGAGGCGTTGAACCTGGCGAGCACGGGGGACGATTTCGCGATGTGGACCTGCGTGCGCGCGTGGCGGACGCTCGCGGCCCTCGCACTCCACAGGTGCGGCCGGCTCCCGTGGGCCGACGTTGCCGCGTCCGCGCGCGGGCTCCTTGAGAACTTTGACCCGCGGCTGGGCTTCTGGATGAACCGGACGGGCGGCGTCGAGCCCTACCGCGGCATCCTGCATTCCGCGCAGCCCCTGATCGCCCTGGCGGAGATCTCGCTGGCGGCGGAGGACCAGGCCCTGCGGGAGGAGATTGCCGCAATCCTGCGAAGGTGCGTGGAGGCGTACGTGCTCCCGCTATCCGGGCTCTCGCCCTTTGGCATCATTCCGTTCGGGCTCTACCGGGAGCCGGCCAGCAAAGGCGACCAGTACCGGCCCTGGGGGGACGGGCTCCTCCTGCGTTTCTTCATGCCCGTGCACCATTCGCAGCGCATCAACCACGGGCTCGGCGGCCACTGGAGCAGCTGGGCCCACGCGCTCGCGCTTGCCGGCCGAGTCCTCGGGGATCAGCGCCTGGACGAACTTGCCTGGCGCCAGCTCCACTGGCTTCTGGGCTGCAATACCCACAACTCCTGCCTCGTGAGCGGGGCGGGCTACAACAACCCCATGCCGCACAGCCGCTTCCTGGGCACGTATCCCGGCGGATTCTGCAACGGCTTCAACGGCTCCGCCGAGGACCAGCCCCTGCTCGACCTCGAGGGCAACGCCCAGTGGAACTCGGTGGAGTACTGGGTGACGCCGCTCAGCAATACCCTCATGGCGCTCGGCCTGCTGAATCCGCCCCCGGCCGACGCCTCCCGGAAGCTCGGCTGGAAGACCGGGGCGACGAACGGATGAGGTTGCGCCGCCGGGACGCCCCTCCAAGACTCTGGCCGGTCTCGGGACAACCCCTTTCATGAAGCACCCAACACTCGGAGTCCTCGTCGTGGCGCTGGCGGCCGCGGGCCTGCGCGCGGCGGACACGCCCGCGGCGCCCCCCCCGGCCGCGCCCTCCGTCTGGCAGGGCGGCGCCCGGCAACGTCCCGAGCCCAACCCGAAGGCGGAGCTCCTGCCGCAGATCTCGGTAAAGGGAAACCACTTCGTGGACCCGAGTGGTGCGGTCGTGCTCTTTCGAGGGCTGTCGATCGCGGACCCCGATAACCTCGTCGAACGGGGGCGCTGGAACCGGGAGCTCTTTGTCGCGGTGAGGGACATGGGCGCGAACCTGGTGAGGATCCCCGTGCACCCCGCCGCGTGGAGGAAGCAGACGAAGGCGGGGTGCCTGAAGCTGCTCGACCAGGCGGTCGACTGGTGCACCGACCTCGGGATGCATGTGATCATCGACTGGCACTCCATAGGGAACCTCGAGAGCGGGATGTTCGAGGCCCCGCACTACATCACGAGCAAGGAGGAGACATTCGATTTCTGGCGCACGATCGCGATGCACTTCCACGGCAACCACACGGTGGCGTTCTACGAGCTGTTCAACGAGCCGACCCACTCCTTCGGGCAGCTCGGCTCGATGAGCTGGTCGCAGTGGCGGGAGTTGAACGAGGAGATGATCCGGATCGTCCGGTACTCGGACAAGCAGACGATCCCGCTCGTCGCGGGCTTCGACTGGGCCTACGATTTGTCCGCGGTGCACTTTGACCCCGTGCGGGCGGAGGGGATCGGCTACGTCGCGCACCCGTACTCGAACAAGCGGCCGCAGCCCTGGGAGCCGAGGTGGGAGGAGAACTACGCGTTCGCCGCCGACCGCTACCCGATGATCGCGACCGAGATCGGCTTCGAGCTCAAGCCGGGCGAGGTGGTCGACGACAGCCACTACGGCAACCGCATTACCCGCTTCCTGGAGCAACGGGGGATAAGCTGGATGGCCTGGTGCTTTGACCCCGACTGGTGGCCGAGGATGCTGAAGAGCTTCGACGGCTTCCAGCTCGCGGGCGACGGGGAGTTCTTCAAGGAGGCGATGCGCCGCCCTGCTGCGCTGCCGCCGCCGAAGCCCGGCAGCTAGGACGCTCGGGCGCGCGCCCAGGCCCTGGCGAGCTCGCGGCGGAGCGCGACGGCCTCGGGCCACGCCGGCCGCAGCCCCGTGATGTTGTAGCCGCCGCCCCTGCCGAAGCCGTCGTAGGGCCCCATTTCCGGGCAGGCGAAGAGGGTCCTGCCCCGGTTGCCCCTGGCGGTGGCCCAGAGCCTCATGAGCGCCTGGGCGAAGATGAGGTACGCGGCCGCCTCGGCCGTCAGGCGCCCGGCGTGGGTCACCGGCACCTGGCAGTGATGCCCGTTGAACGGCCGGAAATGGCACTGCTCGCTGTTGCGCACGAGCTCGGGGTGGTCGAGGAGCCTCGCCGCGTATCCGCCGGGCCGCAGGTGCTTGACGACCGCAAAGTGGGAGAAGTCGAAGTTGAGTTTGATCAGCTCGCCGGTGGCACGGTGATAGCGCTCGGCGATCTCATAGGTCTTCTCGGGGGTCTCGGTGCAGGTGTCTCGGTGCACCTCGAGGGAGACCACGACGCCCCCGATCCTCTGCGCCTCCCGCACCATCCGGACCCAGTGCCCGGCCGCAACTGCGGGAGGCGTGTCGTGGTTGTCCATCTGCACGTTGATGTGCACGGCGCCGCCGGCCTTCTGGGCGCGGATCCGCGCGGCGAACTCGCTCGGGTCTGACGACGAGATGTAGCCGAGGAGGTGCCTCAAGCCCGCCTTGTCGGCGAGCCGGCGATGCTCGGGCGTGAGCGCGCCGGCGGCGCCGTCAAAGCCCGCGGCGGCGATGGCGCGCAGCTTCCTGGCGAGCGGCCATTCCCCCGCCTTCGAGGGATGGGACTGGAGCGACCAGAGGGCGGCGATATGGGCGATCTTGGGCACTTACGGGGCGTCAGGCGTCGGCGGGGGCGTCGCGGCCCTGGAGCGCAAGGAGCCCGATCGCCGCCGCGAGAACGACGTAGGCCGCGGCGAACTGGAACGCCAGCGTGCGGGCCACGCCGGAGAGCTCCCAAGGCAGATACAGGCCGCCGCCCGGCTCCACCGAGTGTATGACGCCAAAGAACGTGAGGGCGGCTCCGGCCAGGAGGGTCGCGATCGCGGCGCGCCTGCGCCGGTCGACGAGGGCCGCCAGGAAGGCCGCCCAGATCATCGAGGTGATGATGAAGCCGTTTCCGAGCGCCACGATGACCGCGAGCTCCGGCATGCCCTGCGCCGTCGACGCCATGAGCGCGTTAAAGTGATCCGGGGCCACGTAGGCCGGGTTGCCGAGCTCGATCGCCACGAGGCGCGCGATCGCCGGGAAGAAGCTGAACACCACGGCGGCATAGTGCCGGCCGGGCGTCGCCTCGAACGCCTGCGAGGTGATGTCGATCGACACGAAGACCAGGATGGGCGCGAGGACGCAGAGCGGGACCAGCTCCACCAGGTTCGAGAGGTAGCCGAAGACCCCGCCGAGCCCGACGAAGACCCCCGTGAGGAGCGTGTAGCCGGCGCGCGCCCCCATCTTCTTGTAGGCGGGTTGCCCGATGTAGGGCGTCGTCTGCGCGACGCCCCCGCACAGGCCCGCGGCAAGCGTCGAGAAGGCCTCGGTGAGCAGGATGTCCCGCGTGCGGTAGTCGTCGCCCGCGACCCGCGCGCTCTCGGTCACGTTGATTCCCCCGATCACCATCAGGAGCCCGAAGGGCAGGATCAGGGGAAGATAGGGCACGGTCGCGCCGAGGCTGCCGATGAAGCCGAGCGACGGGACGGGCAGGGCGAACCGCAGGGTCAGGGCACCGGGGGCCCTGAAGCCCGGGCCGGCGAGGCCGAAGGGCCCGAGCGCGTAGTAGAGTACGAGGCCGGCGACGACGGCGGCCAGGACCCCCGGGATCCTCCCGGGGATGCGCCCCTTCGCGATGACGGCATAGAGGATGACGCCAAGGCTGGCGAACCCCACGATCGGCACCTGCATCACTTCCACCATGGGCAGGAACCCGATCAGCATGAGCGCGATGGCGGCGATCGAGCCGAGGAGCCCGGCCCGCGGGATGACCCGGCCCACCCAGACCCCGGCGAAGGAGAGCGCGAACTTGAGGAGCCCCATGACGATCATCGCCGCCATGCCAAGGTGCCACGTGGCGATCGCGGCCGCATGCTCGTCGAGCCCGCCCTGCCGGTACTTCGCGAAGGCCGGCCCGAGGACGAGGAGCGCGAGCCCGATCGTGGTCGGCGTGTCGATGCCAAGCGGCATGGCCGTCACGTCGTCCCGGCCGGTCCTCCTTCCGAGCCGCACCGCCATCCACGTGTAGATGAGGTCGCCGACGAGGACGCCGAGGGCCGTCCCCGGGAACATTCGCGTGAAGACGACGTCCGCCGGGAAGCCGAATCCCGTCACGAGGACGGTGGAGAGGAACGCCATCACGGCCAGGTTGTCGACCACGAGGCCGAAGAAGCCGTTCAGGTCGCCTGCGACGAACCAGCGGCGTGTGGCGGAGGCGCTGTTCACTGGGCCCGAAGAAACCCGATTCCTTGGACAATGCAAAGTCAGAGTGCGGCGCGGCTTTCTGCTTCCGGAGGCGCCCGCACCGGATGTAGAGTGCCGCAAATGAAAGGCCCGGCCGCAGCTCGTCTCGTTCTGGCCGCGGCACTGTGCGCCGCCCCGGCCCTCTTCGCCGGCGAGCCGGTGCGGATCGGGTTCTTCATGTCGATGACGGGCCGCGACGCCTCGTTCGGCGAGGCCTCGCTGCGCGGGGCGCGGCTCGCCGTGGACGGCCTGAACGCCGCGGGCGGGGTGCTCGGCCGCCCGGTGGAGCTCGTGGTCGAGGACGACCGCTCGCTGGCGGGAGAGTCGGCGACGGCCGTGAAGAAGCTGATCTCGCGGGATCGCGTGGTGGCGCTGGTGGGCGAGTGCTCGTCGGCCCGCACGCTCGAGGCGGCCTCGGTCGCCCAGGCGGCCGGCGTCCCGCTGGTGACGCCCGCCGCCACGAACCCCAGGGTCACGCGGGTCGGCGACGAGATCTTCCGGGTGTGCTTCGTCGACGACTTCCAGGGGCGGGTCATCGCGGCCTTCGCCCGCCGCCGCCTCGGCCTGCGCCGCGCCGCGCTGCTTGTCGACTCGAGCGCGCCGTATTCCATCGGGCTCGCGGACGCCTTCGCAAGGACGTTCACGGCGCTCGGCGGCGAGATCGTCGCGAGCCAGAACTACCTCGGGAGCGAGGCGGATTTCAGGGCCCAGCTGACGGCGATCAGGGCCGCGCGGCCCGACGCGCTGTTCCTGCCGGGCTACTATGTGGCGGCGGGCCTGGTGGCGCGGCAGGCAAGGGAGCTCGGGATGGGCGTGACGCTGCTAGGCGGCGACGGCTTCGAGGCGCCGCAGCTGCTCGAGATCGGCGGCGCCGCCCTCGAGGGCACCTACTACTCGACGCACTTCGCCGTCGAGAACGCCGGCGAGGCCTCGCGCGGCTTCGTGGAGGCGTTCTGCGGAAGGTTCGGCGCCGCCCCGAACGGCCTGGCGGCCCTCACCTACGACGCGGTGAGGCTCGTGGCCGACGCGGTCAGGCGGGCGGGGTCGACCGACCGCGCGGCCGTCCGGCGGGCGCTGGCCGCGACGCGGGGATTCGCGGGCGTGACCGGGCTGACGACCATCAATGCCCAGCGCGACGCCGACAAGGACGCCGCCATCATCACAATCAGGAACGGCAGGCAGGCCTTCGTCGAGGCGATCCGGCCCTAGCGGGGGTTCACCTTGCCTTGGCCGCGATGGCCGAGCGGTACATCCACTGCGCGTCCGTCATCTCGTCCCAGTAGACGGTGTAGCAGTCGTAGCTGATCTCCCAGAAGGGGCGAAGCGTCACGTCCGCGGGCCGGCCGATGCCCACCGTGCGGAACTCAAGCCCCGGTACCGGCGAGCGGACGACGGACGCCTCGATCGGCGCGTCGCCGCGGACCAGGATCGGCACGGCGACGGGGACCTGCTTCAGGTTCGCGCTCTGGTCCCCCGCGTAGGGAACGGTAGGCAGCTCGGGCGGGGGGCCGAGGTCGGCGGCGAGGACGGCGGGGCCGTAGAGGAACGCGACCTTCGCGGGGTCGTCGGGCATCGCCTCGGCGCGCACCGCCATCGGGATGGTGACCCCGAGGCAGTCGCCCTTCCTCCAGGCGTGGGTGATCGACGCGTAGCTTCCCGGCGTCCCGGCGACCTTGAGCGGCGCCCCGTTGAGCTCGAAGACGACGGGGCCGGCCGCCCAGCCGGGGCAGCGCACCCTCAGCGTGAACCTTCCCGCGGGCTCGGACACGACCGTGAGCGCCGTCCGGCCGCTCCGCGGGTAGTCGGTACGCTGCTCGAGCACGAGGCCCTTCTCCCTCCACTCGAGCACCGAGGGGATGAAGAGGTTGACGTAGAGGCTGTCGGCGCCGTGGAAGTAGACCGCTTCGCCGTACTTCGTGTGGTTCTCCATCCCGGTCCCGACGCAGCACCAGAACGAGTTGAACGGCGTGCTGTACGTCTTGAAGAGCCCCGGCTTGAGCGACATGAAGTACGTGAACATGCCCATGTGCGGGTCCTGAGACGCGAGGATGTGGTTGTAGAGGGCCCTCTCGTAGAAGTCGGCGACCTGGGCCCGCGGGTCCCAGCCGAAGACATGCTCCGTCAGCTTGAGCATGTTGTTGGTGTTGCAGGTCTCCGCCGTGTCGCCGCGCAGGGTCTTTGACATCGACTGCTCGGGCGTGAAGTGCTCGTCCTCGCTGTCGCCGCCGATCACGTAGGAGTAGTGGTGCACGACCAGATCCCAGAAGTAGTCGGCGATCCGTCGGGCGTCGGGATCGCCCGTCACCTCGTACGTGCGGGCTTCGCCGATAATCTTCGGGATCTGCGTGTTGGCGTGCTTGCCGGCCAGGTTGTCCTGCCGGGCCAGCAGGGGGTCGAGGACGGCGCGGTGCTCGAAGCGGCGGGACGTATCCAGGTAGCGCGGGTTGCCCGTGAGGGCGTAGAGCTCGACCAGTACGTCCACCATGCCTCCCTGCTCGACCTGGAGCATGCTCTGCAGCTGGTCCCGCGTGAGGCCCGAGGTGACCGAGTCGACCCAGTCGGCGAGCCTGAGGGCGACGTCGCGGGCCTGGGCGTTTCCCCCGAGGATCCAGGCGTCCTTGAGCCCGTTGAGCACCTTGTGCTCGGTGTACCAGGGGACCCATGCGCCACCTTGGAAGGTCTCGGCGTCCCTCGGCTCGACGATGCCGCGCTTGAAGTTCCTGAGGGTCACCAGCTCGAGCGGCGGCAGCGCCCCGATGTAGCCGTCCCCGTACGCCGCCTGGCAGAGGGCCATCTCAGAGACGATGTAGTCGATGCGCTTGCGGAACCGTTCGTCGCCCGTGGCGGCGTATTGCTGGGAGAGCGCGGTCAGGTAGTGACCGAGCGTGTGGCCGGCGATCCCGAAGTACTCCCACCCGCCGTAGGCCTCCGCCTTCGGCGTGAGCCCGGCGAACTTGCGCGCATTGTGGAGCAGGCGGTCGGGCTCAATCGAGAGGAGGTAGGCCGCGTTGCGCTCCATCGCGGCCTTGAACGGGCTGTCGAGGAGGCGCACGTCGCCCAGGGCGAAGGGCCGCGCGGCGGGTGCGATGGCGGGCGTCACCGGCAGCGCCTTCGCCGAAGTGGCAAGGGCCAGCGACGTGATCAAGCAGGCTAGGCGTGGTCCCATGGTCTGATGAATTCAAGTAATGGCATGTGCGCCCCGTTCAGCCAGTTATTCTTGGCGGGAAAGGCAAGCCGGTGGCCGCGATTCCACAAGAGCTTGGTTGGCATTGCCGTTCTTGCGCACATCCGCGGGCTTGGCGCGCCCCCGGGAACAAGAAGGAGAGACTGGGGTATCCAAGGCACCCTACTTCTGGAGCTTGACGATCAATGGCCTCCCCAACCCGGCTGCATTCCTAGCCGAGACCGAGACCTCGGACGCACCCTTGAGGGAGAAGCCTTCGAGCGTCCGCGTGAGGGGTTGGGCGGCGTCGGCGTGGATGACGTCGAGGCCCTCGAGCACGGCCTGCGACCCTGACGGGGTGGCGGCCACGACGTAGGCGACGACGGGGCTGCCCCCGTCCGCGGCGGGCGGGGTGATCCGCACGCTCGGTCCGGTGCCGCCTGTCGCGAACGAGACCGCGGCGGGCGTCTGGGGCGGCCTCAGCTTTCGCTTGTGCGCGGGCGTCACCGCAGCGGTCGGGAGGGACTGTGGGCTGGCGCCATGGGCGCTTGACGCGGCCACGGTGAACGCCACCGCATGGCCGTTCTCGAGGCCGCCGAACACCATGTAGCCCCTCGCCAGGAATTCGTCCGAGGAGACCGTGGCCTTCGCCCCTGTCGACGAGGCCACGGTGTAGGAGGTCACGGGCGCGCCTCCGTCGATGCACGAGGGGATCCAGGTGACGTAGGCGAACCCGTCCTCGGCCTCCGCCGAGACCGCGGTGGGCGGGCGCGGAACCGTGGGGGCGCTGAACGCCTCGGCAAGGATCGCGCGGTAGGCCTGCGGCACGCCCGACTCGCCCGGGGCCGCGGAAGGGGCCTCCTGCAGCCGGGCCCCGTGAAGCGCGATCATCGGGGGCGAGACGAGGTTGGAGGTGTCCCGGACCTCCGAGCCCGCGCCGTCGACCCGGAGGATGGCGACGCAGGGGTAGTGGTCGAACTGGTTGCGCAGGATGGAGACCTCCTTCGACCGGGCCACCTCGATCACGCCCGCCTGGTCGTGCGCCGTGGCGACGTACGAGAACCGGCTTTCCTCGATGCGCACCGTTGACGCCCCGGACACCATCGCCGCCGACCAGGCGACGTCCGCGAAGGCGCACCCGTCGACGGTGCAGTCCGCGACCGCCGGCCCGAGCCCGAGCGCCGGAGTTCCCAGGTGCACGAACTCGTCCTCGAGGAACTGGATGCCGCCCGCGTAGGTGAAACGCACCGCCGCCGCGGGCGCCTCCTTCGGCTCGGGCAGCGAGCCGGGCCGCGCGGTGTACTCGAAGCGGATGCCCTTGAAGATCACGCCGGCGATCGGCCGGTCCGTGGTGCCGCCGCCCAGGATGAGCCCGGGCGCCGAGGCCGCCACGACGTCCGCCGCCGCCATATCCTCGCCCGGCCGCGGCGTGTAGTAGAACCTGCGGGCGGAGGGATCGAGGTACCATTCCCCCGGGGTCCCCAAGAGCTCGAAGGCATTGACGACAAACGACTCCTGGGACCCCGTGCGCTCGGACCAGATCGCGCCGTCCTCCTGCGGCAGAAAGGCGACCTCGCCGGGGTTCTTCCAGTGGGCCCCGGGGGCTGGCGCCGCGGCGGGGCTCCCGTCGGAGTTTCTTGAGAGGGCGGCCACGAGTCGGCCCCGCGTCCGGCCAACGGGCGTCCCGTTCACGTACAGGTCCACGGCGCCGGCCAATCCCGCCGGCTCCGGCGCCGACCAAAGCTTCCTTGCGGGGTCGGCGAGCGTCCAGCCCGCCACGCGGGTCCCGCCGCTCACAACCGGGCGCCCGCCCGGGGCCGCGGTGTAGACGATGTTGAAGCCGTTCGTTCCGGAATCCTCGGGCCCCAGCTCAAGGGGCTGGTCGAAGTGGTGCGCCCCCGCGATGAAGACCGTGATGTCGTCGGCCATGTCGCGGTTCATCGTCCGCACGACGTCGCGGGCCCGCGC
Source organism: Opitutaceae bacterium (assembly GCA_003164715.1). Classification (GTDB taxonomy): domain Bacteria; phylum Verrucomicrobiota; class Verrucomicrobiia; order Opitutales; family Opitutaceae; genus Palsa-1447. The sequence continues at coordinate 78,469 of PLTZ01000035.1, read as the reverse complement.
GATCGTCCTGAGGGGCTGGTCATCGGTCCCGGGGTTCGCGTCGTTTCCGTCCGGCGAGACCCAGAGGGTCGCGCGCGCACTGGCGGCTGCGACTGCAAGGATCAGGAGGACGGACGCGAGTCTTGGCGGGGGCACTGGGCGCACGATGCCGGGAAAACCCCGGTTCGGCAACATCAGGGTGGCGGGGAGGGTCCCGGTGTGGTGATTGACCTCGCTTTTGACGGGGTTCGGGGCGTTGGTGTGTGATGCCTTTTACAAAACTCGGCCTGGCGCCCAACTTTCTGCGCGGCGTGCAGGCCATGGGCTTCACGGAGCCGACGCCCATCCAGTTGCGCGCCATTCCCGCCGTGCTCTCGGGCAAGGACCTCATCGCCTCGGCCCAGACCGGCACGGGCAAGACGGCTGCGTTCGCCCTTCCCATCCTGACGCTTCTCGGCATCCACAAGAAGGGGGGGCCCCGCGTCCTCGTGCTGGAGCCCACCCGCGAGCTTGCGGCGCAGGTCGAGACCGCGTTCCGGGACCTGGGGCGCTATTCGGATATCCGGGCGACCGTGCTGCACGGGGGCGTGGGCTACGGCAGGCAGCGCAGCGAGCTTCGCGCCGGCACCGACATCGTGGTCGCGACCCCGGGCCGACTCATGGACTTCATGCAGGAGGGCGAGCTCGGCCTCGGCGGCATCCAGATCCTCGTCCTCGACGAGGTGGACCGGATGCTCGACATGGGGTTCATCCACGACGTGAAGCGGATCATCCAGAAGTGCCCGGCGCAGCGCCAGACGCTGTTCTTCTCGGCGACGGTGCCCCCGGAAATCGCGGCGGTGGCGTCGTTCGCGCTCAGGGACCCGGTGCGGGTCGAGATCGGCGCGGCGCGCACGATCACGACGCTCATCACCCACGCGATCTACCCCGTGCAGCAGGAGCAGAAGTTCGAGCTCCTCCTGGCGCTTCTCGCGGCGATCGACTTCCACAGCGTGCTCGTGTTCTCGCGGACAAAGCACGGGGCCGACCGGATCGCCAGGCGCCTGAGGGAGGCGAACCACAGCGTGGCCGTCCTGCACGCCAACCGCTCCCAGAACCAGCGCATGGAGGCGCTCGAGGGCTTCCGGAGCGGCCGCTACGAGGTGATGGTGGCCACCGACATCGCGGCCCGCGGCATCGACGTGGCCGGCGTCTCGCACGTCATCAACTTCGACGTCCCGGAGAATCCCGAGGACTACGTGCACCGGATCGGCAGGACGGGCAGGGCGCAGGCCGTCGGCGACGCGTTCACGCTCGCCACGCCCGAGAACAACGCGGACGTCCGCGCGATCGAGCGCTTCATCGGCCAGGAGATCCCCCGCCTCAAGCTCGAGGGCTTTGCCTACAAGCCGGCGTCGGCGTTCCCGCCGCGTCCGGAGTCCCAGGGCCGCAGGGGCGGCGGGGGAGGCGGCCGCTTCGCGAGGGCCCCCTTGCATCACCCGCGCGGAAAGCCGGGCGCGCACTGGGGGCGGCGTTAGCCCCGCGGGTTACTTCTGGCCGTAGTAGGCGCCGGCGCCGTGCTTGCGGCTGAAGTGCCGCTCGAGGAGCGCCGCCGGGAACCTGGACCCGCCGGGGCGCAGCCCCAGCGTGCCGGCCGCGAGCGCCGCGCAAAACTCGAGGGCGACCGCGTTCTCCACGGCCTCGGCGGCGGTGCGGCCCCAGGTGAACGGCCCGTGGCGCACCACGAGCACCGCCGGAATCTCCCGGGGATCGAGCCTCGCGAACCGCTCGACGATCACGAGCCCGGTCTCGGTCTCATAGCTGCCCGTGATCTCGCGGCGGCTGAGCTCCCGGGTGACCGGCACGGGCCCGCGGAAAAAATCGCAGTGGGTGGTCCCGAGCACCGGGATCGGGAAGGCGGCCTGCGCAAACGCCGTCGCGTGGGCCGAGTGCGTGTGGACGACGCCGCCCACGTGGCCGAACGCCCGGTAGATGACCAGGTGCGTCGGCGTGTCGGACGACGGCCTTAGCCTTCCCTCGACCCGCTTGCCTTCGAGGTCCACAAGGACCATGTCCGCCGGCCGCAGCCGGTCGTAGTTCACGCCGCTCGGCTTTATCGCGACGATGCCCCGGCGGCGGTCGACGGCGCTCGCGTTGCCGAAGTTCAGGTGAACGAGGCCGTGGGCGGGAAGGCCCATGTTCGCCTCGTAGGCCTCGCGTTTGAGTTCGGTCAGCATGGGGCGCAGGCTATAGTGAGAGTCAGGAGCGGGCGCCGGGCGCAAGGTGATAGTAGGCCTCGTTCCAGCGGAGCTCCTTCTCGAGCTCGGCGAGGCGCGTGTCGCGGTCGATCAGCACGAGCTCGATTCCGGCGATCTCCGCGAAGTCGCGCAGGTGCTCCGCCGTGACCGCGTAGCTGAACGCCGTGTGGTGCGCGCCTCCCGCGCGGATCCATGCGCCGCAGGCGGTCTTGAAGTCCGGCCTGCACGTCCACACCGCGCGCGCGACCGGCAGCTTCGGCAGCGGCTTCGGCGGCTCGACCACGTCGACCTCGTTGACGATGAGCCTGAAGCGGGTCCCCAGGTCGATGATCGAGGCGTTCAGGGCGGGGCCGGCCCGCGCAGTGAAGACAAGGCGCGCGGGATCTTCGCGGCCGCCTATGCCGAGCGGGTGGACCTCCAGCGAGGGCTTGGCCGCCGCGATCGACTCGCAGATCTCGAGCATGTGCGCCCCGAGGACGAGGCTGCCCGAGGGGTGCAGGTGATAAGTGTAGTCCTCCATGAAGGACGTGCCGCCGGGAAGCCCCTCGGCGATGACCTTCATCATGCGCACGAGCGCGCAGGTCTTCCAGTCGCCCTCGGCCCCGAAGCCGTACCCGTCGGCCATCAGGCGCTGGACGGCGAGCCCGGGCAGCTGGCGCAGGCCGTGCAGGTCCTCGAAGGTCGTCGTGAAGCCCTTGAAGGCGCCTTTTGTGAGGAAGGCCCGCAGGCCCAGCTCGATCCGGGCGGCCTCGCGAAGCGAGTCGTGGCGGGGCCCCCCGCGGCCGAGCCCCGGGGCGACGGCATAACGGTCCGTGTATTCCGCGCAGAGTGCCGTCACCTTGGACTCGGCGACGCCCTTGACCTCGGCCACGAGGTCCCCGACCCCGAATCCGTCGACGCTGTAGCCGAAGCGGGTCTCCGCGGCCACCTTGTCGCCCTCGGTGACGCCGACCCGGCGCATGTTGTCCCCGAAGCGCGCAAACCGCGCCCCCTGCAGGTCCTGCCAGCCCCGCGCGACGCGCATCCAGGCCGCCAGGCGCTCGACGACCTCGGGGTCCTGCCAGTGGCCCACAATGATCTTGCGGGGCAGGCGCATCCGCGCGTGTAGGAAACCGGCCTCGCGGTCGCCGTGGGCGGCCTGGTTCAAGTTCATGAAGTCCATGTCGATCTCCGGCCACGGCAGGTCCCTGTTGAACTGCGTGTGAAGATGCGCGAACGGCTTGCGCAGGACGGAGAGCCCGCCGATCCACATCCGCGACGGCGAGAACGTGTGCATCCAGAGGACGAGGCCCGCGCACCGGGGGGCCTGGTTCGCCTCGAGGCAGACGGCGCGGATCGCCTCCGGGGTCGTGAGGACCGACTTGAACACGAGGGGGTAGGGCAGGCCGGGCGCCGCGTTCAGGCCCTTCGCGATCGCCTTCGAGTGGTCGGCGACGTGCTTGAGTGGGCCCGGCCCATAGAGTTCCTGGGCGCCGGTGACCAGCCAGACTTCGGACTTGGGGAGATGCTTCATAGATAGGGTGGATTCATGGGCCGCGGACCTGCGCCTTCATCTCGAGGAGCTCCTTCATGACCCGCGACAGGTCGACGTCCTTGCGAACCCCGCCGAAACCGTCGTGGAGGCTCCGGTACAGCTCGTAGAGCCGGTTGTAGGCCCTCCGGCGCCTGGGGTTGGGTTTGTAGGAGGTCTTCCTCAGGTGGGTCATCGCGCGCTGCGCCGCGGGGAAATCGCGATGGGCGCCGGCGAGGACCGCCGCGCTAATCGCCGAGCCCAGAGCGCAGGCCTGGTTGGAGCCGCTGACATAGAGCGCGCAGCCGGTCACGTCCGCGTAGATCTGCATGAGCAGCGGGTTCTTCTCGGCGATGCCGCCCGCGCAGACGATCCGCCGAATCGGCACGCCGTAGTCGCGGATCCGCTCGATGATCATCCGGGCGCCAAAGGCCGTCGCCTCGATGAGGGAGCGGTAGATCTCGGCCCGGGTCGTGTGGAGCGTGCTCCCGACAAGAAGCCCCGACAGCCGCGGGTCGACCAGGATGGTCCGGTTGCCGTTGTTCCAGTCCAGGGCAAGGAGCCCGCTCTCCCCGGGCTCCTGGCCTGCGGCCTCCGCGGAGAGCCTCGCGTGAAGCCCCGCGTCGCCGCGGCAGACCGTCTCGACCCACCAGTTGAAGATATCCCCGACCGCCGACTGGCCCGCCTCGATCCCGATGTATCCGGGAAGGATTGCCCCGGGCACGATGCCGCAGATTCCGGGGATGTCCGGGACCCTCTTGCTGGGCGAGACCACGGCGCAGTCGCACGTCGAGGTTCCGATGACCTTGACCAGGGTGCCCTCCCTGACGCCGCAGGCGATCGCCCCGTAGTGGACGTCGAACTCACCGATGGCGACCGGGATGCCCGCGGGAAGCCCGAGCCTCGCCGCCCAGGGGGCGCACAGCGAGCCGGCCGCGGTGGTCGCGTCGAATGCGCGGTCGTAGAGGCGGTCCCTGAGGCTAGCCAGGCGCGGGTCGAGGGCCGAGAGGAAGGCCTTGTCGGGGAGGCCGCCCCACTCATCGCTGTAGAGGGCCTTGTGCCCCGCGGCGCAGATCCCCCGCACGACCTTCGTCGGGTCCGTCACCCCGGAAAGCGCGGAGGGAATCCAGTCGGCCAATTCGACCCACGAGTGCGCCGCCCTGAAGACGTCCGGCGCCACCACAAGGCAGTGCCATATCTTCGACCAGAACCACTCCGAGGAGTAGGCGTTGCCGCACTTCGCTATGTACGCGGGGCGCATGCGTGCCGCGACCTCGGTGATCCGGGCCGCCTCGCGCCAGCCGGTGTGGTCCTTCCAGAGCCAGCACTGGGCCGCCAGGTTGCGGCGCCATTTCCGGTCCAGGCCGAGCGGCCGATTGGCGCGGTCGACGGGGATGGGCGAGGAGCCGGTGGTGTCGACGCCGACGCCGACGATCCGCGCGGCCGAGAAGCCGCCCGAGCGCCCGGCGGCGGCGAGCGCCCCGCCCACGCACGCCTCCAGGGCTGTCAGGTAGTCGCCCGGGTGCTGGCGCGCGAGGTTCGCGTCCCGCGGGTCGAGGAGGACCCCCTGCCTCCCGCTCCTGTAGCCGACGACGCAGGTTCCCAGCTCCGCGCCGTCCCTGCAGCGCACGACGAGCGCCCGCGCCGAATTCGTTCCAAAGTCGATGCCTAGGGTAAACGCCATATCCTTGGGGATTCGCCGTCAATCGTGCGCGCCCGCGGTGCGGAGACGATCCTGAGTTGACTGGACGGTAAAGTGAATCGAAAGTCGCCACCCTTTCACGGCGCTTCCTACGTTTACCCGCGGCCCGCCGCTACCCCATGAGTCTGCCCACCCCACTCGCCATGGCCACGTCCTCCGCGTCCACCCTGACCCCGATCGACTGGGTCGCAATCGCGCTTTATTTCGGCCTGCTCCTCGGTGTCGCCAGCTGGGTGGTCCGCAAGAACAAGGACACGGCGACCGACTACTTCCTGGCGGGGCGCAACCTCGGCTGGTGGGTGATCGGCGCCTCGATCTTCGCGTCCAACATCGGCTCCGAGCACATCGTCGGCCTGGCGGGCTCGGGTGCGACCGACGGGGTGGCGCTGGCGCACTACGAGCTCCACGCGTGGTGCCTGCTAGTCCTCGCGTGGGTCTTCGTCCCGTTCTACTCGCGTTCGCTCGTCTTCACGATGCCCGAGTTCCTCGAGCGCCGCTTCGGTCCCTCCTCGCGCTACGTCCTTTCGATCGTCTCGATCATCACCTTCATCCTCTCGAAGATCGCGGTCGGGATCTTCGCGGGTGGGGTCGTGTTCGCGACCCTGCTGCCCGAGGTGCATCTCACGGTGGGCGGCACGACGATCAACAGCTTCTGGATCGGGTCCGTCTCCGTCATCCTGCTGACCGGCCTCTACACGCTCCTCGGCGGCATGCGGGCGGTGGTCTACAACGACGCCGTCCAGGTGGTGGTGCTGATCGGGGGCTCGGCGTGCCTGACCCTCTACGGGCTGCACCGGCTCGGCGGGTGGTCCGAGCTCCGGCATGTCTGTGGTTCCGAGATGTTCAACCTCTGGAAGCCGATCACCCCCGTCGGCCAGCAGTCCACATGGCTGCCCGTCCTCGAGACGAACACGTCGGGGGCCATCGTCCGGCAGGCCTGGTACTTTAACGACAGGTTCCCGTGGCCTGGCATGCTGATCTGCGCGCCGATCATCGGGCTGTGGTACTGGTGCACCGACCAGTACATTGTCCAGCGCGCCCTGGGCGCCCCGAACGAGACAATCGCGCGCCGGGGCAGCATCTTCGCCGCCTTCCTCAAGCTGTTTCCGGTGTACCTGTTCATCATCCCGGGGCTCATCTGCTTTGCGCTGGCCAAAAGCGGGAAGCTCCCCGAGCTCGCGTCGATGGTGGGGGCCGACGGCAAGCCGGTCCCGGCCGAGTGCCAGGCCGCGTTCCCGCTGATGGTGAAGTTCCTGCTGCCGCCCGGGCTCCGCGGAATCGTCGTCGCGGGCCTCCTGTCGGCGCTCATGGGTTCGCTTGCCGGCGTGTTCAACGCGTGCTCGACCCTGTTCACCGTCGACCTCTACCAGAAGCTCCGGCCGCTCGCCTCGCAGCACGAGCTTGTGCGCATGGGGCGCATCGCGACGGCCGGGATGATCCTGATCTCCCTCGCGTGGATCCCCGTGATCCAGGGGGCGCACGGCCTCTACGACTACCTCCAGTCGGTCCAGGGATACCTCGCCCCGCCGATATTCATCGTCTTCTTCTTCGGCGTCTTCTGGAAGCGGCTCAACGCCCGGGGGTGCCTCTGGGCGATGGTCGTGGGCTTCGCGATCGGGGGATTCCGCATGGTGGTGGACACGCTAAAGACCATGAAGGTCGGTGGGCTGGAGCACGGCTACGCTCATGGCTCCTTCTTCTGGATCGTGAACAACATCAACTTCCAGTATTTCAGCGTGCTGATCACGCTGGTCTCCGCGGTCGTGATGGTCGCCGTGAGCTACGCCACGGCCTCCCCGGACTACGGCAGGATCAAGAGCCTCACCTATGCGACCGCGTCCGACGCCGACCGGGCGCGCACGAAGGCCAGCTGGGACAAGCGGGACGTCCTGGCGTCGGCGTTCATCCTTTGCTGCATCCTTGCGGCCTATGTCTACTTCTCGGGCTGACCCCGGGGCGGCGACACGCCCGGCCGGCCACACCTTCCCTATCATGAACGCTCGAATTCCCGCACTCATCCTTTCCCTCGGCCTCTGCGCCGCGGCCGCCCAGGCGGCCGGTGGCCCCGCGGTCGAGAGGGTCCCGTTCGGCCGGGCCGACGGCAAGGCGGTCGATCTCTACGTCCTGAGGGGGGCGGGCGGGATGGTCGCAAAGGTCATGACCTACGGCGCCATCCTCACCGAGCTCGACGTTCCCGATCGCAACGGGAAGCTCGACGATGTCGTCCTCGGATTCGACCACATCGACGGCTATCTATCGAAGGAGCCCTACTTCGGCGCGATCGTGGGGCGCGTGGGCAACCGCATCGCAAAAGGGCGCTTCACGCTTGGCGGCCGCACCTACCAGCTCGCCACGAATGACGGCCCGAACCACCTGCACGGGGGGAAGAAGGGCTTCGACAAGGTGGTCTGGGGCGCGCAGGTCGTGCCGGGCGACACGCCCGCGGTCAGGTTTTCGTATCTGAGCCGGGACGGCGAGGAGGGCTATCCGGGCAACTGCAGCGTGACGGTCACCTATTCCCTCTCCAGCTCGATCGAGCTGCGGATAGATTACGCGGTCGCGACGGACCGGGATACGCCGGTCAACGTGACCAACCACAGCTACTTCAACCTCGGGGGGGCCGAGAACGGGGACATCCTGGGCAACGTCCTGACGCTCAACGCCGACCGGTACACCCCGGTCGACTCGACGCTGATCCCGACCGGCGAGATTGCACCGGTCGCGGGAACCCCGATGGATTTCCGCAGCCCGACCCGGATAGGGGAGCACCTGAAGGAGGTCGGCGCAAGCCCGGTCGGCTACGACCACAATTTCGTCGTCAATGGGGCAGGGGGCCGGCTGGCCCTGGTCGCGACGGTCTACGAGCCAAGGAGCGGCCGCGAAATGCAAGTCTCGAGCACCGAGCCGGGGGTCCAGTTCTACACGGGCAACTTCCTGGACGGGACGATCACGGGCAAGAAGGGCGTCGTCTACCGCCAGTACTGGGCGCTTTGCCTCGAGACGCAGCATTTCCCCGACTCGGTGAACCACCCCAATTTTCCGGCGTCCGTCCTGAAGGCCGGCGACACCTACCGGTCGACGACGATATTCCGGTTTATGGCTAAGTAGGGCGCCGCTACTATCTTAGCGGCGGATTTGACGGGCGGCTTGCCGCGGCTGCGCGCGCGTGCCAGCTTAAAGGGCCCCAAACCCCTTATGAACCCAGTCACACGTCGTCTTTTTGCGCTCGTCGTGGCGTTTGCCGCTGTCACCGCCGGTCAACAGGCCATCGCAGCCGATTCAGGCCCTAGGGAGAGGCTCCTCTTGGACCTCGGGTGGAGGTTCCACCTCGGAAATGACTGGGGCCCGGGCTATGGCCTCTCGAAGGCCGGCACCGGGTACGGCCCAGGCAGCGTGTCCTACAGCGACGCGAGCTGGCGCAAGGTCGACCTGCCCCACGACTGGGCGATCGAACTTCCCTTTGACCCGGCCGCGGACGCCGCGCACGGCTTTAAACCCGTCGGCGAGGGTTTTCCCCAGACCAGCGTCGCCTGGTACCGTCGAACGTTCGACCTGCCGGCCGCCGACGCGGGCAAGAGGCTCTGGCTCGAGTTCGACGGCGTCTACCGCGACTGCACGGTCATCGTGAACGGCTGGTTCGTTGGGCACCATGAGAGCGGCTACAGCGGCTTCCGCTACGACATCACGGACGTCGCCAACTGCGGCGGCACGAATGTCGTGTCGGTCAAGGTCGATGCCTCCAAGGCCGAGGGCTGGTTCTACGAGGGCGCGGGCATCTACCGCCACGTCTGGCTCGTGAAGACCGCGGCCCTGGCCCTGTCGCCGGACGGCATCTACGCCATCAGCGGCTTCAAGGACAACGTGCCAAAGGGCTCGGATCCGATGCGCGTGCTGGCCCGCGTGGTCAATTCGCAGGCGACGCCTGTCGACGCGACGGTCATCTGGACAATCAACGGGCCGGACGGCGGTCTGGTGACCACGGTGACGCAGACCGTGCACCTTGGGACCATGGAGACGGCGGACGTCGAGCAGCAGGCGATGGTCAAGTCGCCGATGCTCTGGTCGCCCGAGACCCCGAACCTCTATACGCTCATCACCTCGGTGACGACGGGCGGCAAGACGACCGACAAGGTCGAGACCGACTTCGGTATACGCACGGTCGGGTTCGACCCGGACAAGGGCTTCCTCCTGAACGGCGCGCCCTACGCCCTTAAGGGCACGTCCAACCACCAGGACCACGCCGGCGTGGGCTCCGCCCTGCCCGACGCGCTGCAGTACTTCAGGATCGCGCGCCTGAAGGAGATGGGATGCAACGCCTACCGCACCGCCCACAATCCCCCGACCCCCGAGCTGCTCGAGGCATGCGACCGCTTGGGGATGATCGTGATGGACGAGAACAGGCAGCTCGGCAGCGACGCGCACCACATTGGGCTGCTCGAGGAGCAGATCCGCCGCGACCGCAACCACCCGAGCGTTGGCATCTGGTCGCTCGGCAACGAGGAGTTCACGGTCCAGGGAACGCCGTCGGGCAAGCGGGTCGCCGCGGTTATGCAGGAGCTGGTGAAGCGGCTCGACCCGACTCGGCCCGTCACCTGCAACGCTGCGGTCGGCAACGAGTATCCCGGCGTCAACGAGGCCGTGGAGGTCCGCGGCTGGAGCTACCATGTCGGCAAGGACATGGACGACTACCACAAGGAGCACCCGCTGCAGCCGAACGTCGGCAGCGAGCAGGGAAGCACGGTCTCGACGCGCGGGATCTACGCCAACGACCCGGTGCGGGGCTACGTGAGCGCCTACGACGACAACGCGCCTGAATGGGCCCAGACGGCCGAGACGTGGGTTAGCTTCTTCGGGCCGCGCCCGTGGCTGTCCGGCGGGTTCGTGTGGACCGGCTTTGACTACAGGGGCGAGCCGACCCCCTACGGCTGGCCCTGCATCAACTCCCACTTCGGCATCATGGACACGTGCGGCTTCCCGAAGGACAACTTCTACTACTACCAATCGGTGTGGAGCGACCACCCGATGGTGCACATCCTGCCGCACTGGAACTGGGCCGGGCGGGAGGGCCAGGCGATCGACGTGCGGACGCAGAGCAACTGCGACGAGGTCGAGCTCTTCCTGAACGGCAAGAGCCTGGGGCGCCAGCCGACGAAGAAATACTCCGAGATCAAGTGGAAGGTCCCGTACGCCCCCGGCAAGTTGTCCGCCACCGCCTACAAGGACGGGAAGGCCGCCGCGGAGACCGAGGTCGAGACCGCGGGCCCGGCGCAGGCCGTGAAGCTCACGCCCAACCGGACCGAGATCGACGCCGACGGCGAGGACATCGCGGTGTTCACGGTGTCGGCGGTCGACGCGCACGGTGTGGTCGTCCCGACGGCCGGCAACAAGGTTTCCTTCGGGCTGGAGGGCCCGGGCCGGATTATCGGCGTGGGCAACGGGGACCCGAGCTGCCACGAGCCCGACACCCTGGTCGCGGAGGCGCCGACCCGCAGCCTCCCGGTCGGCGGCTGGCGCTGGAAGACGGTCGCGGATCCGTACCCGGAGAATTTGCCCGAGGAGGGCGTCGCCTTCGACGATTCGAAATGGGATCGATATGACGTGCGCGCGGACTCCGGGGGGCCCCTGGGCTACCATGACCGGGCCGTATTCCGCGCCCTATTCGACGTGTCCGCGGCCGACCTGGCGTCTCCTGTCGTGGAGCTCGTCTTCGGAAGGCTCGCCGGCGGGATCGCCGTCTACGTCAACGGCCACAAGGTCGGGGGCTCGATCGACGACCGCAACGCGGTGGCGTACGACGTCAAGGAGCTCCTGCACTCCGGCGAGAACGTGATCGCCGTGCCGATGGCGAACTACGGTCCCGAGCCGATGGGCCCGTGCAAGGGCGTGGCGCTGCGCATGCAGGATTCCCCCCAGGCCCTCCAGTGGGGGCGCAGCCTCTTCAACGGTTTGTCGGAAGTCATCGTGAGGGCGTCCAAGGAGGCGGGGACGATCGTGCTGACGGCGAGCGCGGAGGGCCTGGCGCCCGGCACATTCTCGCTTAAGACCCAGGAGGCGGACGCTCGCCCCGCGGTCCCGTGACCCCGGGGCGGCCCGCCTGCGACACTTGACGAGATGGATCCGCTCAGCCCGGTCGAGGTCAGGGTGCTCGGCTCGCTCATCGAGAAGGACATCACGACGCCGGACTACTATCCGCTGACGCTCAACGCGCTCACGAATGCGTGCAACCAGAGCTCGAACCGGGACCCCGTCGTCTCGTATGCGGAGCACGACGTGGTGCGCGGCATCGACCTGCTGCGCGAGAAGAAACTCGCGTTCATGTTCCAGGGGGCGGACAGCCGGGTCGCGAAGTTCGGCCACCGGATAGCGGAGACCTTCGAGCTCCCTAGGCCCGAGACGGCCGTCCTGTGCGTCCTATTGCTGCGCGGGCCGCAGACGCCGGGGGAGCTGCGCGGCCGCACGGCGCGGATGCACGAGTTCGCGAGCCTTGAGGAGGTTGAGGTCGCCCTTCGCGAGCTGATCGACCGGACCCCCGTGCCCCTTGCGGTCAAGCTGCCCCGCCAGCCCGGGATGAAGGAGCCGCGCTACGCGCAGCTGCTCTCGGGCGAGGCGAGCCTGCCGGCGCCGGTCCCTGCGCAGGAGGCATCGCCCGCGGCCCCTGTGGCGCAAGCCGACGAGGGCCGGCTGGCGAGCCTCGAGGCCGAGGCCCGCGCCTTGCGTGGGGAGGTTGCCGAGCTCAGGCGCGAAATCGCGGAGCTGCGCGGGCTGCTCGGTTGAGGCTCCGTTGCGAAAGGGGCGTCGCCTACTTGAGCGCCTGCTCCAGGTCGCGAATCAGGTCGTCCGCGTCCTCGAGGCCCACGGACAGGCGCAGGAGGTCGGCCGGGGTCGCGCTCTGCGGCCCCTCGACGCTCGCCCGGTGCTCGACCAGGCTCTCCACTCCCCCGAGGGAGGTGGCGCGCTTCCAGATCCGCAGCCGGCCCAAAGCGGAGAGGGCGCCCGGCGCCCCGCCCGCGACGCGGAGGGAGAGCATGCCGCCGAAGCCCCCCTGCATCTGGCGGGCGGCAACCCGGTGGCCGGGAAAGGAGGTGAGGCCGGGGTAAAGGACGGCCTCGACACCTGAATGGCCCTCGAAGTGCTCCGCGATCCGCATCGCGGCCCGGCTCTGGGCCGCCACCCGCACGAAGAGCGTGCGCATCCCGCGAAGGAGGAGCCAGGCCTCAAAGGGGCCGAGCACCGTGCCGGCCTGGGACCGCACGGCTATGATCCTCCCCCAGAAGGCGTCCTCCTCGCGCGTCGTGACGGTGCCGGCGATCACGTCGGAGTGGCCGTTCAAGTACTTGGTCGCGGAATGCATCACCAGGTCCGCGCCGAGCAGCAGGGGCAGGGAGTGGACCGGCGTGGCGAAGGTCGAGTCGACCGCCAGGAGCGCGCCCGCGCGGTGCGCCACCTCCGCCAGGGCCTCGATGTCGCTGACGACAAGCGTTGGGTTGGCCGGCGTCTCGATCCAGATGAGCTTGGTCTGCCCCCGGCGCACCGAGCCCTCGACCGCGGCGGGGTCCGTCGTGTCGACCGACTCCACGCGCAGGCCCCAGTCGGTCGCCCAGCCCAGGAGCCACGCGCGCAAGGCCCAGTAGATCACCTTCGGAACGAGGACGTGGTCGCCCGGCTTGAGGGCCATGAAGACCGCGGTCGCGGCGCTCATGCCCGAGCTGAAGACCGCCGTCGCCGCGCCGGCCTCAAGCCGCGTCAGGACCGCCTCGGGCGGCTCGTAGTTCGGGTTGTCCGCCCGCGAGTAGAGCCGGCCGGAAAGCAGCGTGTTGTCCGCCCCGCGCTCATAGGTCGTGGACGGATGGATGGCGGGCACGATGCCCGCCGTCGCCGGGTCTCCGAACCCGAGCGCCTGTGCGGCGACGGTGGGGGAGTGGATGTAGTCGGGCAGGCTCACGGTTCCGACAGGAAAGCAGCGGCACGCAGAAAGGCAACCGGGCGGATCGCTCCGGGCGGGCCGCTGGGCGCCCTAGTGTCGTATGAACGCCCCCACCGCGGGATCGGCGCGCAGCGCCGCAAGGTCGCCCGCCGTGGGCCGCTGCGGTTTGTCACGCTCTCGGCGCACGAGGCAGAGGAACCCGAGGGGCTCACCGCCGGTCGCCCGGAACTGGTGCCAGGTCATGGGCGGAACCCTCACCAGGTCGTGCGGCGCCAGCTCGTGGATGGCGCCGCCCACCAGGGCGTGCCCCCGGCCGCGCAGGACCATCACGGAGTGGGCGTGCTGGTGGCGTTCCAGGGTCGAGTGGCCGCCCGCAGCGATCTCGAAGTAGCGCAGCTGCGTGTCGTGGTGCTCGCTGTCGTCGAAGAGCACCTGGCGGGTGACGTCCCTGAAGTGGGTGCCCCCGTCCTCCTTATAGGCGAGAAGCGGGATCCCCTCCCAGCGGAAGGGATCGGTCTGGGCGATGTGGGTCTTCTTGCTCATCGGGGGCGGTGGGAATGCACGGCGGCGACAAACTGGCCGCTCCTCTCGAGCAGCGCCGCCTCGCCGGGGGCGTCCAGCAGGCTGCCTCCGATAAGCAGCACCGTGTCGGGACCGTAGAAATCGAGCACCGCAGGCATGTTCTCGACCCTCATGCCGCCGGCGGGCACCGGAAACGCGGGGGCGATCGGCGCGGAGGGCGCCCGGAGCGCCCCCGCGACGGCGGCGCAGACATCGGGGCCGTAGCTGAACCTCCCGCCGAAGCTCGGGTAGATGACGGCGTCGGCCCCGAAGAGCGGGAAGAGCCTGCCGAGGAGCGCCACCGGCGAGATCCGCAGCGACCCGCCGAACGCGGGGTGGGCGAGCACCGCCATCCCGGTCTCGCGCGCAAGCTGGTTGAGCGTGGGCAGCCCGATCAGCATCGGCGACACCATCACGGCCTCGACGCCGAGCTCCCTCGCCTGGCATGCCTGGTGAAGCACCGTCGCGGGCGTGCCGATCAGGTTCGGCACGTAGAGCGTCCTGCGGCCGGTCCTCTGCGCGGCGTCCCGGATGGCCTCAAGGCAGGCCGCGACGCGCTCGGCGTACGGGCTGAACGAGTGGTCCGCAAGCCCGTGGTCGTCCTTGACGAGGTCCAGGCCCGAGAGCGCCAGCGTGCGGCAGAGCGCCGCCGTCTCCCCGACCGAAAGCCCTATGGGCTTGAGGACCGACGCGGTGACCGCGCGGCCGTGCACGCCGAGCAGGCGCCGGAGCCCCGCGATGCCGAACCGCGGCCCGCCAAGGACGGCCGCGAGCGCGCGCGGAAGGCGGACGTCCTCGAGCTCGACGTCGGGCTGCAGGGAGCAGTTGCCGAAGAGCACGTTGAGGAGCTGCGCCGGGTCGTCCGCCGTGGCGGCCCGCGGCTGCGCCAGGGTGACCCGGTAGTCGTCCGCCTCGAGTGGCTCGATCGCCACAACGCGCCCGACCACGTTCTCGCGCACGAACGCCGTGCGCAGCGCGGACCTCGGGAGCTCGACCGTCTGCTCCAGAAGGAGCGCCTCGATCCTGACGTCAATGTCCGCCGCGGCCGCGCGCACGCGGTAGACCACTTCGATTGCGTCTCGGGTCATCTCGACCTACGCTACACGTCGCGGGCCCGTCAGGAAGCAGAAATGCCGGTTTTGACCGTTTCTTACTTTGCACTTGTCCCCGGAAGCTCATTGCCTCCCTGCGTGTGAGTAAGGAAGCCGACCCCCGCCGCTTCGGGTTTGAGACCCGGATGGTCCACGCCGGGCACATTCCGGATGCCGTCACGGGCGCCCGCGCCGTTCCGATCTACCAGACGACCTCGTTTGTCTTCGACGACGCGGAGCAGGCGGCGCAGCTCTTCGAGCTCAAGCAGTACGGCAACATCTACACGAGGATCAGCAACCCGACCACGGCCGTGTTTGAGGAGCGCATCGCCTCCCTCGAGGGCGCCACGGGGGCGGTCGCGACGGCGAGCGGCATGGCCGCGCAGCTTGTCACGTTCCTCACGCTCCTGGCTCCCGGCGACGAGATCGTGGCGTCGTCGCAGCTCTACGGCGGCTCCATCACCCAGCTGGTCCACACGCTTCGGAAGTTCTCGATCGGCGTCCGCTTCGTGAACCCCTCGGTCCTCTCGGAGTGGGAGGCCGCAATCACGCCCAGGACCCGGGCCCTCTACGGCGAGACGATCGGCAACCCGAGGGGGGCCATCCTGGACATCGAGCGCGTCGCCGCGCTCGCCGCCTCCCGCGGGATGCCGCTCATCGTCGACAGCACGATGGCCACCCCGGCCCTCTGCAGGCCGATCGAGCACGGGGCGACCTTGGTCGTCCACTCGGCCACCAAGTTCATCGGGGGCCACGGAACGGCGATCGGAGGGGTGCTGCTGGACTCGGGGAAGTTCGACTTCAGCGGCTATCCCACCATCGCTGCCCCGTCCGCGGCGTACCACGACCTGAGGTTTTACGACACCTTCGGCCACTACGGATTCCTCATGAAGGCCCGGGCCGAGACGGTGCGCGACACGGGGGCCTGCCTTTCGCCGTTCAACGCCTTCCTGCTGATCCAGGGCCTGGAGACCCTCTCCCTGCGGATGCACCGCCAGTCGGAGTCGGCGCTGCGGGTCGCCCGGTTCCTCGAGGGGCACCCCGCGGTCGCCTGGGTCGCTTACGCGGGCCTTCCGAGCCACCCCGACCACGCCCTCGCGGTAAAATACCTGCCGAACGGGGCCGGGGCCGTCTTCTCGTTCGGTCTCAAGGCGGGCTCCGCGGCGGAGGGCCGGGCCGCCGGCAGGCGGTTCATCGAGGGCCTGCGCCTCTTCTCGCACCTCGCCAACATTGGCGACGTGAGGAGCCTCGTGATTCACCCCGCCTCGACCACCCACCAGCAGCTCACCGACGAGGAGCTCGCCAAGGGCGGCGTCGGGCCCGGGCTGATCCGGCTGTCGATCGGCCTTGAGAACGTGGAGGACCTCCTATGGGACCTGGACCAGGCCTTGCCTGCGCCATCACGCTGAACTCGGCGCTCACGCCGGAGCAGCAGCGGCTCTATCAGGATCCCCTTGTCATCCAACGGCTCCTTCGCGAGGCGCGCACGATCGCCATCGTGGGGCTCTCGAGCGACCCCCAGCGGGCGAGCTGGTTTGTCGCGAGCTACCTGAAGAACGAGGGCTACCGGATCATTCCGGTGAACCCCAAGGCCGATGCGATCCTCGGGGAGCGGGCGTACCCCGACCTTGCGAGCATCCCGGACAAGGTGGACATGGTGGACGTGTTCCGGCCGGCCTCGGAATGCCTTGCGGTCGCCAGGCAGGCCGTGGCGATCGGGGCCGGGGCGCTCTGGCTTCAGCTCAGGCTGGTCAATATCGAGGCCGCGGAGCTGGCGGCCAAGAGCGGCTTGGCGGTGGTCGTCGACCGCTGCGTCAAGATGGAGCACGGGCGCTATTTCGGGCGGCTGCACTGGGCCGGGATGAACACCGAGATCATTTCCGCCCGGAAGGCCCGGCTTTCCTGAAGGCGCCCCTTTTCCCCAACTCCCGAGTCCACCATGAAGTACAAATCAGCCGTTCTCCTCGCCGGTATCGTTGCGTTTGCGCTTGCCGCCCGTTTTGCCGTCGCGGATCCGCCCGCGCTGCAGGGCGACCCTGCCCGGCCCGAATCCGCGCACTGGCTGCGCAGCGAGCTCTTCTTCTCGATCGGGCCCGTGGACGCCCCCGACGACGACATCCGGGAGATCCGGTGGCGCGCCTTCCTTGACCGGGAGGTCACTCCCCGGTTTCCTGACGGCCTGACGGTCCTCGACGCCTACGGCCAGTGGCGGAGCCGCCCGGCCGACGCGACCAACCGGCTGCGCTCGAAGGTCGTCTTGATCCTCTGCGAGGACACCCCGGCGAACCGCGCGGCGATCGACGCCATCCGGGCCGCCTACAAGACGGCGACCCACGACAAGTCGGTCCTGCTGATCACGGAGCGGGTGGACGTCTCGTTCTAGATTAGCTGGGCGGACCCCCGCCCGCCGGTTCCCCGGGGAAAGGCGCCTTTTTTGGGGTTGTTTCGCCAGGGCAAAAGGGCTTGGTGTACTCAGCCGATGGATTCCCTGCCCACCAGTTCGCTGCTCCCGATCATCCAGTTGTCCACGACGCCCGTGATCCTGATCTCCGGGATGGGGCTGCTCCTGCTGACGATGACCAACCGCATGGGGCGGATCATCGACCGCACCCGCCTCTACGCATCGCAGCTGCGGCAGGCGGAGGAGGCCGAGCACCGGCAGCTGGAGATCCAGCTCGAGCTGACCTGGCGGCGCGCAAAGATCGTCCGGCTGTCGCTAACCTTCGCGACCTCGAGCATGCTGGTTTCTGCGGCCCTCGTCGTGGCCATCTTCCTTGGCGCCATCCTGAGAGTGGACCTGAGCGCGCTCATGCTGGTGCTGTTCCTCGCGGCCATCGGGCTTCTGATGGCCGCGCTCGTGGCCTTCCTGCGCGACATCTTCCTCTCGCTCTCCGCCCTTCGCCTTGAGGTCCGCCAGGCGCGCGAGAAGTAGCGCGTTCTCGCCGTCCGTGCAAGGGAACGGGGTTCCCCGGCTTCCGGGCAAAAAAACACCGCCTCGCGGCCCATGGCGGGCGGAGGCGGTGTTTGAACCTAGGATTCAGAATCCCTGTCGGACTCCGGGAACCGGCAGCCTGTGGAGGTCAGAACTGGAACTGCACCTGGCTCCGGGCGCCGTCGGTCGTGGCCTTGGCCGGTGCGCCCTTGAGGGTGTTGTTGGACTCTCCGTGGACGTAGCCGAACTGAAGCTTCACGTCGTTGCCCTTGATGTAATAGTTCAGGCCGTAGTAGCCCGCGGAGGCCGTGTTCATCGTGCCGCCGCTCGGGGCTGAACGGATGATGTCGGAAAGGGCGATGCCGCGCCATTCGGAGTCGACGTAACTGTAGTTCACGACTACCTCCCATTTCGGCGTAAGCTTGTAGGACGGCTGGATCCAATAGCCATTGGGCTTGGCGTCCTGCGTGGCGCTGGCGCCCCGGTCATCCTGGGCCTGCTCCCATTCAGCCATGAGGTTAAAGTTGCCGATGGTCACGTCGCCAAAGACGCCGCTAAGGACGATGTTCCTGCCCGTGCCCGTGGTTGCCCCAGGGCCGCCCTGGTTGTTGTCGTATCCGGCTTCATAGCCAAACTTGTACGTGGTCTTGTAGAGGCCCTGCCCAAGCGAGCCGCCGTAGCCCACCGTGCCATAATAGGCGAACTTGTTGGTTGCCGAGTTGCCGGTGCTGCCGACGCCGCCCTGTCCGTTCACAAGAACGGCGGTGTTCGTGGAGTCGCCGCTGTACTCGTTGCGCTCGGGATTTGTGAAAGCGACATTGTAAAAGAACCCATCCAGCGAGCCCTTGGCGAAGAGGCCCGTGCGATAGCTGGCGGCCCCGATACGGCGGCCGTTGTTGGGCTCGTCGATGTAGCGGGTGAGGGCCGAGCGCTCGATCGCCTTGAGGTCGCCGCTCGAGAGTTGCTCCTCATAGCCAAAGGGCGCCTTGAGCAATCCCGCGTCCAGTGTGAAGAGGGCGCTATGCTTCCACTCCAGGGCAACCTTGTCGAAGGAGTCGTTCGCAAGGTCGTAAACCACCGTCCCGCTGAAGCCGTCGGTGAACTGCGCGCTCACCCCTACGAGCATGCGGCGAAGAATAAAATGCTCCGTCGAAACCGGGCCGACCGCGGTGCCGTTTATGGTGGTGCCAAGGCCCACGTACTGCTCCTGAAGGCGCCCCGAGAGCGTCAGTTTCTGCAAGAACGAGTCATTGCCCGTTTCGACGACCATGGCGGCCTGGTTCCTTGCCGCTTCGGCAGTGATGTCCTTCGCCTCCTCGTCGGTGAGGACGCCTTTCTTAATCAGGACATTGATCAACGCCTGGCTGTCCGACGTCGGAGCGGCTGGGGGAGTTGCAGTCTGGGCAAATGCGGTTCCAGAGCAGACTGTCGCGATTGCGAGGAGCGCTAGCAATGTGGGCTTGTTGGGTGTCATGTTTTCAGGTGGCTGCAGAACGGTGTTGTTAACGGTGGACTCAGGTCAGTACGAAGGTCGCATCCTAAAGGGCGCTTGTTACGGGTTCGTGACGGCAATGTCACACTGGCGTTAAATGCAGAGCGGCAGTCACGACTGCCGCCGGATACTGAGCGGGTGTTACGGGCTCGTGACGGCTGTGCCACACCGCCGTTGAGCGGCCGTTAACTCCCCCAAGGATAAGGTAAATGGTGTGTGGGTAACCCGGTCCGACGGCGCGTTCTTGCCAGGCGGCCAACCCCTCATCGGGTCATCCGGTGAAGCCAAGAAGCTCTCGGTGATGATTTCCGGGTAGCGCCTGGAGGGTGACAAGGACGCGGATCCGGGGCGTTGAGATCGTGCGCGCCGTTGAGATCGGTCCACCCGTCGCCGTTGTCGTCGAGCAAGGTCGCCGGATGCCGTTGGGCGGACTCCGGCAGGATGCCGGCCGTCGACGCCTCCCACTCTCTCAGAAGCTCACGGCAGCATGCGCCATATCCCGTGAAGAACGAGGCCGGCGTTGGCGACCGCGAGGCGTGTCCAGAACCTCCGGTCACTGGGTGCCAGAAGGTTGAAGGCGAAGGTCATCGGAAGCAGGGCCCGGGCCGCGGCCCAATATCCCTTCCACACGTCATCCCCCAGCACCCAGAAGAGCAGCGCGAAGCCGCTTCCAATCCGCCACCACGCCTCGGACCACCTGGGCCGAAGCAGCAGGTGAAGGGATTGGTACCCAAGCCCGAGCGCCCCGATGAGCCCAAGCGTTTGGCGGGAGTCAAAGTCGCCGTGGGCCAAATGGACCACGCAAAGGGAGCAATGCCGCACGAGGCCGAAGCCCGGCCAATCGAGGTTGTTCCGGCCGAGCGCTCCTTCGCGGGAAACGTTGAGGGCGAGCCACACGGTCCAGGCTAGCAGCGGCGCAAGGGAGCAGGCCAATAGGGCGGCCGCCCGCAGGCGGGCCCTCCCGCTTGGCTTTCCTGGGGGCCAGAGCGCGGCCGCGCCCAGGAGGGAGGTTTCACGCGTCAGGCCGGCGACCGCGAAGGCACCGGCGGCCGCCCAGGGTCTCCCTGTTGCGAGGGCCCTGACGGCGAGAGCCAGCAGAAAGACCGCGAGGAGGTCGGTCAGGGAGAGCCGCACGCAGTCGAGCGCGCCGACGGTCAGCAAGCAGGAGGCCCATATCGCCGCGGCGCGCGCGTCCGGCACGGGCCTGAGCTCCCGCCACATGAGCCAGGCCAGCCCGAGCCAGACGGCGAGGTTCTGGAGCGCGTAGACCTGCAGGACCGCCCACGGATTGCCGCCGCCGATCAGGTGGGCGGTCCAGGCGAGCGCGATCCGCCGGGCCCGATAGGCGGGGTTGTCGAGCGCCGCCTGCAGTTCCGGAGTCCTCGGGTCGGGGGCGACGGCCAGCTGCGCCCCGAATTGCCCGTCGTAGCCCGTGGCCTTGTCCTCCGCGATCGGAAGGGACCGCAGCACCGGGAGGCGTTGCTCGAACTTGGGGCCGCCGAACGCGAGGAGTGAGGTGAAGCCCGTGCGGGCGTCCCAACGCAGGGCCACCATGGCGATGACGAAAAGGGTGGCGACCGCGACCGGAATCCACCGGCCCATCGGGGCCCTTGGAGTGGCGGCGGTGGAAGGGGCCGGGGAACCCGGCAGAGGCGCGCAGGCGGGCGGGATTGGATGTGTCGGGCGCGGCATCTCCATCGAAAGTGGAGCCGAGTTTTGACACCCGGGCAAGGGTCTACCGGGAAAGTCCCGTGCGCCCAAGGTCTGTCGCAACCGTCGCCAGCGGCCGCTCGGTCACTTGCCCAGAGTGTCTCCGTTCTCAGCGGAGTTCCCTCCACCCGGTGCGGCCATCCGGGTCAGGGTCAGTGGATTCTTGTGGTCGTATTGCCAGAGGGTGCCGCTGATGCGGTCCCCCTTTACCGTGCCCCGAATGATCATGCCCCAGCCCGGGACCTTCACCGTGACCTCGGCCCCGTCCGTTGAAACGGTAGACGGGACGGTGACGTGCTGCCCCGGGCTCTCGAAGGAGGCCTTTCCGGTCGGCTCAATGTGGAGGATCAGGCGAGGGCCCGCCGAAGTGCGCTGCCAGTCGCCGGCGGCCCCCGACCGCGGGTCGAAGTTGCCCTGGTCTTCCGTGCCCGACCGGTCGTCAATCTGCCTGACTTCGCCGATGTGCACCTGGCCCTCGGGGATCGGCTTCATCACAATCCCGTAGGTGTCCTGGCCGAAATACAGCGCGGCGTCCTGCGCCATGGCCGGGAGGTCCCGCTCAAAGTCGTGGCGGCGTTCGGAGAGGCTGAACCGCGTCACCCAGAGGAGCTTGAGCTTTCTCTGCTTCCACGCCGACTGGAAGTCGTACGCCCTCAGGATCACGAAGTAGCGGTTCTCCTCGACGGCGCTCAGCACGTCGGAATGCACATTGGCGAGGAGGTACGACCTGAAGGACCTGCCGAAGAAGACGGCGCTTGGGTCCAGCATCGCGCGGATGGAGCCCTCGGAGTCGAAGCCGAGCAGCTTCGCGTTGTTGTAGTTCAGGAAGTCCCGCTGGTTCCCGTCACTGATGTTGACGCCGCCGATGGTCCGCCCCCACGTGACCATGATCAGCAGGTTCGTCGATTTCGGATCTCGCGCGGGCAGGTAGTTCTGGCTGGCGAGTGGCTTCGCGATCATCCGCGCGATGGCGGGGAAACCCACGGTATCAATGGTGGGATCGCTCACCAAGAATTGGTCGGTCTGGAACGCCTCGAGAAAGCGGCCGTTGCCGAACGCGAACGTCTCGGGCTGATACGATCCGTCTGCCTGCCGGGCGCGGACATAGCCGTTGTGCGCGCTCGACGAGACCGCCGTGAGGCTCTCGCTGTCGGAGATGGAGCTAAAGGGTCCGGCTCCCGATAGGGAGACCGAGGCCGTCGCGATCACGCTCAGCAGGCAGGCCCGCAAGCGGGCTTGCCGCGGATTAGGTGTGGGGCTCATGCCGGGTGGGGTCGACGCCGGTCTCCTGCCGACGCCTTAACTCAAGGTAGACCCGGTTCCGCCTGATTTCAAGAGCGGCGGGGGCCTCCCGCGCCCGGCGCAGCCGCCCCCGTCACTTGAGGCTACTCGTAGCCCAGGGCCCTCATCATCGGGTCCCACGGCGGCAGGGTCTCGGGCTTGGTGCCGAAGACGGAGAGAAGCGGCGCCGGAATGTATTTCCGCTGCACCACGATCACCTGGACATACCGGTCGAACCAGTCATCCGTCATCACAAAATACCCCTTCTTCCCGGGCTTCTCCCCCCAGGAATTCTCGACCAACCACTTCACGGGCCTCCCGTCGGTTAGGTCGATCCCGGTGAAGACCATGTTGTGGTCCGGGGTGCTGGAGTACGTCTCGAAGAGCTCCTTTCGCGACAGCTGCAGGTCCATGTGGTACATGGACTCGTAGTCGTAGATTCCGGGCATCATCAGGCCGCGGTCCCTGACGCTCTCCTGCTCGACGGCGCAGCCGAACCAGACGGGCCGGTTGTCAAGCAGGCAGGCCTTCGCAAGGCCCTTGAGGGTGTCGAGCGGGCAGTTGACGAAGTTCATGTTCGGCCGGTCCTCCACCGCCTTGTCCAGGTCGATCTCGTATCTCTTGTAGAACGGGAGGGTGGGGATCGAGTACAGCGCCAGGTAGTCGTCCAGCGCGTCGTTGACGACCTCATGGTAGAACTGCTGCGGCGTGTAGGTCGCAAACGGCGTGAGCTTCTTGTCCTTGTCCTCATAGCGCCATTTGAACTGCGTCGGGGGGATCCCGAAGTTGAGCGCCAGGATGCGGTACGCATCCTTGAGGGCCTGCAGCCTGAGCGACGCGATCTCCGCATCGTTCTGGGCCGCGCGGATCCTCACCGCCGCGACCTTCAGGCGCAGCGCCAGGACGGAGTCGACGCCTTGGGAATTGGACGAGCTGAAGGTCTCCGGCATGACGTCCTTCGGGACGACGCCGTATTTCCTGACGAGCTCGACAAAGCCGAGCCAGTTGCCTCCGTCCTGCACGGTGTTGCGCATCAGCCATTCGACGCCCCGGTCGGTCGACGGGAGCTTGCGCGTCCGGATGATGGCTTCGAGGAAGACATTGGATTTCTCGAGCTTGTCATAGAAGAAGAGATAGTTCTGGGAGAACTCGAACTCCTCGGACTTGAGGCGCTGGGCAGCCGCCCGCCGGAAGATGTTGAGCGCGGAAAACATCCAGCAGCGGCCGGTCGCATCCTGCTCGGTGACCGCCTCGTCGGGCAGTTTGTTGGAGAAATGGGAGTCCACCGAGTTCATCTTCTGCAAGTCGGCGGCCACCTTCGACGACTCCACCTGGGCCAGGGAGTTCTGGACGGACTTGAACGCAGCATCCGGCGTGCAAGCCTCTTTCATTTCGCTCAGGAGCTCGGGCGTGATCGCATCCTGAGCCCGAGCGGGGATGAACGCCGCCGACCCGAGCGACAGCGAGACTGCGGCCAGAATACGGCTCCATACGGGATACCCAGGTCGTGCATTCATGGGTGGGGATTGGGAAGGATTCCTCCGGGTCGGCAAGCCCTATCCGGGCCACGGCCCGTTCGGGAGGAACGCCCCCGGGCCCATCCGGCCCCCCTGTTCACCTTGGGACGACGCGGAACGTGCCGTTCCCGCAGGTGCCCAGCTCAAGGGTGCCGGTCTTGGGGTTCACGGCGATCGTCTTGATGCGCAGGGCCCCCAGGCCCGGGTCGTAGAGGTCCCTCCAGGTGCGGCCGCCGTCCGCGCTGTGCAGGAGCGCCGACAGGCAGGGGCTCAGGCCGAGGGGCTCGCAGGACACGTAGAGGTCGTCCGCGCCCGGGCCGCCGACCGCGACCGAGCTCGCGTTGAAGGGGCGGCCGTCCTGCGGGAACACCTTCGTCCAGCGCTCCCCCTTGTCCTCGCTCCGCCAGAGACCCTCGCCGATGAAGCCCGCATAGACGCGCCGGGGGTGGTTTGGGTCCGCGGCCACGCAGACGAGCGTGGCGGTCCGGTTGCGCTTGAACGGAAGGCCCGCGGAGATGTCGGTCCAGGTCCTGCCCGCGTCGCCGGTCCTGAAGAGCCCCTCGGTCCATTCCCCCCAGTAGAACCCGTCGGCTTCGCCGGGGATCGCCCCCAGCAGCTGGTTCGTGCCGCACGCGTTCTTGGTCTGGTACCATACGACCGAGAGCAGCTCGTTCTCGACCCACTCGCGGTCCTGGGGGACTCGCCCGATGCGGGCGGGCAGGCCGCCGCCCGGCAGGCGGGCCCAGCTCCTTCCGGCGTCGGC
This sequence comes from Opitutaceae bacterium, assembly GCA_003164715.1. Lineage (GTDB taxonomy): Bacteria > Verrucomicrobiota > Verrucomicrobiia > Opitutales > Opitutaceae > Palsa-1447. Next base: position 53,770 of record PLTZ01000035.1, on the reverse strand, counting down.
GGTCCGGTAGAGGCCCGCGCCCTTCCCGAGCTCGCCGTCCACGCTGGCGAGGAAGAACCCCTGCCTGGCCCAGTCCTCGCGTATCGACTGGATCATCAGGCCCGCGGGCAGTTCAAGGACGCAGGCCACGGTCGCCCCGTCATCGTCGGTGCGGTAGAAGGCGCTGTGCTGGGAGCCGTTGTTGTTCACCCCGTAGACGACGAGCCCCTGGGTGAAGCGCGAAGGGGCCGCGCAGGTGCTGCAGTAGTAATTGGCGGGACGGTGCACCTCGGCGAAGGGCCTGAAGGTGCGGCCGTCGTCGTCGCTCCGGGCGATGGTCATGTCCGCCGCGGAGAAGAGGAAGCGGCCCGGCCTCATCGGGTCGGCGACCACGTTCTCGATGCAGATGTTCTCGATCCCCTCGTAATGGTTGCCCGACCAGTGCTGCCCGCCGTCCCGGCTCACCGAGACCCCGAACCAGTTGCTCATGTAGAGCGTCCGCGAGTCGAACGGGTCCACCCTCACCTTGGCGATCGCCCAGCCGATCGGGCGGATGTCCCCGGGCGGGTAGGGGTACTCGGTGAAGTCGGAGGGCTTGTAGTCCTTGATCAGCGACCAGCTGGTCCCGCCGTCGCGCGACACGTAGAGGGGCACGACGGGCACGGGCGCGTCCGCCCCCACGCAGGCGGCGGTGTAGAGGGTGCGGGGCTCGCGCGGGTCGATGGCCACGCACGGGTATTCCGCGGCCGGAAGCCCCGCGTTGATCGGCCTAAAGCTGCGTCCGCCGTCGACGCTCTTCAAGAGGCCCGACTTTCCGGCCGCGGCGTAGATGATGTCGTCGCCCTCGGACGGGAACTGGATCTCGGCAAAGGCGAGGTCGGGCCCCTCGGTGAGGAGGCTCCATGTCCGGCCCCCGTCATTGGAGACATAGAGGCGGCCGACCCGGGAGCGCCCGTAGCCCGACGGGAAGAGGTAGTCCGCATGGGCCAGGGTCTGGAGCGTGCCGACGTAGAGCCGGTTGGGGATCCTCGGATGGAACGCCAGGGACTTGAGCGGCTCGCCCTTTAGGCCCGTGCACGTCCAGTGGCTCCCGCCGTCATGGCTCGCGAACACTCCCCGCGAGAAGCTGGCCGCGACGACGGTGTTCGGGTCGAACGGATCGACGGCGATCATTTCGCCCATGTAGCGGGTCTCGCCGTTGCCGATAAAGTCGGCCTCTTCGGTGAGCAGGCTCCAGGTCTTCCCTCCGTCCCGGGACCCATGGATGAAGCCGAAGCTCTTCCCGGCGCGCGCCTCTCCGGAGCAGCGGAAAAGGACGTTCGGGTCGTGCGGGCTCAGTGCGAAGCTCTCGACCGAGTGGCTGGACGAGGCGGTCATTCCCCGGTTCATCGCGCGGAAGCTCCGGCCGCCGTCCTCGCTCAGGAACACCCCTGCGACGTCGCAGCGCGCCCAGATGCGACCCGGTGTGTTCGGGTCCGCGATCAGTCCCGTGATGTAGCCGCCGCCGCCCACCCGCGACTGTTGCCACTCTGCCCCGGCCCGCGGCACACCGGACCCGGCGTCCGGCGCAACGTCGCCGGCCCGCAGAGTGAATGCGATGGGCATGGCGAGCAGGGAAAGGGCACAACGATGGAGCTGCCGGTGGTTCATATCGCGGGGGCTAACGCGCCGTGGGCACGACGGTTGGCGCTCGGGCGGGAAACCACAAGCATCGGAACGTCGACGGCCAACGGCAGACCCTGCCGAGCCTCATCAGGGTGACCCGACATTGGGATGCCTCGTGTTCGCCTGCATGTTTGTGGCTGGCCCGCACGCAAACGGGGCCCCGCAGCAGACGCGTATCCCTATTGCGAGAGGCGGGTATCGGGTGAGCGGCAGTGAGCAGCGTCACACAGGCCCCGAACCGAGGGGCCTCGGTCACGCCTGGTATTGTTCGTCGCTCACCTTCTCCATCCAGTCCACGGGTTTCCCGTTTAAGTATTCCTGGATGGCGATGTGCGTCATGGCCGTGGTGGGCGCGGCGCCGTGCCAGTGCTTCTCGCCCGGAGGGAACCAGACCACGTCGCCCGGCCGGATTTCCTCGATCGGACCTCCCCAGCGCTGCGCCCTGCCACAGCCGGCCGCCACAATCAGGGTCTGGCCCAGCGGATGCGTGTGCCATGCGGTCCGAGCGCCCGGCTCGAACGTGACGCTTGCTCCTCCCGCGCGGGCCGGATCCGTCGCTGGAAACAGCGGGTCAATGCGCACGGTGCCCGTGAACCAATCCGCGGGTCCTTTGGCTGAGGGTTGCGAGCCACTTCGTTTGATGTCCATGAGATGGGTTCCTCCGATTGATGATGTGCGGCAACGATAGCAGCGACTGGGCCCATGCGGGAGCCTATTGAGAGCCCCGTCAGCCTTTCCACCTCTTATGCGAAGTCAGTTACGCCAACCCGAGCCAATTCGCACCGTTCTCTCGAAAGGAGCTCGGCCTTACTCCCACGGTCTGCCGGCGTCAACGATGAGGGGACTCCGCCGTGCGCGGGGTCTAAACGACAGACTCAATCCCCTGGGGGAATTCGGATGCCCTGAGCCGCGTAATTCCTGAGGATCCCCTGATGGAGATATTCCCGGCATCGAGAACGCTAGATCACTGCACTTCGTAAACCTCGACGAGGGCCACGCCGCCATCGCCGCTTGCCCCCGATACCTCCGCCGTATACGGCCCCGGCGGAAGCGTGATGAGGACCGCGGAGTCCGGAGTTGCCGAACCCCCCCAGGAAAACGCGCCGACCCAGGACGCCGCCGTCGTTATTTGCGCGTCGCCACCCCAGCCGGTGTTCGTCGCCAGGGGAGGGCTTCCCGATACCGGGCCAAAGATCTGCAGCTTGGGGTCGGGAAGCGTTCCGGTGACGCCAAAGGGAGCGAGCGCCGGGCCCGAGGCGCGAATGAGGACCGTCTTCGGAGTCGATCCCCCCACCACAAATCCTGCGATCAGGATGTTCGCCCCGGGTGCCACTAGGGAGCGCGCCGAAAGGTTGACGAGCCTCGGGGTCGCCGGGCCGATGCTTGCGCCGGCCGTGGCGTCGTAGATCTCCGCCAGGGCGACTCCGGCGTCCCCCGACTCCCCGGAGATATTCGCTGTGAAGGAGCCGATCGGAAGGGTCTCGAGAAGCGCCGTGTCATGGCTCTTGGGGTCGGCCCACGCGAAGGCGCCCAATTCCGCCGCCGCATTCGAGAGTTCCATCGTGCCTCCCCAGCCGGTGTTCGACGCCAACAGGCTGTTCCCCGAGGCAGTGGCGTAGAGCTGGAGCTCGGGATCGGGAAGCGTACCCGGTACTCCCAGGGGTGAGAGGGCGGGCCCCGAACCGCGAATCAGCAGGGGGTTCGCGCCTGCCGTTGCCTTTCCGCCGACAACGAATCCGGCGATCAGGACATTCGCGCCCGCCCCCACCTGTGCGCGGCACGACAGGTTGATCAGCCGGCTGTCGTAGGGCGCCATGAGCTGGAGAATGGTCTCGCCATCGCCGACGACAAAGACGGAGTCGCCGATCGCAACGCCGCCGACCAAGTCCGCGGTCGTGCCGGAGGGGACCTGCTCCCAGGGCCCGATGCCATAGCCATTATTGACGGAAACGGTCGCGATCGTGCCGTTCTCGCCCGTCGCAAAAAGGGCGCTTGCGCCCTGAACCAGGCCGCGAAAATCGACCGGGATGTAGATCGAGGAGACGTCGATGTATTCCAGGGGGGGCATGAGCCCGGCAAGGGCAGCCGTTCCGTCCATTTGAATCCACTGATTGTTGACCACGGTCCCGTCGGCTCCGACCGCAGCGAATTCCGCGGATTGGGTGGTCACGAGCGCCTCCAGGTCCTCTCCGATGATCGACGGGCTGTTGCCATGCAGGGAGCCCTCGTTGCTCCACGTGATTCCGTCCTGCGAGCTGATGATCGCACCCCCTTGACCTGAAGCCACAAACCGTGCCGGCATCGTTCCGGTGGAATAATCCGTAAAATACCCGTACTGGTAGCTCAGCGGGCCTACGTAGGTCAGCCCGCGGAGCCAACCGGTCACGCCCGAGCTGCGCGCCGTCCACGTGCGGCCATCCGGCGAGGTGATGACGGCGCCCCCTTCGCCGACGGCGACGTACTGGCCGGCGGCATAAATCACGTTGTTGAGCCGCTCCGCCGTGGCCGACTGCGCCACGCTGAGCCAGGTGGCCCCGTCGGCGGAGAGCAGCACGGTTCCATTGTCGCCCACCGCGGCGTATTGGCCGGCCCCGTAGGTGACGCCCACGAGCCAGTTGGTGGTGCCCGAGTCGCGGCGCATCCAGGTCACGCCATCCGGTGAGCTAAGAATCGTGCCGCCGGTGCCCACCGTCACAAGGCCGGCGGGGCCGGGCGCGATGGCCCACAGGAAGCTTCCGCCCGGCTGCGAGTGCCTCATTATGGTGGGCGTCTGCGTGGTGAACCCCGGACCGATCGTGAGGGCGGCGGTTGCGGAGCCGGTGTAGGCTGGATCCACGATGGTCGCAAAGACGCTGTACTCGCCGACGCCCGTTGGCGCGGTGGGACTGCCGCCGTAGAGCACAAGGGTCGCGAGACCGGCGGGAGACGTGACGACCGATACGCTCTTCGCGGTGCCGTCGTACCTTTGGTTCAGGTTACCCAGGCTCACCGTGGCGGGGGACTGGACTACGGGGAATCCGGTTCGAACCGTGCCGGCATTGGAATCCGCGACATACACGTTTCCACTTCCGTCCACGGCGACGCCATCGGGATACTCAAATTGCGCGGCCGGCCCTGTCCCGTCCGCGCTTCCGCGATATGCCACAATGCCCGCAATGGTGGTCACGACTCTCCCGGGCGTGATCTTCTGGACGATATTGAGCTCAGGGGTCGTGACAAAGAGATTGCCGCTCGCGTCCGCCGCCACGCCAAAGGGCTCGAAGAACAACGCGGCGGACCCTATGCCGTCGGAGGAGCCCGCCTTGCCCGGCGTTCCCGCCACGGTCGTTGTCACGCCGTCGGGCGTGATCTTGCGGATCGTGCAATTGTACATGTCGGCGACATAGACGTTCCCGTCTCCGTCCACCGCGATTCCGGAGGGTGAACTAAACTGCGCGGCCGGACCCGTGCCGTCCGCGCTGCCCCTGGCGTCCGCCGTGCCCGCCAAGGTCGAGGTCACGCCCCCGGGCGTGATCTTGCGGATAGTGTTGCTTAAGCTGTCGGTAACATAGACGTTGCCGCTCCCGTCCACCGCAACGCAAAGGGGTGCCTCGAATTGTGCGGCGGGGCCCGTGCCGTCGGCCGAGCCCGCGGTGCGCGCCGTGCCGGCGAGGGTCGTTACCACCCCGCCCGCCGTGATCTTGCGAACCGTGAAATTGCCGGTGTCGGCGACGTAAACAGTGCCGCTCGCGTCCACCGCAATGCCGATCGGGCCCTTGAACTGAGCGGCGGCACCCGTGCCATCCGCGCTGCCGGAGACGCCCGCCGTGCCCGCCAGGGTGGTCACGACGCCCCCCTGGGCGATCTTTCGAATGATGTTGTTGTAGCGGTCGGCGACGTAGACGTTACCGCTCCCGTCGACGGCAACGCCCTCGGGCCCATTGAACTGCGCGGCCGGGCCCTTGCCGTCCGCGCTGCCCGTGGCGTTCGCCGTGCCCGCCAAGGTGACGAAGTCATAGGACGTGTAGACCGTTTGCGCGGTCAAAGGACGGCCCGGGCCCAGGAAAAGAGCGGCGAGGGCCGCAAGGGGTAGGCTGCTCGGTGAGACGAGACGGGAACGGCTCATGTGTGTAGTAACGACAATCGTCTCGGAGCTTTCCGCCATCGGAATCCTCCGTTACCTCGTCCGCGACGCCGATGTCGGCGGTCGGAGGCCACTCGAGACTAAAGCATTGTCGCCGAAAACGGCCTCAACGTCCGCAATCTGCACAATTGCCTTCGGTCACGTCAGCGGTAGTCCTCGCCGGTCTGCGCGTTGATGATCTTAAAGTTCTCGATGTGGTAGTTCGGGTCTGCGCGGAAGGCGAGCTGCACGCCGAAGCTCTTCTCCATGCGCACCAGCAGGTCGGCGTCCTCGCTGCGGAGCCGCTCGAGCACGGCCGGGTGCACGAGCACGCGCAGCGAGTAGGTCTTCCCGTCCTTGCGGGCATGGAGCCGGCGGACGACCGACGAGAGGCGGCGCTGGAGCTCCACCGACATGGTCGTGTCCGACTTCACGATGCCGCGGCCCCGGCAGTACGGGCAGTCCGTGTAGAGGTTGGAGGAGAGCGACTCCTGCTGGCGCTGGCGGGTCATCTGCATGATCCCGAGCTGGGAGATCGGCAGGATGTGGTTCTTCGCCTTGTCGCCCGACATGAGCTCGACCATCTTCTCGTAGACGGCGTTGCGGTGGCGCCGCTCCTTCATGTCGATGAAGTCGAGGATGATGAGGCCGCCGAGGTTGCGCAGCCGGATTTGGCGGGCCGCCTCCTGGGCCGCCTCGAGGTTGACGGCGTAGAGCGTGTTCTTCTCGTCGCCCGAGCGGTTCTTGTGCGAGCCCGTGTTGACGTCGATCGCGATCAGGGCCTCGGTCTCGTCGATGACGATCTCGCCGCCGCTCGGCAGCGGCACCTTGCGCTGGCCGGTCTGCTCGATCTGGCGCTCGATGTTAAACCGCTCGAAGATCGGGATGCTGTCGGTGTAGAAGGCGATCTTCGAGCGCGAGCGCTTGGAGATGAGGCCCACCAGGTCCTGCGTGCGGTCGTAGTCGGCCTTGTTGTCGATCAGGACGCGGTCCACGTCCTCGGTGAGGAAGTCGCGGACGGTGCGCTCCACCAGGTCGGGCTCCATGTAGAGGCAGGCCGGCGCCCGGTCGTTCTGCATCTTGCGCGCGATCTCCTCCCATTTCTTCAGGAGCAGGTGCAGGTCGCGCACGAAATAGCGGGGCTTCTTGCCCTCGCCGGCGGTGCGCACGATGACGCCCATCCCCTCGGGGATCGTCAGCTCGTTGATGAGCTGCTTGAGGCGCTTGCGCTCCATGGGATCCTCGATCTTGCGGGAGATGCCGCAGCCGTCGCTGTACGGGGTCAGGATGAGGTAGCGGCCCGGGACGGAGAGGTTCGTGGTGGTGCGCGGGCCCTTCGTTCCGATCGGGCCCTTCGTCACCTGGATCACGATGTCGGAACCCGGCGGGTAAAGCCCCGGGATGTCCTTCACCGTCACGTCGCCCTTGGGCGCCGAGTCGCGCTTCTTGTTCACGCGGACGACCTCGATGGAGGAGTCGGCGGCGGCGGGGAGCATGTCCCAGTAGTGCAGGAAGGCGTTCTTCGCGTAGCCGATGTCGACAAACGCAGCCTTGAGACCCGGGTCCAGGTTCTTGATCCTTCCCTTGTAGATGCCGCCGACCATCCGGTCGTCGGACTCGCGCTCGATCTCGTACTTCTCGAGCCTGCCGTCGACCAGGAGCGCGACGCGCTTCTCCAGGGGCTCCGAATTGATGATGAGCTCGCGGTACGAGCCCTTCTCCTTCTTGAAGGCGGCGATGATCTTCTGCAGCAGCGGCCGCTGCTGGGCGCGCTCGACGGCGCCCTCCTTAAGTTCGCTTGCGCTTACCGACGCGACCTCGCGCTGGATCGGGGGACTCGCGAGCTCGGAATCATACTTCTGAGCGACGTCCTGCGTGACGTCGGGGTTGGGCTGGGATGTTTCGCTCATTGGGGACCCTGTCTTGGTTGTATACGGGGTCCCTCCGGGCGCGGGTTGCGGCGCAGGAAATTCCGGCAGGGCGGTCGTTATCGCGGGTCGGACGCATGGTCATGCGAAGTCCTTCCGGAAGCGATAGACGCTCTGGACCAGTCCTTGCAACAAGCAGCAACTGAGCACGAAGGTGCCACCGTAGCTTATAAAGGGAAGCGGTATGCCCGTGATGGGCACGAGCCCGATGGTCATGGCGATATTCACGAACACATGCATCATGAAGAGCACGGTGACTCCGAGGGCGAGCAGCGTGCCGAAGCGGTCCCGCGAGAGACCGGCGATGCGGATGCCGTTGAATAGCATCAGACCAAACAGGCTGAGAACCGTAATGCTTCCCAGAAATCCTTTTTCCTCGGCGATCACCGAGAAGATGAAGTCGTTGTGCGCCACCGACCTCGGCAGGTAGCCCAAGCGGGCCTGAGTCCCCTCGGTCCAGCCCTTGCCATAGACGCCGCCGCTGCCGACCGAGATGAGCGACTGGCGCTGGTTCCAGCCGATGCCGATCGGATCGATCTTGTCCGGATCGATGAACGAGAGGATGCGGTTGCGCTGATAGTCGTGCAGCGGGATCCAGCTGTGCTTCTCGTAAAGCCCCTTGTCGGCCTGGAACGAGTACCCGTTCGCCTCCATGAAATCCATGTAACGCCATGTGTCCCAAGCGACTAGGCCAATCAGAAGGAGAAACGCGGCCAGCGCCCCGGCAAAGAAACGCGCGGAGAGTCGGGACACGTAGAGCATGGAGAACACCATCGGAGGTAGGACAATCGCGGATTTGAAATCCGGCTGTCGCAGAATCAACAGAACGGGCGCACCCACCGCAAGGGCCAATTTCCCGAGCACGCCAAGGGACTGCCGTACCGTGCCTATCTCACTGCGCACCAATAAGCTGGCTGTGATGAGGAGCACCGCCATGTTGGCCGTGTCCGAGGGCTGGAAGGAAAACATCCCGATGCGTATCCAGCGCTGCGATCCATAGACCTCCGTGCCTATCCCGGGCACGAGGACGAGGACCAGCGGGACGATGCAGAGGGCATAGATCCAGTGGGCGACACCGAGCCAGAACTGGTAGTCGATTAGGGACACGGTCACATAGACTCCCGCCCCTATGAGGAGCCAGAGCAGCTGCACCATCCAGCCGCGGCCCTGCACGGGAAGCTGGGCCGAGTAGATGAAGGCGATCCCGAAGGCCCCCAGCCCCGCCATGGCGATCGGCGTCCATGGGTCCCACCTCTCGCGGGTTGTCGTCTTGAAGACGCTGAAGGAGTCGACGGGCAGGCGCAGATTCACCGTGGGCTCGAATGAGGAAGCAACGGGGCCGACTTTGCAACCGGGCTTTCACCGGTTGGCTTCAAGTCTTATTTTGTATTGGAGGTGCCGGTCTTGCAGGAGACTCCACTCAATTGCCCGAAGTGGCTGAACGTCCAACAGTAAGGACGATCGGGGCGACTCGCATTGATTCGAGATGGATTCCAATCTGCCCGACACTCAGCCAGCTCAAACTCCGTTGACTCGTGCGTCTGCTCGGCCTGAGCTACGCTTCATGGTCGAGCGCGAGATGTCTCGGGAGGGCGAGTATTCAGTGGCGTGTTATCCTTGGGCTTTAACCCGAATTGTCGCCGCGGCCTTGTCATTTCCAGCTCATTGTATCTGGGGCGGTATCCCAAACACTGATTCGTGATACGTCGCTCTCCCATTGCTGGTCGCCGTGCGGAACCGCGAGCCATCCAGCCAGTAGCTGCATGAATCACGTGGCTCCGCAGATAAGTGGATGTTCGTTGATTATTGGGGCGAACACCGGATCGAGGGGGCTTGCCGAGGTTTCGCAATAGCGGCTACGATCTCAAAATGAGCCCTAGGCTTCGGCTGGTCATCGCAGGGACCATCGGCTCAATCCTAGCGGTTGTAGGAGCAATTGATATTGCCGACGAAAGGTTAGGTTTTGTCGCCCTAATTGCTATCTGCGCCTTCTGGGTGTTCTTTCAATGGCGGGCGGGAGCACCGCCCGAAGCGTGGATCATGGCGGTGGTCATTTTTGGATACATAGTCGGCAACCGTGGTTTCGCGCAGTTCCTCTTTTCTCCTCGGGTTCCCCTTCTCCCAGCCGAAGCGGCGCTCTTGTTCTGTACGGTCGGCCTCGGGATACGAGCCACCATCTCGAAGACTTCTATAATTGTCTTTGATGCCGTGAATCTCTCCATCCTCCTATGGGCTGTCTATGCCACGTTGAGGCTGCCTCTTGATCTTAACACATATGGGATCATGGCTCTTCGTGACTACGCTTTAGTCTACTATTCTGTATTCTTTTTTCTAGGCCAGTATCTCTGCCGCGATCCGTCATCGGCGCGCCTGATCGACCTCGCTTTCACGGTTTCTTTCCTGGTGCTTCCGATAGTTGTGATCATTGACAAGATATCACCGGGATTCTTCGCCCAAAACCTGAAGTGGGATGGCACGCCACTCATCTATCACAAGAGCGACCTCATTTCGGCGTCGCTTATCTGTGGTAGCTTTTGGTCCTGGTCGCGTTTTGAGAGGAGCAAGAGAAGGTTTTGGCTGTTCTCGTCCGCGGTTTCTCTTTTGTTGGTTGGAATCGAGGAATCGCCTCGCGCGGCCTTAGTTGCCGCTGCTGTAGCAACGATCGCCTGGGCCAGTGTCAGGCGTTTCAGGCTGATTGGATTTCAGATTGCGGTCGTCGCCGTAGGGATTGCGGTATCGCTTCCCCTTGAAATCATCTCGGGGACGCAACTCGCCGAGAGCAAGAGCTACGAAATGTTCGAGCGTGTGGTTTCACTTGTTGATTGGAGTGGCAGCCACGCTTACCAAAATGCGGAGAGCGCCAACACGATTGACAACAATCAGTTTCGGAGGGTCTGGTGGAATGCAGTCGTTGCGGAAACGGTCGCCGGTAATCCTGTCTTTGGACTCGGCTTCGGCTACGATTTGGCAGCCCGGTTTCTAGCGGACTACAATTGGCTTTCTGTCGAGGAGGAGTTCACCACCCGAAGTCCTCATTCCGTCATCGTCACAAATTTTGGAAGACTTGGCGGTTTGGGACTGGGCCTATTCCTGCTTGGCGCGGCGATGGCGGCGCGATCCGGCATCAGGGCGTTCCGAATTACCGACTTTGAGGCCATGGCCTGGTGGAGCGTCGTGATCATCTTGGGTGTGAGCGCTTGCTTCGGAGTCGTCCTAGAAGCCCCGATGGGAGCGGTGGTATTCTGGGTCGCGCTCGGGTTTGCTCATCAAAAGACATCCGCGGCAAAGGGGGCGATGCCGGAGCTCGGTGCACGCGATGATTCATAAAATCTACAATCTGATCTCGCCGCAATTCCGCCGGCGACGGCGCAAGGAGTTCGAACGGCTGATGAAACCAGACGCATCGAAATCAATTCTGGACGTCGGCGGAACGGAATCCTTTTGGGCTGAATCAGTGTTTAACGATCGGGTGACACTCTTGAACACCGAGCAGGCCCGATTTGGGGGAACAAAGAATGTGGGCGCTCGGGTAGTGGGCGATGGATGTGCGCTCCCGTTTCCAGACCAATCATTCGATATCGTATTCTCCAACAGTGTCATTGAGCACGTTGGAACCTGGGAACGGCAGGTTCTGTTTGCGGCGGAATCTCGTAGAGTGGGGAAGTCGTTTTGGATCCAGACGCCCGCTCGGGAATTCTTCATAGAGCCGCATCTGATCGCTCCCTTTATACATTGGCTCCCTCGACGCTGGCAGCGTCGCCTCATCCGATGGTTTACAGTTCGCGGCTGGCTTGACCTGTCCAGTCCGGATGCGATTGAGGGGTTCTTGAATGAGGTCAGACTACTCTCTTTCGGCGAAATGAAGCTCTTGTTCCCGGATTGCGTGATTCTGAAAGAAAGCTTCCTCGGTCTTTGCAAGAGCTACGTAGCGACGAAGACAGCCGATGATCCGGAAACGAGGATGCAAGCGGGGTGACGCGAGATGGTGAGCCCCTCGCAGGCATGACGGACTTTGAGGCATTTCCTGACCGGCGCCATTCGTGACTTGCAACGGCCGGGAAGGGGACGGGCACTTCAGGAGAGATGGCGGATTGCCTTGGAACCATGTGATAGGCTTGGGCCTCGCCGGACCCCAACAACGCCCCCTACGTCGTTTTCATCGGAGAAACCGGTTTACGATCCATCTTGCATGGAAAGGCTACGGCATCCTGAGGAAGGGGACCGTCTATCGGGATTACGTCATTCATCCGACCCGAGATTCCAGCCGGTTTCTACATTCCTCATTCACTCTCTCGATCGTCCAATATTTCAGGCACGCCATCGGGCTGTCTAAATTGGTGCATCCCGCAAGTTCCTCGCTCAACATTTCGCAAGGTGCGCAGTAGAGATTTGGGTGGCGCAGGACACTCCACCTATCGCGGTACCAATAAGGGTCCCAGCCCCTCGCCGACGGTCCCGTTACCGCGACGCCAGCGCACCCAAGGGCGTCTGCGAGGTGCATAGGCCCAGAATTGTTGCCTACGAACAGGTCCGCGCTCGCCAGCCACTCGGCGAACTCGCTAAGCGAGTTTACTTGGGCACCGAAAATCCCCGGCGGCGCAGCGCCGGTCGTTCCACCATGCGTGATCCACACGACGTCGAAATCGCCAGATAGCGATTTCGCGACCGATGCAAAATTCTCCGAGGGCCATTGATTGAGATAACGGCTTGCTCCTGAATGGATCACAACTCGTCTTCGACTCCCTTTCGGCCTCGCACCCCGAGAGAGCAAATGGCGAAGATCGGGAGGAGGCGAATCCTCAGGCCATTCTTCGTCCCCTCCGCAAGACTTAGCCAGAGCGCGAGCCATCCTCCAATGCCAGGTCACAGGCCGCGAGTCTTCCGGGATCGGAATCTCTTCAGTCAACGCCCCTTTAATGCGGGCACACTCCAACTTTCCCCCGATCCGAATCCCAGCGCCACTCAATTTCGCCGCCAATAGCGCCACGGAGCCCTGATCAAAAGAAACAAGACAGGCATCGGGGTGCTGCCGCCGGACGCGCCACATCCACAAAGCCAGATTCCAAGGACGGCGGTAGGATTTTTCGAACCCTCGCTTTGTCCCGACAATCACTTCCTGCGGCCCCAATGGCCCCATATAGAGCTCGGCGCTGGCAGGAGTTGTGAGGATCGTGATATGACAGTCCCTGCATCTTTGGCGGAGGGCCTGTATTGCCGGAACAAAGGCGATGTTATCGCCCAGCTTATTGAATTGAAAGGCGATGATGTTCACCGGGCGCAGCCGTCGATTTTCCGCCGTCGCATTACGCCGAACGTGACCCACGCCAACGGCATGAGGAGGGTGATAGCCATGACGGCGGAACCGGCCTCGAAGACGCCTATTACGGAACCACTGCGCGCACCGAAGAATAAGGCCGCTGCCGAAAGGAGCAGACCAGGTGTGACTGCCCACGCAAGCAGGCGGAGCCTTCCGACGCCCATCAGATAGTAAATGAACGGCTGCGAGGCCATCTGCAAGAGGCTCCAAAGGGCGATGAACGTGGTGAGCGCAGGCCCGACAAGAATCGCGCCTGACCCAATCCATATTCTGAGCAGTAGATGCGACTGCCATGCCACGATGGCGACACCCGTCGAGACGGCGCAATACGCTGCAATTGTCCGCCAGAAGGTCCGTACAATCCAGCGATGGTCGGACCTCGAATGGGCCTCGATGTAGGCGGGCCAGACCGGGTTGAGCAGAATCGTCTGTCCCTGTTGAAAAGGACTGAAGATTCGAATGAGCAGATTGTATCCCGTTACTCCGGAGGATCCTGCGGCTACTGAAATCGCAATCGCGGGGGCCGACTGGACGAGCGCAAGACCAATTTGGGGGAATGCCGAGTAAATGCTCGAGCGCAGCATGCCCTTCAATTTGGCAGCGGGGACAAGCGATGTTGGCTTAAGACTCCAACCAAGGGAGCTGAACAGGTGGATCAAGAGGCCCAGCCCTTGAAGCGCCGGCACGGCGAGGCTCGCGCCCAGGAACCAGAGGAAACCCCAATGAAGCAGCGCGGCGATCGTGACAAATCCAAGTGAGATGGCGCTACCCGCGGCAATCCATCCCGCATGTATCCAGCCGCGTTGGACTGCCGCCGCAAGGCGGGAGACAGCGTTGAATGGAAGGCCCACCACGAATGAGACAACGGTGAGCGAAAGGGCCGCGGCCGTCTCAGTTCGCAGGCTCGGGTCGCGAATTCGCAGGATGTCCGCCCACGGTTCGAGCTGCACGGCTGCGAAGCCCACCGCAAGCAGCACGAGACTTAGAATCCCCAGTGCGGCCGCACCGGTCCAAAATGTCCGCTTTATGGACTCAACGTCGTCACCACCGTAAGCCTTTGCCATTGCATGCTGCATCCCAACGCCAAGCCCGAAATCAATGTAGTTCAGGACCAGGATGATGCTGATTAGCGTCACCCAGAATCCGTAGGCTTCTGTCCCAAGGTAGCGAAGCGCCAGTGGCACCTGGGCAAATGTGCAGGCGACCGAGAACGCTTTTGCGCCGATAGACGCGGCGACGGTAAGCCGTATCGCCCTGTTTCGTCGGATTTCGAGGTGTGAAGACAGAACTGGCACGCCGAGTTACGGTGGGGGTGGAACCCGTGGGTGACAATACTTCGCGCGAACCTGGGTAATTTCGCTTGGCGAACGGCTCAGAGCGGCTGGAATGCAGGCCATGCGCGTGAAGCTTGCCCTCTCGACGCTGTGTGAAGACCCCTGCAGGCGAACAGGGCTAAGCACACTTTTCCCGGAGTTCGTGGCGCACGCCCGCAGGCTCTTCCCAGAAGTGACCTGGCTGGTATTCGTTGGGAAGGGGGCACCGTGGCCGGTCGAGGATACGGGTGTGGAGGTTTGCCGGGCATATCCGTCCAACGGACAGCCTCTTCGCAGACTGTTCGCCGACCATTTCGAAGTTGGTCGGGAGGCGCGAGCGCGTGGGGCTGCCGCGCTCCTGACCGTTGGCTTCTTCCCGGTGAGGCCCGCGGGGCTGCCGGTCGCCATGCATGTCTTCGCGCTTAACCACCTGCGCAGGGGCCGGGGCGTTCGCGATGTGTACCGCGCCTGGGCTGTGTCTCGAGGCCTCGATAAGGCGTCCCTTGTTGTCGTGAATTCCGCTTGGACCAAGTCCCGCCTTGGGCCTGCAAAGGGTCCGATCCTTGTGAGCCCGGAGGGCTTGCGGCACGATCTGTTCATGCCTGACGGTCCAAGCGGTGTGCCCGGGATTACGGGTCGCTATATACTTTGGGCCTCTAACTTCTATGCCTACAAACGGGTTGAGCTTGCGCTTGCCGCATATGCCGGCCTGCCCGCGACGATGCGTTCAGAGTTTCCTTTCGTGCTGGCAGGGGGCGACTGGGCGGGCGGACGGCACCGCGCCGAGGCCGAGGCGGCACGGCTCTCCATACTTAAGGACGTTCGGTTCCTCGGATGGGTTGACGACGAGGCGCTGCCTGCCCTTTACCGCGGCGCAAGTGCTTATGTGCTTTCGACTTCAGAAGAGACTTTCGGTCGGAGCGTGCTTGAGTCAATGGCTTGCGGGTGTCCGTGTCTTGTTCATGACATTCCGGTTCTCCGAGAGGTTGCGGGCGATTGCGCTTCGTATGTTGACTTTGCTGACTGCACGCGCGCTTCGCAGGCGCTGGAAAGGATCTGTAGCGATGGCGACCAAAGGGCTCGGTTGAGAGCTTCTGGAATTGAACGATCGAAACTGTTCAGCTTTGATCGACTCACCATCGAACGGGTGAATGCGGTCCTCTCGATGATTGGAGCAGCACAGCCGTGAAGGTGGAGAATCTCGGGCCGCGGCCCTTGTATGCGATTCTTTGCGGTGGTGCGTGCGTCGCCCTGTTCCAGTTCTGGGGGAACGCGACGCATGGCTACATCGCCTCGGACTCCTTGTTTTATTGGTGGGGATTCCAATGGGTGAATCCCGACTCCGAGAACGAGCACGCATGGCTCGTCCTCGCTCTCAGCGTCTTTTTGCTATGGCGCAATCTCCGGAGGGACAACGGCGATCAGCAGTCGGACGGCATCAAGTCCGCAGCCGCCCTTGCTTTGGGCCTCCTGCTCCACGCGCTGGGTTTTGTCGCCCAGCAGCCCCGATTGTCCATCGCAGCGCTGCTTTTGTGCATCTGGGGGGTCCTGGTACTGGGCGGAGGCCGAAGATGGGGGCGGGCTTCTGCGTTCCCGGTGGCGTTCTTGGCATTCGCCATCCCTGTCAATGCCCTCGACACGTTGGGATTCTGGCTGCGGATGTGGGTCGTCCGAGCCGGTGGACAAATTGCAAACCTCCTTGGAATAGCTGTTCTACGAAACGGAACACAGCTCATCTCCCCGGATGGCCGCTATCAATACGACGTGGCCGCTGCATGTTCCGGCATTCGTTCGTTGATGGCGCTTGCTGCCCTTTCGCTCTTTATCAGCTACCTGCGGTTAAGACCCGCTTGGCTTCGCTGTGCGGTACTGCTCCTCAGCATGCCACTGGTATATCTAGGGAATGTGCTGAGAATTCTGATTATCGTAATCGCTGCCCAGTGGGGTGGCCAGGCCTGGGGCGACCGAGTGCACGAGGCTATGGGATTTGTTGTCTTCATGATCGTTGTGGTGGGCGTGATAGCCATCGCGGAGGCCATCGCCCGCTTCAGGCCCGATTGGGCGACCGGTAATGTAGATTCCTTGCGCGTGAAAAGTCCCGGACCACGCGCGGGACTTGGTTCGGCATCGATCGCTGCGGCCGTCATACTTTCCGTAGTTGTTGAAGCGGCACTCCTTTCGCACCGCTTGTCCGTCTCGGCCGGTGAGAGCCCCGGCGTGATATTAGCAGGCGGCGGCGCGAATCCAGCGGAGCTGCCAGCTTTCATCGGATCGGAATGGATTGGGCGCCATGTTGAGCCCACTAAGGTCGAGCGCACCATTCTGCCGCCCGATACGGGATTCTCCAGGAGGCTCTATGTGAACTTGGATACACCGGGGCGCCGGGTGCTTCTATCGATTGTGCTTAGCGGACGCGACCGTTCCTCGATCCACCGCCCTGAACTTTGTCTTGTGGGCCAGGGATGGACGATCGACGGTTCATCGACGCACCGCTTTAGTTATCCGGGCCGGGCCCGCTCAGACTTTGATGGGACCGTCCTCAAGGTTCACCGTGAGCTTGCAGGGCCGGGTGGTGCCCGGCGGTTGGTCCCGGAATTGGTCGCATATTGGTTTGTGGGCGACGGCCGGATTGTGCATTCGCAGTTTGAGATGATGTTTTGTGACGCTTGGGATCGCATTTTTCTTGGGCGCGCGACCCGGTGGGCATACATTCTCCTGCAGACGGGCGCCGACGACGGAGAGGACGCGGGTTTGGCGAGGATCCAGTCCGTGTTGAGCGCGACGCTGCCTTCGTTCCAGCCCGCGATAACCGCACATCCATCCCATTAGGCCGTGTTCTGCGGACCCCGGGGTCGGGAATCGCGAAGATTCAAACTGACGATTGTCGCGCGCTCCAATTTGTGGGGTGTGGGGCCCCCCGGTGACGGGTGGTGAATCAGACGTCGTCTGCCTTGACGAAATACCTGTTGAATTCGCCGTCGAAGGTATAACGGGTCGAGACATCGGAATAGCCGTGTCGCGCGAGTAACTCGAAGATTCGCGCGCCGGACGCAGCGAATTCAGCTAGGAATTCACCGACGACCTCAACTACGATCGCCGGGCAATCCCGGTCGAGCAATTGATGCATTCCCTCCAGGACCTTGAGCTCAGTTCCCTCCGTGTCGATCTTGCATACCGAAACCTGGCCGGCCGGATGCTCTCTCAGCCAGTCGTCGAGAACGACGACGGCAACGGGGGAAGGCTGGCCCCCTTGATCGTCAAACTCTATCAATCGCGCGTGGCCCGTGTTGCCCGGGCATGACGTCATCTTCATCGTCGCGGCGACGTTTGACAACGCCATCCGCTCCACCCGAACCGAGTCCTCAACGTGGTTGTGGGCGACTGACTTGAGCAGAAGATCTGCAATTGGACCCTGGGGTTCAAATGAGATGACCTTGGCTTTGCCTGCAATTGCGGCAAGCAGCGAGAAGTAACCAATATTGGCCCCAACGTCTAGGAAGGTCGAGTTTGGCTTCAGGTGATCCAATATGAATCTCTCTGTGCCGGTTTCATGTTGGCCGTGAAGCTTGATCCAGTCGGACGTTAGGTCGCCAGGAACGGTGTATATTCTGAAGCCACGCCGCGTCCTAGTGGGGTTTTCGAGCGCCGCGAGCCACTCGCGGCAAACCGGGTCTTCCCTCAGTGCACTTAACACCGGCCATCGACCGCGATTGATCGGATTGTGGTGCGCAATGAAGCGCAATGTCGAGGGAGCGATGTGCCCGAAAATGCGGACAGCTAGCTTCTTGATTGCGGCGTGTCTCACAAGGCGACTATGCGGTCCGCCGCCCTGATCTGCTACCCAAAATGGACAGTATCCGCGCGGGTGCGGAGATTGCCCGTGGGACGCATCGCATTGCGCGAAGTCTGTTGGATCTCCCTAATTCGCCGGCGGCCCGGATCTAGCGAGCGAGCCATTATGCAGCCCTGTCTCGATTACCCGCGCAAGGATTCGCAGTGACCTCTTTCCGCTCCCCTTGAATCACGCCCAAACCCAAAGCCGGCATTGTGACGGACCGCGTTTCAATCCTGGACGCGATATGCTGTGAGTCGGCCATAGGCGCCGCCATATTCGTTGTCTCCGAGGCTGCCCGCCTTGTCGCACCAGGCATGGGGAGGGTCGATTGCGAGCAACTGCTGTAAGGCGGCCATATCCACTTGGGAATATTCCCGTCGGCCAAGAGGAGCACTCGCTGGACTCCGCGGGGCGCAACGAGAAGGCCGCTCCCGCCGGACATCATCGCAGCCGTTCTGGAAACTGCCTAAGATATTGAGTGTCAACAGACCGAAACGGCGGGTAAAGAGACTTGAGGTCCGCCTACCACCCCCTATGTTAACCCAACCCTATACTTGGCCTTAGCAACTGTAGCCGAAATAGCACCCACGCTGCCTGGCGGACTGACTGACGCGGCGTTCCCGCTTTCCCTCTTCTTTGGGGGGCTCGTGGGCTTCATTGTGGTCTGGCTGGTGACGCGATACTCCCGCCGGGTGGCCCATGAGCAGGCCGCGGAGCTGATCGAGGTAGCCCGCCGCGAGGCGGCCGTGGCGGCCGGCGAGCTCAGGCAGAAGGCGGAGGCGGAGATCCAGGAGAAACGGGCCGAGCTCAACCGCGAATTCGACCGGCGCGAGATCGAGTCGGACATCAGGCTGCGGGAGATCCGCGCGCACGAGGAGTCGCTTGCGCTCCTCGACTTCCAGCTGGAGCAGCGCCAGGAGCGGCTCAACCGCGAGAGCGGCGCCGTCAAGCAGGCGCGCGACGCGATCCGCGACCTCTCCAAGAACGT
Source organism: Opitutaceae bacterium (assembly GCA_003164715.1). Lineage (GTDB taxonomy): Bacteria > Verrucomicrobiota > Verrucomicrobiia > Opitutales > Opitutaceae > Palsa-1447. Next base: position 34,643 of record PLTZ01000035.1, on the reverse strand, counting down.
GCGCAAGCGGCTCGAGGGCGTGTCGCAGCTCGACAGCGAGGAGATCCGCAAGCAGCTGCGCGAGGAGGTGCTCCTCGAGTGCCAGGACGAGCTGCGCGCGCTGCGCCGCGACACGCTCGAGAAGTCGGACCAGGAGCTGCAGACGCAGTCGCGCCGCATCCTGATCGCCTCGATGCAGCGCCTGGCAAGCAAGCCCAACACCGACCTGACGGCCTCGCTCGTCCACCTGCCGAGCGAGGACATGAAGGGCCGGCTCATCGGCCGCGAGGGCCGCAACATCAAGTCGTTCGAGGCGGCGACCGGCGTCACGCTCCTGATCGACGAGTCGCCCCAGCTGGTTCTCCTGTCGTCCTTCGACCCCGTGCGCCGCGAGATCGCGCGCAACGCGCTGGAGGCCCTGGTCAAGGACGGGCGCATCCATCCGGCCAGCATCGAGGAGTACGTGAAACGGGCGCAGGACGAGATCGACCTGTCCACAACCCAGGCCGGCGAGGACGCCGTCACGAAGCTCAACATCAACGGCCTCCACCCGGAGATCATCAAGCTGCTCGGCAAGCTCAAGTACCGGTTCTCCTACAACCAGAACGTGCTCGACCACTCGGTCGAGACGGCGTTCCTGGCGTCGCTGATCGCGAGCGAGGTCGGGCTGGACCCCAACCTGGCCAAGCGCGCTGGCCTCCTCCACGACCTCGGCAAGGCGGTCTCGGGCGAATTGGAGGGAAGCCACGCCAGTATCGGCGCCGAATTCATCAGGCGCCACGGCGAGACCCCGATCGTCGTCAACGCGGTCGCGGCGCACCACGAGGAGGTGAAGCCCGAGACCATCTACGCGGGCCTCGTTATCCTCGCGGACACGATCTCGGCGACCCGCCCCGGCGCGCGCGCCGAGACCATGGAGAGCTACATCCAGCGCCTCAAGCGCCTGGAGGACCTCGCGATGTCGATCGAGGGCGTCCAGCAGGCGTTCGCCATCCAGGCCGGCAGGGAGATCCGGGTCGTCGTCTCGCCCCAGGAAGTCACGGACGACCGGGCCCGCGACATCGCCAAGGAGCTCAGGCGCAGGATCGAGGGCGAGCTGCAGTATCCGAGCACGATCAAGATCACGGTGATCCGCGAGGCGCGGTACACGGAAACCGCGACCTAGGGGCGCCCCAGTGATGGAAGCCCACCTGATCGAGATCCTCGGCATGCTGCTGCGCTGGCTGCATGTCGTCGCCGGTATAGCGTGGGTCGGCTCCTCGTTCTACTTCATCTGGCTCGACGCCAGCCTGGAGCCGCCGGAGCCCGGCTCCGACGCGGCGAGAAAGGGCGTCAGCGGCGAGCTCTGGGCGGTCCACGGTGGGGGCTTCTACAACCCCCAGAAGTACGCGGTGGCTCCGGCGTGGCTGCCGCAGCGCCTGCACTGGTTCAAGTGGGAGGCCTACACGACGTGGCTGTCGGGCACGGCGCTCCTCGTGATCGTGTACTGGCTGCGCGCCCAGGCGATGATGGTCGACCCGTCGGTCGCGGAGCTCACCTCGGCGCAGGCCGTGGGGGTCGGGATCGCGAGCATGGTGTTCTCCTGGTTCGCGTACGATCTCCTCTGCCGCTCGCCGCTCGGGGGGCGCGGCGGGATCCTCGGCGCGGTCGTCTTCGGGCTCCTGACGCTGCTTGCCTGGGAGCTGTCGCGCACCCTCGGGGGCCGGGCCGCCTACCTCCACGTGGGCGCCTCCATCGGCACCATCATGGCGGCGAACGTCTTCTTCGTCATCATCCCGGGCCAGAAGCGGATGGTCGCCGCGGTGAAGGCGGGGCTGGCGCCCGACCTGGCGGACGGCGCGAGGGCCAAGCAGCGCAGCATCCACAACAACTACTTCACGCTGCCGGTCGTGTTCATCATGATCAGTAACCACTACGCGGCGACCTACGGCCATCCCCAGGCGTGGGCGGTCCTGGCGCTCATCGGCGCGGCGGGGGTCCTCATCCGGCACTTCTTCAACCTGAGGCACAAGGGGGCGTTCGCGTGGCCGTGCCTGGCGGCCTCCGCGGCGCTCCTCGGGGCCGTCGCGGTCTGGACCGCCCCGCGCGTCCAGCCGCTTCCCCCTGTCACGGGCCCCGTGACGCTCGACCGGGTGAGGGCGATCGTCGGGGAGCGCTGCGTCACGTGCCACTCGCAGGCGCCCACGTTCCCGGGCATCACCCAGCCGCCGGCGGGGCTTGTGCTCCAGGGCGCGGGCGCGATCGTGCAGAACGCCCAGAGGATCTACCAGCAGGTGGTCGTCACGCGCATCATGCCGCTCGGCAACTCCACCAAGATCACCGACGAGGAGCGCGCGGTGATCGCCGCCTGGGTCTCCGCCGGGGCGCCGTCCAAGTAGCCGGCGGCCGGTTAGCGCCCGAGGGCGTCGATGACCTGCCTGTGGAGGCCGGGGTTCGAGGACGCCACGGTCGAGGTGGCGGGGTAGGCGGGACCGCCCCGTGAATCCGTGATGACGCCCCCGGCGCCCCGGATGACGGGGACCAGGGCCGCGATGTCCCAGAGGTTCATGAGCGGGTCGTACATGACATCCGCCCAGCCGGTCGCCACCAACAGGTAGCCGTAACAGTCGCCCCAGGTCCGCGAGAGACGGGACTGCTCCATCAGCGCCCGGAACCCGCGGCATTCGGGGCGGGTGGCGACGACGGCAGGGTCGCTCGTGAGCAGCGTCGCCTCCTCGATCGGCCGCGCCGGGCGGACCCGGGTGGGCCTTCCGTTGAGCGATGTGCTCCGGTTGTCGCCGACAAGGAGCTGCCGCAGGATGGGCTGGTGGATGCAGCCTAGGACGGGCTCACCCTGGTGGAGGAGGCCGATCAGGGTGCCGAAGAGGGGGACTGCGGCCGTGAAGGAATGGGTGCCGTCGATGGGGTCCAGCACCCAGACGAACTCCGCATCCGGGCGCTCGGCCCCGGCCTCCTCCCCGACGATACCATGGCCGGGAAACGCCTTGCGGATCATCCCCCGCATCAGGTCCTCGGCGCCGCGGTCGGCGGCCGTGACGGGGGACAGGTCGGCCTTGAGCTCCACCTGAAGGTCGGCCCGGCCGAAAAAGGGGCGGATGAACTCGCCGCTTCGCTCGGCGAGCTCGATCATGAGGGCGCGGTGGGGCTCGAGGTTCACGGTAAGGTTCAATCCGCGAATCGCGCGAAAGACACGAAAAATTGAGCTCGGAGCCGAACGCGAATCGGGGAAGATCGCGCCATGTCGTGGATGGCGCAGCCGGTCTTCTTCATCGATTTTGAGGGCAGCCTCGCCTCGGGCGTCCTTGAGTACGGCGTCGCCACGCTCGTCGGCGGCCGCGTGACGGAGGCCCGGACCCGCCTGTGCGCGCCGACCGGCCGGATCCGGGCTGCGGACACGCGCATCCACGGGCTGCGCCGGGAGGCGCTCGCCGCGTGCGCGCCCTTCTCGTCGGACTGGGAGATCTTCGCCCACCTGCGGGAGCGGGGGCCATTGGCCGCGCACTACGCGGGCGCCGAGAGCTCGCTCCTGCGGGCGGCGTGGCCCTATCCGCGGAGCTCGCCCGACTTCGCGAGGCCCGGCAACCGCATGGTCGACTGGGGCCCCTGGATCGACTCGGCGAGGATCTACGCGCAACTATACCCGCGCCTGGGGTCGGGGCGCCTCGAGTCCCTGGTGGCGGCCTGCGGGCTCCAGGGCGACTTGGACGCCCTCGCCTCGGCGTATTGCCCGGAGGGGCGCAGGCACTTCCACGCGGCGCTCTACGACGCGCTCGCCGGGGCGCTCCTGCTGTCCTCGCTCGCGCGCCAGCCGGAGCTCGCGTCCCTGACGACGATGCAGCTGCTCGCTCTCAGCACCCTCGACCCCAGGAAGCGGGACGCGATCGTGCAGCGGGACCTGTTCTGACTTACTGCAAGGGATAGCGCCGGATCCCCAGCTTCTGGGCGGCGAGGCGAAGGACGAAGAGCGAGTTGGTGGTCAGGTACCTCGGGCCCAGGCGCCGCGGCTCGGTGCAGAGCCTGAAGAGCCACTCCAGGCCGCTCCTCTGCATCCAGCGGGGCGCCTGGGGGACCCGCCCCGAGTGGAAGTCGAACGCCGCGCCGACGCCCACGAGGAGCGGGGCGCCGAGCGAGCGCCCGGGACCGGCCATGAAGCGCTCCTGCTTCGGGGTGCCGAGGCCCACCCACACGATGTCGGGCGCCGCGCGGGCGACCTCCGCCCGGAGCGCGTCCAGCTCGGCGGGCGTCAGCTCCCGGAAGGCCGGGGTGTGGGTCCCCGCGACGACGAGCCCGGGATACCGGGCTGCGAGCCTCTGGGCGAGCTCCGGGGCGACGCCGGGCTTCCCGCCGTAGAAGAAGTGGCGCAGCCCGCGGGCCCGACCCGCGTCGCAGACGGCGAGCATCAGGTCCGGGCCGTAGACGCGCTCGACGCCCGGCGGCCCCATCCACACCACGGGCATCCCGTCCGGGGTCGTGAGCCACGACTCGTTGAAGATCCTCCTATAGTCCGGGTCGCGGCGGGCCTCGGCGAGGCCGTTCACGGTGCAGAGGCAGACGTACGCCGCGGGGCCGCCGGCGCCCCGGGCGCCGACGATTAGGTCTCGCGCCTGCGCGAGGGTGAGCGCGGAGACGCCGACCCCGAGCACGTTGTAGCGCGGCACGCGGGGCGGGTTCATACTGCGAAGCGTGCCATGAGCTCCCCCAGCCGGCAATCCGCGAGCGAGGGCGCCTGCACGTCCACATGCCCGAAGTCGTGGTGGCCGGTGGAGACATTGGGGACGGCGACCACCCAGAGGCCGGCGCGCTTCGCGGCGAGCGTTCCGGTATGCGAGTCCTCGAACGCGATCGCCTCGCGGCCGCGCAGCCCGAAGTGATTGAGGACGAGCCGGTAGAGGTCGGGCTCCGGCTTAGGGGACAGGACATCCTCCCGGCACGCGACGAAGTCGAAGCGCTCAAGGAGCCCCAGCCTTCCCAGATGCCCCTCGACATGCGCGTGGCCCGAGTTGGAGGCGAGCCCGATCCTCAAGGCCGCCGCGCGGGCCTCGCCGATCAGCGCCACGACGCCGGGCAGGATCGGCTGCGCGTGGTTGCGGGCCCTGTTGAAGACCCTCCGCTCGGCCTCGAGCGCGTCGCGGTCGGCGCCCGGTCCGAAGGCCCTCCACGGGTCGAACGCGTAGTCGGCGTGGCCCACGCTCCGGGTGAAGAGCGGCCGGTCGAAGGGGACGCCGTGCGCGCGGTAGACGTCCCCGTACGCGTCGATGAGCGCCGTCTCCGTGTCCAGGATGAGTCCGTCGAAGTCGAAGATGAGGGCGCGTATCATGATGCGTGGGCGCCCGCGACTTTTTCGTTGCACCGGGGCCGATGCAAGCGTTGACCGTCCTTCGCCAAAACATGCTCCGCCGCCTCACGCTCGTCCTTGCGCTCGCCCTTCCGTCCTCGGCGCGCGCCGAAGACTCCTTCACCAAGGGCCTCTCGCCCGCGGACTTTGAGGCCGCGGGCCTAGGCAAGCTGACGCCGGACGAGCTCGCCCGCCTGGACGCGCTCGTGCGCGGCCAGCAGACGGGCGCCGTCAAGAAGGCCAAGGAGGAGACGGCCAAGGCCGTGTCGGCCTCCGTGCGGGAGCAGGTGCAGGCGGAGGACCGCAAGGCGGCGGCGAAGCAGGGGCCCGGGGTCATCGACCGGATGAAGGTGCTCCTGAAGCCCGGCACCGAGATCGAGTACACGACCCTGGACTCGATGCTCGTCCTGCCGTTCGACGGATGGAGGAAGGGGACGCTGATCACGCTGACGAACGGCCAGCGCTGGGTCGTGACCGACAGCGACCACTACTGGGTCATCGGGCAGGAGCGCCAGCCGCGCCACGTGAAGATCGTCCCGGGCTCCATGGGCAGCTTCTTCATGGACATCGAGGGGGCGGGCCGCCCGAGGGTCAAGTTCGTCGGCAGCTCGCCCAGCCCCGCCCCCGCGCAGGGCAGCTAGCCCTGCGGCGCCGGGGACTCCGGCTCGAGCGGCGAGGCCGAATTCTCCTCCTCGGTCTCGACGATGCGCGCGATGTTGAGCAGCTTGTCGCCGTCGGCGAGCGTCAGGAGCTTCACCCCCTTCGCGCCGCGCCCGGTCTCCCGGATTTCGCTCACGCGGGTCCGGATGCTCTGGCCCTTGGCCGTCAGGAGCATGACCTCGCCGCCGTCGCGCACGCTCAGCGCGCCCGCCACGTTGACCGAGCCGTCCTCGGGCAGGTCGATCGCGATGACGCCGGTGCCCCCTCGGCTGATCAGGCGGTAGTCCTCGAACGGGGTCCTCTTGCCGATCCCATCCTCGCGGGCGATCAGCAGGCGGTCGAGCGGGTCGCAGACCTCGATGGCCTTCACGTGGTCCCCGTCGATCTTGAAGCGCATGCCGGTGACCCCGACCGTGTCGCGGCCCTGGTCGCGCAGGTCCTCCTCGTTGAAGCGCACGGCCTGTCCCTTGTAGCTGACGAGCACGATCTCGTTCTGGCCGTTCGTGAGCACGCACCCGACGAGCGTGTCGCCCTGCTCGAGCTTGATGCCGCGCAGGCCCCCCTCGCGCGTGGCGTTCGTATAGTCCGTGAGGTTCGTCTTCTTCGTGACGCCGGCCTTCGTCGCCATGACGAGGTGGTAGGAGCCGGTGAAGTCCTTCACGCAGATCATGGCCGCGATCTTCTCGCCGTCGGCCAGGCGCAGGAAGCTTGAGACCGACTTGCCCTTCGACGCGCGGGTCCCCTCCGGCACGTCGTAGACCTTCTTCGCGTGGCACTGGCCCGTATTGGTCAAGAAGAGGATGAAGTCGTGCGTGCTCGCAGTGAAGAGGTGCTCGACGAAGTCCTCCTCGTACGTCTCGGTCCCGATGATGCCCTTGCCGCCCCGCTTCTGGGAGCGGTAGTCGGAGACCCGCGTGCGCTTGATGAACCCGAGGTGGGAGACCGTCATGACGCAGCCCTCGTTCGGGATCACGTCCTCCATCCGGAACTCCTCCGCCGCGGCGATGATCTCGGTCCTTCGCGGGGAGGCGTACTTGGCCTTCATCTCGAGGAGTTCGCTCTTGATGAGCGCAATGAGCTTGGCCTCGGAGTCCAGGATGCCCCGCAGCTCCTCGATGAGCTTCATGAGCCCCAGGTACTCGGCCTCGATCTTGCCGCGCTCCAGGCCCGTCAGCTGGTAGAGGCGCAATTCGAGAATCGCGTCCGCCTGGCGCTCCGAGAGGGGGTACTTCGCCATCAGGCGCACCTTGGCCTCGTCACGGTTGGACGAGGCGCGGATGATCTTCACGAAGTCGTCGAGGTTATCGAGCGCGATGATGTAGCCCTCGAGGATGTGGGCGCGCTCCTCGGCCTCGCGCAGCCGGAACCTCGTGCGGCGGGTCAACACGTCGCGGCGGTGCTCGATATAGCACTCGATCAGCTCCTTGATGTTCATCTGCTTCGGGCGCTTGCCGTCGAGCGCGAGCAGCGTGACCCCGAACGAGGACTCGAGGGCCGTCTTCTGGAAGAGCTGGTTGATGACGATCTTCGCCTGCTCGCCGCGCTTCAGCTCGACGACAATGCGGGTGTTCTCGTCCGACTCGTCGCGCAGGTCGCGGATGCCGTCGAGCTCCTTGTCCGACACGAGCTCGGCGATGCGCGTCACGAGGTTCGCCCGGTTCACGTTGTAGGGGATCTCCGTGATCACGATCTGCTCCATGCCGCCCTTCATCTCCTCGGAGTGGGCCTTGCCGCGCAAGCGGACGATGCCCTTGCCCGTCTTCATGTAGGAGAGGATCGCCTCGCGCCCCGAGATGACCCCGCCGGTCGGGAAGTCCGGGCCCCGGACAATCTCGCAGAGCTCGTCCACCGACACCGACGGCCTGTCCAAGATGGCGCACGCGGCGTCGATGATCTCGTTCAGGTTGTGAGGGGGGATGTTGGTCGCCATGCCGACGGCGATCCCCGTCGAGCCGTTCATCAGGAGGTTCGGCAGCGCCGCGGGCAGGACCGTGGGCTCGGTCGTCGACTCCTTGTAGTTGGGGGCGAAGTCGACCGTCTCCTCCTCGATGTCCTTCAGGAGCTCCTCGGCGGCTTCGTTGAGCCGGCACTCGGTGTAGCGGTACGCCGCCGGCGGGTCGCCGTCGACCGAGCCGAAGTTCCCCTGGGGGTCGATGAGCGGGTAGCGCATGACCCAGGTCTGGGCCAGGCGCACGAGGGTGTCGTACACGGACGCGTCGCCGTGAGGGTGGTAGTTCTTCAGCACCTCGCCCACGACGCCCGCGCACTTGTCAAAGGGACGGTTGTGGACAAGCCCCTCGCGCAGCATCGCGTAGAGGATCCGCCTCTGGACGGGTTTGAGCCCATCCCGGGCGTCGGGCAGGGCGCGCGAGATGATGACCGACATCGAGTAGTCGATGTAGGCCGTCTGCATGATGTCGGTGATGTTGGCCGACAGGAGTTTTTCGGAGCCGGTGTACAAGGGAATTGAGGTAGGGTGAAGGGTTGCTGCCCGCTCGTCAGACGTCGAGGTACTGCACGTTCAGGGCGTTGTCCTCGATGAACTGCCGGCGCGGCGGGACCTCGTCGCCCATCAGCAGCGTGAAGAGCGCGTCCGCCTTCGCGGCGTCGTTGACGGCGACCTTGAGCAGGCGCCGCTTCTCGGGGTCCATCGTCGTCTCGAAGAGCTGCTTCGGGTTCATCTCGCCCAAGCCCTTGTAGCGCTGGATGGTGAGGCCCTTGCGGCCGTTGGCGCGGATCTGCGCGATGATCTCGAGCGGCCCCTTGAGCTCGGTGGTGGCCTCGCTCTTCTGCCCCGGGTTCTCGGTGATCGAGTAGCGCGGCTCCTCGGTCGGGCTGAAGCGGTTGATCTCGAGGCCGGTCGCGGCGATCATCTTGAGGATCTTCGTCATCTCGTTGCTCTCGAAGATCTCGTGGAGGGTGACGCGCTTGGGCGCCGCGGTGGGCTTCTGCGCCGCGGCCTCGGTCGGGTCGAACAGGTCGGCGTCGAGACCCTGTTCCTGGATGAACTTGGAGCGGGCGGCCTCGTCCTGGAGGAACTCGTGGGACTCCTTGTTGCCCTGGCGGATCCTCGCGATGTAGCGGGGCAGGGCGTGTGTCTTCTTGTCGTGCCGGTCCAGGTACTCGCTCAGCTCCGCGCCGTAGCGGGTCACGCCGGCGCCGAGTTCCTCGAGGGCGGCCAGCGCCTCCACGATCCGGTCGACCTGCTGAGGGGAGAACTCGTGCTTCTCGGCGAGCCTCCGTAGGACCACGTCCTCGGAGCCGAGCTCGAGCAGGATGCGGTTCAGCTGCTCGTCGTTGTCGATGTACTGCTCGCGCTTCTTGCGCTTGATCCGGTAGAGCGGCGGCTGCGCGATGTAGACGTAGCCCCGGTCGAGGAGGCCCCGCATCTGCCGGTAGAGGAACGTGAGGAGCAGCGTGCGGATGTGCGAGCCGTCGACGTCGGCGTCCGTCATGATGATCACCTTGTGGTAGCGGGCCTTGTCGACGTTGAAGGCGCCCTCGCCCTCGGCGTCGCCGATGCCCGTGCCGATGGCGGTGATCAGCGTGCGGATCTCCTCGTTGGAGAGCACCTTGTCGAGGCGCGCCTTCTCCGTATTGATCAGCTTGCCGCGCAGGGGGAGGATCGCCTGGTAGCGGCGGTCGCGGCCCTGCTTCGCCGAGCCGCCGGCAGAGTCGCCCTCGACGATGTAAAGTTCGCCGAGCGCCGGGTCGCGCTCGGAGCAGTCCGCGAGCTTGCCGGGCAGTCCGCCGCCGGAAAGGGCGCCCTTGCGCACGGTCTCGCGGGCCTTCCTCGCCGCCTCCCGGGCCCTCGCCGCGTTGAGCGTCTTGTCGATGATCCGCTTCGACACGGCCGTGTTCGACTCGAGGAAGAACTTGAGCTTCTCGCCCACGACCTTCTGCACGATCCCGTCCACCTCGGAGTTGGAGAGCTTCGTCTTCGTCTGCCCCTCGAACCGGGGCTCGGAAACCTTGACCGACACGACCGCGACTAGCCCCTCGCGCACGTCGTCGCCCAGGATCGCGGGGTCCTTCTCCTTGATCAGGTTGTTGGCCCTCGCGAAGTTGTTGATGACCCGCGTGAGCGCCGTCTTGAAGCCCGACAGGTGGGTGCCGCCCTCGAGGTTGTAGATCGAGTTCGCGTAGGCGAAGACCTGGTCGTTGTAGCTGTCGTTGTACTGCATCGACACGTCGACGACCGTGTCGGCCTTTGCGGGGTCCTCGTTCGCCACGGAGTCGCTGAAGGTGATCGGCTTGTCGTGAAGGACGTTCTTGTTCTGGTTGAGAAACTTGACGAACTCGGTGATGCCGTCCCTGAAGAAGAACTTATCCTCCTTCTGCGAGCGCTCGTCAGCCAGCTCGATCTTGATGCCGGGGTTCAGGAACGCGAGCTCCCGCAGCCGCTTGGCGAGGATCTCGTACTGGAACTCCCGTGTCGACAGGAAGATCTCCGGGTCGGGCTTGAACGTGATTTTCGTGCCCGTCTTCCGGGTGTCGCCGATCACGACCATCTTCCGCGTCGTCTTGCCTTGGGCGAAGCGCATTTGATAGACCTTGCCGCCGCGGCGCACCTCGGCCTCCAGCCACTCCGACACCGCGTTCACGCACTTCGCGCCGACGCCGTGCAGGCCGCCGGAGACTTTGTAGGCCCCCTTTCCAAATTTGCCGCCCGCGTGCAGGTTGGTGAGCACGAGCTCGAGGGCCGGTATCTTGTAGACCGGGTGCTCGTCCACGGGGATGCCGCGGCCGTCGTCCTCGACCGAGCACGACCCGTCCAGGTGGATCGTCACCTTGATGACCGTGGCGAAGCCGGCCAGGGCCTCGTCCACGGAGTTGTCGACCACCTCGAAGACGCAGTGGTGGAGCCCGCGCTCATTGGTGTCGCCAATGTACATGTCCGGGCGCTTGCGCACCCCCTCCAGGCCCTCGAGTTTTTGGATCTTTGAGGCGTCGTACGTCAGGGCGCCTGCCTGTGATTTTGAGGGGGTTTGCGGGTCGGTTTGGTCTGCCATGTACGGGTCGGGTGGGGGCGGAAATGAAAGTAAAATTCTGTTCCGAATTCGCCCGGGCACGCGAGGGTTTTTTTGGGAAAAAATCGCGTAAATTGGGCGTTTTAAGCGCCCTCCTAGGCCCGGGTGGCCCCCACCCGCTATCCCCCCCGCGGGTCAAGGACCCGGCGTGGGGGCATTTTCTGGGGTAATGGGGGCCCAAAGCGCGGAAATCCGTCCGCTGCCGGGCGGCCGTGAACACGGGGAGCACCCTTCATTGCCGGCCCAATCCGGACGCCAGGCGGCCATGGGTTCACGATGGGATTGACCGCCGTATTGCCGGATGCACTGTGGAGGGTCCATGCCAAGCCCCACGATCGAACTGCTCCTTGTCCTGCAGGATCGTGACACGAATAGGCTCGGGATAGAGGCCCAACTGAGGGCGGTGCCGGTGGAAATCGCGGCGGTCGAGCAGCGGATCGCCGCCGAGAAGGCCGCGATAGAGGCCGCCAAGGGCGAGCTAAGGGAGCTCGAGACCCGCAAGAAGTCCCTCGAGACGGAGATAGGCTCGGCCGAGGCCCAGAAGGGCAAGTATCAGACCCAGCAGCTTGCCGTCAAAAAGAACGACGAGTACCAGGCGCTCGGCCACGAGATCGAGAACGTACAGCGGCAAATCGACGAGCTGGAGGGCAGGGAGCTCGAGACCATGTACTCGATCGACGAGGCGAAGAGGCGCTTCGCCACGGCCGAGGCGACCCTCAAGCAGAACATCGTGGGCCACGAGGGGAGGATCCGCTCGATGACGGAGCGGGGGACCAGCCTTTCCGAGGAGCTCAAGGCGGCGGTCGCGGCCCTGGCGGCCGCCAGGACGCCGATTGCGGAGGCCGCCCTCCATGCCTATGACCGGGCGGCCGCCCGCAGGATGCCGGCCGTCGTGCCGATACGCGGGGGCAAGTGCGGCGGCTGCCACCTTAAGGTCTCCAGCGAAGTCGAATCGGCCGCGCGGGGGAAGACCACCGACACGGAATTTGCGCTCTGCGACCAGTGCGGCCAGATGGTCTACTGGGAGACTTAAGAAGCTTGCGGGAGCTTTCGCCGCAGGGCAATGTTGCCCCCCTTAGCTTTGGGGCCTGGTCGTCGCTCCAAGTTCTTTGATCCCAAGGCGCGGGTAACGCCGTGCCCGATAGAAGTTTGGAGAGGAAAGTCCGGACACCGCAGGGCAGGATGCTGCACGAGCCGAAACGCAAGTGCAGGCGCCGCGGCTCAAGCCGCGGCGACGGACAGTGTCACAGAAAACAAACCGCCTGGAGGCCCTTCGGGGCCGCCGGGCAAGGGTGAAAAGGTGGGGTAAGAGCCCACCGCGCATCGCCGCGAGGCGGGCGGCACGAAAAACCCCTTCCGGTGCAAGACAAAATAGGAGACTGGACGGCCCGTCCAAGAGTCTCGGGTATGTCGCATCCGTCCGTCGCCGCGCGGTTTCGCCGCGCGGTGGGGCGGACGGGCGGGCCCCAAAAAGGCGCGAGAGAAATGACGGCCGAAGCGCCGCAAGGCGTGGAACAGAATCCGGCTTACCGGCCCCAAAGCTAAGATTTTCATGGATGTAACACGCCGGCGCAGGGAACGCATCCTCGGCACGGCAGAATCGGGCCCGTGAGCCCATTTCTCGGCACATTTCCTGCAGGCCGAACCTGTGTTCTTGCGGCCGCCTGTTGACTCCCGACGGGCGTCTAACACGGTCTCGGGTAGGATCCCAATTCCGATGAACATTCGCTCCTGTGTCTACGCGCTCGCATTCGCGGCGGCCGTGTGCCCGGCGCCCGCCCCGGCGGCGGAGCCCGCCAAGGCGCCGTCCCACCGCGTGGTCCTCGTGGTTTTCGATGGCATGCGGCCCGATTTCGTGTCGGCAGAGGAGACGCCCAACCTCTGGAAGCTGGCCCAGAGGGGGGTGCGCTTCGCCCATCACCACGCGGTCTACCTATGCTCGACCGAGGTGAACGGCACGGCGCTGGCGACGGGAGCGTACCCCTCCCGGAGCACGGTGGTGGCGAACTACGACTTCCGCCCGCGTATCGATCCACAGAAGCCGGTCGGGATCGAGGTCCCCAGCGTTGTTAGCCGCGGCGACGAGGTAAGCGGGGGCCGCTACATTGCCACCCCAACGGTCGCCGAGATCCTTCACGCGCACGGACTCAAGACGGTCATCGCGGGATCCAAGCAGGTCGCGCTCCTTCACGACCGGATGAGGCGCGCGAACGAGCCCGGGGTTTCGCCCGTGCTCTATGAGGGGGCGGCGCTGCCTCCGGCCCTCGAGGGGCCCGTCCACCAGGAGATAGGGGATTTCCCCCCGGTGCCGGCCGACCAGGACAAGGTCGCGCGGGACGCGTGGACGACGGGGGCCTTGCTGCGCGAACTCTGGAGGGACGCCGTGCCCCCGTACACGCTCCTCTGGCTCGCCGAGCCCGACTTCTCGCAGCACGCCACCGGACCAGGGTCGGCGCAGTCGCTTGCGGCCATACGCAGCAGCGACGAGAACCTCGGCCGGGTTCTCGCGGAGCTCGACCGGCGGGGCCTGCGGGACACGACGGACGTCTTCGTGGTGTCCGACCACGGGTTCTCCACGGTGGCATGGAAGGTCGACGTCGCGGTCGAGCTCTCGCTCGCCGGGTTCAAGACGGGGCGCGTGGCGCTCGGCGGCCTCAAGCCCGGCGAGGTGATGGTGGTCGGCAACGGCGGCAGCACGATCCTGTACGTCGGCGGGCACGATCCGGAGTTGTGCCGACGCCTCGCCGCCTTCTTGCAGATCCGGGACTGGGCCGGCGTCATCTTCTCGCGCGTGCCGGCGCAGGGGACCTTTCCGCTGGCCGAGGCCCACATCGACTCGCCGGAGGCGCCGGACCTTGTGGTTTCGCTTCGCTGGACGCTCGACAGGAGCCGCACCGGAGCCCCGGGACTCCAGACGTCCGACCTTTCCCCTACCGCAAAGAAGGAGGGCAACCACGCGAGCCTGAGCCCCTATGACATGCACAACACGCTGGTCGCATCGGGTCCCGACCTGCGACGGGGCGTGGTCGACACGCTGCCCTCCGGGAACACGGACGTGGCGCCCACGGTCCTCTGGATCCTCGGGCTTAGGGACGAGGCGGCCACGATGGACGGCCGGGTGCTCGGGGAGGCCCTCACGATCGATGCGCCGCCGCTTCGGGGCTATGAGATCCGGCGGCTCGAGGCCAGCCGGGACACGGCCGGGGGCTTGTGGAGGCAATACCTCCAGCTGAGCGAGGTGAACGGCGTCCGCTACCTGGACGAGGGCAACGGTGCCTATGCGGCGCGAGCTCCGTAAGCCCGCCCGGTCCTGCACGTTGTTCGATACGGCCCTCGTGCGGCCCCTCCGACGGTAGCGGGTCGCTTAGAAAAGGCTTCGAGGGCAAACGACCCCGAGGCTCACCTCAATCCCCCGTGGAGCCGGCCAAAGGTATGGGCAAGCAAGAGCGACAAGACCAGGATGCCCGCGCCAAGAACAAGGACATGCCGGGTCCTTCGTAGCTCAAACTTTCCGACCCGGCACACGAGCAGATAGGCAACGGCAAGGTTGAGGAGTCCCCAAAGGACGTTGACCGTCGAGGATGACAATCCCTCCCCGGGCGGGCTCGCGAAGGGGCTCTGAAAGGCATGGCCCGAGAGCCCGTTGCCGAGGTGCGGTAGCGCATTCACAAGGAAGGCGCCCCCGAAAAAATAGGACAGATAGTGGTACCAGCGCATGGCAGCCGCATTCTTAGGCGCGATGCTCGCTTGGTCAATCGGCCAATCCATTCCCTCCCACAATACCCTTGACTCGTCCCGGTCGGTTTGAGTCCTTGACCGACTCCGAACTTCACAACGACCATGGCCAACACCCAATCCGCTATCAAGGCCGCCCGCAAAGCCGGGCGGCTGGCACTTCGCAACCAGGCCGCAAAGACCCGCTTGAAGACCCTTCACAAGGCCTTTGACGCCGCGGTGAAGTCGGGCGACGCCGCGGCAGCGAAGGCGGCGGGCCAAAAATACCTATCCGCCATCGGCAAGGCCGTGAAGTCCGGGGTCGTTCACCGCAACGCCGCCTCGCGCGCAAAGTCGCACGCGGCGAAGTACGTGCTCGCGAAGTGAGCGTGATTTTGGGATGGCTGCGTGCCATCCCAAATTGAAGACGACCCCCAGCGTCGGGCTTTTCCTATCGCGCTTCGCCGACGGCGAGTGGGAGGAGGTCGTGCGCCCGTGGCTGGAGGCGGGCCGCGGGGCCCTGGGGCGGTCGCTCGTCGTGGCGCCGACGCGCGGCCACACGCAGGCGCTCAAGCAGCGGTGCCTTGCGGAGGGCGTGGCCGTGCTCGGGGTCGAGTTCCTCACGCCGGCCCTCGCGAGGAGGAAGCGCACGGGCGCGGGCGGCCTCGGCAAGGCCCTCCAGCTGCTCGTCCTCAGGAGCCGGATCGCGGCCCGGATGGGCCCGCTCGGCCCGGACGATCCCGCGAGGGGCCTTTGGAAGAGCCTGGAAAGCGACGCCGAATCGGCGCTCGCGGACTTTGAGGACCTGATCCGGGGTGGATACCGTGCGGAGCATTTCCCCTTGCCCGAGCTGCGGGAGGTCTTCGGCGAGCTGGCCGCGTGGATCGAGGGGCATGGCTATGCGCTGGGTCCCTTGCAGGACGAGGCCGCCGGCCTCGGGCGCCCCGAGCCCGGCGAGGCGCCCGTAGCCGACAGGCTCCTCATCCTTGCGGGCGGTCCGGAAGGGTGGGGCGAGTTCTTCGGGCTGGTCGCCTTCGCCAGGCGCTGCCGGTCCGTCACCGCCGTCCTCGCCGAGCCGGAATTCAGGGGCAGGCGCGGCTCCGGGGAGGAATGGGTCGACGTCTGGCAGGCCGTGCTCGGCGTCGAGGCCCAGGTGGTCGGGACCGATCCCGCCGAAAGCTGCGCCGGCGTGGCTGAGCTCTGGGAGGGGTCCGCAGGCTCCGCGGAGCGTGCGGAGGTGATCGTCGCCCGGTCGAAGTCCGACGAGATGGCCCGGGTTGCCGACGCCGTGGAGCGCCTCCTTGCGCGGGGCTCGGGCAACATCGGCGTCGTCTTTCCGAAGGCCGGCGCCGCGCACGCGGGCCTCGCGCGGCTCCTGGGCGAGCGGGGGATCGCCTACGCCGACCTGATCGGCACGTCGGGCGCCCCGCCCGTCGACACGCTGATCCAGCGGGCGCTCGCGGACTTCTACGAGAGGGGATGCCGGCTGGAGGAGCTGCTGGCGCTCTGGCCGCTCCTGCGCTCGCTCAACCTGGCGAGGCTTGCGCCCGCGCAGGCGCGGCGCGCCTGCCAGCGGCTCTTTGACGAGGTGCAGACGCACTCGGTCGAGCCGCACGTCGCGCGCCTCGAGGCCTCGCAGGACGAGGACGGGCGCGAGGTGGGTCGCGTCGCCCGGCTCCTCATGCCGGGCTGGCCCGAGCACCTTGCGCCGTCGGACGCCCTGGGCCGGTTCGAGGCGGCGAGGGACCGCCTCGGGCTCGCCGAACCCGCGGGCTGGCCGGCCCTGCGCGAATTCGCGGCGCGGGCCGCGGAGCCGATGCCCGTCCGCGCGCTCCTCGAGGCGTTCCGGGCGTTCCTTCCCGAGAAGGGTCCGGCCGCCGAGGCCCCGGGCAGGAGCGTGTTCGCGCGGGTGACGCTCACAACCTGCCGGCGGGCCGCGGCGGTCGCCTGGTCGGACGTCATCCTTGCGGAGGCGAACCGCGGGATCTGGCCCGAGAAGCGCGAGTCAAGCTGCTGGCTCGGCGACGACGCGCGCCGGGAGCTCGACAAGGCCGTGGGCCGGTTCTCGCTCGGCCTACCCACGAGCGACGACCGCGCGGTCCTCGAACGGCGACTCTACTGCGCCCTCGCGCGCAACACGCGCGGGCGGGTCTTCTTCAGCGCGGCCCTCTTCAGCGACGAGGAGCCGGAGGTGGCCCTGGGCCCTAACCCGTGGCTGGAGCGGGTGCTCTGGAAGCAGGGCCTGCTGTCGGCCGCGGACGCGGGGTCGGAGGCCTTCGAGCGGCTGGCGCCCGCGCGCAGGCCCGGGCCGCAGGGGGCCGGGGCGCCCGCAGCATGGCACGGCATCTGGGCCCGCCGCCGGGACATCGCCGCTCCGTTCGACGAATTCTTCCTCGGGGAGCCCGCGGGCCGCCACCGGCCCGCGGGCTTGACCGCCAAGCTGATCGAGCGCGGGATCGCGGACCCTGCCGAGCTGTGGTTCGAAGCGGTTCTCGGCGTGAGGCGCGTCGACTGGAGGCCGTTTTCGCGCGCCCGGCAGAGGGCTGTCGGCAACGCCGTTCACGGCGTGCTTGCGGCGGCCTTAAAGGGCGCTCCCGCCGAGGGGAGCTTCCGCCGCCTGCCGGAGCCGGGCGCCGCGGTAACGAGGCTCGGCGGGGAGCTCGAAAGGCTTCGCGCCCGCTGGCCGGCGGACCGGTACTGGGACTCGTTCCACATGGATGTGTCGTGCGCGGCCCGCGAGCTGCTGGGAAGGGTGTTCGAGCTGCGGGCGGAGGGTTTTTGCGCCGTCGAGGTGGACGTTCCCGAGGGCGCGAGCGTCCCCGCGGGCAGGGCGGGCCGGCTCCCGGTGCGCGGCCGGATGGACCTCGTCCTCTCCGACCGGCCGCGGTGGGAGGGCGCCCGGATCGAGATCGTCGACTTCAAGACGGGCGGCGAGTCGGGCTTCTCGGCCAGGAAGATGGCCTCGAGCGGGGCCTCGCTGCAGCTCGGGGTCTACTTGGAGGCGGCGCGCTCGGTCGGGGCCGCGGGCAATGTGTGGATGGTCAAGCCCGAGGAGCGCCCGAGGAGGATCGGGACGGAGGAGCTGGAGCGCGCGTGCTCGAGGCTGTGGATCCTGGGCGAGCACCTCGAGCGGGGGATCTACGGCGCCCGGACGGCCGACCGCAGCGAGTACACGCACGGGTTCGAGTGGCCCCTGGCTTGCGCCCCCGTCGCGTCGGCGATCCTGGAGGGCAAGTTTGCGCTGACGTTCGGCGCCGGGCCCGTGGCCGATGAGCCGGAGGACGACGATGCCTAGGCTCCCGTCCGACCAGCCCGCCCGCGACCGGTTCACCCGGGACTGGTCGGTCAACCTCGCCGTGGTCGCGAACGCGGGCTCCGGGAAGACCACGGCGATTTCCGAGAGGCTCGCGGCCATGGCGCTCTCCGACACCGGCGCGGAGATGCTCATGCGGACGACCGTCGTCACGTACACGAAGAAGGCTGCGGCGCAGATCGAGCAGCGGGCGCGCGCGGTGCTGCTGCGGCGGATGGCCGAGGAGGGACGGGCGGATGTCGAGCCGCTCGGCCGCCTCGAGAGGGCGTTCTTCGGGACGATCCACAGCTTCTGCCTAATGCTGGCGCGACGGCACGGCAGCCTGCTCGGCGTGCACCTTAACCCCGCCCTGGTCGAGGACGACGACGACGCCCACTGGCAGGAGTTCCTCGAGCAGGACCGGATGACGTTTGACTCCCTGGGCGCCGAGCAGGTTGCGGCCTTCCTGCGCCACGCGTCGCTGGACCAGATCTTCAGCCTGGCGCGCGGCCTTGACGGGGAGACGGCCCTGCGGCTTGCGCGGCGCCGGCCCGTCCCGCAGGCGCCGGCACCCTCGCGGGCCGTCCTTGAGGAGATCCTGGCGGCGGCGGCGCGCAGGGGGCCCGGGGCGGACGCCCTCGCGCGCAACAAGGCGGCGGCGAGGGAATGGCTGAGGCGGTTCGCCGAGGAGAGGGACCCGCTCCCCCTGGCGTTGCCGGAGGGCTCGGCGGCGGGGATCCGGGAGCTCTACCGGCGGCTCTTCGCGCCGCTCAAGGACTGGCTCGCCGACACGGGCGGCGTGCTGGCCGCGGAGCTTTCGCTGCGGTACCGCTCGTGGCGCTTCGATCGCGGCATCCAGACCTATGCCGACCAGATCGAGACGGCCCTCGCGGTCCTTGGGGACACCCCGATGCTCGAGCGGATCCGGGCCGAGGGATGGCGGGTGATCCTGGACGAGGCCCAGGACACGGACCCGAAGCAGTTCTCCGTGCTGGTCGAGATCGCGCGCCCGCAGGGGGCGCCGTTGCGGACGTGGCCCTGGAAGGGCGGCGTCGGCCCAAGGCCCGGGCACTTTTGCATGGTGGGGGACGCGCAGCAGGGAATCTATTCGACGCGGGTCGACATCCGCAACTTCCAGGACCACGTGGCCGCGTTCGAGGCGGGCAACGGGGGCGAGCGGCTCACCTTCGGCGTCACGTTCCGGGCGCCGCGCCGCGTGGTGCGCCTGCTCAACGGGACGCTTGAAGCGGCGTTCGGGGCCGGGCGCGACTTCAACTTCGGCGTCCCGCCGTCGGACGGCGCGCCGGCGCGCTTCCTACAGGTGCCCTACGAGCCGCTCGTGCCGGGCCCCGAGAACATAGAGGGGGGCGCATGGCGGCTGCCGATCGCCGAGGAGCCAGTCGCGGGCCGGCGGCACGTCGCCGACCGGAAGCTGGCGCTCGAGGCCGGCCAGATCGTGCGCTTTCTCAAGGCGGGCGGACCCGGGTCGGTCGGCGCGGCCGCGTGGGGCGACGTCTGCATCGTGGCTCCGCGAAACGCGTGGCTGCAGATCATCCGCGACCAGTTCGACGCGGAGGGCCTGAAGACTGCGCTCCAGACGAGGCGCAACCGCAACGGGGACAACCCGGTCTATGCGTGGATCTGCGGCCTGCTTGCGGTCGTGTGCGATCCCGAAAATGCGTTCGAGTGGGCCGGCGTGCTGAGGGAGGTCTTCTCGGTAAGCGACGCCCAGATCGCCGACGCGCTCGGGGGGCGCGGGGGGCTGCGCTGGGACGAGCCCGGCGACTACGCCGCGGGGGTGAGGGAAGCGCTCGAGCTGCTGGGTCCCTTCATCAGCCGCGCGGATATGGAAGGGGAGTCCCTGGACCGCTTCGCGCCCGAGCTCGCCGCCGCGTGCGGCCTCGCCGCGAAGGCGCGTCTCGTGGACCCCGAGGGGGGACTGGAGGACGAACTCGCACGCCTGCTCGCCCAGGCCGCCGAGCTGAGCCTCGGCGGCGGCGGTCCGCGCGCGTGGCTCCGGATGCTCCTCTTTGCCTTGGACGACTTCAGGGCATCGGGGCGCCCCGCGAGCGACTCGATCAACCTGATCACGTCACATTCCGCAAAGGGCCTGGAATGGCCCGTGGTGATTCCGGTCGGACTGTGGCGCATGATCCCGTCCAAGGGGCCCTCGGGCCTGAGGCTGGTCGCCGGGCGCGACGGCGACCCCCGCGTCGTCTTTGACAGCGACAGCATCGGGCGGGAAACGCGCGATTCGCTTGAGCGCGCGAAGCTGCGGGAGCACGTCCGCCTTCTCTACGTCACGCTGACCCGCGCGAAATCGGCGCTCGTTATCCCGTGGTCGGCCGGAGCGCCGGAGCGCGACAGCTTCGCGGAATTCTGGGGCCTCGACCCGGCGGCCCTCGACCCGATCCCGCGCGCAAGAAAGGCGCGCGGGTCCTCCCGGCGAAAGCGCGCGGGCGCGGCCCGGGCCCCTTCCGAACCGGCCGCGGCGTCCCCGGCGCCACCCTTCCCGAAGCGGGTCCTTCCGCACGAGCTCGCGGCGCTTCCCGACGCGGCGCGGGCCGCGCGCCACGAGTCGTCCCTGGACGCCCCGGCGCCCGTCCGGGACGGGCCCGACCCTCTCGAATTCGGCGTCTGGTGGCACGAGACGCTCGAGTTCGTCCCGTGGTCCGGGGACGACGCGGCCGTGGCGGCGCACGGGGCGGCGGCAAAGGCGCGGGCCCTTGAGCGGGGCTTCGCGGGCAGGGCGGGGGAGGAGTGGGAGCGCCTGCTGGCCAGCGAGCCCTGGCGCATCATGCGCGAGCCGCGGTGGACGCGCCTTGCCGAGGCCGGGATCTTCGCGCCGCTCTCGCCCGACAGCTGGATCGACGGCGTCATCGACCTTGTCCTGCACGACCCGGGGGCCGGCGAGCTCTGGATCGTCGACTGGAAGACGAACCGCCGCGGGCCGGGGGAGGACGACGCATCCCTGCTGCGCAGGCTCGCGGCCGAGTATTCGGGGCAGCTTGCGGCCTACGGGGCCTCAGCGGCTGCGTTTTTCCCCGGCTCTAGGGTGAGGCTCTGGATCTACTCGACCGTGGCCGGAGCGTGGACGAACGCGGGGGAGCCCGGCTGAGCGGTTGACTGGGCCGAACCTGGGGAAGATTGCACTCGACAGCCTACGGGTGGAATCGCACGTTTATTGCACAAACTCCATATGGGAAACCTCAAGAAGAAACGCCGCCTCAAGATGAACAAGCACAAGCGCAGAAAGCGCTTGAAGTCCAATCGCCACAAGAAGCGTACGTGGCAGAAATAGGCCGAACCCGCCGCGCCCTGCGGCGGGTTTTTATTTTAAATAAGGGTAAATACTTACAGGCGGGGCATTAATGCCTTTTTCGCCTTGTAAACGGGCCCCGAATATACTGTTGTGGTCCCCCATTCGCCGGAAACCGGACTTTCGTTTCCCGGCGAGCGACTAAGAATCCGAGCCAATTCAACCTCAACGCCCCCATGCTCTTTTCTAAAAAGACGAAGGGATTCTTCGTCGAATGGAACGAGAACTCGGTGTTGTTCGCCCGGACGACCTCTTCGGGGGCGCCCATGGAGGTTGAGGAGCTCAAGGAGTGCGCGCTGGGCGACGAGGCCGCCATCGCGGACACGCTAAAGCACCTCCAGCCGAGGAAGCCCCCGAGTGGCTATATGCACGCCGTGGTAGGGGTTTATCCCCCAAGGCGCATCGTCCGCAGGCATACCCTGGAGATCAAGAAGATGAAGGAGGCCAACTACATGGCCGACGTCTTCAACCAGCAGCTCCGGATCGAGCAGGACAAGTACACGGTGGCGATGATCAGCGCAACGGACGGCGTCGACTACGACCTGAGCAAGGCCGTCCAGAAGGAGGTCATCTTCTGCGGCGCCCCGAACGAGGACATCGTCGCCTCGCAGGAGTCTCTGCTCAACGCGGGGATTTTCCCCGAGCGCCTCGAATTGGGAAGCGTCGCCACCCTTGGCGCCCTGGTCGACTGCCTCACCTTCGAGAAGTCGAAAACCCCGACACTGGTCCTCGACGTCGGCAACGACACCACGCACAGCTTCATCATCTCGAGCAACGGTGTGGAGGCCTCGAGGCCCATCCCGCAGGGGCTGGAGGCCATGGTCCCGGTCGTGCAGAAGGAGCTGGGGCTCAAGGATGAGGAGTCGGCGAGGAAGCTATTCCGGTCCAATACGTTCGATTTCACTGGGATGGGTCCGCTGCTGATCAAGCGGCTGCTGAAGGAGCTCCAGTCGTCCATCGGCTTCTACGAGGTCCAGACGGGCCAGTCCGTGGGCCAGGTGATCTGCATCCAACTTTCGCCGAAGCTCGCATGGCTCGAGGGATCGCTGGCGAGCTCGCTCGGCATCGCAACCCTGAAGTTCGACCCGATCCCGTGGCTCAGGTCCCGGCGCGTCGTCGTCCCCGACGCGCTCACGAAAACCGCGGGGGAATCCCGCTGGTTCGGGCTCATGAGCCTGATGGTGCAGTACAACAACCAAGATGGCGCTCACCCTACCGAAAAAAAGTGACGGCGCCGTCGTGGTGGTGCCGCCGTGGCACCCCAACCTGCGGATCGCCGAGAACCTGCCCGACACGAAGGTCGTGCGGACGGCGTTCTTCATCAACGGCGTGGCCATGTCCGTGGCGATCGCCCTGGCGCTCTACCTCGGGATCCAGGAATGGAAGCTCCACGAGGTCAACAAGCAGGTCGCATATTGGCAGCACCAGATAGACAAGCAGAAGAAGGAGAGCGCGGATGCCGTCGCGCTCTACCAGGACTTCAAGCAGGAGGAGGCCAAGGTGAGCGAGGCGGCGGATTTCGTCGCCTCGAAGCCCGTGCTCTCGTCCATCATCCTCAGGCTGGGGCAGATCACCCCGAAGAAGATCGCCTTCGACCTTCTCGATTTCAGGGACAACGGATTGGCGATCCGCGCGACGGTTAAGGGCGCCCCGGACCGGGCGAGCGGCGACGCGTCGGCCTATGAGAAGCTCCTGCGCACCGACAAGATGCTCGGGCCGATGTTCGCCGACGTGAACCTCGTCACCATGCGCCGCAACGCGACCACGGGCCGCCTCGTGATCGAGATCTTCTGCGACTACAAGAAGGAGAAGGGGGCGAAGAAGACATGAGCAACGAGGAACTGGTCGCCTTCCTTCGCAAGAACGTGATCCCGGTTGTCTGCGTGGTCGTGAGCATCGCGATCGGCGCCACCCTGTACTATCGCAGCGACGTGCTCCCGGACGCCGAGAAGGTGCTCGCGCAGAGGACCCAGCAGGGAGAGCTCCTGGCGGCCAACATCGAGGACGCCAATCAGCCCCCCTCCCTCAAGGAGCAGCACGCGGCGATCGTCGCCTCCAACGAGGCGATCAACAACAGGTTGGTACGCGTAGGCCAGCTGGCCGAGAACCTCCAGTATTTCTACCAGCTTGAGAGCGCGACGGGCGCGAAGCTCACCCCGGTGCAGATCCCGGTGCCGGTGCCCGACAAGAAGGCGCCGAAGACGTTCTACACACCCGTCGGATTCACGCTATCGGCGCAGGGCGACTACGCCCAGCTGATCGACGTGCTCCGCAGGCTCGAGGACGGCGAGCACTACTGCCGCGTGCTCACATGCAACTTTCGCCCGGTTGCGACGGACATCCGCGGAGGCCCGATGCTGATGACAATCTCGCTGCAGCTCCTGGGAACCCAATGAGACGCGCGCCTCACATGCTGCCTGCCGCCCTCGGGGCGCTCATCGCCGTTTTGGGCGTGACGGCTCCCCGCGCCAGCGCGCGGATCGAGTCGGACATCTCCCCCCCGGAAAAGAGGAAGGCGTCGGTCGAGAGGGCCGTGGCGCTAGCGAAACTGAGGGCCGTGCCGCCCCTGCCCGAGGCGCTCAGCCTTCCCTTTGCACCCCCGGGCTTCGACCTGACGGATGCTGAGGAGGCCGCCGCGGCCGCCGCCGCAGCGAGGCTCGCTAACGCGCAGAACCCGTCGGCGCCCGCTCCGCCCTCCGACCACCAACTCCTCGAGGAGATCGTTGCCAAGGTCAGACCCTCAGGGACCGTCTACATGGGGGGCCAGCCCCTGCTCATGTTTGGGAAAAGATATGTCAAAACGGGCACCCACTTCACCGTTACGTATAAGGGCAACGACTACGATCTTGAGTTAACGCAAATAGACGGCACAAACTTCACACTGCGTTACAGAAGCGACGAAATCACCAGGCCAATAAAATCAGGAAAGTCACCATGAGAACTCGCATTTTCCTTATAGCAGCCATTGCGGCATTGCTAGCCACGCCATCGCTGGTCAACGCACAGGCCAAGGCCGCACCGGCGAAGGCGCCGCCGCCGGACACGGCAACAGCGACCGCTCAGGCCGCCGCGGCGCCTGCGCCCGGCGCCGCGCTGGCGGCCCCCAGCCCCGACGACGTCTCGGTCAAGGAGGCCCCGTCGTCCGGCAGCGCCACGGCCACCAAGGGCCACGACACCCTCTCGGTCGACTTCCCCGACGAGGAGATCCGCAACATCCTGCGCAACGTGGCCGAGCTGTTCGACCTGAACATCGTGATCCCCGAGACCCTCCAGGGAAAGACCTCGGTCAAGCTCCACGACGTGACGTGGCGCCAGATCTTCCAGGTCGTGCTGACGCCGGTCGGCTACTCGTTCATCGAGGACGGCAACATCATCAAGGTCGTGAGCAACGAGAGCCTCACGCAGGAGCCGGTGTCGACGGAGATCTTCGTGATCAACTACGCGAAGGCCGCGGACATCCAGCCGACGCTCTCCTCACTCGTGGACACAACCGCCGGCGGCAAGATTGTCATCGACGGGCGCACCAACAGCCTCGTGATCACCGAGCGGCCCTCGAGGATGAAGCGCATCCGCCCGGTGATCGAGCAGCTCGACCGGCCGACAGACCAGGTGATGATCGAGTCCAAGTTCGTCGAGATATCGAACAACGACATCAAGAACATCGGGGTCAACTGGAGCTCGCTGAGCGGGTTTGGCATCACCGCCAACCCCGGGACCTCCGGGCTCTACACCTACACGAACAACTACGGCAACACGGTCAGCAACGGCGTGACCGGCACGAGCGGCAACTCGAGCGGAACGTCGACCGGAAACAACTCCGGAACGAACGGCAGCAACGCCACGTCGCTCACAAACGGCTCGACGAACAGCACGACGAGCACCACGACCAACGGCACGCCGTCGAACGTTTCTAGCACCGGGACGAACAGCGGCATCTCGAGCACGATCAGCAACACCGTCACGACGGCGGTGACGTCGGCCGTCACCGGCTCGGTCAACAACGCCCTCAATCTCACGCAGTCGGCCCAGTCCCAGGGGCAGGCGATCAACGGGATTTCAGCCGTCTTCTCGTCCGACCAGTTCAGGCTCGTCCTCTCGGCCCTCCAGCAGCTCAACAACGCGAAGATCGTGTCGAACCCGACGATCGTGACCCTGAACAACACCGAGGCGTCGATCAACGTCGGACAGCAGTACCCGATCCCGAGCTACACCTTCAACCAGCAGACGGGCACGTTTGAGGTGTCGGGCTTCATCTACAAGGACATCGGCATCATCCTGAAGGTGACGCCGCAGGTGAACGCGCGCGGCTTCATCAAGCTGACGCTGCAGCCGGAGGTGAGCCAGAACCAGGGCACGACGAGCTTCGGCGGCGCGAGTGGCGCCTCGATCCCGATCATCGGCACCCGCAAGGCGGTCACCCAGGTGTCGCTCAAGGACGGCTACACGATGGGCATCGGCGGCCTGATCAGCACGAACTTCAACACCGCGATCAACAAGGTGCCGCTCCTCGGGGACATCCCGCTTATCGGCTACCTCTTCAAGCAGAAGAACAACACCAACACGGCCGACAACCTCGTGATCTTCATCACCGCGAAGACCATCAGCGCGGAAGGCGCGCCGGCCGAGCAGATCTTCAATTCCACCGAAATGCGGCAGTTCAATTTGAAGCGCACGGACCTTCCAGGATACCGGGACGGCTCGGATCCGTTCATTGACGAGTCCGCGAAGCCGTCAGGGAAAGGCATGCAATGAGGCGCCCGCCTCCGAACCGTCTCCCAAGACGTCATACCATGAAGAATAAAATTCGGTTTTTGTCGGCCTTAGCGATCGGCCTATTTGCCCCTGCGGCGTTCGCGCAGCAGCTGCCGGTGCTTACGGTATCCCTGACCCAGATCGACGTGAACGGGGTTCCGGCGTACGGATCGAACCAGAATGAGGCGGGCACCGGGCCCACGAGCAGCGGTAACCTTCTGAACGGCGGCAACGCGCTGTTTGGGTCACAGCTGACGCTCTGGGCGCTTGCGACCGGCACGGCTCCGGCGTCCGGCTTTACGTACACCTTCTTCATAAACGGTATTTCCATCGGACAGGCCACGCCCACGCCGGTGTTTGCGTTCAATTACGGACTCAGCTGGAGGCCGCCGCAGCCGGGCGTGTATTTCTTCTCGGTGACGGCGTCGGACGGCGCCCACACCGCGACCTCCATCGCAATCGAGTTCTACTGCACCGGCATCGAGATCGTGAGCCCTCCGCCGAACGAGGTCCTGCCGTACGGCTCCTCGGTCGTCATCCAGGCGGCGGCATCAACGTCGATAGGTGCCGTCTCGAGGGTCGACTTTTTTGACGAATCGGGGCTGCTGGGATCAAGCCGGACCTACCCGTATTCCATCATCTACACGCCGCCGTCGGTCAATCCGATCGATGGCACGCACGTCAACCAGATTAATGCGATCGCCTACAAGGCGGATGGGACGACGGATGGGACGCTGACCTCCGGGACTCAGAACATCACCATGACGGAGGACGTGGGCCGGTTGCCCACCTGCGTCATCAGTACGCCGACGATGAAGCCTCCCCTCACTACGGGCGGGCCGCCACAGCCGGACACGATCCCGATCCCCGACTATGCGGCGGACTCGGCTGCGTTCATCTCGGTCATCGTGAACGCGGCAAGCCCCCAGGGCAACATCGACCAGGTTGAGCTCTACATCAACGGCGTGCTCTTCGGGACGAACGCGAACTATCCGTACTCGTTCAAGTGGCAGCCTGCGGTCACGGGAACGTACTACCTCACGGCGCTTGCCTACGACGACAAGAACAACGTGATCGCGTCGACGACCAGCACCACGGCGACGCTCACGCCGCAGCCGACGACTGTCATCGTGGGCTCCCTGCCTTCGGTGGCCATTACCAATCCCGCGGATGGCGGCACGATTTCCGGCGGCGGTCCGTCGAACGGCCAGGCGACCATAGAAGCCACCGCGACCACGACCAACACAGACTCAACGGGCGCAAATGTGGGCATAGCCAATGTGCAGTTCTTCCAGGACACCAATTTCGTCGGCGAGGCCACAGCCACCGACGGAAACGCCCCGAATGAGTATACCGTCTCCTTTGTGCCGAAACAGAACCTCGACCCGGTCACCGGGAAGCCCATTCCGAGCCTCTTGACCGCGCAGGCGACCGACAACCTCGGTTTCACCTCAACTTCCGTAGCCGTAACGGTGAGCGTGAACCTGGGCGGCTCCTCGACGACGACCATCATCGGCAAGGCCCCCACGATTTCGTTGGCGTCCCCGATGGACGGCTCGAGCGTGGTGGTCAACACGCCGGTCACGATCATGGCGAGCGCACAGGCGATGAATACGCCTGGAAACGTGAAGCAGGTCGAGTTCTTCGTCGGCGGCACGTCCCTCGGAAAGGTTACGGCGTATCCCTACAGCATCACGTGGACGCCCACGAACCTTGGAGTGTACGCCATAGATGCGCAGGTGACCGACAATGTCGGCAACGTGACAACGAGCAACACCGCCAACGTGACGGTGAGCACGGAGCCGCCGCCCATTGTCAACCTCACGGCGCCCGTGGTTGGGGGCACGACCACGGTGTCCTCGAGCGTCACGATAAGCGCGAACGCAACCGCCACATCAGGCACGATCTCGAGCGTGCAGTTCTTCGAGAACGGCATCTTGATAGCGACCGTGACCGCGCCGCCCTACACGACCTCGTTCACGCCGCTCTCGGCGGGAATCTACTCGATTACCGCGGTCGCCAAGGACAACGCGGGGGAGACAACGACATCGCCCGCTGTTGTCATTGAGGCGCTTCCGGCGGTCGGCGGACAGGGAACAACGGTATATTTCGGTCAATATCAAAGTCTTACGGACGGTGGGCGCTTCGCCTTTGCCCAGGTGGACGGCGCCTTTGGCGTCTACATCGGACACTCGAACACGAACGGGTCAACGGCATTCTACTCGGATATCCCGATTGGCTCAGGGGGCACCTTCGCGACCAGCAACCTGACGGGCAGCGTCTCCTCGACAGGGGTCGGCGGCTCGCTGACGGCGAGCCAGGCCACGTTCATCGGTCCGGCGCCGCTGGCTGGCACAACGGCGGTCTCGTCGGGCTATTTCACGGGCAGCCTGTCCGGGCAGCCCGAGAGCCAGGTCGCCGCAATCGTCGGCGCCGACGGCAGCCTGATGATGTACATCTCATCGGGCGCATCTGCCGACGTTGGTCAGGGCAGCCTCGACTCCTCCGGCGCATTCACGATCACGACGGTGGGCAACAATACGCTCACCGGCAAAATAGATCCGTCGACGGGTTTCATCACGGGAGCGCTGTCAGGATCGGCCGGCGGCTCGATCCTCGCGGCCAAGGCGTCGGGCGGATTGTTCAGTGACGGCGTGATGAAGAACATTTCCACCCGCGCGCAGATTGGCTCCGGCGGCGCGCTCATAGCCGGATTTGTTGTCGGGGGCACGTCGCCCAAGCAGCTCCTGATCCGCGCGATCGGCCCGACGCTCACTACATTCGGCCTTTCCGGCGCGATTTCAGCCACACAGCTGCAGGTCTTCGCGGGCTCGACCGTCGTCGCGCAGAACACCGGCTGGGATTCCAATTCGACAAACGAGGCATCGGTTTCCAGCGCGGACGCCCAGGTCGGTGCGTTTGCCCTGCCGAGTGGAAGCGCCGACTCCGCGCTTGTCGGGTCCTTTGTTCCCGGCGCCTACACCGCGCAGATCACCGGGGTCGGCGGGGCAAGCGGCGTCGCGCTCGCCGAGATTTACGACCTCGACACGTACGCGCCGTTCACCTCAAGGAAGCTCATCAATATTTCCACACGGGGAAGCGTGGGCACCGGCTCCAATGTTTTGATAGCCGGGTTCAGCATCAACGGCACGGCGCCAAAGAAGCTCCTGATTCGGGGGGCGGGACCTGGATTGGCCGCGTTCAGCGTCGCCAACCCGTTGGCCTCGCCCCATCTGCAGCTCGTCAACTCCGCCACACAACAGATCGTCCGCGAGAATTTCTCATGGCAGTCGGGCAACGACCCGGCGCTGGTCGCGGCCGCCGAAAAGTCCACCGGAGCGTTCACGTACGCCGCCAATAGCGCCGACTCCGCGATCCTTGCCGTGTTGGCGCCCGGGACCTACACCGCGATTGTCTCAGGCGTGGGATCGGCCACGGGCACCGCGCTCGTCGAGGTCTACGAGATTCCGTGATCTAACCTAAGCACCCGGGAGTCTTCGCCTGGCGCGACAATTGGGTGGAGATTTCCCGATTTCGGGCTAGGGTCCACGGGTCTATGCCCAGGGCCCCAAGCACCGAAATCCCTTCCGCCGGCAAACCGCACGCGTTTGCCGGCGTTTTTGCGATGCTGGCTCCGCAGATGGCGGCGCTCGACGAGTTCCTGCAGGCGCAGCTCGAGTCGTTCGAGCCGGAGATACGCGCCATGGTCAACTACTGCATCGACACCTCGGGAAAGCGCATCAGGCCCGCGTTGGTGTTCCTGAGCGGGTGGAAGGATCCGCGGTCCGTCTCGGCCGACCTGGTGCGCGCCGCGGCCGTCGTCGAGCTCGTGCACCTGGCGACGCTTGTGCACGACGACATCATGGATTCGGCCGACGTCAGGCGCAACCGCAGGACCGCGACGCGCGAATTCGGCCCGAACGCGGCCGTCCTGCTCGGCGACGCGCTCTTCGCACACGCGCTCCATCTTGCCAGCCATTTCCCGACGACCGAGGTCTGCGCCGCGGTGTCCGAGTCGACCCGCCGGGTCTGCGCGGGCGAGACCGTGCAGACGCTAAGGAGGCGGTCGACCGACCTGACGCCGGCGGACTACCACCGCATCATCGACCTGAAGACGGCCGAGCTCTTCCGCGTGTCGTGCTTCCTCGGGGCGAGGCTCACGGGCTCCGCGGCCGGATATGTCGAGGCGTCGGACCGGTTCGGCCGGCACCTCGGAATCGCCTACCAGATCTATGACGACCTTGCCGACTTCTTCGGCCGCGAGGACAAGATCGGCAAGACGCTCGGGACGGACCTGGCGAGCGGCAAGCTGACGCTGCCGCTCTTTGCGCTCATGGATAGGCTCCCGCCTTTCGAGCGGGCGGCCCTCGCGGAGGAGATCGGCGGGCAGCGGCCGGCGCAGCCCGCGCTGCGCCTGAAGCAGATGCTTGAACTCGGCGTGTTTGACCAGGTCGAGTGCGCCGTCCGCCACGAGGTGTCGGCGGCGCGCGCGGCCCTTGCGGAATGGCCCGGGCTGCCGCCCACCCAGCACCTGCTCGCGCTCTGCGACGTCCTGCTGGCGCAAGTCGCCTCCCTGAGGCCGGTTGGATGAGCGCCGCCTGCACGCTCGACCCGCTCCCGGGCGCCGGCAGGGTGGGCCGGATCCGTTTCGATTTGCGTTAGACCGAGTGCGGGACTTCCTTCTGCCTACCTAATGAACGCCAGCAAGACCATCGAGAAGACCCTCGTGGCCTCGCCCGAGCGAAAGCTCGAGGCGGATGCTGACTTGGACACTGTCCGGCAGGTCCAGGCCGGTGACGTTGCGGCCTTTGACCGGCTGATCGTGAAGTACCGGGAGAGGGTTCTCGGGATCGTCTACAACATGACGTCCAACCGGGAGGACGCGTCGGACCTGACGCAGGACGCCTTTATCAAGGCGTTCCAGTCCATTCACCGGTTCCAGGGCCAGTCCTCGTTCTTTACCTGGCTGTACCGCATCGCCGTGAACTCCACTCTGAGCCACCTTAGGAAGAACCGGCTAAGGTCCTTCTTCAGCCTGGAGACTATCCGGGAGGAGGACCCGGTCTCCCGCGAGGTGATCGACGCGCTGACCGACAAGACCGGCGTGGGGAGGGAAACCTTCGTCCGTGAACTGCAGGAAAAATTGAACGATGCGATGCAGAAACTGTCTATCAATCATAGGACTGTGGTGACTTTATTTGAAATTGAAGGGCTCAGCCATCAGGAGATTGCGGAAATCATGGAATGCTCGGTGGGAACCGTGAGGTCTCGGCTGCATTATGCAAAACAGTTGCTTCAGGCAGAGCTCCAACCCTATTTGACCTAATGAAAAGGGATACGGATCAAAAAATATCAGTTGAGGACCTGCTGCGGCTCAAGAGGGCTGAGCGGCCTCCGGCTGAGTTTTGGGCTACGTTCGAGTCCGAAATCCGGTCAAAGCAGCTGTCGGCGATCGTCAACAAACGGCCGTGGTGGGACGGGATTTCTAGGGTCGTTTGGGCCGCGCATCGGCATTCGGCCCTTGTGGGGGCTGCCGCGGCTCTTGCGCTTGCCTACGTGGGCGTCCGTTACGTGGGCGGCACGGCCGGAATCGTTGCATCGGCCCACACGAGCGTCGCCCAACCGGCCACCGTTGCCGTGGCCGCCGCGCCAGCAGCCAGTCCGGTCGCTCGCCCGGCCGCCGTACCTGAGGCAGCCGTATTTGCGGTCCATGAGGCCGCCCCGGTGCAGGCGCCCGTTTTGGCTGCGTCCGAATCCCACATCACCCAGGCGCCCGTGACCGTGCCCACCGAATCCGCGTCCCGGTCGCCGTTCTCCGACGGTATAGTCATCACGTTTTCCGATATCCGCGAACTGGCTCCGGATTACGCTCAGCGCGCCATCTTCGGCTCGGACCGCGATTTTGAGCCCGCGTCGACGCCGGCGCGCGCACCGAAGGCCGATCCGCTTGCCGGGCTAGACCCGGCTGCCGAACGCCGCGCGAGGCTTCTCGCCCCCGCGCTCCCGGCTTACGCGTCGGGCAGCTCGCGCGCCGTCGCCAGCGACTGGATGAAGACACGGGCTTCGTCCAACGAGCGCATGTACGAGTCGATGGACCAGGGGCCGAGCGACCGGATGCTGGTCGGCTTCAGGTTTTGACCGCCTTGGCGGTGGAGGGGGGCAGGCAGGCGCCGCATCCGTTCGCGAAGAAGTCGTTGCCCTTGTCGTCGACCAGGATGAACGCGGGAAAGTCCTTCACGTCGATCTTCCAGACGGCCTCCATGCCTAGCTCGGGATACTCGAGCACGTCCACCTTCGTGATGTTCTCCTTCGCAAGGATCGCCGCGGGTCCTCCCACGCTTCCCAGGTAGAATCCGCCGAATTTCTTGCACGAGGCCGTCACGGCCGGCCCCCGGTTCCCCTTCGCCAGCATGACCATCGATCCGCCGAGGGATTGGAACAGGTTGACATAGCTGTCCATGCGGCCGGCGGTCGTCGGGCCGAACGACCCTGAGGCGTAGCCCGTGGGGGTCTTGGCGGGCCCCGCATAGTAGACGGGATGCCTCTTGATGTAGTCGGGCAGGCCCTTGCCGGCGTCGACGCGCTCCTTGAGCTTCGCGTGCGCGGCGTCGCGGGCGACCACCATCGTCCCCGTGAGCGACACCCGCGTGGTCACCGGATACTTCGAAAGCTCGGCCCGGATCTCCTCCATGGGCCTTCCCAGGTCTATCTTCACCCCCGAGGTGTCCTTAAGCTTGCGCTCGGATTCCGGGATGAAGCGGCCCGGGTTGGAGTCGAGCCTCTCAAGGAAGATCCCGTCGCGGGTGATCTTCGCCTTGATGTTGCGATCGGCCGAGCACGAGACGCCCATGCCGACCGGGCAGCTGGCGCCGTGGCGCGGCAGGCGGATGACGCGCGCGTCGAGCGCGAAGTACTTGCCCCCGAACTGGGCGCCGATCCCCGTCTGCCGGGCGATCTCCATCACCTGTGCCTCCATGGCCGCGTCGCGGAACGGGCGGCCGAGCTCGTTGCCCGATGTCGGGAGCGAATCCAGGTAGTGCGAGGACGCGAGCTTGAGGGTCTTCATGCACGCCTCGGCGCTCGTTCCGCCGACGACGAACGCCAGGTGGTAGGGAGGGCAGGCGGACGTCCCGAGGAGCGGCAGCTTGTCCGCGACGAACTTGGCGAAGCTCTTCGGGTTGAGGAGCGCCTTCGTCTCCTGGAAGAACAGCATCTTGTTCGCCGAGCCGCCGCCCTTGGCGACGAAGAGCAGCTCGTAGGCCGCGCCCTTGGTCGAGTGGATGTCGATCTGGGCCGGCAGGTTCGTGCCGGTGTTGTCCTCGTTCCACATGTCGAGCGGGGCGACCTGGGAGTAGCGCAGGTTCTCCTTCGTGAAGCACTCGTAGATGCCGCGGCTGAGCCATTCCGCGTCGTCGGCCCCCGTCCAGACCTGCTCGCCCTTCTTCGCGAAAATGGCAGCGGTGCCCGTGTCCTGGCACATCGGCAGGATCCCCTCGGCGGAGATCTCAAAGTTCTTCAGGAGGGTGAGCGCCACGTACCGGTCGTTCAGCGAGGCTTCGGGGTCCTCCAGTATGGCGGCCAACTGCTCCAAGTGCTTGGTGCGCAGCAAGAAGGCGCTGTCTCGGAACGCGCTTTGGGCCAGGTAGGACAACACCTGGGGATCGACCTTTAGGATTTCTCGGCCCTCGAATTGCGCCGTCGTCACGCCCTCCTTCGAGAGCAGGCGGTATTCGGTGGCGTCGTCCTGTAGGGGCAGTGGATCCTGGTAGATGAACGGTGGCGTAGCCATGCACCACATTATGCCCAACTGCGCCCCCAAGTAAAGGGGACCGTTGGCCGAGCGCCCCGGCTACCTGGCGGCGGCCATTGCACGGACGACGCCGTGAAACCTCGGGAGGTCGGCGGGCGTGACGACGTCCCCGTTGTCCCGCCTCCAGCCCGCGTAGCTCGGCCAGATGCCCCGGCAGAGGAAGTTGTCGACGACCTTCGACATGGCCGCCACGTGCAGGTAGTCCTTCTGCTCCTTCGCGTCGCGGGTCCGCGCGACCAGGGTGTCGGGAATGGGGAGGATCTTCCCGCTCGAGACATGCGCGAGGTCGTTGAGCACGACCAAGGGGCGCGAGTCCTCGAGGGTGGTCGCGGGGCGCGCGACCTCGCCCTGCAGGTACCTGCAGTATTCCAGGTGGTTTTCCTCCAGCCCGTCGAACGGCCCGCTGGAGATCCGCTCCGAGCGGCCGTCCTTCCAGGAGACCTCGATCTGCCCGCCGACGGCGTAGCGCAGCACGGCCTTGTCACAGATCACGGTCTCCGAGCTCGTGCTCGCGCCCGCGCAGGCGTGCGACAGCGCGAACCTGAGCGTGCAGCCCGTCGCGAGGTCGGCCTCCACGAAGAACGTGTCCGCACCCTCGATCGCGTGCGCGCGGTACAGCTCGGCCCTCACCGCGGCGACGTTGGGCCAGCTGTAGAGTGCGGGGGTCCCCGTCCAGAAGAGCATGTTGTGCACGAAGTGCGCCATCGCGTTGCCGAAGCACGAGTCGAGCACGATCCGTTCCCCGATGACTA
>PLTZ01000038.1 GCA_003164715.1 Opitutaceae bacterium | reverse complement strand
CGGCACACCTGATTTCGAGTCAGGCGCATTAGACCACTCTGCCACCTCTCCATGAGGGCTCCAAACTGCGGAAAGTCGACCTGCATGCCCCGATTCCCCCGTGAGGTCAAGAGGGATGGTTCCCCGGTCAGACGTTCTCGTCCCCTCCCCCCGCGCCGCCCCCGCCCTTGTTCGCGGGAAGCTGGAGTGGGAACAGGAGGTAGTACTGCATGAGCCACCAGCTGCGCGACGACCGGTAGAACAGCATGGGGAAACCCACCGACCCGACGCCCGCCAGGACGATGGCGGTCGTGGTGCCTATGACGCCGTTGAACGCGAGAAGCATCACGGGTGTCAGGAAGCCCACGAGAGTCACCCCGTAGTTGAGCGACATGGACCCGATGAAGAACCCCTCGTCGCGCTCGAACCGGAGGCCGCATTTCGCGCACCCCGGGTTGACCTCGAAGAGGGTGCCCACTTTGAACAGCGTCGCCCCGCCGCAGTTGGGACAACGGTTGCGCAGGCCGCGGGAGACCACCTGGAGCCGGGAGACCGTCATCAGGTGGGACCCGGTCCGGACTCAGGATCCCAGCTGGAAGCGGACGAACCTGCGGATCTGGATGTTCTCGCCCGTCTTGGCGATGGTCTCCGTGAGGAGCTCCTTCACCGTCTTCTCCGGGGCCTTGACGAACGACTGGTCGATCAGGCAGGCGGTTGAGTAGTACTTCTCCAGCTTGCCATCGACGATCTTCTGGGCGGCCGCGGGCGGCTTGCCCTGGACCTGGGCGGCGGCGATCTCGCGCTCCTTGGCGACCTCAGATTCGGGCACCTGGTCGCGCGACACGTAGAGCGGGCTCGTCGCCGCGATCTGCAGGCACAGGTCCCTGACGAACGTCTTGAAGCCGTCGTTGCGGGCGACGAAGTCCGTCTCGCAGTTGACCTCGATCATCACGCCAACTTTTCCGCCAACGTGGATGTAGCTCTCGATCAGGCCCTCCTTGGTCGTGCGGTCGGCCTTCTTGGCTGCCGAAGCCGCGCCCTTCTTCCGAAGGATCGTGATCGCCTCCTCGACGTTTCCGTTGGCCTCAACGAGGGCCTTCTTGCAGTCAAGCAGGCCCGCGCCCGTCTGGATGCGCAGGTCATTGACCATTTTCGCGGTGATGGGAGTGCTCATATCATTCAGCCTTGACCGGGGCCTTGCGCGGACGCACAGGCTTGCGCTTCACCGTGGTTTCGCCCTCGACGGCGGCGATGTCTATCGGGATGTCGATCTTGGAAAGGTCCACCTCGCCGGCAGCGAGGTCGGGCGCCGGCGGCTCGACCTCGGCCTGGGCCGCCGCAGCCTTCGCGTCCGCCCCGCGCTGGGCGCGGCGCGAGTCGCGCTGGGAGAGGCCCGCCTGGATCGCCGCGACGACCGTCTCGACGATGATGCGCACGGACTTCACCGCGTCGTCGTTGCCCGGAATCGGATAGGTGACGAGCGTCGGGTCCGAGTTCGTGTCCACGAGCGCGACCGAGGGGATCCCGCACCGCGCGGCCTCCGCCACCGCGATCTTCTCATGGCCCACGTCGATGATAAAGAGCGCGGCGGGCAGCCCGCCCATCTCCGCGATCCCGTTGAAATTGCGCTGCATCCGGCTCATCTCGCGCTTGATCGCGGACTCCTCCTTGCGGGGGAGCTTCGACATCTCTCCGCTCGTCTCCATCTGCTGGTACTTCTTGTACTTCGCGATCGAGCGCTTGACGGTCTCGTAGTTGGTCAGGGTGCCCCCAAGCCAGCGGTCCACGGAGAAGGGCATTCCGGTCGCGGCCGCCGCCTCGCGGACGATGTCCTTGGCCTGGCGCTTGGTGCCGACCAGCAGGATGTTCCCGCCGTTGGCGACCGCGTTCTCGATGAAGGCGCATGCCTTCTCGAGCGCATCGTGGGTCTTC
Source organism: Opitutaceae bacterium (assembly GCA_003164715.1). Taxonomy (GTDB): domain Bacteria; phylum Verrucomicrobiota; class Verrucomicrobiia; order Opitutales; family Opitutaceae; genus Palsa-1447. Next base: position 6,146 of record PLTZ01000038.1, on the reverse strand, counting down.
GCGAGGTCGATGATCGTGACCCCCTGGCGGTGGTCGAAGATGTATGGCTTCGAACGCGGGTTCCAGCGCTTCGTCTGATGCCCGAAATGGACGCCCGCATCAAGCAGGTCCTTGGGAGTAACGCTAATGCTCATATGGATCTATGTAGCTTACGGTACACAGGTCGGCCAAAAGGGCCGCCTTGCGATCGTGGGTTGAACTGACGTGGTTGTGGGTTGGATGTGACTGGCCGAAGGTCCAAAACACGGTCCCCCGCGGCATCTGGCAAGCGCGAATTGCGGATTTGCGCTCCCGCGTGTCGGAAAGCGCCTGGACCGGCAGCACTACGGATCAGGCTACGTATTAATACACATTAACTTCCGTCCGATTCCTCACCAGCGTCCGGACCATGCCGCCAGGGCCCTCAAGCACCCGATTTCAGCACCGGAAACGGCGCCCTGAGCGGGCGTAAACTTGCAATGTGACAAGAAACATTTCGATTGGCTTCAATTTTGAAGCGAGCCAGTTTCACATTCCGGCCCCGTGGTTCCAACATGCGGGAGGTCTCGATGTTGTCCGGAAACATAAAACTTCAGTCTTCCCGGGGTTTCACCATCGTGGAGGTGGCGCTGGCCGCCACTGTCCTTGCGTTTACGCTGATGGGGATGATCGGCGTCGTCGAGGCGGGCTCACAGATGCTCGATCTTTCGCGGAAACAGACAATGGCAGCCCAGATTCTTCACGGCGAGATCGATCAATTGCGCCTGCAGAGCTGGCTGACGGTTTCGGGGTACTCGACAGCGGGAGCGGCCGTTGGAAATGGATACCCCGCGACGACCTCGCTGACCTCGCTCAACGACCCCGCTTTCGCCACATTTGCGGCCCAATATCCGCAGACAGCCACCATCTTCAAGCTGACGCGAACCGTGGCCAGCGTGCAGCCCGTACAGTCGAACTTTAATCCAACCGCGTACGCTAGTGAGCCGCTTTTGCTGCAAGTCACGTTTACGATTAGCTGGACCGGCGTTACCGGCAAGAGCTACACCCGCCTCAGCACGACCTACATCGGACTCAATGGTCTCTACCAAGACTTCCAGAAGTCATAGGGCCCGAAGCGCGGGCGCGCGGGGTTTTACTCTGCTCGAGGTCATGATGGTGACCTTCATCTCGTCCTTTGTCTTTGCAGGGGTGCTTTCAGCTTACATCTTTCTCGGCCGAGGCCTCGCCCGCCAGGTCAACGAGGAAAGCCTCGAATCCCGCACGCGGCTCGCGCTGTTCTGGTTCACGCAGGACGTCTCGAACGCGACGACAATCGCCGCCCAGAACCCCGGGGCCGGAGTGTCGGGGACGCTGATGACCTTGTCGGAGCCGACTTTGGGCAATGTGTACTACGCCTGCGATTGGTCAGGCGGTGCGGGGAACGGGAAATTCACCCGTCAGGTCGGTACCACCGGTCCGGTTTTGACGCTCCTCACCAACCTCACCAGTTTCGGTTTGGGGTATTACGACGCGACCGGGAACTCGATTACAGCCCCGACCTCGGCGCCCACAGACGCACAGATCAACATCAAGGAGGCCTACATGGCCTATACCGTGACCGCCGGCGTGGCATCGACAGGCGATCTGTCGAATTTTACGATGGTTTCCCCTAGAGTTTTGCTGAAGAATAAGGGCATTCTGACGGATCCGACGACGCCATGATAAGGGGGAGAAAATCCATTCCGAGGGGTAAGCGCGGTGCAGCGATGCTCGCGGCGCTCTGCCTTGCCATGGTATTTGCCCTCAGCCTTTCGAGCTACCTCGCGCTTTGCTTCACATCGCTCAATATGAGCACCCGAAGCCTAGCGGTCTCCCACTGCGCCGAACTGGCGGAAACGGGCGTGGAGCAGGCCCTTTACGCCCTGAACAACAACGATTGGACGAACTGGTCATTGTCCGGGTCAACCGCGACGGCCGCAATGACAATGACGTCTTCGGGACTCGCCCCAACAAGCAACAACCCGACGCCTCTCAATTACGGCAACGGAGTGACCGGAACCGTGCAGATTGCGGTCCAGAATTACACTAACTTCCAAAACAATCTTGCGCCGGGCCCCTCGATCAGTTCGCAGGCGACGATGACGCTGCCTGCCTACGCGGGCACGCCCTTGGCCCCGACCATATCGGCGACGTCGGCCTACAGCCCGTCGTTAAGCCCTTACACGTCGGCGGCGCCTGTGTTCGTGAATGCGGTGGCCGCAGTTACGGGCACGGTACGATTCCGGTCCGCGGGCACATTGGACAGCTACAACTCCATCAACCCGTTGGGTGGGTACCAAACCTATGCCGCGGCCACGCCCGGGTATTCCGCAATCGTGCTGTCCCAGGACACGTCGACCACATTTGCAACGGTGCGGTTGGGCAACGCGGTCGTTCACGGGTACGCGGTAGGCTACAACTATGTCAGCCCGGCCACCACCAACTGGCTCTCCTACGGCACCAACGCCGAGATCGTCGGCCCCAACACTACGCCAGGAAACACCATCGACTCCAGCCGTTTGCTCACCACGCCGGTACCGTATCAGCCGACACCGACCGAGCATCCGGTCGCGACGCTCATCGGCAACTGGGTGTCCCCCCTTGGGTCGTGTTCCAATGACGGCTCGACCATCAATCTGTCCGCGACGCTTGGAAACACCGGGGCCACCGCTCCGTGGATCTACAACGCAAGCGCCGGAATCAACCTGACCGGCACCACGGTCCTTTCGATCCAGGGCCCCGTGGTGATCATATGCAGCGGCAATGTCACCATAGCCGGCACCGCACAGATCCAGCTGACGACGCCTCAGGCGTCGCTCCAGATCTTTCTGGAGTCCGGAAACCTGAACCTGGGTGGCAACGGGATCGTTAACCTGAACGCGGTGCCGTTGCCGAAGAAGGTTGCGATACTGAGCACGACCAACCTAACGGGCACCATGATCTTCAACACCACCCAGCCCTATTACGGCGTCATCTATTTCCCCTACCGGCCCTTGACGGTCCAAAGCGCGGCGACGATCTACGGCGCCATAGTCGCGGCTTCCGTCACCTTCACCAATTCCCCCACGATCCATTACGATCTCGCCCTAAGGTCGCCGACGCCCGCCTACAATAAGTCTCTTTCGCTGCAGAGCGGAGCGGCCTTCGACAACCTGCTGTCGCCTGCACAGTACAGCAGCCTAGTTACATCCGTGCAGTGAGCCGGTTTAGGCGTCCCGACGCCGATTGACAGGCACGGGGTGGTTTTGCCTAATGCCTTGCGCATGTTCAAACGCAAGGAACGCCACGGTGTTCTGATCAACCTTACGGACCACTGTGTGCAACTGGCCCGGCTTGGGCGACTTGATGTCCGGCCCCTGACCGTGGACACCTTTGCCGAGGTCGCGGCGACGGACTCGGGGTCGGTGGCGCGCTGGCTCGATGTCAATTTCGGCGATCGGGCGGGCCGTTTCGTCTCTGCCTACTGTGGATTTCACCCGGCCGAGCGGATCTTCCAGCGGGACGGCATCAATGTCCGCAGGCTGTCCGACCGCGAATTCCTCTACAATGTCATCGCGGAGCAGGCGAAGATCGTGTCGGCGAAGGCCTGGCACGTGGCCGCCCTCAACCCGACGGACGGCGCCCCCCTGACCGTGGAATCGAGCACCCGCACGGCCCTTTACCTTGGCGTTCCATGGTCGGCGGCACGGGAGGCCCAGGTGAGGCTGAAAGACTGGGGCGTTCGCCCCCGCCGGCTTGAACTGGGGACCCCGGTGCTCCTGGGAGGTCTTTCACGCTACGCGAGCCTCACCGGATATCCCCACCTTATCGCGGCCTGCGAGATTTACCGCAACCAGACGCACCTCTACCTGATCGGCAAGGACGGCGTGCACACGCCGCCGCCGCTCCCCCACGGCCTCCTGTCCATCGAGGAGGCCGCCATGAAGGAACTTTCCGCACCCGACGCGGCGGCGGCCCGCAAGCTGCTCGAGCAGCCGACCGACGAGCTCAAGCACCACGGGCGCCGGCTCATCAGGATGCTCTCGAGGCACTTGAGGCCCGCGGTCGACTATTTCGAGATGCAGACGGGACAGCGCATCGGAGCCCTCTTCTGCGCGCACCTGCCCGAGCGCCTGGCCTGGCTCGAGGAGGCCCTCGCCGCCGCGGTCGATCTCGAGTACTTCTCTCCGGACTACGCCCAATGGCTGCCCGCGGTGGGGCTTGACGCCCCCGGGCACGCCCTCCTCGGCCCCTCGTGGATACAGCCGCTGTCGCTCGTCGCGCAGCTCTCTCCCGGGCGAGCGTCCGGCACGTCATGACGAGCGCCCGCGAACGCCTTTCCCTTGCCTCGAACTGGCATGTAGACTGCCGCCTCGTCGCGGAGCTGCCCGAGGACAGCGTCGTCGGCATACGGTTCATCACCTACGCCGTATCATGCGCCATCGCGCTCGCCGCCGTCCTATTCACGGGATGGTACACCTACGCCGATCTGAGCCTGAGGCACCAGATCGAGGACGCCGCCCAGCACCTGGAAGATGACCGCTGGGAGGTCATTGAGATCAGGCGCCTGCAGCGCTTCTACGAGAACGAGGCCAAGAAGATTGAGAGCGCTTCGTCGGAGATGAAGAACCCGTTGCTCCTTTCGGGCTTCATCGCCGAGCTCGGCCGCAGCCTGCCGGAGCGGATGGTCATCGATTCGATCGAGCTCACTGAGGGGCAGTTCGTCGTTCGCGGACGCATGCGCGAGGCGTCGGAAAGGGCGAGCCGCCTCATCGGCAGTTTCCTTGACAAGCTGCGCAACGATCCGGAGGTCGGGCCGCATTTCGGGCCGATCAACGTCACGAGCCTCGACCGCTCTCCCGAGGACGAGCAGGTGATGGTCTACTCGATTACCCTGCACCTGAAGCCGCGAACCCAATGAACGTCGCCGACCTCATGCAGTGGATCGCCGCGGCCCGCCGCCACCCCTTAAGCGCGCTCTGCGCGGGAATCTGCGCCGTCTGCTTCCTCTGCTGCTGGTACATCTACTCGAACATGAAGTGGCTCGATCTCGAGCATAAGCAGATCACCCAGGACGGCGACCTGGCGATGGCGTCGATGATTTCCGGCCCGTCCGTTAGGCAGGAGCGCCTCGCGGCACTGGAATGCACGCGCAGGATCGAGGAGAACCTGGTGATCGAGGAGAACCTCGCGGAAAACCTCTGGTATTTCTACAAGATCGAGCAGCAGACCAAGGTGCGCATCCTCGAGCTGCGCCCCGAGAACGCGATCACCTCTAATTCGAGATCCCTCTACAAGCGGATCCCCTTCTCGATCCGGGCGATCGGCACGTACGAGCAGACTGCCGCGTTTCTCTACGCGTTGGAGACCGGACCGCGCCTCACCTACATCCCGTTGCTGACGTACAGGCGCGTCGAGCTCGAGACGGCCAACCCGTTGGTCATCCTCGAAATGAACGTCCAGATGCTCGGCAAGAAATGAAGAGCCAACGCAACCAGATTATCATCCTGGTGGCCTTGATCATCATCTGGGCCGTCAGCTGGCACATGACGATGAACCGGAACAAGCCGCCACCGCCCCCACCACCGACGCAGGCGGTGAGGGTCGCCGCGCAGGACAGCCTGCTAAAGATCAGGTTCCGCAAGGTCCGCTCCGAGATGGACAGCCTTTACCACTACAGGATCAAGCCCGCGCCGTTCGACCCCCAGTGGAATCCGTTTCGGATGCCGGCAATCATGCTGGCTGCAACCGCCGAGAAATCCACGTCAACCCCCGCCGACAATTCCAAGAACAAGCTGTCCGAGCAGTCGCAGCAGACTTCGTCTGCGCCGGAGGTCGGCGACATACTCCTTACCCATGCGATCGCCGGAATGAAGATTGGCGGAGTCGTCACGTTGGGCGGCACGACACAGCTGACCGTTGACGGGCAGCTCCATAAGGAGGGCGATGTCTTCACGACGAAGGTAAAGGGAAAGCTCGTCCCGATTCGTATAAAGCGTCTTTCGACGGCCTCGGTGAGCCTTGCCCTTGACGATCCCAACCAGGGAACCGCCGAGATGCGGGTGCGGCTTAAATAGGGAAAGGCATTGACAGGAAAGCCGCCCCAAAGCACGTTGACCCTCCCATATTGCAGGGTGGAGCAGCCTGGTAGCTCGTCAGGCTCATAACCT
>PLTZ01000077.1 GCA_003164715.1 Opitutaceae bacterium | reverse complement strand
CTGTCTGGACCTCCCGCGCGTGGCCGGCGGGGGGGAGGGGGTCACTCGACTGTCGTCAGATGCCACAGCCTGCAGTAAGGGCACAGGTAGGCCTTGCGCTGGCGCTCGACGCCGGCGCAGAGCGCGGCGTCAAGCGCGTCGCCCTGGGTGCGATACCTTCGCTTGCGGAAGCACCTCAACTGTCGGTCCGCTCGGGTTGGCTCCTTCAAGATTGTCTGGGGGCGCTGGGTGGATAGCGCCGAAGGATTGGCGCGAGGAGCTGGCCCGTCAATTCCTTGGACGGCGCCTAGAGCATCGGCGAGAGGGGCCTTAGCGCGGCTTCAGCGAACCTCCTTCGGAAGGGCCGCTTCGCGAACACCGCCGGCTCGATTTCCTGGGAGAGATTGAAGTCGTGCTCGAGGATGCGGGCGAGCTCGCCGTTGCGCTCCGCCGAATGGAACAGCAGGTTGAGCTCGAAGTTCAGGCGCATCGACCGGTAGTCCAGGTTAGCCGATCCGATCATCGCCCACCGGTCGTCGGCCAGCATGACCTTCGCGTGGTTGATGCCGACCGAGTACTCGAATATCCGCACGCCCGCAGCGAGCAGCTGCGAGTAGTACGAGCGCCCCACGACCACCAGCCACGGGTGGTCGTTCCTCTCCGAGATGAGCAGTCGAACGTCGACGCCTCGGTTGGCCGCCAGCTCAAGCGCCGCGAGGATGACGTCGTCCGGCACGAAGTACCCGGTCGCGATCCAGACGCGCCCGCTGGCCTCGTTCAGCAGGCTGACGATCGACTTGCTTATCGGCTCGTTGCGCCGGTCCGGGCCGCCGAGCACCACGTGGGCGAGGTGCCGCGCCTCGGGTCCGGGCGCGGGAAAGTACGCCGGAGCGGATATCTTCTCGCCGGTCGCGAAGAACCAGTCGTCGGCAAACACATCCTGCAGCTCGCGGGAGATGGGTCCGTCGACCTCGACCTGCACGTCCCGCCAGTGGCCGAGATTCGGGTCGAGGCCCTCGTACTCCTTGCCGATGTTCATTCCGCCCACAAACGCGACTGCGCCGTCGACGATCTGAAGCTTGCGGTGGTTCCTCAGGTTGAGGAAGAAGCGGTTGCGCTTCGGGTCCAGGCTCTGGAACCACGAGAAGCGGCCGCCCGCGGCCAGCAGGTCCGCGAGAAGGCTCTCCGTGAATCCGTGCGAGCCCACGCCGTCAAGGAGCAAGCGGACGACGACGCCGCGCCTCGCCGCGTCGACCAGCAGGCTGAGGAACCGCGCGCCGGTCCCGTCCGGGTTCCAGATGTAGAACTCCAGGTGAACGTGGTGCCTGGCGCCCCTGATCCGCTCCTCCAGGGCCGAATAGAACTCCACCGAATCGCGCAGGATGCGGAGGTTGCCCGCGGAACTGACGGGAAGCTGGTTGATGCGCGAAAGCAGCTGGAAGAACTGGCGGTCTCTCATGGAGACCCTTTCAAGCATGCGCGCCGTCGCAGGGTCCGTCGTGGTTTCGGGGGCGCTGCTTCGAGTGGAACGCGCCGAATAGAGGCTTCGGCGTCGCAGCCGGCGGCGTTTCAGCCGATCGGTCCCAAGTGCGAAATAGGCGAGCGCGCCGACATACGGGATGAACACGATCGCCCAGAGCCACGCCAGGGTCGCCGCGGGCCGCTTCTTCAGCAGCAGAAGGTGGGGGATGAACGCCCATGTCGCAAAGTAGACTGCAAGGAGAAGTGTCGTCATGGGGTCTGTTGCCGCGCGGGCCGGAGCCCTTCCTCCGCACCGCGGAGGGCCATCGCCCTGGCGGTCCCGTTGCGGTTGAGTTCGCGCTCGATGACCGTACGGTTCGTCCATTATCCCCGGTTGCGCAACTCCAAATCGGCGGATGGAGCATTTCACTCGCCTCTCAGGGCTGGCGTCGGGTAGTGAAGTCAGCCAAGACCCGAATCACCCTTGAAACGATTCAGCAGCGACGCGCGCACCCTGCAGTGGCTTGACCGGTGGGTCGGAGCGCCCGTGTGCATGCTGCTCACGGTGGTGCGCCGCCTGGGGGACCTCCTCAGCGGGCGCCGCGGCTCCGGCGCGGTCCAAAGCATCCTGTTCCTCAAGCTGGCGGAGCAGGGCTCAACCGTGCTCGCGCACGAGGCGGTCCGCCGCGCGGTCGAGCGCGTCGGCAGGGAGAACATCCACTTCCTGGTCTTCGAGGAGAACCGGTTCATCGTCGACCTGATCGGCCTGGTTGCCCCGGAGAACGTGTTCACCGTGCGCACCGAGTCCGCCTGGGCGATGATGACGAGCGGCGTCCGGGTCCTTTCGGCGATCCGCCGCCGGCGCCTCGGTGCGTGCATCGACATGGAGTTCTTTTCACGCTTCTCCGCGGCGATCGCCTACCTGACCGGCGCGCGAACCCGGGTCGGCTTCCACGTGTACTTCGGCGAGGGACCCTACCGGGGCGACCTGATGACGCACCGCGTCCTCTACAACCCCCACCTGCACACAAGCCGGACCTTCACGAGCCTCGTCCTCGCGCTGGATGCCGACGCGGGGAGATTCCCTACGTTTGGTGTGATTCCGCCGGAGAGCCCGCCCCTTCCGCTCTTTGCGCCCGGGCCCGGGGAACGGTCCGAGGTGGAACGCATGCTTGCCGGGCTGGGGGTGCCGGCCGGGGCCCGGCTCGTGGTGCTGAACGCCAACGCGAGCGACCTCCTTCCCTTGCGAAAGTGGGACTCCTCGAACTACGGGGCCCTCGCGGCGCGCCTCACCGCCGAGTTCCCCGAGCTTTGGATCGGGTTCACCGGCTCGCCCGAGGAGGCTTCCCGGATCGAGGCGATCACCGGCGCGGTCGGTTCCCCGCGGTGCGTCTGCCTGGCGGGCCGCACGACGCTGCGCCAGCTCCTGGTGCTCTTCGGCCTCGCCGAGGTCCTCGTGACGAACGACAGCGGCCCGGCGCACTTTGCGGCGCTGACGTCGATCGACGTCGTGGCGCTCTTCGGCCCCGAGACGCCGCTCCTGTTCTCGGCCCCGGGGCCGCGGAGCCATCCGATCTGGGCTGGCATCGCCTGCAGCCCGTGCGTCAACGCCTTCAACAACCGTCAGACGGCCTGCCGGGACAACGTGTGCATGAAGAGAATCACGGTGGAGCAGGTCTGCGACACTGTGCGGCGGATCTACAGAGCGCGGACAACGGGAGCGCAGGCTGGGGCGCCCGCCTGAGCTCCCTCCCGCGATCCGGGTCAGACGGCGCCCCGGATGCGGAACGCGACCGCGTGGCGGGTCGGAAGCTCGTCCGGAATATTGATCGTGAGCCCCGCCTGGTCCTGGGTCCAGGTCAGCTTGCCGTCGTGGCCTACGAGCTCGACGCTCGTGACCCGGCCGACCTTGAGCGCCGTGTCGGTGGCGAGGGAGCGTATGATGGTGCGGAACTCCGGCTTTCCCATCACGAATGCGTAGAGGACGTCGCCCTTGGTCGTGAACCGGACATCGTTCGCATCGAGGGTCCGCCTCGAGTTCTCATTGAACGCCTTCGAGCTCTGGTCGGACGACTGGACGGGCGCGCCCTCGCCGAACTTCTTCCAGGGGCGCGAGCCGTGGATTCCCTCGCTGTTCACGGCCATCCACGCGGTGATCTCCGCGACGACCTCCAGCTCCTCGGGGTCGGGCATCCCGCTCGCGGGAAGGGGGACGTTCAGCATCAGATTCCCGTTCTTGCTCACGATGTCCACCAGCATGTCGACCACCATCTTTGGAGTCTTGTAGCGGGTGCCCCGCTTGTAGTGCCACTCACCGATGCAGGTGTCGGTCTGCCACGGTCTCGGCAGGATGTCGTCCAGGACGCCGCGCTCACGGTCGAGGACGCACAGGCCCTGCTGGCTGTCCCGGTCGCGCTTTGAGCAATAGACCGCGTCGACCTTGCCCCCGTTTCGTCGGGCGCTCGTGTTGTAGAGGTGGGAGACCACGGAGTAGCCGTAGTCCTCGAAGGGGAGCGAGCCGTCGGAATAGAGCAAGTCGGGCTCGTGCTGGTCGATCAGGTCGGTGATGCGGTCGTGCCAGTGGCGCTTCCACCAGTTGGGGATCTGGTCCTCGTTCCACTCGACGTCACCCGCCCACACCTCGTCCGAGTCCACATAAAGGTCCTTCGACGCGGGGTCGCTGCCGTCGTAGGGGACGCCCGCGAGCGGCCCGGTCAGGTCGGAGCCGTGCGCGACGGAGTACCACTTGTAGGTGATCCAGAGGTGCTCGCTTATGGCGAACCTAAGGCCCTCGTCCCGGACCGCCTTGCGCCAGGCCCCGACGATGTCGATGCCCGGGCCCATGTTCACGGCGTTCCACCGGTTGTGCTTCGAGTTCCAGAGGTCGAAGTTGTCGTGGTGGACGCCCATCGTCATGAAGTACCTGGCGCCCGCATTCTTATAGAGCTTTACGAGGTGGGCGGGGTCGAACTTCTCCGCCTTCCACATGGGGATCGTATCCTTGAACCCGAACTTCGACGGGTGGCCGTAGTGCTCGACATGGTAGTTGTACTGGTCCGAGCCCTGAAGGTACATGAGCCGGGCGTACCAGTCGCCGTACTCGACCGCGGACTGGGGCCCCCAGTGGGCCCACATGCCGAACTTGGCATCGCGGAACCAGTCCGGCACCTGGTACGTCCGCAGGGACGCTCGCGTTCCGGTGAATGGGCCCTCCTCGGGCATGATCCCTGGGGGCAGCTTCGACGGGACATCTGGAGCGGGCGCGGCTGCGGCGGCGCCCCTCAGACCGATTGCGGGTATCGCCCCTGCCATGATGCTCAGGGCCTGCCTTCGTGTGAGACTCATGGCGCGTGTCAGGAGCCGGGCTTCAGCCTAAGGAGCATCACGTCGTGCGAGTCCACCGTGGCCGTGTGGGGCTCCAGCGCCGTTCCCGAGGGCTTGCCCGTCCAGAGGTCGGTCACGTCGTAGTACTGTTCGGTGAGGAACGAGAGCTCGTGCATGTCGAGCGTGAGCTTGGCCGATGCGTCGCCGGTGTTGAGCACGCACACCGCCCAGTTCTTGTCAGAGAGCTCCTTCGCCCAGATCTCCTTGTCCTTGTCGACGCGGTACCGGAAGCCCTGGTGGCCCAGCTTGTCCTGGTCCACCGCGATCACGTCCTTGTTCGTCAGGATCGCCCGGACCTCCGGGGTCATGTGGCGCACGTCGTTGCCGGCGATCAGCGGGGCCGCCAGCATGCACCACAGGCTGAAGTGCCCCCTCGACTCGGCGAGGGTCAGGCCCTTGGCGCCCACCTCCAGCATGTCGGGGTCGTTCCAGTGTCCGGGGCCCGCGTATTTCTCGAGGCCCACGTTCATATCGAGGAGCGTCTTCCAGCCGTGCTCCCACTTGTTCTTGCCGCTGGCGACGTAGCCCGGCCCGATGTCGCCAGTAGTGCGCCAGAGGTGCCCGACGGGCTCGGCCCAGAGCCAGGGCTGGTTCTGGCCCCACTCGCACAGGCTGAAGACGACGGGCCTTCCGGCCGCGCGGATCGCGTCGCTCATGATCCGGTAGGTTTCCGGGCCGTTCGCCGTCCCGTGGTCACACCAGTCGTACTTGAAGTAGTCGACCCCCCAGGCCGCGTACTGGCGGGCGTCCTGGAACTCGTGCCCGCGGCCGCCTGGATAGCCTCCGCAGGTCGTCTTCCCGGCGCAGCCGTACATCCCGAACTTGAAGCCCTTGGAGTGGAGGTAGTCGCCGAGGGCCCTCATGCCGCTCGGGAACTTGGCGGGGTCCGCCACAAGCTGGCCGTCCGCATCGCGCTCCTTCTTCGCCCAGCAGTCGTCAACCACGACGTAGACATAGCCGGCGTCGCGCATCCCGTTTGCGGCCATCGCGTCGGCCGTCTCCTTGACCAGGGACTCGTTGCAGTCGCCCGCAAACGTGTTCCAGGTGTTCCATCCCATGGGAGGGGTGAGGGCAAGGCCCTCAAATTTCTGGGCTTGGGCCGCGGCCGTCGCCAGCGCGGCGCATGCAATGAGGCAGGGAATGCGATTCATCTAGGGTGGGGGTTGAAGAAAAACGGATCCGCCGAGGGATCGTGGGAACCTCGACGCTAACACGGGCCCAATCCAAGTCCAGACCCGGATTCCCTGGGTCAGGGAAGCCTGACCTGGATCAGCTTGCTTGCCGCCGAGAAATCAATGAGCGGCGCCTCCGGCCTCGCCTTCAGGGCGGCCATCACCTTGCCCATCTCCTTTCGGGACTGGGCCCCCGATTCCCTGATCGCGTCGGCGATCAGCGCCTCGAGCTGCGCCCCGTCGATTCCCTTGGGCAGGTACTTCTCGAGCAGGCGGATCTCGGCCTCGTTGGCCGCGACAAGGTCCGCCCGGCCCCCCTTCTCGAATTCGGCCTTCGCGTCGGCGAGGTTCTTGACGCCCTTGCGGACGGTGGCGACGACGAGGGCGTCGTCGATCGGCTTGGAGAGGTCCATGGAGGCGCGCTGGATGGCCGCGTCCGCGGTACGCAGCGAGGTGGCGGTCGCCGTATCGCGGGCCTTCATCGCGGTCACGATGTCGGCGCGCAGCGTTTCATAGAGGGTGGGCATGCCGGCATTGGGATGCAAAACCCAAGGTTTCGCAACCCGGCGCTTCAGGTCGCCTGCGCCCAGCGGTCGACGATCACGGGCAGTTCCCTGAGCGAGGCGGCCGCAAAGAGTCGCCCCTGGCTCTGGGGCGGGGTCTCGGCCTGCTCATGGCCCCACGTGATGCGGTACGGCACGTGGACCCCGGACCCGCCGAGCGCGAGGACGGGCAGGATGTCCGACTTCACCGAATTGCCCACCATCAGGAACGTCGCGGGGTCTATCCCGTGGCGCTGGAAGATCCGCTCGTAGGTCCTGGAATCCTTCTCGGAGACGATCTCGATGGCGGCGAAGAGGCCCGCGATCCCAGACTTTGACAGCTTGCGCTCCTGGTCCCTTAGGTCCCCCTTCGTGATCAGGACAAGGCGGTACCGGGGCGCGAGGATCTCGAGCACCTCGCGCGCGCCGTCCAGGAGCTCGACCGGATGATTGAGCGTCTCCCGGCCGAGCGACAGGAGCTCGCGGACCTCCCCCGTGCTGATCTTCCCTTTCGTCAGCTCGATTGCGGTCTCGATGGACGACAGCATGAACCCCTTGATCCCGTAGCCGTAGAGTTCGAGGTTGCGCATCTCGGTCGCAAAGAGCGCCCGCTCGACCGTCGTGCGGTCGTGGTGCCGCGCGAGGAGCTCGTAGTAGCGCTTGTGGACCCCTTCGAAGATGTTCTCGTTGTGCCAGAGCGTGTCGTCGGCGTCGAAGCCTATGCAGCGCCCATGGGTCATGGATGGAAAGGGCGGCGGCCCCGGGTCCGCGCGCAGCGACGGAAACGGCCGGGGGACATCGCGGCGGGGCCGTTGCATCCTATAGGGCCCGCCCCGGGGGCGCGGACGCGAGGTTCTTCCAGACCGCCCCGGCGGGGTAGGCGTAGGCCTCGATGGCGTCGAGCGCCGGAAGCTGGGCCTCCCTGGGCTCGTCGCGGTCGGCGACCCGGGCCCTCGCGCCTTGGCCCGCGAAGCACGGGGCGACCGCATCCCCGGTCCCGAAGCCCGCTCCGGGCACGCGTGCGGACTTCCTGTCGAGTCTGGACATCGGAAGGTGGCGCCGGTACGTCAGGACGGGACGAGGCGGTATACCCGCGCGGCGTTTCCGCCGAAGATGGCGGCCTGGTCGGAGTCGGGGAGGTGGGCGAGAAGCGTGCGGGCCATCTTGAGCCAGGTTGGGTAGGGGGACGCGAGTTTGACCACAGGCCAGTCGCTTCCGAAGAGGAGGCGCGAGGGCCCGAAGGTCTCAATCAGGTGGCTGATAGTGGGGACAAAACGCTCGGGATCAAGCGCAGCGGTTCCCGCCTCGGTCACGAGGCCCGAGACCTTGCAGGTGACGTTGGGGCACTCGGCCAGCTGGGCGATGTGGCTGCGCCACGGGTCGAGGACGTTCGAGCGCAGGTCCGGCTTGCCCGCGTGGTCGAGGACGAGGGACGTCCCCGGGCAGAGCCTCGCGAGCTCTACGACGGCCGCGAGCTGCGGATGGCGCACGCAAAGGTCGAACGAGAGGCCGAGCTCCCCGCACCGGCGCACGCCCTCCAGGAACGCCGGGCAGAGGCAGAAGCCCGGGTCAGGCTCGCCCTGGATCAGGTGGCGAACCCCCCGCACGAGCGGCCTCCCGCGAAGGGCTTCCAGCGCCGCCGCGGTGCCCGGGCCTGCGTCCATGGGCGCGAACGCCACGATGCCCGAGATCTGCGGCGCGTGACCCGCGAGGGACTCGACCCACTCGACCTCGTCCAGGGCCGAGCCCCGCTCGCAGTCGGCCTGCACGAACACGATCCTCGACGGGGGCGAGCCGGCCGCCTCTCGCACCAGGTCGCCGGGCCCGTGGGCCCCGGCGATCTCGGGGACGGCCGAGAGCCACGGGTAGCGCCGCAGCGAGGGGTCCCAGAAGTGGACGTGGGAATCCGTGAATTCCATGCCCATCTTCAATCGGTGTGGAACACTTCTTCCATCCTTGCCCACCACTCGCCCGGCGCCCGGTTCGGCAGCGGATCCTGCATGGGCTCCATGACGGCCCACCAGCGGCGCGTCTCCAGGTCGGCCGCCATCAGCTTCATGTCGGCCTCAAAGTCGTCGCCCCAGTATTCGAAATAGGAGAAGAGCCAGCCATCCCTGTGGTAGATCGAGTAGTTCCTGATCTGCGACGCCGAGATGCGTGCCAGCACCCCCGGCCACACCGCGGCGTGGCGCCGCTTGTACTCCTCGAAACGTTCGGGCTTAACACGGAGGACCATGCCGTATCGTCGGGGGGTGCGTGCGGATTTCATGAGGGCATGGGGACGGGGTTTTTATTGGAGCCCGGTTCTTGGGGGACGGGTCCGGGGATGCGCCAGCGCAGGGAATCATCCGGCGCCCCTTGGGCAACGCCCCAGCGAAAGGGTCCCGGAATCTGTATGCCCCGCCATCTCTGGAGTGTTCGGCCTCTTATACGGCCCAAGCGCTATTGGCCACCCGATTTCGTCCACGCCGCGTCGGCCAGCTTCCAGCCGCCCCCGAGCGCCTTGTAGAGCTGCACGACGACCGTGAACTGGTCGCGCCGCGTCTGAGCGAGTGCAACCTCGGCGGGGAAGAGCTGCTGCTGCGCCTGGATCACCTCGAAATAGCTGGCCTTTCCGGCGGCGTAGCGCTGGGTGGAGAGCGTCACAGCCTCCGCGTACGCGGCGACGGCGCGCTCCTCTTGCTCGCGCACCTCCGCGAGCCGCTGGCGGGAGGCAAGCGCATTGGCCACGTCGCCAAAGGCGTTCAGGGCCGCCAGCTGGTACTGGAGCTTGGCGACCTCCCAGGCGGCCTTCGCCTGCTCATACTGGCCGTGGAGCCCGCCGCCCTGGAACACGGGGCCCGTCGCCTGGGCGCCGATCGACCAGAGGCCCGCGCTGCGGGAGGTGACCTGGTTAAGCTGCGGACTCACCGCGCCGAGGATGGCGCTAAGGCCGATGCGCGGCAGGAAGCCGCCGACGGTCACGCCGATGCCGGCGTCGGCCGCACGCGCCGCGTACTCAGCCTCGCGGACGTCGGGGCGGCGCTCGAGCAGGGCCGACGGCAGGCCCGCGGGCACCTCGGGCGGCGCGGCCTGGTCCGCGAGGCGGGCCCCGCGCACCACGGGGCCCGGGTTGGCGCCCACCAGCACGCTGATCTGGTTCTCCTTGGCCGCGATTTGCCTCTCCAGCTCGGGGATCCGCGCGGCGCTGGTCGCCATCGCCGCCTCGGCGCTCGCGGTGTCGAGGCGCGACGCCACTCCGCCCTCGAGCTGCCGGGTGAAAAGCTTCAGGCTCTCGCCGAAGGATTCCGTGGCGCTCCTGGCGATGGCGAGCTCCTCGTCAAGCTCGAGCAGCTCATAGTAGGCCGTCGCGACGTCGCTGACGAGGCTGAGCAGGACTGCCCGGCGCCCCTCCTCGGTCGCGAGGTACTGCGCGCGAGCGGCCTCGTCCAGGCGCCGGACCCTGCCCCAGAGGTCGAGCTCCCACGCGGCCCCCAGGTACCCGTCGAAGCCGCTGGACGTGGACGCGATGGACGAGGGGTAGGGATTCCCGAGCACGGCGTTGCGGCCCCGGTCGGCGTTCGCCTCGTAGCCAATCGCCGGGAACCTCTGCCCGTGCACCTGGGCCGCGATCGCGCGGGCCTCGACCACGCGCGCCGCCGCGATGCGGGCGTCGTAGCCGTTCACAAGGGCTGTCTGGATGAGCTCCTCGAGCCGGGGGTCCTTGTAGAGGTCCCACCATGCGAGGTCGGCCACCGACCGGTCGCCCTCGGCGGACTGCCCGCGGAAGAGGGCCGGCGCCTCCGTGGCGGGCCGCTTGAAGTCGGGTCCCACCGCGCATCCCGCGAGAACGAGGGACATCAGGGGCGCCCAGGATCGCCAGAGTGGCTTTGCGCGCATCGTCAGTGGTCCTTTCCGTCCGGCTTGCGCTCGCCGATGCGGAACTCGGGGTGCTCCGCGACCGGATGCAGCGGGGTTGCGCGGGCGCTGTGGGGCAGGCCCTTGGTGGCCCACATCTCGATCACGTAGAAGGTGACCGGAATCAGGAAGATCGCCAGGCCGCTGGCGGCGAGCATGCCGCCGATCACCGTGGTCCCCATCACCTTGCGCGCGACGGCGCCCGAGCCGCTCGCGAGCCAGAGGGGCACGCAGCCGAAGATGAACGCAAAGGACGTCATGAGGATCGGCCTCAGCCGGACCTTCGCGCCCTGGAGCGCCGCGTCGAGCAAGGGGACGCCGTGCTCGTAGCGGGTGCGCGCGAACTCGACGATGAGGATGGCGTTCTTGGCCGAGAGCCCGATCAGCATGATGAGCCCGATCTGGGCGAACACATTGTTCTCCATGTGCCGTGCGAAGAGCGTGAAATAGGCGCCGAACACCGCGACCGGCACGCCGAGCAGGACGCTGAACGGCAGGGACCAGCTCTCGTAGAGAGCCGCGAGGATCAGGAACACGAAGACGAGCGACAGCCCGAAGATCGCCACTGGCGGGACGCCCTCCTCGGCCTTCTTCTCCTGAAAGGACATCCCGAGGTAGTCGAAGCCCATCTCCCTGGGCATCGTCTTTGCGAAAACCTCCTCGAGCGCGACGGTCGCCTCTTTTGAGCTGTAACCGGGGGCCGCCGAACCGTTGATCTGCGCGCTCCGGTAGAGGTTGTACCTCATGGTGAACTCAGGCCCGAGGCGGGTCTCTACCGTCGTGAGCGCCGACAAAGGCACCATCGCACCGTCGTGGTTGCGCACGTAATAGCTCCCGAGCTTGTCGGCCCGGTTCCGGTATTCGCCCTCAGCCTCCACGTACACCTGCCATTGGCGCCCGAACCGGTTGAAATAGTTCACGAATATGCCGCCCATGTAGCACTGTAGCGTCCGGTAGACGTCCGCGAGTTCCACGCCCTGTTTCATGGCCTTGGCGCGGTCCACCTTGACGAAGATCTGCGGAACCGAGGGAAGGAAGGTTGTCGAGAGGCCCGCGATTTCCTTCCTCTTGCCCGCCTCCTCCATAAACTTGTTCACGTTGTCGGCAAGGAAGGCGATGTCCTTGCCGGCGCGGTCCTCCAGGATGAAGGTGAAGCCGCCTGCGGTTCCAATCCCCGGGATCGAAGGGGGTGAAAAGGCGATAGCCCTTCCTTCCGGAATCTTGCGCAGCTCGCTGTTCAGGTGGGCCCTGATCGCATCGAAGCGCTCCTCCGGCTTTGTCCGCTCGGACCAGGGCTTGAAGTTGATAAAAAAGAATGCGCTGTAGGTGTTGGTGACGGTGCTCAGCAGCGAAAACCCGATGACGGATGTGTACGTTCTGACGCCGGGAGTGTTTTTCAGTATCTCCTCCACCTTCCGGGCGGCCTCACTCGTCCGCTGGAGCGACGACGCATTTGGAAGCTGGAGCGCCACGTAGATGTAGCCCTGGTCCTCCTCGGGCAGGAACGAGGCGGGCAGCCTCCTGTTGAGCAGGACCGCCAGCGCCACAAAGCCCGCCAGGACGCAGAAGCAGACGACGCTCTTCTGAATGAGACGGCGCGAGATGCCCACGTAGCCTGTCTGCACCCGCAGGAAGGTGGCGTTGAACCATCTGTAGAACCCGCCCAGCGGGCCGCGCGACTCGTCCTTCGGGCGCAGCAGCATCGCGCATAGGGCCGGGCTCAGCGAAAGCGCGTTGAACGCAGAAATGATCACGGAGATCGCGATTGTGAGCGCGAACTGCTGGTAGAGTCGGCCGGTGATGCCCGGTATGAACGCGGTCGGAATGAACACCGACGCCAGTATGATTGCGATCGCGACGACGGGCCCGGACACTTCCTCCATGGCCCTGATGGTTGCATCGCGCGGCGACATGCCCTCCTCGATGTGGTGCTCCACGGCCTCGACCACGACGATCGCGTCGTCCACGACCAGTCCGATGGCCAGCACGAGGCCGAACAGCGAGAGCGTGTTTACCGAGAATCCGAACACAGGAAACAGGATGAATGTGCCGACGAGCGAGACCGGCACCGCGAGCATCGGGATCAGCGTCGGCCGCCAGCCCTGCAGGAACACGAAGACGACGAGGACGACGAGCAGCATCGCCTGCCAGAGCGTGTTGGAGATCTCGCGCATGCCCTCGGAAACCGCCTGCGTTGTGTCGAGCGCAATCTCGTAGTCCAAATCCTGCGGAAATCTGAGTTTGATGCGTGCCATTGCAGCCTTCACGCCGTTGGCGCAGTCAAGGGCGTTGGATCCTGGGAGCTGGAAAATCGCTATGTTCGCGGCCGGCTTGCCGTTGAGCCTTCCAACCAGGTTGTAAACCTGCGCCCCCAGTTCGACGCGGGCCACGTCCCTAAGGCGCACCGCCGATCCATCGGGATTGGCCCGGATGATGATCGCCCCGAACTCCTCCGGAGAGCCTAGGCGCCCCTGGACGCGGACCGAGTAGGTGAAATCCTGCCCCTTCGGGGCCGGCTCCGCCCCGACCAGGCCGGCCGGATTCACGGTGTTCTGGCTCTGCACGGCATGGATGATGTCGCCAACGGTGATGTTGAGTTTGGCGAGCTGATCCGGCTTGACCCAATACCTCATCGCATACTGGCCGGCGCCGAATACCGTGGCGTTCGCGATGCCAGGAATCCGGGTGAGCTGATCGAGTATGTTGATGTAGGCATAGTTCGCCAGGAAGGTGTTGTCGTAGGAACCTTTCGGCGAGTAGAGCGCGACCAACATGAGCGGGGCCGTGAGCTGCTTCTGCACCGTGACGCCAAAATTTGCCACGTCTGACGGAAGCTGCGGGCTCGCCTGGATCACCCGCATCTGCGTCAGGATGAGGTCGGTGTTCGGGTCGGTGGCAATATCGAAGTTCGTCGTCAGCCGCAGCGAGCCGTCGCTCCCGTTGATCGAGTACATGTAGTTCAGGTTGTCGACGCCGCTTAAGACCTGCTCTATCGGCGTCGCCACGGACTGCTCCACCGTCTGGGCGTCCGCGCCCACATAGGTCGTGGTGACGCGCGCCTCGGGCGGCACGATCTTTGGAAACTGGGCTATCGGGAGGGAGACGAGCGCGACCGCGCCGACGATGACCGTCAAAATCGCGATCACGATCGCGACGATCGGGCGATTGATGAAGAACTTTGACACGGCGCGGCTACTTGGCGGGCTCCGCTGTCGCAAACGGAATTGGATTCACCGCCGCGCCGTCCCTGATTTTCTGGGTGCCGTCCGCGACGACCCGGTCGCCCGGGTGCAGCCCGGACTCGACCACCACCTGGTTCCCGACCTGCACCCCCGGTTTCACCGTCACGATGTGCGCATGGTTCTCCGGGTCGACCGTCGCCATCTGGTAGCTCCCCTGGAGTTCGGTCAGCGCGCGCTGCGGGACGAGCAGCGCGCCTTTCACCACGTTCACGACGGCGCGCACCTTCGCGTACTGCCCAGGGCGCAACAGCCCGTCCGGGTTCGGGAAGAGCGCCACGACCCGCACCGTGCCGGTGTTGCCATCGACCTGGTTGTCGATCGCGTAGAATTCGCCCTTGCGCACGTAGGTGGAGCCGTCGGAAAGGACGAGCCCGAACTGGGTGCCCTTGGGTATCGCGGGCGCGCCGGGCTCGCGCCCCCTGAACCCGAGGTAGGCCTGCTCGCTTATCGGGAAGTACGCCTTGATCGGGTCGACGGTCGAGACGGTCGTCAGCGCGCCGGTCGTCGGGCCGACCAGGTCGCCGACCTGCGCCCGGATGAGCCCCGAGATGCCGTCCACAGGGGCCGTGATGCGGGTGAATCCGAGGTTCAGCTTGGCCTGGTCGACGGCGGCGTGGGCCGATGCGACCTGGGCCTGCGCGGCCAGCCGGTCCTGGACCGCGTTGTCGAGCTCCTCCTGGCTGATGGCCTTGTCGCGGGCGAGCGGCATGTAGCGCGCGACGTCGAGCTCGGCCTTCCCGAGCTGGGCCTGAGCCTGGGCAAGCGCTCCCTCGGCCTGCGCCAGCGCCGCCGCAAACGGCCTCGGGTCGATCTCGAAGAGCAGGTCGCCCTGCCGAACGGCCGAACCCTCCTTGTAGTCCTGCCTGATCAGGTATCCCGAGACCTGTGCCCGCACCTGGGCGTTGACGAAACCGTCCATGGTGCCGACCCACTCGTCGACCACCGGGACGTCGCGCTGCTCAACGGCGACAACCTGGGCGTCCTGGGCGGGCGGAGCCTGATTCTGGCTTCGTTCACATCCGCCCGCGATGCCGAGTGCAAATACCCCTGTTATAAGGACAAAGAAACGCCGCTTCTCCTCAAATGGATCCATCCGCTACCAACTAGGCTATGTGAGGTCAAAATTCAAGCGGTCCGTCTCAAAAACACGGTCCGCCACGAACCTACCAGCTGTCCGACCGGAAGGGCACGACCGGCAGGCCGGTATCGCCGTAGAGGTTCGCGCGCGGGGAGTTTGTCCATGCGTAGCGCACCGCGACAGGCTCGCCGACCTCGGGTGAGGACACGAGCAGCGAGTCCGTTTGAATGATGCCGGTCGCGGGATGAAACACCCGGTCGGCGCCGGCAAGCTCAAGGGCCTGCGGCTCCCCGCCATGCGCCTGCAGCTCGTCCCCCACGTGGGTGAAGCGCACCCGCATCGCGGCGCCCTCGCGGGCCGCGCCGGCGAAGACGGGCCCCGAAACCTCGGGCGGGAGCCCGTACACCCTGGCCCTTGCGATCAGGGCGAGGCGGCGCCCGACCTCCTGCTTGTTCCTCGGGTGAATGTTGTGCGCCTCGCCGATGTCAATCGTCACGGCCATGCCGGTATTGGGAAGCGCGAGCGCCTGCTCCTGCGCCTCGCGCAGCCACGCCCAGCCGCGGTCGGCGCGCTCGCCCTCGTCGCCGAAATTCGCGAGCTGCACGAAGTAGAAGGGCACGTCGCCCTGGCCAAACCCCTCCCTCCACGAGCGGATCATCGTCTTGAAGAGCTCGGCGTATTCCTCGCCGTGCCCGACGTTTGACTCGCCCTGGTACCAGAGCACGCCCCGGAGCGCCACCGGCTGAAGGGGCGCGATCATGGCGTTGAACAGGCCGCCGGGCAGGGCGGGCGAGTCGAGGGCCGCGGGCGGCTGCGGCCAAGGCAGGAGGTTCTTGGTGTTATTGGCCTTCGCTTCGCGCTCGGCCTTCTCCCAGGCCGCCATGTCCGCCGGATACCGGGCGACCCGCTCCGGCGGCCATTCGCTCAATTGCTTCTTCCACCTGGCGTCGAGAACGGCGGCGAGCGACGTCGAATTCCTCGCTGGGTCGCTCATCCATGACTCGATCGGCGTGCCGCCCCACGGGCTGTCGATGATGCCGACCGGCACGCCCAGCGCGCGGTGGACCTCCCGGGCAAAGAAATAGCCGACCGCGGTGAACCCGCCGACGGTCTTGGGCGAGGCCGGCTGCCATCCCCCGGTCCTCACCGTCTCGGCAGGGACCGTGGACACGGTGCGCTCCACCTTCAGCTGGCGGATGAGGGGGTCGTTGGCCGTCGCGACCTCGGCGTCGGGCCCGTTCACCCGGTACGTGGAGCCGCCGTCGTCAACCGTGAACTCCATGTTCGACTGGCCCGAGCAAAGCCAGACCTCGCCGACGACGACGTCGTGAAGGGTGAGCGTACTGGCTCCAGCCACGACCAGGTCGGCCGGCTCGGAGCTGGCCGCGAACGGTCCGATGCGCACCCTCCAGCGCCCGTCGGGCCCCGCCACCGTGCGCACGGACTGCCCGTGGAACGTGACGGTGACCGCGTCCGCGGCGCCGGCGCGCCCCCAGACGGGCACGGCCTTGTCCCGCTGCAGCACCGCGTGGTCGCCGAAGGGGGGCGCGAGGGTGACCTCCACCGTCTTTGTGGGGGAAGTGGCCGGGGCCGCGCATGCCGCGAGGAGCACCCCGAGCGCCGGCGCCACCATCCACCGGCCGATCTGATTGCGTCGAATGTTCATAACGTTGCGTCTAGGGGTTGGGGCAGGCTAAAGGGGAGTCGCACAACACCCACCATGAGCACACTGAGGATAACGGTCTGGAGCGAAAATGTCCACGAGCATACGAGTGCCAAGGTCAAAAAGGTCTATCCTTACGGCATGCACGCGGCCATCGCCGCCGGGCTCATCAAGCTCCTCCCGTCCGCGGTTGTGACGACCGCGACCCTGCAGGAGCCGGAGCACGGCCTCACGGCCGAGCGGCTCCGGAACACCGACGTCCTCACCTGGTGGGGGCACAAGGCCCACGACATGGTGAGCGACGAGGTCGTGGGCCGAGTCCACGCGCGGGTCCTTGAGGGCATGGGCCTGATCGTCCTGCATTCCGGCCACTACTCGAAGATCTTCAGGCGCCTCATGGGGACCAGCTGCTCGCTCACATGGCGCGAGGCCGACGAGCGGGAGCGACTCTGGGTCTGCAACCCGGGCCACCCGATCGCCAAGGGCATCGACCGCTCTTTTGAGCTTCCCATGGAGGAGATGTACGGAGAGCCGTTCGGGATCCCGGCCCCCGAGGAGCAGGTCTTCATTTCCTGGTTCGAGGGCGGGGAGGTCTTCAGGAGCGGGTGCTGCTGGCGCCGCGGGAACGGGAGCATCTTCTACTTCAGGCCCGGCCACGAGACCTATCCCACGTACCACGACGAGAACGTCCAGCGCGTGATCGCGAACGCCGCCGAATGGGCGAGGCCCCGCGGAGCGTGGGTCGACGCGTGCCCGAACGTCACGAAATCCGCCGAGAGGATCGCGCCCAAGTAGGGTGCCCGCCCCGCCGGGCGAAAGAATCCGCGGAATGGCTTCCCCATATTGACGGGTCTGGTAGGGTGTGTGACTCACGGTGGCTTCAGATGAAAACATTCTCCGGTTTCGCGGCGTCACCGTGCGCTATGGGCGGCTGACCGCCCTGAGCGACATCTCGTTTGAGACGCCCTGCGGCAGCTCGACCGCGGTCCTTGGGGCCAACGGCGCGGGCAAGAGCACGCTGCTGCGCGCCGTGCTCGGGTGGCAGGCCCTGGCGGCGGGGGAGGTCCGGATCGGCGACGCCCATCCGCAGCACGCGCGCCCGAGGCTCGCGTACGTCCCGCAGCGCCACGCGGTCGACTGGGACTTCCCGATCACGGTGCGCGGGGTGGTGGAGCAGGGCAGATACCCGTCCCTGGGCCTGTTCCAGCGGCTGGGCGCGGCCGACCGCGAGCTCGTGGACGGCGCGCTGGAGGAGCTCGGCATATCCGAGCTCGCCGGGC
Organism: Opitutaceae bacterium; assembly: GCA_003164715.1. Taxonomy (GTDB): domain Bacteria; phylum Verrucomicrobiota; class Verrucomicrobiia; order Opitutales; family Opitutaceae; genus Palsa-1447. The sequence goes on along the minus strand of PLTZ01000077.1, from coordinate 46,310 downwards.
GCCAGATCCGCAGGCTCTCCGGCGGCCAGCAGCAGCGGGTCTTCCTTGCGCGCGCCCTGGCCCAGGGAGGCGACATCTTCCTCCTGGACGAGCCGTTCGCGGGTCTCGACCTGTTCGGCAGCGAGGAGTTGACCCACATTCTGCGCAAGTGGGAGGCGCAGGGCCGCACGGTCCTAGCCGCGGTCCACGACCTCGGCATCGCGCGCACCTGCTTCACCCGGGGAGTCCTGCTGGACACCTCGCTTGTCGCGGCCGGGCCGATCGCGGACGTGCTCACCCCGGCCAACATCGACCGGGCCTACCGCCACGGGCACTGCGTCCACGCAGGCGCGGCCCGGGGGGAGGCGCACCCATGAGCGTCCACGACCTGCTTTTGGCGCCCTTCTCCTATGAGTTCATGCGCCGCGGGCTGCTCTCCGCCGTGCTGCTCGGCGCCAGCGGCGGCCTGCTCGGATGCGTCCTCGTGCTCCGCAGGCTGGCCCTCATGGGCGACGCGCTCTCCCATTCGCTCCTGCCGGGCGTGGCGGTGGCTTGGCTCCTGTTTGGAACGAGCACCTCCGCCCTGTTCTTCGGGGGCCTTGTCGCAGGCCTCCTCACGGCGCTCGGCAGCGCGCTTCTGAGCCGCCTGACGCGCGTCAAGGAGGACGCGGCCTTCGGGTCGCTCTTCATCGTCTTCTTCGGAATGGGTGTGGCCCTGATCAGCAAGCTGCCGACCCGCATCAACCTCGCGGATTTCCTGTTCGGAAACGTCCTGGGCGTCGGCGCCTCCGACCTGCGCCTGGCGGGCGCCGTCAGCGCCGGCACGGTCGCCCTGTTCGCGATATTCTACAGGAGCATCCTCCTGGAGACCTTCGACCCGGTCTTCCACCGGGCGACCGGCGGGCGGGGCGGCCTCGTCCACCTGGGCTTCCTCACGCTGACCGTGCTCAACCTCGTGGCGGCCATGCAGACGATGGGCATCGTGCTGGCGCTCGGGCTCTTCCTCCTGCCGGCCGTGAGCGCCTACCTCTGGTGCGACCGGTTCATTTCGATGCTGCTGCTCTCCGTCGGCCTTGCGATCGGCGGCTCGGTGGTCGGGATCCTGGTGAGCTTCCATGCGGGGCTGGCGAGCGGGGCCTCCATCGTGCTCTGCCTCGGCGCGGCGTTTCTGGTCTCGGTTCTGTTCAGCCCGCGTTACGGCGCCTTGAGGGGCCTCAGGCTCGGCTCGGCCCGCCCGCCCGCCGCATGAGGATGCCGCGCTTGCTCGCCGCCCTCGGCCTTGCCGCTGCCGCCTGCGGGGCGCAGGGCGCGCAGACGCCCCCGCTTCGGGTGGTGACCCTGACCACCGTGCTATCCGAGATCGCCCGCGAGGTGGGCGGCAGCCATGTCTCGGTCGTGGGCCTGGTCCAGCCGGGCGTGGACCCCCACACGTTCAACCCTTCGCCGGCCGACATCCGGGCCGTGGCTGACGCCGAGGTCGTGCTTGCATCTGGGCTCAGCCTCGAGGCGTACCTGGACCGGCTCGTCGCCGGATCCGGCTCCAGCGGCCGCGTCGTCGCCGTCGGAGACGCCCTGCCGGAGGCCGTCGCGATGGCCGGGGTGCCGGGCGCAGGCGAGAGGGACCCCCACTGGTGGCATAGCCTGGACTGCATGCTCATCGCCACGGACATCGTGCGGGCGGAGTTCGCCAAGGCGCGTCCGGCCGCGGCGGCGGACTTCTCGGCGAACGCGGAGGCCTACCAGGCGCGGCTCCGGGGCCTGAAGGCGTGGGCGGCCGCCGAGATCGGCCGGCTGCCGCCGAACCGGCGCCACCTGGTCACGTCCCACGACGCGTTTGGCTATTTTGCGCGCGACTACGGGTTCGAGGTCCACGCGATCAGCGGCCTGTCGACCGACAGCGAGGCCGACGCAAGGCATCTGGCGGGCTTGATCGACCTGATCAGGCGCGAGCGGATTCCCGCCGTATTCGCCGAGGACAGCGCGAACCCGCGGCTCGTCGAGAACCTCGTCCGCGAGACCGGCGTCCGCCTGGGCGCGACGCTCTACGCGGACGGCCTGGGGCCGCCGGGCAGCGGCGCAGAGACGTACGACTCGATGTACCGGCACAATGTGCGGGCGATCGTCGACGCGCTGTCCGCCCGCTAGCCGGGGCCGTCAGCGGTCGGTGTCGTTGCCCTTGGGGAAGTTGAACCGGACGTCCGTGAACGTCGTGCCGCGGATCTCGACGCTCCTTAGCACCCCGTCGAATTGCTTCGTGGTCTTCAGCCAATCGGCCCGCGCCTCGAAGAGCGCGGTGTCGCCCACGGTTTCGCCCGTCTCCGGGTTGGGCACCGGCTGAAACACGAGCGTGTGGGCTGAGCCCGCGAAGGTCGCCGTGACCTCGATCCTGGGCGCCGAGGACCGGACAAAGTTCTCCATCTCGCTGTCCAGCACGAAGGCCTGGAGAACGCCCCACGACTCGTCGAGGACGAGCTCGATGTGGTAGTCCTCGTCGCCGAGCACCACCGGCGTCCCGCCGTGCGGCGGGTGGTGATGGTGGCGGTGCGGCTGAACGGTGTTGGCCGCGCCCAAGGGCGCCTTGGAACAGCCGGCCAATGCGGAGAGGACGGACAGCGCCACGACAGCTGATAGGAGGTGAACTCTCATCTTCTGGCCGTCGAGGAAATCAGACCGGGCCACCAACTGGAATCAGAAGTATTACGTAGTTGCACCGTCCCGAGGCGCTTAATGTTTTCTTAACACCTTCCGCGCCCATATTAATTAACCCGGCCGCGCAAAGCCCCCTACTATGGGGGAAAGCATGACCGACACCACCGCGATCGACCCGGCGCTTGCCCGCGCAAGGGATTCAAGACAGGCAATGGCCATGGATCCGCACCCGCTGGCGGGAGTCGAGTCATGCATGGGCCTGACCGAGCGCGAGGGCATCGGCCCCCCGCTCGAGGAGGAGCTTCCGTCCGGGTACGTCCTGGACGGCAGGTTCGTCATCGGCGAGGCCATAGGGCGCAGCGCCATGGCGACCATCTACCGGGCCGAGGACCGGGTTCGGGGCGGGACCGTCGCCGTCAAGATCCCGCTCATGAAGGTGCAGAACGATCCGGCCTCGTTCGGCCGCTTCCAGCGCGAGGAGCGGATCTGCTCGACGCTCTGCGGCCCGATGCTCCTGCGGTTCATCCCCGTGGACGACGCCGCCAAGAGCCGCCCGTATTTCGTCACGGAATTCCTGGACGGCTGCACCCTTGCGTACGTGATCCACAGAAGGAGGCCGCTGCCGGAGGGGGACGCCCTCAGGATAGCCAGCGTCGTGTGCCAGGCCCTCGGCCAGATGCACGCCCGCCGGATCATCCACCGCGACGTCAAGCCCGCGAACATCATGATCTGCCGCGACCAGAGGCTCTGCCTGCTGGACTTCGGCCTTGCGGCCGAGGCCGACGCGGGCCAGGGCATCCTCGCCGGCCTGACGCCGCTTTTCGGAACGCCGGAATACATGGCGCCGGAGCAGGTGCGCAACAAGGAGAACGACGTGCGCACCGATATCTACAGCCTCGGGGTGATCCTCTACCAGATGCTGACGGGCGTCCTCCCGTTCCAAGGCGAGGACCCNNGCCCTGCGGCGCGCGCCCGAGGAGCGCTACCAGACGGTCGCAGCGTTCCGCGCGGACCTGGACGCCCCGGAGCGGGTGCACGTCACGGGGCTAAGCGGGAGGCTTCAGGCGCCGCATTTCCGGATCAGCCTTCACGGCACGCCGATACTGGCCGGGGTCATCATCGGCGTCGGTTCGCTCGCCTTCCTTGTCGGGCTATTTTTCCTGCTCATGCGCCACCGGTAGGGGCGTCGTCGGGCTCAGCCCCGGCTTGGCATCTCAAGGGGGATGATTGCATGGCGGCGCAGCTCGACGCCGCGAATGAACCCCACGATGGCCCGCTCGCCGATGCGGTCGCCCGTCAAGAGCTTGTGGAGCGCATCGACCGCGGGCGTCGCCACGCCGTCGAGCGCGAGGAGGATGTCCCCCTCCAGAAGGCCCGCGCGGGCGGCCGGGCTGTCCGGCTCGATGGCCGCCACCAGCACGCCCGTTTCCTGCTGCAGGCGGTGATGGTGGACCAGCTTGCGAAGGAGCGGCACGTTCTGGCCGGCCACGCCGATGAAGCTGCGGCGGATCCGGCCGTCCTTGATGAGCCATGCCGCGACCCAGCGGGCGGTGTTGCTCGCGATCGCGAAGCAGATGCCCTGCGCCGGGCGGATGATGGCGGTGTTGACGCCCATCACCTCGGCGCGGGTGTTGACGAGCGGTCCTCCGGAATTGCCGGGATTGAGCGCGGCGTCGGTCTGGATGACATTGTCGATGAGGCGGCCGGAGGCACCGCGCAACGACCGGCCGAGGCCGCTCACGATGCCCGCGGTGACCGTCTGCTGGAACCCCATGGGCGAGCCGATCGCGATGGCGATCTGCCCGAGGCGCACCGCGTTGCTGTCGGCGAGCGTGAGGTGGGCCAGGTCGTCCGCGCTCACCCGAAGGACCGCGAGGTCGGAATCGGGGTCGTCCCCGACGAGATCCGCCGCGAGCCGCCGTCCGTCCGCCAGGAAGACCCGCATCTCGGACGCGCCGTGGACGACGTGGCTGTTGGTCAGCAGGTAGCCGTCGGGGGAGATGAGGAAGCCGGAACCGGCTCCGCCCGGGGCGCTGCCGCCGCGGACCTCGATATGAACGACTGCCGGGTGCGCGGCCGACACCGCGCCGGACACGGCGCTCGAGTAGGCGTCGATGAGGGCTTCGTCCGTATTCGGGCGCTCGTCGTGGCTAAGAAGCGAGGCTATCATGCGATGAATGAGCGCGGGAACCGCCGGAGTGCAAGCGCCCCTTGGGAGGGTCTGGAGCGGCCGCGCTTCGAGCGTCGCGCGGCGCCTAGAAAAACCAGCCGCTGTCAGCCGAGGCCTTGAACAGCGCGCCGACAAACCGCTCCAGCTCAAGGTTGGACTTCACGATTACGCGGTCCGAGCCGTGGGTAAGGCCGTAGCCCGCGCCGAAATTGTACTCGAGGCCGTGCGGAAGTTCGCCCCAAACGACGGGAAAGACATAATGCTGCTGCCCGTTTAAAGGGCCGAGCTGGTCGACGAGCCCCGCGCCGCCATAGAGCTCCAGCCCGGGAGACAGGGCCCGCGTCCAACGGTAGTGGATGCCGGCGTCGTAGCCGAACTCGAATCCCTGGTCGTGGCCGACTCCGGCCAGGACCTTCTCAAACTTGGGGTTCACCAGGATCGAGAACGCCCCGACGTCCTTTTCCAGGATCGGCCTGAATTCCAGTTCCCTCATCGCGTCGTCAAACTGCGGCGTCTTGTGCCACTCGAGCTCGGCGTACCAGCCGACATCGACGGGAAGCACTCCCTGGTCAAACAACCTGCCGCGGAGCCGGATGTTGTCACCGGCCCACCGGAGACCGCCGCCATCGGGCTGGGCCATGTTCAGGTAGATTGCGCCCTCTATCCGGTCGGTGAGGCCGTAGGAGAACTCATAGGCGTTGCTCCACATTCCCTGGCTGCGGATCGTGCCGGCTGCTGTGCCTTCGCCGCCCTCGTCATGGCCGCTGGTCACAACGGAGTTGTCGGTCTCAAACTCGGCCATTCCCCTGGGCGTCGTGGAATAGGGATAGACCTCGAACTCCCAGGGATCAACCTGCGCGGCGCAGCGAAGGGCGCCGAGAGAGCAAAACGCGGCTACGCAGAGAAACGCATGGGAGCAGGGGCATGGTCTCATGTGCCTTTGGCGCCGGGGCTACTTCGCAACGATCTCTCCCTCGGCCACGTCCGGGTGAAAATCGTCAAAGAAGTCATAGGTGCCGGCGGGAAGCGCGGGCAGGCGGACCTTGATGGTCTCGCCTGGACCAACCACCTTCTCCCGGTTGAGCTTGAAGCTTTCGAACTCGATCCGCTCGTGGCTCGAATTCACGACCGTCAGCACGAGGGGTTGCCCAGCGGGAACAACCAACGTCTGCGGCGTGAAATGGTGATCAGAAAAACGGATTTCAAAGGACGTCTCTTTTCCGCCCGGCTCGGCCATTGAACCGAACGTCGACTGTAACCCAATGCATATCAGCAAAATGAATATTGCGCCACGCAAGCTCATGATATGATAATGGGTATCACTCTCATTTCAAAATGAGCCGAGTCAAGAATGATTTCCATGGAAGCGCTGATTCAGGTTCGGTGACCTAGGGCAAAATGCAGGTGAACCGAGGTGAGCGGCACGGGCCTGAATAAGGCAAATATTGTCGCCTCATTAGCATTTCTTATCTGTATCTGGCCGCTTCTGAGCGCCAATCTTCAATCGACCTAGGCCTGGCTCCGATTGCCCGCGAACGGACACGTATTCCGGTCGTAGATGCGTGCGTTCAGGGTCGCCATTAGGTCCGAATCTCGCCCCCCAGATCTCGCTTTTCGCCATGTAAATACAGCACTTCGCCCCTAGGCTCTATACAGCTCAAGGGATCAGGTATACGCCTTGTGCGCCGCCCGTGACGGGAACAGCTGAGGATGCGGGCTGTGTCTCCCATGAGACTCTGATCGAAATGCACCACACATCTCCGGCCATATTACACAGTTACATTAAATGTCCTTATTGAATGTACCTCCCGAATTGGCACCGCTGCGCCGAGATCAAGACCGATCGCAGCTTGCAGAGAACCCGCTTAACCCGGCGCCTGCCGATAGCCCGCCCAACATGAAGACCAATGTCGTCGAAACCTCGGGCTCATGCCGGCTCGAGATCAGGCAATCGGAACGCGAGTCATTCACGGATTATTTCATCACGGCCACCGTCGAAAAGCCCCTGTCCGCCTCCGCCGCGGCCGAGGAGGTCTTCTCCCAGGTCGCCGCGGCGCTCGTCCTCAAGAGAATCCAGCCGTTTCAGGAGAAGGTCTACGGCCGTACCGGAGTGAGGACCGCGGTGCTCAAGCGCCGGGACACCATCTACCGCCAGCGCGGCCTCGACCGAACGATGGCGGTGACTTGGATACAAGGCGCCCCGCTTCAGGGCTGCGATTTCGTTGGCGTGCAGATCTGGGGAACCTCGCCGCGCGATGGCGAGGTGTGCGTCAAGACGGTCGAGAACCCGGTCACCGGTCGCGGTCGCCTTTGGACCGGCAGCGGCTTCAGGTTGCTCCATCTTCCGAGCATCAGCGGCCAACCCGGCGCGGACCGCGTCGCCCAGGCGACCCAGATGTTCACCAACATGGGGCTCGCGCTGAAGGCCCACGGCATGAGGTTCACCAGCATCCTGCGGACATGGATCTATGTCGCGCGCCTGCTCGACTGGTACGGCGAGCTGAACGGCGTCCGCACCGCGATCTACCGCAAAGAGGGGCTCGGGCTGGAGGGCGGGCCGGCGTTTCCGGCGAGCACCGGGATCATGGGCCAGAGCGGGGACGAGGAGTGCATCCTGGACGTTCTGGCGCTCGACGCCGACGACCCGGGCGCCGCCAGGGCCACGCCGATAAGCCGGAGCCCGAGGCAGGACTCCTCGTTCAACTACGGCTCGTCGTTCTCGCGCGGAATGGCGCTCGAGATCGAGGGCCGGCGCACGGTCTTCATCTCGGGCACCGCGAGCATTGACTCCGTGGGCGCGAGCACGCATGTCGGCGACGCGGAGGGCCAGAGCCTCGAGACGCTGATGTGCATCGCGGCGATTCTGGAGGAGCAGGGCGGCGGCCTGAAGAACATCACGTCGGCGACCCTGTTCTGCAAGAATCGCGAGGCGTGGGAGGCATGGGAGCGGGTGACGCGGCTACTGGGGATCCCGGCGCTCCCCAAGGTCTGCATGATCGCGGACGTGTGCCGCCACGACCTGCTGGTCGAGATGGAGGCCGTAGCGGTGATCTAAAGCGGCGCCGCGCGACCGCCTCCCGATGAATTTCGCGAACTTCCTGAAAGACCAGGCGGCTCCCGCCGAGGCCCGGGTTTCGGCGCCGGAGGCGCAGGTCCGCGCCGCAAAGCAATTGCCCGCGCCGGCGGACCTCTTTGGGCGCTATCCCCTGGACGACCAAGGGGCGAGGTTTGTCGCCGCGGCCCGGCGTGAGATCGCGGGGATTTTTGCCGGGCGCGACGACAGGCTTGTCGTCGTCGTGGGCCCGTGCTCGATCCACGATCCGGCGGCGGCCCTGGAGTATGCCGGGCGCCTTGCCGGCTTCGCTTCCGCGCACGCGGACGACCTGCGGGTCGTCATGAGGGTCTATTTTGAGAAGCCGAGGACCGTTGTCGGCTGGAAGGGCCTCGTCAACGATCCCCGCCTCGACGGCTCCTTCGACATCAACGAGGGCCTCCAGCGCGCCCGGAGTCTATTGGTGGACATCAACCGCCTCGGCCTCGCCGCGGGGACCGAATTCCTGGACAGCATCCTCGGGCAGTTCTATGCGGACCTGGTCTCATGGGGGGTCATCGGGGCCAGGACGGTCGAGAGCCAGACCCACAGGGAGCTCGCCTCGGGGCTGCCGATGCCAGTTGGGTTCAAGAACCGGACGGACGGCGACTTCCTTGTGGCCGTGGACGCGGTCCGGGCGGCGCGCGCCGCGCACCGTTTTCCCATGCTCGCCCGGGACGGGTCGCACACGGTCAGGGTCTCCGGAGGAAACAACGAGACGCACATCGTCCTGCGAGGCGGCACCAGCGGCCCCAACTTCTCCTCGCCGGACGTGCGCGCCGCCGCCGCCATCCTGAGGAAGCACGGGCTTGCCCCGCACCTCATGGTGGACTGCAGCCACGCGAACAGCGGCAAGGACCCGTCGAGGCAGCCTGCGGTGGCGTCGGCCCTTGCGGCCCAGATCCGGGCCGGCGAGCGCGCCATCGCCGGGATCATGCTCGAGAGCAACCTTGTCGGCGGGGCGCAGAGTCTGGCAAAGCGGCCCCTTGTCTATGGACAGAGCATCACCGACGGGTGCCTTGCCTGGGAGGACACCGTGCCCGTCCTCGAGGGGCTTGCGCTCGCGGTCAGGGTCCGCAGGCAGCTTAGGGACGCCCCGTGTGCGGCCCCCGAGGCCGCAATGGACCGGCAGGGGGACGCCGGCGCCCGGCCCGCGGCGAGCGCGGCCATTTCGGAGCCGGCGCGCGCCCCCCTCGGCGCAAGGCTTCGCGTGCTGGTCGCGGACGACGAGCCGCTGGCCCTGGCCCGCCTGCTGGCGCTCCTGCCAAAGGACATCGACATCGTCGGCAAGTACGGCACCGGGACCGATGCTATGGAGGCCATGCGACGCGACAGGCCAGACGTGGCCTTCCTCGACATGCAGATGCCGGGATGCGACGGGCTCCAGGCGGTCGCCGGGCTGGAGCCTTCCGAGCGCCCGGCCGTCGTTTTCGTGACGGCGCACCCGAAGTACGCGGTGGACGCCTTCGACGTCCGGGCGGTCGATTACGTGCTCAAGCCCTTTGACGGGCAGCGCATCGCGACCGCGCTGGAGCGGGCGGCCGAGTTCGTGCGCAGCCGCCGCGCGGAGGGCGGGAGGATGGCGGGCGTGCGGCCGGAGGCGGCGGGACCGTCAATCGAGGTGCACTGACGGACCCGTCACCCACGGGCGATCCCCGGGGCGCGTTGTCAGATCCGCCGGTCGCCGAGCACCACCTTGCCCCTGGGCTGGCTCGAATCGGGCGCGGCGGCGTCCTCGGAGGTGACGAAAAAGTTCAGGCTTTCGGGATTCACTCCCGCGGCCGGCGCAACGGAGAAGAAGTAGAGCCCGCGGGCCGAGTCCGTGGCCGGCAGGGTGCCGGCCTCTCGGATCCGGCCCGAGCCGGTGTCCAGAACCCAGAGGTGATAGCGCTTGCCCCGATCGGTTGCGGGAAGCTGCCGGATCGCGATGAAGCCCTGGTTGCTCGCGGGGTCGAAGAGCGCGTAGCCGCGTCCGCTCCCGGCCGCCATCTTGACCGGAAGGTCGTCAGGCTTCTCCCAGAACTGCCGGGCCAGCGAGGCGAGCTGGATGAATCGGGCATCGGCGTTCTGGGGGGTCTGCTGCAGCGGCAGCTCGGCAAGCGCGCTCCGGCTCGAGTCGAGCCCGACGATGATAACGAACGGGCGGCCGGCGGCGACGTTGGCCCGCCGCAGGTTGAGGGCGATTGTTCCGACGCTGACGGCGATGACCGCCGCAATTGCCCAGCGCGCAATCGACATCCATTGGGGCGTGACGGAGCGTGCGCGGGCAGGCGCCCCATCAGCGGGCAGGCGGCCGATCCGGGCCTCGATGCTCGAGAGAAGGCCGGCCGGCGGCTCGTGCCGCGGAAGCGCGCGGACGCGACGGGCGAGCGCGGACTCGAGCTCGCCCACGAGGGCCGCGAGCTCCGGGTCGTGGGGCAGGCGCGCTTCGAAGGCGGCCCGTTCACGGGCGTCGAGCCGGTCGATCACATAGAGGCACGCGAGTTCTTCGATTTGCGGGTTCATGGTGCGGGTTCGTTGAGGTTGGCGCGCAGGTCGAGCATCCCGCGGCGGATCCAGGACTTGACGGTGCCGACCGGCTGCTCGAGGCGCTGCGCGATCTCGGACTGGGTCATCCCCGAAAAGAGCGCGAGTTCGAGGGCGCGCCGCTGATTCGCCGGAACCCCATTTAGCGCGCCGAGCACGCGCTCGGAATCCTCGCGGGCCTCGGCTTCCCTCCGGACGGTTTCTACCGGAAAGTAGCCCTCGGGCGCGCCGTCGTCGGCGGGCAGCGGTCCCGTAGGGGGCAGGCGCCTGTGCTTGCGCAGGTGGTCGAAGCAGGTGCGGCGCACGATCGTGACGGCCCATGTGAACGGCCGCGACTTGCGCGAATCAAAGGAAGCGGCGTTGCGCCAGATCTTAACAAAGGCATCCTGCAGGATCTCCTCGGCCTCGCCGACGTCGCCCACGATGCGGACGGCCAGCGAGAACAGGGGCGCGCTGTAGCGGGCATAGAGCTGGCGGAACGCCTCGTGGTCGCCCACGCCGGACTGGGCGAGCAGGCAGGCCTCCTCGATGACAGCTGCGTTCTCGGGATGGGGCGCCACGGGCGGGAGGGGCGGAACCAGAAGTCAGTGCTTCGGGCCTTCCGCCTTGGGAAAGAGGACCGCCTCGATCTTGGACGCGGCGATTTCCGCCGCTCCGCGGACCACGCGCTCAAGGACGTCCTCCTCGTCCTGCAGCGGGCGCGGAGAGTAGCGGTACCGCACCACGCCGAAGTCGTGTTTCACCCCGTGGTCGTACAGCGTCATCCACGCGTGGAAGGTCAGGTCGACCGGTGTCTCCTTGTAAATGCCCTTGTAGAAGACCTGGAACTCGATGTCGCTCGGGGAAGTGTTTGCGGCAAACCGCTCGACCTTGATCTTGACCGGCCATTTGCGGTGCTCGAACACGTCGGTGAACACGGTCTTGATCCTGTCGAAGTCCGTGATCCTTCCGGGTCCGCGGACGAGCGACTCGACGACGACTATGGTCAGCTCACGGGTGGCGGCCGCAGGGGCAGGGGTTGTTTGGGCCCGCCCCGGGACGCCGCTCAAGGCGAACAGGCAATAGAGCAGGGTGCCCGCAGCGAGGCAGCACCTGACGCGAGGAATGTCCATGGGCCGGGTAATAGTCACTTATACGCAGGTTTGCACGCGCCGGATGCTGGTTCGGGGAGCAAACGGAGCGATGCGGCGAGAACGGGTTTGCGCCTCTTGAGGCGCCAAGGCGGTTGCCCACAGTTGCGTCGGGCCGCTCACTCCCGTGCCAGCTGGTGCTCGATCTGCTCGAGGGTCGCGCCCTTTGTCTCCGGCACCATTAGCCACACCCAGGCCAGCTGCAGGACCATCATGCAGCAGAAGAACAGGAACACGTAGCCCGGAGCGAACGCGGTCACAACGCTTGGAAACACGGTCGTTATCAGCGCCGCGAAGAACCAGTGCGTGAAGCAGCCCAGGGCCTGTCCCGTCGCGCGGTGGCGAGTCGGGAAGATCTCGGAGATTAGCACCCAGATCACCGTGCCCTGGCCGACCGCATGGGCGGCGACGAAGCCGAAGATGCACACCGGCACGATGGCGAAATGCCCGTAGAAGAATGCCCACGAGGTGAGGCCTAGGAACAGGATGTAGCCGAACGAGCCGATGTAGAGGAGGGTCTGGCGGCCCATGCGGTCGATGAGCCACAGCCCGACGAAGGTGAAGATGAGGTTCGTGATCCCGATCCCCACCGACTGAAGCAGCGCCGCCTTGGCCCCGAGGCCGGTGAGTTCGAAGATCCTGGGGGCAAAGTAGAGGATGGCATTGATTCCGGAGAGCTGGTTGAAGAAGGCGACGAGCACGGCCAGCAGGATCGGCACGCGCAATCGGCGGGTCCAGAAGGGCCCCTCTTCCACCCGCTCGTGGGAGGCGGCGATGATCTCGGCCGCCACCGCCTCGAGGCTCTCGGGCGACGCCTCCGGGGAGATCCGACGCAGGACCGCAAGGCCGGCGGCGCGGTCGCGGCGCCGGCCCAGCAGCCAGCGCGGGCTCTCGGGCAGCCCGAAGCAGAGAAGGACATAGGCCAGTGACGGGAAAGCGGCGACGCCGAGCATCCAGCGCCAGGCATTGTCCCCGACATCCTTAAGGAGGAAGTTCGAGAGGAACGCGACAATGATGCCGAAGACGATGTTGAACTGGAACATGCCCGCCAGGCGCCCGCGGTAGGCCGGGGGAGCGATCTCGGCGATGTAGAGCGGCGCCACCACCGTCGAGATCCCGATGCCGAGGCCTCCGATGAGGCGGGCAAGGATGAACGAGCCCACGCCGCCGGCGAAGGCGCAGCCGACCGCCGAGACCACATAGAGCACCCCGATGCCGATGAGCGTGGCCTTCCGGCCAAACCGGTCGGTCGGCCAGCTGCCGAAGAGGGAGCCAAGCACGGTGCCGTAAAGTGCCGATGCGAGGACGAAGCCGTGCAGGGCGGCGCTTAGATTCCAATGCGCCTGGATCGCCTGCTCGGCTCCGGAAATGACGACCGTGTCGAAGCCGAACAGGAATCCGGCCAGGGCGGACGTCAGTGACCAGTAATAGATGCGGGCCTTCATTTTCGCGGGGTGGGGTATCGGAGAACCTGTGGATTTGGGACGGCCGCTCCAAGCCAAATACCCATCCCGGGCTCCGAGCAGGCCCGCAGAGCCGGGCCTCGCCTCCACCAGGGATGGACAACCCGCGCAAGCGGTATCAATATCGACTTATCATCCAGACAGGCCCTGGAGGCAGTGCGAAAATAGGAATTGGCTCATCTGTGTCCTCCGCGCCCAGTATCCATGCTCTTTGGCGCTCTTGGACCCTAGCGCACGCTACCCCGAAAGAACCACCTTCCACCATGCGCAAAACGTCCTCCCCCCGTTCTTGCCTGCTTCTACTCTTGTTCATGAGCTCGTTCCCAAATCTCGCCCTGGCGGCGCCTGACAATGTCATCTCCCTTAACGGTCGTTGGACGCTCGCCTACTGGCCCCAGGCGGAAAAACCGGTGACGGAGCCGGGGCAGTTAACGTCACTCGCGGTCGAAACCGTCGCTGCCACGGTGCCCGGCAACGTCGAGCTCGACCTGCTCGCCGCAGGAAGAATCGCCGATCCCATGATCGGAAGCCACGTGTATGCGCTGCGAAAGTACGAAGGCTACCAGTGGTCTTATTCGCGCCGCTTTGGGAGCCCCGCGCGCTCCAGCCCGGGCAGCGCCTGCAGCTCCATTTCGGTGGCATCGACTGCCTAGCCTCGATCTGGCTCAATGGGCGCCACGTGGGAGAGGCCGAGAACATGCTGATCGAACACGACTATGACATCACCGAGCTTCTGGCCGAGGGAGGCGAGAATGAACTCCGGGTGATCCTGCGCTCGGCGGTGATCGAGGCCCAAGACTATCCCCTCGGGGCGCTCGGCGTCCGCGTGGACGGCAACTCGGAGTCCGAGAATATCCGGAAGGCGCCGCACGCCTACGGCTGGGACATCATGCCCCGTTTGGTGAGCGCCGGACTGTGGCGCGGCGTGGAGTTGCGCGTCCTTGAGCCGGTGCGTTTCGAGGATCTTCATTGGATGACCCTACGCATCGACCGCACCGCGAAAACGGCCGAGCTCTGCGCAGACTACCAGATCCGTGTGCCCTTTGCGCGGATCGACGGCCTGCGCGTGAAGGCTACGCTGAGGTTCGGGGGCAAGGAGGTCCTCCAGCAGAGCGAGGCCCTGCTCTCGCATTCGGGGCGCATCTCCCTGCGAATCCCGGACGCGCAGCTGTGGTGGCCCAAAGGCTACGGCGAGCCGGCATTGTACGAAGCCGGCGTCCAGATTCTGGACGCCGCCGGCCAGGTGCTCGCGTCGAGGGTCGCGCGCATCGGCCTGCGCACGGTAGAGCTCGACCGCACGGAAATCACGACGCCGGAGAAGCCGGGCCGCTTTTGCCTTGTCGTCAATGGGGAGAGGATCTTCATCCGCGGCACGAACTGGGTGCCGGTCGACGCCCTGCACAGCCGCGACGCCTCGCAGGTGATCGATGTGCTCAAGCTAGCCTCGGAGCTCAACTGCAACCTGCTGCGCTGCTGGGGAGGCAATGTCTATGAAGACGAGGCCTTCTTCGACTATTGCGACGCCGACGGCCTGCTCGTCTGGCAGGACTTTGCGATGGGCTGCTCCTTTTACCCGCAGAATTCCGACTTTGCGAAGAAGGTGGAGACCGAAGTCCGGAGTGTCGTGCGCAAGCTGCGCAATCATCCGAGTCTCGCGCTCTGGTCGGGTAACAACGAAAACGATGTCGCGCTCGGCTGGCAGTTGGGCTCCCTGAACATCGACCCAAACCGCGACCTCATCAGCCGAACGGTCATTCCGGCGGTTCTCTACGAACTCGATCCCACGCGGCCGTATCTGCCGAGTTCGCCGTATGTGAGCCGTGCGTGCTACGAGCAGGGCAACAGCGGCAACTTTCTGCCCGAGGATCACCTTTGGGGGCCGCGCGGCTACTACAAGGCCGACTTTTACACAAAGTCGTCGGCGCATTTCGTGAGCGAGATCGGCTATCACGGCTGTCCTAACCGAAGCTCGCTCGAAAGGATGTTCGAACCGGAGGACGTGTATCCCTGGACGCGGGACTTTGTCTGGAACGAGGCCTGGCTCACGAAGTCGGTGCGCAAGTTTCCCCTCTCGCAAAGCACCGCGGGGAGAAACGATCTCATGCTGAAGCAGATCCGCATCCTCTTCGGCGATGTGCCGAAGGATCTGGATACCTTCATCCTCGCGTCCCAGTCGGTGCAGGCCGAGGCGATGAAGTATTTCGTGGAGCTTTGGCGCGCGGGCAAATTCGAGCGCTCGGGCATCATCTGGTGGAACCTGCGTGATGGCTGGCCTATCATCTCGGATTCCGTGGTGGACTATTACAACTCGAGGAAACTCGCCTTCTACTTCCTGAAGAACGTGCAGCCCACCGTGTGCCTGATGATCAACGATCCCGTGGAGGGGTACTATCCCCTTGTGGCGGTGAACGATAGCCTGGAGGCGGCGCAGGGCAGGGTGACGGTGACTGAGCTAGCCTCGGGAAGGGAGCTTTTCTCGGGAAGCTACGCTGTCGCCGCGAATGGACGACAGAGGGTCGCGGAGTTGCCGCACCAGCAAGGGCAGGGCATGCTGCTGGTCCGGTACGAGCATGCGGGACAGACCCGGGCTAACCACTACTTGTACGGTGCTCCGCCCTTTGACTTCAAAGCCTACCTCGGTCTGCTGAAGCAGACAGGGATTTACTCCTCGGTGCCTGGGCTTTGAGGTGAAGAACCAACATGCCGTTCGAATACGCCGATGGCGGGGCGAGCATGCACCTGGCGCGGCTTGCCGTTCATTCGATTCTAGAGGTCAGGGAGCGGTAGCGACGGGGCGCTTGTGAAACGCGGCGACGCCATTCGGGGGATGGGGTGCTGCAGGCGGCGAATGGCCTCTTGCAGTTCATCCGCGAATGCCTTTCGATGACATACTCCGGTGGAGGGATTGCACTCACACCCTGATACAACGGCCCCTGTAGCCAGATGCGAACGGACAACACCGATGAACTGCTGCGCGGATCGCCTCTGCTCAGATTCCTGCCGGATGACCAGCGGGCGGAGCTTTGCGACAAGTTTCGCGTGGAGCGCTTCGACTTTGGGGACCTGATCGTACGCGAGGGAGACGAGTCGGACGCCTTCTACGTTCTCGCGACGGGGCGGGCCCGGGTGGTCAAGCGGACGGAGAAGGGCGACGAGATCGTGCTCGCCTCCCTGCGGCCCGGCTCAGAGTTTGGCGACTCCGCGCTCCTGGAGAGTGGCCTGCGCACGGCGTCCGTGCGTTGCAGCACCTCGGTCGAGGTCCTCAGGCTCGGACGAGACGATTTCCTGGAGCTTCTCGAGCGTTACCCGGAGATGAGGCGCCACGTCGAGCTTTCGGTCCGCCTCAGGGCCCTCCACGGGTTTCTGTACGAGTTCAGCAATTTCGGACGCCTGTCGCCGCAGGCCCTCAGGGAGCTAGTGGAGAACCTTTCTCCTGTGAGCTATTCGAAGGGGCAGATGATCCTGCGCGAGGGAGACCCCGGGGGGCCGATGTACATCGTGAGGACCGGGCGGGTGCGGATCTTCGCCGCGAAGGGGACCCAGGTCAGGAACCTGGCCTTCTGCCGCGAGGGGGACTTCTTCGGCGAACTCTCGTTGCTCACCGGGTCTCCGCGCGCGGCCTCGGCCGAGGCGTCGGCCGATACGGAGCTGTTCGCGCTGCAGCCTGAGGTCGTCAACGACCTCAGAAAGCGGTTTGCCGACTTCTCGAAGCTGCTCGACGAGCGCGTGGCCCAGTACAACAAGGACACCGAGGCCCGCGTCCCGCTCGACTTTTCCATAGAATCGCTGCCGGCCGAGGCAGGCGCCGTCCTCCAGGAGGGGGCGCGAACAGGGGAGGCCGAAGCCGAGGGACCCGAGGAGGGCGAGGCCCCCTTTGCCGACGAGAAGGGGCACTTTGGCAGGCGCGCCCACAAGATCCGGAGGATGGCGTTTGTCCAGCAGATCGACGAGATGGACTGCGGCGCCGCGAGCCTCTCGATGGTCTGCCGGCATTTCGGGCGCGACATCAGCCTTTCGGTTATCAGGCGGCTGTGCCACGTCTCGCAGGACGGGACGAGCCTGAAGGCCATTTGCCACGCAGCCACCGAGTTGGGCCTCGCGGCGCGCAGCGTGAAGGCCTCGATGCGCAACCTTCCGGAGATGCCCCTGCCGGCGATCGTGCACTGGGAAGGCAACCACTGGATGGTGCTGTTCGACGTCGGCACCTCCCGCGTCCGGGTGGCGGATCCTGCCAGGGGAATCCGCCGCATCCCGGTCGAGGAGTTCAGGGAGAAGTGGTCGGGATACGCGGCCCTCTTCGACTACACGATCGCGTTCGAGAACGCGCCGCTCAACCGCCCAACCCTGGCGTGGCTGCTGCCGTTCCTGAAGCAGTCCCGCAGCGTCCTTGTCCCGGCCGTCCTGCTTGCGTGCGTGACGAGCTTCCTTCAGCTGCTCTTCCCGGTCTTCACCCAGGCCGTGGTTGACAAGGTCATTGTCGAGAACGACCTCGGCCTTCTCAACGTGATCGTGCTCGGGCTTGGTGTCTGCCTTGTCTTTTACCAGCTGGCCAATCTCCTGCAGCAGTACCTGCTCGGGTTCGCCACCCTGCGCATCGACACGGCCCTCCTCGACTACCTCACGCGCAGGCTGCTGTCGCTCCCGATGTCGTATTTCGCGAGCAGGCGCACGGGAGACATCCAGCGAAGGCTCGACGGAGCGCGCCAGGTCAGGCAGTTCTTCGTGCAGCACGGCATCGGCGGTATTCTCGCCTTTGTCCAGCTGGCGGGGGCGCTGTGCTTCATGGCTGCCTTCAGCGGCAGGCTGACGGTCGTGTTCCTCGCCACGA
Organism: Opitutaceae bacterium; assembly: GCA_003164715.1. GTDB lineage: Bacteria > Verrucomicrobiota > Verrucomicrobiia > Opitutales > Opitutaceae > Palsa-1447. The sequence continues at coordinate 28,474 of PLTZ01000077.1, read as the reverse complement.
TCCCCCTCTATGCCGCGCTCATGGTCTTCTCCGTCAAGATCCTCCGTCCGCTCTTCGCCGACGTCGAGCAGAGCCAGGGCAGGTACAACTCGCGCCAGATTGACGCCATCAAGGGAATCGAGGCGGTCAAGGCGGCATCTGCCGAGCTCGCGTTCCGCGAGACGATGCTCTCCGAGTTCCTCTCGGTCTCGAGAAAGGTCTTCCGGAGCAACTTCATCGTGATGTCCTACGACGGGATCCTCCAGACCATCGGACTCATCTCGACGGGACTCTTCCTCTGGTTTGGTGCCCATAGCGTCATCGAGGGCCGCCTCACGGTGGGCGGCTTCGTCGCGTTCAGTTCCCTGACGGCCATGGCCTACGCCGCCATCCTCCGGGCGCTCGGGATCTGGGACTCGGTCCAGATGGCGGCGGTGCTTCTGAACCGCATGAACGACATCTTTGAGCACGAGCCGGAGCAGGGAGCCGACCGCTCCCGGTTGCTGCCGGTCAGGAGCCTTGAGGGGCGAATCGAGCTCAGGCAGGTCGGCTTCAGATACGGGGGGCCCGAGGCGCCGGCCATACTCAAGGGCATCACGCTGAACATCGCCCCGGGGCAGATGGTCGCGGTCGTCGGCCGCAGCGGCAGCGGCAAGACCACGCTGATCAAGCTTCTCTCCGGACTCATGGAGGCGACGGAGGGCTCCATTCTCATCGATCACCTTGACCTCAAGACGCTGAACCACCGTGACCTACGGCGGCAAATCGGCCTTGTCCTGCAGGAGAATTACCTCTTTGACGCCACGATAGCCGGCAACATTTCCTTCGGCGACAGCCAGCCCGACTATGACCGCGTGCTCTGGTCTGCGGAGGTCGCCAACGCCCACGACTTCATCATGCGCCTGCCGATGGGCTACGAAACCATGATCGGCGAATCCGGGCTGGCCCTCTCGGGGGGGCAGCGCCAGCGCATCGCGATCGCCCGTGCGGTCTACAATGACCCACCGATCCTCATCTTCGACGAGGCCACGAGCGCCCTCGACACCGAGTCGGAGCGCACCATCCAGGAGAACATGGGCCGCCTCATGTCCGGGCGCACCAGCATCGTGATTGCCCACAGGCTGAGCACTATCAGGGAGGCTGACACGATCGTGGTGCTTGAAAAGGGTGAGATAGCCGAGGCCGGGAACCACGAGGAGCTCATGGCCAAGCGGGGACTCTACTTCTACCTCTCAAGCCAGCAACTGGGACTCTGACCCGAACCACAACCGTGAAATCCAACGCAAGGACGTCCGACCGGGAGGCATTGGAAAAGGAGTCGTCCATGCTTTCTAGGGATCCGCCCAACTGGGTGTTCCGGGCTGCGGCGTGGTTGGTCATCGGGATTTTCGCGGCGGGCCTGCTCGCCTTGGTCCTCGTCCGCGTGCCGGAGACGATCCGCTGCCCTTGCCTGCTAGTTCCAGAGGCCGGGGCCGACCCGATTCAGGCGCCGCGCGCCGCGGTTGTGCGGCAGGTCCGGATCCAGGAGGGACGCGCGGTCGCGGCCGGCGAGGAGCTCTTTGTCCTGAGTTCCGAGGATGTCGACGACCGCGATGCCCAGGCCCGCTCCCTTGACGCGGATCTGGCCCTGCGCCGCAACGACCTAAAGCGGGCCGAAGTCACGGATGCGGCGGACCTTCAGATCAAGGACCACGAGATAGCGCAGACCGACGAGGAGATACGGTTCCGCGGGGCCACTCTTGAGGTGGAGCGCGACCTCGCCAGCCGGGTCGAGAAGCTGCTGAAGCTGGGGATCTATGCCGAGACCGACCTCATCCTGCGCCGCCTCGAGGTTACTGGGGCCGAGAAGGATCTCAGCGTGGCCCAAAGGACGCGCCAGCAGCTCGTCCTGCAGCGCCAGCAGATGGCCAACGAGCAGGAACGGCAGCGCTCGGACCGGCTTGCGGACATTAAGAAGATTGAGATTCGGCTCGGCTCCCTGAGCAGGCAGCTCGGCGACTCCGACCAGAACCTCGTGTCGATTCGCGCCCCTTACGATGCCGTTGTCATCTCGATGGCCGAGAACAACCCGGGTAGCATTGTGCAGCAGGGGCAGGAGCTATGCCAGCTCGCCCGGACGAGCGGGAAGCTGAGGCTGCGACTGCTCCTGTCCGAGCCGGCGATGTCCCGTCTTGCCGTCGGCCAGAGGGTCCGGTTCCTCGCCGAAGCATTCCCCTTCCAGCGTTACGGTACCATCACGGGAACCATCACCTGGATAAGCCCGTCGGCCGTCTCCTCACGCGACGGGGGGCAGTTCATCGCCGCCGCCCAGCTCGACCGGGACACGATCCAAGTCGGGGGGCAGGCGCTGCCGCTGCGTGCAGGCATGAGGGGCGAGGCCCGGGTGGTGGTCGGAAGTCGGACCCCGATCGAGTACGTCCTGGAGCCCATCCGCCAGCTTCGCGAGAATATGGCCGGATCTCCCCGTTGACTCTTTAAGCCGGGCCCGCCGGGGGCCGCAGGGTGATGACGCCCATCTGATGGAGGAGATAGAGCTGGCTCCTCAGCACGGCGAACGGCACGAGGAGGGGGATTGCGTCGAGGATGCTCCCCACGGAGCGCATGCTGTGGCCACGGCGCAGCAGTTCGACCTCCCACTCGGGCATCTGCCACTCCGAACTGAGACTCGCGGCAGAGCTGACGATCGTCACGGGCCTCAGGCGGTCGCGGATTCTCTTGGGGGGGCGCGGAAGCATAATTGAATTAAGGCGGGAAAGCTCGATCCTCCACCTAAGGAGACTGCGGCGGTTTTCCCACGGCGGATTCTCCTCGGGAGCCCTTGAGAACAGCAGGCGATGAAACTGCGATGGGCTCAGACGCTCCAGAAGGTCGCAAACCTCCCCGCGGGACCTCGGCATCAGCACGCCTTGGAGGCCGCTCTCGGCGGCTTGCCGAAACAGCCTGACGGATGAGCCGCTTCCGCGGAAGTGAAGCCCCGCCCGCCGCGCAAAAAGGGTCCATTCGGTCAGGGACAGGCACCGGTTCAACGGTCCGAACACGTCGCCGGCAAGGAAGGTCGGCCCCAGGCCCGACACGCGCGGGAACCCATCGCGCGAGATCACGGCGTCGCACAACCTCAGCGCATCGCTCACCCGCTTGGATGCGACGAATCGGTCGAGGCCGATTCCCAGTGCCGGCAGCGCCCGCCGAAAGACGGTGCTCACATGCCTCGATCCGTTGACTCCGAGGTAAAGCACGCCCCGACCTTCCAGGCACCGGGCGAAGTTCCTGAATACCTGAACGGGGCTGGCGACATAGGAGAGCACGCCGTGGCATGCGATGAGGTTAAAGGTTTCCCCGAGCGTCCTCGCAAGGGAGGGATCCGCGATGTCGGCCACAAGGAAACGGATTCGCTGCATGTCGCGCTCGCTTCTCTGCCTGCGCCTTGCGAGCGCTATAGAGCGAGCGCTGAAGTCGACGGCGACGATCATGGCTTCGGGAAGCAGGCGCTGGAACTGCAACGCCTCAGTTCCGTCCCCGCATCCGGCAACGAGGACGCGCGCGGGTTTGACGGCGCCGGCGTCGCGGCCAAACGCATCGACCCAGTCCAGGTTCAGGATCCACGGCTGGCGCCTCGACCGCCTGCCTCCAAACGGATACGGGCGCTGCTCGTAAATCTCCCGGACCTGCGCGGCGATGTTCATATCCCGTTGGGCTGGCAGTCTCAGGCGTCAAACGAGGGCTTGGCAAACGGATACCGGGGCTGCGCACGGCTTGGCAATGCCCCCTCCTGCAGCGGACCGGGCAAATCGCGGACACCTGGGCCAAATACGTTGACCTTCGGCGCGCAGACGCAGAGAGAGTTTCTTGTGCCATCGACTGGGGATCTTGCGACTTTTGAATTCAATGGCGCGGTGGTCAGCACCACCGATGTGCTGTGCGCGGCCCAGTTCCGGAATGAGCTCCAACCGTTGTTGGCCCGCCTTGAATGGCAGGCTGATTGCGAGGGCGAGGCGTCGCGACTGGGGCTTGAGATCGAAGAGGATGTTATCGAGCAAAAGATCAACCAATTCCGATTCGACCGGGACCTTATCTCCGCGGAGGATACCGAGGCTTGGCTCAGTGCGCGCGGCCTTAGCACCGAGGGCTTGGAGGGCTACTTCATTCGCTGCCATTGGTGGGAAGTCCTCAGGGAGAGGGTCTCCGCCGACCGTACCGATGCCGGTGCCATCGATTTGGGCCGAATCGAGGCCGTGGCGCCCGATCTGCTCTTATCGGGATCCTTCGGGCCGCTGGCGACGGAACACAGCCGGCGGCTTGTGGCGCGCCACACTTGGGGACAGGGAGGGAATGCCTTGGACCTGGAAGGAGAGCGAGGCCGATTCCTCGTGCGCTTTGGAATGAATGCCGAGGGCCTTGGGGATTGGCTTGGGGCCCTGCGCCGAAACGAGGAGTGGTTTCAGGAGATGCTCGCGATGGAGGGTTCGTACCGCGCGGTATGCGATTCTGTGTCGACTCCGGAGAAGCTCGCGAGGGCCCTTGTCACATTGCGCCTCCCGCTGACCCGGCTTGAGGTGGAAACAGCCGAGTTTGATTCGGAGGACGCTGCGCGCGAGGCCCTGATTTGTGTCCGGGACGACGGGCTCTCGCTGGAGGAGGTGGCGCGCGAGGCCGGCTATCCGTGCGAGCAGATCGACCTGCTCGCAGAGGACCTGCCCGAGGCCGAGCGGCAGGAACTGCTTTTCGCCGGAATCGGTGAGCCCCGCGGCCCGGCGGCTTCAGGCGGCGTCTTTCGCGTCCGCCGCGTCCTGCGCAGAAGCGAGCCCACCCTGGACGATGCCCGTGTCAAGGGCAGGGTGGTGCGGAGAATCCTGGACAGCCATTTCTCCGAGGCCGCGGGCAGCAAGATCCGCTGGCTCTTCTGGTAGTGGCCCGGCGCCGTTTGGCCGTTTGATGGGGATCGGTGAATTGCTATGGCGCGCAATCCCCCATTAGTGCCTGCCTACGCGGCACATCGCCCCGCGCGATAAGCCGCGGGGCGCTTCTCCGGGCTGTCTTGCCGGTGCCTTCTAAGAGACAATCAGGTCCACGCGGGCACAGCCGCTTGGACTTTGCAAAAGCCTCCCTAACGGTCCCCTCAACTAATCTCAGGTAGTCTTTACTTTAAAAAAGCCGACTTCAGCGTATCGCTCCCGATTTTCAGCGTATCGCTCCCGGATGTCAGGGCGCCCCCCTTGGGATTCTTCTTTGCTTGGAGATCCTTGAATTTAACGCTGCCTTTTGCCGTGGCTATCTTCTTTGCGGGTTTCATTTCTGTAGGGCCCCTTTAGGGGCATTTGTTCTTGGTTTCGGGCCACGAGCGCCCGATTAACGCCGTCCAGTTGCATTAACTTAATCTGGGTGAATGGCAAGATGCATCCAAGGAATCCTCGTTGCCGAATCCATCGCTTTCCCATCGTGCACCGGTAGGGGGCGAATTATGGATCCTGATATCCGATGGTCCTGGCTATCGGCCAAAGGCCTGTCCGTGAGCGATTTCTGAGATTGCGTTTAACCCGCGCGCCTGCCGCCCTTGCCGCTGCAGATGGCCTGTTTCCCGGGCAGACGCGGAGGCGTCAGGCCCTTTGCCTCAATCGAGGATGCCGCCCCACTCGGCGAACGTCGCGGGGTGCTCGTCCTTCAAGCGCGCAAGGAAGTAAAGGTCGATCCGGGCCTTCTCCCGAATGAGCTCGCAGGTCCTCTCCTCACACGGATCGAAACGGCCCGTTGCGTCGTAGCTCTGCGTGTAGCATCCTCCCCCGCAGATCAGCTTGGCGAAGCATCGGCGGCATTTCTCGTGGTCGGTCCGGAACTGCCCCTGGTCCAACACCTGCCTCTCGAACCGCTGCATTCTCCCTGGATCGAAGCCGTCCCGCACATTGCCCACGGCAAAATCGGCGTGTCCGAGCAGCAACTCGCAGGGCACGATCGCGCCATCGGCCCCGATCCCGAGCTTCTCGTCGCCTATACCGCAGGCGAGGGTGCGGTAGAACCCCACCCTCGGATTGAAAACACCGCCGTAATACTTAACCAGGGCGTTCCGGTCACCGTGCCTTGCCGGCGACTTTGAATGCAGGTATTCGATAAAATAGTCCGTGTAGGCCAGGTAATTTGCGCGCCAGGTGGCCAGCCGGCCGGTGCAATCCTCGGGCACCGCGGAGCCGCCATAGACGTAATCGATGAGGTCCTTAAGCTCCAGGTTGGTGATTCCGGCGCGGTGTAGTTCCTCGGCTGCGCCGATGTAGTCGTACGGATAGGGAATGACGCAGGTTACAGAGAACGGAATGCGCTCGCTTGTCATCCTCTCGATGGTGCCGAGGACCGTCGCGTAGGAGCCGCGCCCGGAGTTCGCAAAGGGCCGGTTCAGGTCATGCGCCGCCTGGAATGCGTCGAGGCTGACCGCCACCGCGCAAAGATCGGGACGCTCGGCCAGCACTTCGAACACCTTGCTGTTGTAAATGGTCCCGTTGGTGATGAGCACGACGCGAATCTCGTTCGACGCGCTTGCGTGATTCAAGTCCTGGAGACCGCGGACGAGGGCGTAGACCGCATCCCCCGCGAGCAGCGGCTCGCCTCCCAGGATATTGACGCTCATGCGGCCGTCCGCGCGCGCCTCCCAGACCCCGCGAATGAACCTGAGCACCTTTTGCGCTGTCTCTTGCGACATCACGGACGGCGCGCCTCCGAATGTGCCCTGGCGGTTCACGCAGTACCGGCAGCCCAGGTTGCACGCCTGGCCCGCAAAGACATTGATGACCCGTGGCTGGCCGCGCCGCTCGAAGGCGCCCTGCCGTTCCTCCGGAGCGAGCGAGGGATGCAGCCCAGTTCGGAACAGGCGCAGCTCCCTGCGGAATGCGGAAGCGCCCGCGCCCTTTGTCCCGCGCACCCCGTGGCTTCGGGGCGCCTGGGTCGAGCCGTCCTGCGCAGCCTCAAGGAGCTCGGCCTCGGCCCAGCGCGGCAACGAGTCGTAGAACTTCCCTGCGTGCCCGTTGAACAGCATCGACCTGCCCCGGACCGAGAAATGAATCACCGTCCCGTCCTTGTCGACGGAACGGCTGAAGTCGGCCGTGCACGCCGGTTTCCTTTTTCGCGAAGTCGGTGCCATGGCTACGGGCAGGCGCGGTGCAACAGGTGTTCCTTGCTTCGACGGGGAGTTGGCTCTGGTTCGAGGTCGACCCGCGACCCCGGGCTAGCGGCCGTCCGCCTTCCCTTTGCGACGGCAGCAAAGTCGCTGGCTCGGATACCCTACAGGTTGCCGCGCCACACGCCGCCAACGCGGCGTTACGTCCTCGCCCAAGGGGAGCCAGCGACTGCTGCCCCGGATTCTCAACTCACCCCTCGGAAGGGGCCTACATCCTCCTCAATTGCTTGCCGCCCGGATCATTCGGCATCGACGTACACGGGCAAGCACCGCCGCCCTTAACGTCTTTGCGCACTCTGAGGTCCTTGAGCGGCGCACCTTTAATCTTTTGAGCCTTTTTCTCTGATTTTGGCATGGTTTATACTCCCTTTGGCTGCTTTTGACTTATCCTTGGAGCGGTGTCGTCGAGCAGTTGGCGGCGGCACCACGCCTGTTCCAAACAAATTAATTAACAATGCTTATTACAAACATTAACATACGAGCTTCATCCAAGCGGTGCAAAATAGTTGTATAAAATTATATCTTATTCGTATTCAGAGAATACAGTTCTTACGTGAGTCATGTTTTGGGCCGAAAGTCAAGCAGAAAGATTAATGACAATTAATTTGCCATGCCATGAGACCTTGTCGCAATTGATGCTTCAGGAGCAGGTCTTGTTGCGAAACGCCGCCATTGCTTTCGTTCGAGGTGGCCCGCCGTCCACCTATACGGTTCGGACCTATTCCAGCGGCCGCCGGCTAAGAACACGCTCAGCCATGCGAACAAGGCCCGAGGATGCGCCATGGCCGAGAAGTTGTTCTGGGCGATGCTCAGCATTTTTAGTCGTTGTGTCCCTCGTTTCTTCGAGGTTGCGGGAAATGCGGGTTAATCTGGTGGTTCCGGCGTGCTATCGACGCGGCGGACTCTGCGACGATCCAAATGATGGCCTCCTGCATGAACTGGGCGAAGGACTGCCGACGCAGGGCAGCGGTCAGGTGCCATCTCCGATTGAACCCTTTGAACCTTCAGAGCTTGCTGCCGGGCTTTGCGATCGTGGACACAGTCCGTCAGCACGACAACGCGCGGACCCGGGAGTTGTGCGCCGGCCTCTTCGAGGGAGAAATCGTGACTTTTGACAAAGCTTACGTCGACTTCGGCCACCTCTGGGCGCTCATGCAGCGGGGCATCTTCGTTGTCACCCGGGCCAAAGACAACACGGCATCCGGCTGAAACGGCGCCTGCCCAAGTCTTCGAGCAAGCGCATCCTCAAGCATGAATTGATCATGCTTAAGGGCCACTATGCCCGCTCGCCTTTATCCCGTGAGACGCCAATGAAGCAGAATCATATTTATCCCGCGGGTTGCCTTGCCAAAGGCCCGTCAATTCCATGAGTGCGTTCTGTGCTTCGACGCTGCGATTTTTCTCCTTCGGTCATCTTTGGTCCAGAATCCATTGGAAGGATCTCTTTAGTCTTTTTGGCGCCGAAGAAACCTGCGACAACTCATGCTGCCACGTCTGTTGCCCTCCCGTTGTTCAGCTTCACCTCAATAACATGCTGGAATATCGTTTTCTGCTCCCGCTCCTCATGGCACCCTTGTGCATGAATGCACAGACGGGTTCGACGTTGCGCGTAATCGACGCTGACCTCATGGCCTCCCGCGGACCGACCAATCGGATGTATAACTTCTGCGTCGGCGCGGGTCGCGCGAATGAAGGCCTGCGAGCCGATTGGCAGCGTCAACTTCGCCGTGTCCGCACCGAGTGCGGATTTCGCTACATCCGCTTCCATGGGCTTTTTTGTGACGACATGGGAGTATATCAAGAGGACAAGCAGGGCCATCCCCTCTACAACTGGCAGTATGTGGATGAGCTCTTCGATTTTCTGCAGGGCATTGGAATGAAGCCCTTTGTGGAACTGGGCTTCATGCCGGGAGCCCTCGCCAGCGGCCCGCAGACGATATTTTGGTACAAGGCTAATGTGACACCGCCCAAGGACTATGCCAAATGGGAGGCTTTCATCGCGGCGTTCGTTCGCCACGTCACGGAGCGGTACGGGGAGCGGGAGATTCGCACGTGGTATTTCGAGGTCTGGAACGAGCCGAACCTCACCGGCTTTTGGATGGGCACAACGGGAGGAAAGAGCGATGCCGAGTTCGTTCCGATCGCCCGCGGTGAATACTACAAACTCTACGAAACCACGGTGCGCGCCGTGAAGTCGGTCGATGCGGCCTACCGCGTGGGCGGTCCTGCAACTGCGGGAAGCGGTTGGATCGACGAGACCCTCGCCTACTGTGCCGGGAAGGGCCTGCCGCTGGATTTTGTCAGCACGCACAGTTATGCGACGTCTAGCGGTTACCTCGATGAGAACGGCAACGCCGGTACGGTATTCTCATCGGACCGAAACGCCATCACCAGCGAGGTAAGGAGTGTGCGTGCGCGAATAGACCGCTCCGTATATGCCGCGTCGGAGCTTCACTATACCGAGTGGAGCTCGTCCTATACGCCGTTCGATCCTATCCATGACAGCTACCACAGCGCCGCCTTCATTCTGGACAAGCTCCGCAATATCGGGGCATCCGCAACGTCGATGTCGTATTGGACGTTCACGGACATTTTCGAGGAGGCCGGTCCGCGCATGACGCCGTTCCATGGCGGCTTTGGCCTGCTCAACTATCAGGACCTGCAGAAGCCCTCGTATTTCGCCTACCAGTTTCTCAACCGGTTGGGCCCGGTTGAGCTGACCTGCAATGATCCCGAGGCCTTGGTCTGCCGGGACGACGCCGGCGGCATCCAGGCCCTCTTCTGGGATTTCACGATCTCAAGCCCGGGGCCGTCTGTCATCAACCAAGAGTACTACAAGGCCGATCACCCCGCAGGAAAAAGGGGTTCGGCCGAGTTGCGGCTCTCGCACCTGGCCGCAGGCGCCTATCGCATGCGTGCCTACAAGGTCGGCTATCGGGCGAACGACGTCCAGTCGGCTTGGCGAGACTTAGATTCGCCCTCCCAGTTGACGAGGGCGCAGGTCGAAACGCTGAGAAAAGCATCCTCCGGCGAGCCTTGCCTAGACGAGGAGGTACGGGTAGGACCCGACGCTACCTTCTCCCGTAGATTTGCGATGCGTGAGAACGACGTGTGGCTCGTGGAACTGCGTCCTTTGCATTAGGCTAGATTCCACGCCCGACCGGCACAATCCCCATACCTCTCGTCCCTTTGCCATGCGAGTTTCTCATCTGTTGCGCACGGCCATTCTGACCGCGGCCCTGTCTCCCGTCTGCGCCGCCTCGGCCCAGGAGCTCTATGTCGGCGCAAACTACCATCCCCATGACTCGAACCCGGAGACCTGGAAGCACGACATTGCGCTCATGAAGGCTGCGGGCTTCCGGGTTGTGAGGATGGGGCACCTCGCCTGGGACAGCTACGAGCCCAGCGACGGGCAGTTCACCTTCGCCTGGTTTGACGAGGTGATGGATATGATGAACGGCGCCGGGATTAAGGTGATCCTGGACGTCGCCGTGCGGCCGGCGCCTGTCTGGCTGCACCAAGAGCACCCGTCGATAAACATCACGGACAGCAACGGAAATGTCCTCTATCCCAACCACCGCTACATGGAGGACGTGGGTGACCCCGCGTACCAGCAGTACGCCCTCCGCTTCACCGATACCCTGACCCGGCACTACGCCAGGCATCCCGCGCTGCTGGCCTTTGGGATAGATAACGAGCCCGGTGATGGGCCGATCTCGTACTCCGCGACCGTGAGGGCGCGCTTCGTAGCTTGGTTACAGCAGAAGTACGGCACCGTGCAGAACCTGAACGCCGCATGGGCGTCGCAGCGGTGGTCCCGGCGAATCAGCGCTTTTGACGAGGTGGGCCTGCCGGCTTCCGGTCCGGTCGAGGGTCCGCCGGAGCGTGTGCTCGATTTCCGGCGCTTCGTCTCCGCGGAGGTAAGCGGGTTCCTCGATCAGGTTATCACCAAGGTGAACGCCAACGCCCCCGGCGTCCTGACGACCACCAACATGTGGTACTACAGCTCAATGAAGTACTTCGACTACTCGGGGATCGCCTACTCAGGGAGGATCACCCGCGGCGGCTGCGGGTTCTACCCGGGCAACTCGCTGCAGAATAACGAGGGCATCGAGCGCGCGCTCTTCGGGATAGCGCGGATCCAGTTTGAGAACTCGACCCCGTTCTGGTGCACGGAGTTCACGACCCACACGGCAGTGCCCGGTTCCATCCGCAAGTCGGCCTACGCTTCGCTGATGGAAGGAAACCAGATGGTCTGCGGCTGGACGTGGCAGGCCATGCACGGGGGCGAGGAGCAGTACCTCCAGGGAATGGTCGACTGGGACGGCCTGCCAAACCGGAAGTACGAGGAGTACCGAACGATCGCCGCGGAGTTTAAGAAGATCGGGCCCTACGGGTTCCCCTACCACCCGCATCCGGAGGTCGCTCTGGCTTTCTCGTTCGACAGCCAGATCGCGAGCGCCAGCTTCCCGGAGCCGCACGATGAACAGATCCAGACGGCATTCAATGTCTTCAACAGGCGGAACGTCGACTCGAGCGTGGTGGAAATCAGCCGGAGCCCCCTGCACTACAAGCTACTGGTGGTTCCCGGTGTCGCACTCATGGACGAGCCGACGGCAGCGAAGATCCGAGAATACGTGCACCAGGGCGGGACGGTCGTCATGACGGGGTACTCGGCCATGGTCGACGAGCGCGGCCAGGTCTTCTCCAGCACGCTGCCCGGGCGCCTGAGCGACGTCTTCGGGATCCGGGTGTCCGGCTTCGAGGAGACCGGCCAATTCAACGAGCTCTCGAGGCTCGGTCTGAAGGGCGGTGCGCTGCGCCTCTCCTACAACGGCCACGACATTGACTGCCAGGCGCCCTGGTTTGATGTGATTCATCCCCTAGGCGCCACGGTGCTGGGCCAAATTGTCAGCCTGGACCAGGACTACCCGATTGTTACCTCTTATCACTATGGCGCTGGCACGGCAATTTATGTCGGCCTGCCAGCCCGGGAGAACGTGCTTGGGCCGATCCTTGGCGACCTGATCGACCGGCTGGGGATCGACACAGGGCCAGTCGTGCCTGCGGGAGTGATGGCGCGTCGGATCGATTCCAACCATCTCCTTTACCTGAACCTCGAGGGGACGGCGAAGCGGATCGGGCTCAAAGGGAAGGCCCGCAGCATTTTGCACGATCGTGACTACGTGGGCGCTTTCACCCTCGAACCCTACCAGCCGGAGTTTGTCGAGACGACATTGACCCATTAAGTCGGGCGGCGCGCGATTGGACGCAGGCACCGCGGAATGCGCTAATCACGCCAAAAAATCTATAGGAAATTTGACGCTCGGCCCCCGTCAACGATCGCGGACATAAGCGCGCACGTTCTCAAACTGACTGTCGCCGTCGAGGCCGGCTTCCTTCATCACCACGGATCCCGCACCACTGCCGAGGTAGTGACCATGGCGAAACGGATGCAGCGAATGGGCCCGGCCGTAGTCTGAGCGCACCCAGCGTGTCATCGTTGACAGCGTGAAGTCCGTGATGCCCATCGCTTCCATCTGATGGGCCTCGGGGAAAAGGGGTTCGCGCGTATTTGCAGGCAGCAGATCGAACAGCTCGCAGGACGTGATCACGTAGGCGTTAACGTCGATGCCCTCGCGCTCCAGTAGCGGCATCGTCTTGGTCACGAACTCATAGGTGACGCCGGTCCCCTGCAAGACGACGGTGCCCTGTCCCCGCCCTCGCGCCGCCCGCAGGCGACAGACACCCCGGACCGCGCTTCCGGCAGATGGCAGACCCAGGGCGGCCCGGTCTAGGATAGTTTCCGGGGGACGCGTAACGAACGGCGCGATGACCGCGGGCCGGTGTGCGAGCGCCGCCGCCACGAGGAACCAGATTTCCTGCGGTTCCCAGGGCGTGAGCGTGATCATGGTCCCGATCGGGAAATTGTCCTGGAGCAGTTGGAGGGACTGCGGGTCGGCATGCGTTGGGCCGTCCTCGCCCGTCTTGAGTCCCGCGTGCGCGCAGACGAGGATAAACGGGCGATAGGCTCCGCCCTCGACCGCCACCCGAGCCTGGTTGCCGATGGCGTGGAGCCGGGCGGCGATATGTCCAAGCGGCGCGCTGAAGGCGGCGTAGGATGACCCGACTCCGACGTGGCAGCCAAACGTCGAAATGCCAGCTAGCATTGCGGTCATCGCGTCCTCGCAGATGCCGCCGGTCGAAAGCTGCCGTGCCGCGGGATTACTGCGCCGATTATAGAAACCGGACGGGAATCCTTCGCTGATCTTGCTGACACTGGTCGAGCCGAGAAGATCGGCCGACGCCACCACGAAGGCGCCGCCGCTGGCGCGATTGTAGTAATTGAGCACGCGCCCGAGTTCCTCGCGCAGCGTGGTCTTCACTCCCGGTTTCAGCACGAGTTCGGGCGGAGCATCGGCGCCGGCTCCGTTGGCAATCCTATAGGCGGCCTCGATGTGGGGCGAATCCGGCCGGGGCTGGCGCCGCCGACTCTCGAGCCGCTGTTTGGCGACGCGCAGCCGAGCTGCCAATGCGTCCACCGCAGGCCCCCGAGAGGCCAAGGCGTTGCGAATGATTTCCAGTGTCTCCCAGTAGCACTGCTCGACGACAGCCCCGTCGCTGCCGGCGTTGCAGCGTTGGGGCACCCCGTCGCAGCACGGCAGGTGTGCGACGTCCTTTGGCAGGAGCGGCGCCACGGCGGCAAAGAATCCCGCCGAGCACAGGGCGTGGCCGGCGCCATGGGACGCGCGCCCCTCGATTCCGTACTGCCAGCCTTTCACCGTGCGGTAGACGATCGCCGTCGGCTGGCCATTGTCTAGGGCGAGCGCGATCTGCTGCGCCTTCGCGATCTGCTGCCAGTCGAACCCCTCCGGAACTAGGATGACATTCCAATCGTGGAGATAGGCCAGCTCCGCCGGAGTCCATTGCACGTAATCGCCTGGAATTTCTCCCTCGCGGCAGACGTGGTTCGAGTCGATCGAGGCTTGGTTCCAGTCGATATGCAGGACAACGTTACCGAGCGAAGCGGTGCCACCGGCTGCAAGGGCCTCGGCCACACGGCCGGGCGTCAGGCCGCCTTCACCCTCGATGATATGGATTCTTGGCGTATCTGTTCCGAAGAGGTCCGCCGCGCCCCAGGCAAGACCAAGCGAGGCGGGCAGGCCCACGCCGGACGCGCCCGTGGAAAGTCGCACAAACGGGGTCGCCGGCGTGGGATGGCCATCCAACGCCTTGGCCCGCAGCCTCCCGAAGAGAGGGGTCTGGGCGGACGGGTTGCGGCGGAAGCCGAGAAGATCCTCGAGGCGCAGCTGGAGTTTCTCGTCGTGAGGCAGCAGCTCCGGCGCCGCGAGGCGCGCCACTTCGTTGCGCAACGCCCACAGTGCGTAAAGACCGAGCGCCTTGTGCCCGGCCGCGTAGGATATGATGTCCGCATCCCGGCGTTCGGGGCGCGCCAAATCGTAGTCCATTGCGTCGAACAGCAGCCGCATTACGAAACGTCCGGACGAGATCGAGCCTCCAGGATGGCCCGAGAGCGGAACATAGTTGTACATCACCGCGCAAAGGGTCCGGTAGAACAGATCGAGCGTGTCGAAATGTGACACGGTCGCGGCGTCGAGTGGCGCGCCGTCCGCCGTCACCCGCTCGGCGGCGTCGATAAAGACGCCGCGGCGGGGCCCGAGGGAAAACCCTGCGGCGGCCGTTCGTCCGGGCGCAGCGCGTCCTGGGGTCGTTTCGGCTACCATAGGTGTTTGCCCTCCCGGATGAAGGATTGAAACCCATCGCGGTCAGCCGCGGCCGCGCGCATGCGCTGGAGCCCCGTCTTTAGATCCTCCAGCCCCGTCGCTATCGAGAGGCGAAGATAATGCAGGCCATCGGAGCCGATACGGCCAAACGAGCGCCGGTCCATCGTGGCGACCTGATACTGCCACAAGAGGAACATCTGCACCAACGTCGAGGGGCTGGTCCGGCCGCGGTCCTTTATCGGAAGTTTCCGGTGCGCCCCGATGGCGCCAAGGTGTTCACATAGGCCCGCGATATTGGGGAAAAGATAAAAAGCCCCTCCAGGGTTTCGGCAGCGGATGCCGGGGATAGCGTTGAGCCCCGCCACCATGAGATCGCGCCGCTCGGCGAAAGCTTCGCACATCCGGGCAATGCTGGCCTGGCTCAGGGGTGACTCGAGCGCGGTCCGCGCGCCCATCTGGTTGTAGGCCGGCACACACGAGAAATAGTTTATGTTGAGATTTTTGAAGACGGCCGCCTCGTCAGCTGTCGGGAATACCGCCCAACCGACCCTCCCGCCCGTCCACGCGTAGGATTTCGATACTCCGCTGACAATGATCGTGCGTTCGTCCATTCCGGGAAGAGAGGCGATCGAGTGGTGGCGGTTGCCGTCAAAAAGGATGTCCTCATAGATCTCGTCCGAATAGACGCGGACCTGGGCTGGGGCTTTGCGCTTGATGACATCGGCGATGTCGCCCAGTTGCTCGCGGGTCACGACCCCACCGGTCGGGTTGGACGGGAAATTGAGTATGATGATCCGCGTGCGGGGGTTTATGAGCGGCGCGAGATCGCGTCCGCCGAAGCTGAAATCGGTCTCCTCGCGCAGATGCAGGGGCCTGGGCCGCGCGCCCACATAGGTGGCAAATGATTCGTAGATTGGAAACCCCGGGCTAGGGTAGATAACCTCATCGCCGGGATCGCAGTAGGCCTGCATTGCCAGGCCAATGGGCGGCTTGGCGCCCGGGAAGACCACGACCCGTTCGGGCGTAACTTCGATACCGCGGCGTTGCGCCACCGTACGGGCGATGGCCTCGCGGAGCGGCAGGATCCCCTGCGGGTCGCAATAGTGCGTGAGACCAAGATCAATCTGGCTTTTCACCTCCTCGGCAATGTGCGCCGCCAGCGGGAAATCGGGCTCGCCAAGGTTGCACTTGATCACCTTGAGCCCCCGATCCTCAAGGACCTTGATCTGCGGGCCGATGCGGAACGCGTTTTCACTGCCGAGCAAGCCGATTTGGGCGGAGTAAAGACTTGTGCGCGCCTTGGGTTTGATCGTACGGGCCGGGACTGCACCTTTCCTTAGGGCGCGGCCTGGACGTGGGACGATTGGATGAGCTGTCATGATAAGGATATCTCCAAGATTTTGGTAATCATGCCATAATGGCACACAACGAGGCGGCGGCGTCAGCAGATGCCGTTGCGATAATCGTGAATCGACGGGGAAGGGGGCGACCGAGCTCGTGCATTGAGTGGGGTGGGTAAAGCGGTGGTCCGGCCGGCTCTCACGGCCATTCTCGCATGACAATTGTGCTCTGCCTGCAGCCGGTGGGCTACGCATTCCTAGGGATTCACTATGCAAATATTGGTATCGGCCCAAGTCCCGCAAATAGTGCGCAGGTCGCCTTCATTAGGGAGCGGGCGGGACCGTGCTGGGGTTCGAATCCCCCTCTCTCCGCCATCTGACCCGCGACTGCCAGAATCGACGTGGGCGGGTGTTCAGTCCACCACGGCCTTCGAAGGTCACCCGTTGCAGATCGAGTCAGCGCCTGAAGAAGGCTTTCCCATGCCCGACGGGTCGATGCCAAAGGCCGCCCGCAATCTAATGCATGCGCCTGAATTGCCTAAGTGATTTCTGAAAAGTAAGGTGCGACAGACATAGGATTGGGTGAAGCTGGAACCAGTCGGCTTGGATTCTTTGGCCAACATGGATTCGAACCCTGAACCCAAGGGTTATGAGGCCTCAAAAGCGCGGCGAACCCGCAGGTCGGACGCGATTTGCGACATTCGAGCCTCATTCAGCGGATAAAAGAGGACGAATAGGACTGATACGATGCTGAGCGCCGCCGGAAGCACGCTCATCAGGAGCACGAGCCCGTGAAGCGAGCGCGCAGTTTGTGCGGTGTTGGCTACGAAGCCCACGCTTTGCATCAGGGCAAGGGCCACCCAGGCCCCGATCGCCCAACCCTGCTTCTGGGAGAAGATGGACGCCGAGAAGATGAGGCCCGTGGCGCGGCGGCCCCTCTTCCATTCGGCGTAGTCCGCTGTGTCGGCGTACATGGTCCAGAGGAGGGCTGTCAGCGGGCCGCTGGTGACGGATCCAATCAGATTGATCCCAAAGATCATCAGAAGCTGGCTAGGCTTGAGGAAATAGAATGAGGCGTTCGACGCGATCGCGATGACGAACATGATCACAACCGCTGGCTTTCGGCCCGCGATCCGTGCGATGAACGGAATGGCCAGGACGCCGACCAGGGACGCGACCTGATTGCTGGTATTGAACGCAGAGACGAGGCTTTCCCAGGACCAGGCCTGCGTTCCCGCGGCTAGCTTAGGCAGGTAAGAGGGCAGGGTCAGTGTCTGCGAGCCGACGTAATACTTGAAATAATGCGCTGTCACGCTGCTCCTGAGCGCCACGGAAAGGATGAAGGTTATCGTCGCCGCAAGCACGATCAGCCACGGCCCGTTGGTGACCAGGTCCCCAAGATCGCGCAGGACTGACGTCTCTTGGGCCCTTGGAGGGCTGACCCGCTCCCGGGTGTTGAGAAAAGTGACGAGGAAGAAGAGCACCGCGGCGATGCCATAGATCACGAATGCCATCTGCCAACCGCGCTCCACGGTCCTGGCGCCCAGCCATCCGCCCACCTTCGACATGGGAAGCAGCGTCGCCGACACAATGATGCCTCCGGCAAAGGCGCCCACGAATTGGATCGAGGATAGCGCGGTCCGCTCAATCGGGTTAGGTGAAATGACGCCGAGCATCGCCGTATACGGTATGTTGATGGCGGTGTAGATCAGCATCATCGCGTTGTACGTGGCGTAGGCCCAGACGAGCTTGCCGGAGGCGCCGAGGGCCGGCACGGTGAATGTCAGCACGCCCATGGCCGCCAGCGGCACGCAGAACCAGAGCAGGAAGGGCCGGAACTTGCCCCAGCGCGTCTTGGTCCGGTCGGCGAGCATTCCCATGACGGGGTCGACAAATGCGTCCACGATCCGGCTTAGTCCAATCATCGTGCCCGCCGCAGCGGCTCCCAGCCCGAACACATCGGTGTAGAAGATCGCCAGGTACACCATGAACGTCTGCCAGTAGATGCAGGACGCCAGGTTGCCGAAGCCGAACGAGAGTTTCTCGCGAATGCTCAGCGCTTCGGGGACGGGCGCTTGGGACGCTTGGAGGGGCGGGGTGGACAAAGCGGTGGGCCTAGGAAGCCGAGGCTGGCCCGGGGGGCATCGAAGCCGAAGTGCCGGTGATTGGCAGCTGAAATCTGGAGACGATCTCCTCGGCGATGACGACCCGGCGGAAAGGCACCGGCCCCAGGGGTCAATCGACTTCAACCCGCACGTCGAAGCCCACCTCGAAGAGCCGCCGCCACGGGAGATGAATGTGGCTCACGTGCACATCGCGCACCAGCCTGGAGCTGACGAAGAGGTCGCGTAGGACGGCGGCGGCCTGACCCAGATGGGAATCCACGCTGGCCTCGACGATCGCGGCCTTGTCATCGGGCAGGCGTTCCAGCGAGGGAACGACGCCCGCGGCCGGCAGATCCTCGACCATGCAGCGGGAGCGCTCGCGACCCTGGTACAGGTCGTCGTCCAGAAAACGCAGGAACAGGAACTCGACATGCGCCGCCCGCTGCTCGCGCGTGGGGCCGGCGCGAAGCGCCAGCACCCGAATGACGGCTTGGGCGAGGACCGTGCCCAAGGTGTTTCCGGCGGTGTTCCAACCGCCGTAGGCCGCCAGGGTCGCGACCTGCGGATGCAGGCGCAGAAGCTCGCCTAGGATGAGATCGGCGGCATTGACGTAGGCCACGTCAGCCACCGCGACGGGCCGTCCGGAATTCAACTCCGCCAGCAGCGCGCGCACGAACTCCTCGGGGTTTCGGCCGGGCGACTGCATCTCTCGGCGAGTGACACGGAATCCCTCGCTGCCCGTGAAACTCTCAAGCCAGGGATGGAACTCTGGCGGCAGTTGCCGACGGATGGTGCTTACTCCCCGCTGGATCAGCCACTGGCTGTCCCCGTTGCCCTGCGTCTCGACGGGTGCATTGACGTACAGAATGAGGTCCGCCTCCTGCGGCGAATCGGCCACGACTCCGCCGAGCGGCGCCAAATGTGCCTTGATCAGCTCGTGGAGGGGCCTGTCCTCGTAGGCCGTCACCACGGAGGGGCCGGAAACGCCCGAGTACCGGGGCCAGACCCTGGGCGCAAAGCCGGCCCGGCGGCAGGCGCAGCGCGCCAACAGCAGGCACCCGATCTCGTCCGCACCCGGGTACGTTATCGCCCTTTCGCCGAGGCGGCGGGCGCGGATCAGCGCCTGGAGGCTGCGGGCCTCGGCGACGTTCCACCCGTAGTCCGCCGTGTCGTCCTGGGGCAGGAGCAGGTAGTCGAGCACCCCCTCCTCCGCCCAATCCAGCATGGCGCGGTTGACCGCATGATTGCGGGCCCGCCCCCGGCGGTAGTCCAGGTAGACCTCGTCGGGAATCTCGGAGCGAAGGGTGTCGCGCTCTCCCATCTCGGCCGGCGTGGCGTCCCCGAGCTCCGCCTTGTGCTCAAGCATGGAGAGGTGGAACATCCGGCTGCCGTATTCCAACCAGTACGGTTTCTCCTCCTCGCTGGAATTTGATCGGCAGATGCGTAGGATGACGCTCGAGGCCAGGATCGGCTTCCCGGGATGGGCTGCGTTCAGGCGGCGCAGGACCCCGAGCCGAGCAAGGACGGTTTCGGCTGATTCGGAGGAGGTGCGCGATGGGATGAGGCCGCCGTAGGCCAGCGTGTCGATCGCAACCACCGCCGCATCCGCTTCAGAGGCCGCCTGCTCAAGCCAGTCCACGAGCTCGGCGTGCCGGCTCGGGCGCCACGGGCTTCCCAGCCACTCGCGCGGGGGCAGGAGGATCTCCAAGCCGGCCGCGCGCGAAAGGTAGCGCGGATAGTCGTAGTTTACCGGGCGATCGTCCAGCGGCAGAAGCGCTACGCGGTTCATAGGGCGCCTTTCCCGAGGGGTCCCGCGCACAGCTTCTCGAACTCCCTCATGCACAGGTACAGGGCGCGCGGGACGTGGAAGCATCCCTTCCATTTTCCGCCCTTGAGCGGCAACAGCACCTCACCGCGGCGGCTGAGGTATCCGTACCACTCGCCGAACCCGGGGTCGGGAAAATGCCCCCACGTGTACGCGTGCAGCCTCTCGTACCATGACCAGCAGTCCTCCCGGCCCGTCAGCCGGTAACCCTTGAGGAGGGCGACAAGCGCCTCCACGTGCACCCACCACAGCTTCTGGTCCCATTCGAGCTGCTGCGGGGGGTGTCCCTGCGCATCAAGAAAGTAATAGATCCCCCCGTGGCTGGCGTCCCAGCCGAGCTCCAGCGTTCTCACGACGACTTCGACCGCCCGCGCGGCCAGCGCCCGGTCATTGCGGCGCTCCGCAATGTCCATCATGAACCACATGGCCTCTATCCCGTGGCCCGGGTTGAGCAGGCGCCCCTCATGGCAGTCCAACTTCGACCCGTCGGGCGCCACATGCTCATGGAGCACCTGACGGCCCTCATCGAGGAAGAGCGAAAAGACTTCTTCGATGCACGCGTTGAGCGTGCCGTCAAAGGTGCCCGGATCGAGCATCCACTCCAGTTCCTGGGCCACGTTGGCGAGGATCATGGGCAGCGCCAGGGAGACCATCGGGCGCGTCCCGGGGACGGTCTTTGCGTACTTCCCCTTGGGATTGCCCCTGCGAGCGAGAATATTCTGATAGGTTCGGGCCGCCGCCTGCCTGGCGCGGTCATCGCTTGCCGCGAGTGCGAATTGGCTGAGCGCAATGGCCGCAAAGCAGTCCGAGAATATGTTGTAGGGCTCTACGAGGGGCCGCCCCTCCCGAGTGAGGCTGAAGTACCAGTTTCCGGCCTCGTCACTTCCGTGGCGTGCGAGGAATTCCGCCCCATGGCGAGCGATCCGAAGCCAGGGTTCTCGCTTTTCAAGGCGGTTATGGAGCATGGAAAACGTCCACACCTGCCTCGCCTGAAGCCAGACAAACTTGTCGGTGTCGTAGACCGATCCGTCGCGGTTGAGACAGGAGAAAAAGCCGCCGCACTCGCTGTCCACGGAGTGATTTCCCCAGAAAGGGATGACATCCTCGAGCAGCGCTCGGCGATACTGTTCCGCCAGGAGAGCAAAGCTCTTGTTCATGGAAACTCCTTCTGTCCCACCAACGCCGGGATGGCAAACTTGATGCGTCGGGGCCCTATCTACTCATGTAGTGGGCCACCAGAATACCCTTGGCGGATCCTAAGCATCCTTAACCCCAAAAAACGGGGCAGATGTGTTTCCCGTCATGGCTGAATGTCTCCCAAGTAGTTGGTGGAAATGGTGGGCCCACAGGGATTCGAACCCTGAACCAAAGGATTATGAGTCCTCTGCTCTAACCGTTGAGCTATAGGCCCGTGAGATTTCGAGATCCGAAGGAGCGTGGGTAGACCTCATTTCATTCTCAATAGGAATCCGTTCTTGAGGAAATTGGGGCGTAGGGCGTTGTTGGAGGATCAAGGTCTCGACGGGGGAAATGCTAAAATACTGATGCCGGTTGTCTGGCCCTCGAGCAGGGGTGGAGAGGGTCTTGTCCTTGCCCGCGGGAGGGTCCGGTGGCGGGTCGTCGTCAGCAGGTCGGGGCAAGCCGTGCCCTGACTTCGGCCAGGGTCAAGCCGCGGATCTCGAGAACCTTGACCCTCGACTTGGCGCCGTGCGCGAGCGCGACCGCGCCCTTCGGCACGCCGAGCGCCTGCGCCATGAAATCGCAGAGGGCCTCGTTTGCCCGTCCGTCGAGGGCCGGTGCGTGGACCTTCACCTTCAGGGATTCGCCCATCCATCCGACAATCCTGTCGCCGGGGGCGTTGGGTATCGTCTTCACGGCGAGGCGGCACGCGGAGGACATGCGCCAATTATTCCGCCGGAGCGCCCGGGCCGCAATCGCCATCATGGCGCGTTTGGCGGAATCCGAGGACGCAACCGGGAGTAGACTTGCTTCCCATCCAACCATCCCTGAGCAATGTCGCATGACCGGCCGCGGCAGCGAGACCCTTCCGATCCCATGAGCCCAGATTCGCCGGGCTTGGCCCGCGGCAATTACCCGCTGCTCCTTGTCGGGCAGTTTCTCGGCGCCTTCGGGGACAATTTCCTCCTGGCGGCCATTCTCGGCCCGCTGACCTACGCCTCCGGCAAGGGAGGCATCACGCAGGCGGTCGTCAACAGCGAGAACGCCCTGTTCGGCTTGGTCTTCAGCGTGCCGTTCATCGTGCTCGCTCCCGCGGCGGGCTTCCTCAACGACCGGATGCCGAAGACCACGTGGCTTGTGGGAGGAAACCTGATAAAGCTCGCCGGGACGGTGGTCGGGCTCGCGGGGGTCTGGGCCCTCGCGGGCGCCGCGAGCCACGTCGTTCAGATTGCCGCCTACGGCATCGTGGGGGTTGGAGCGTGTGTCTATTCGCCCGCAAAGTACGGGATTCTTCCCGAGATCGTGCCCACCGATCGGCTGGTCAAGGCCAACGGCACGGTCGAGATGTTGACGCTGGTCGCGATCGTCGCGGGGCTTGGCAGCGGCGGAGTCCTCTATGACTACACGTTCTCGTTGCCGGTATGCTACCTATCCAGCGCGGCGCTCTACGGGGCCGCGTTCGCATGCAACGCCGCGATGACCGCAACCCCGTTCAATGCGGGGGCGTCGCTGCGGCACAGCGCCGGCGAGTTCGTGTCCAATTTCCTCTCCTTGGTCTGCAATCCGCGGCTCGGGCGAATTCTCCTCGGGTCCGCGCTCTTCTGGTTCGCGGCCTCGACGCTCAGATCCGCGCTCCAGGGCTGGGGCCTCGGCGTGTTTGCGCAGGCCGGAATCGGGAACGTGACGAACCTGAAGCTCGTGCTCCTGAAGGTCGGCCTGGTGGCGGGCATCGTGTCGGGGGCGGTCCTCGCGGGCCAGTTTCACAGGACGGGCGACCTCTCATGGGCGCGGAGGTATGCCCTGATCCTGGCTGTGGGCCTCGCCGGCCTGGGGCTTCTCGGGGGCGCATACGGCCTGGCGCCGGTGGTGCTCGTCCTCGTCGCCACCGGGGCGTCCGCGGGCCTCCTCGTCGTGCCGTTCAACGCCGCGCTGCAGTCCGAGACCGATCCGGGCAGGCTGGGCAAGACCGTATCGATCCAGAATTTCACGGACTACATCGGGATCGCGGCCGGGGCTGCATATCTATCCTTCCTGTCGCGTTTCAGCCTGAGCCCCAACCAGGACCTGATCGTCCTGGGCTTCACGGTTGCCTTGAGTTCCTTTGGGATGGGCCTGCCGACGAGGAAACCGGGCTCAGCCGAACGGCGCTTGTGAACGGCGGCCCGCCCGGTGCTCCTACCCCGATTGGCGAAGCGCAAGAAGCGCCTCGAGCCGCTCGCGCAGGACGACCATCAGCGGATCCTCGCCGCCCCGCGCGCGCTCCTGCGAAACCTCGATCGCCTCGCCCACGCTCACAACGGCCCGAAGCGGCGACACCGCACGCACGCGGTCGGTCGTATCCTCCTCGAGGCGCTCGACCGTCTCCAGGATTCTCTCCGGCGTTGGGTTTGCGGCCAGGTATCCCGGGGGATAAAGCGCGAGTTGCTGCGCGAGGTAGAGCTTGGCAAGCAGCGACCAGCGCCGATCCTGCTCGGCCTCGGTCAGTTGGCCGGCCACAAGGTCCGGAAGCAGCGCAGTTCGGAGCAGCTTTACCCGCCCCACGACATCCCCCTCGTGCCGGCCCTTGAGCCATGCGTCCTCGATCGGATTGAGCAGGTGGTCGATGAGGTCGCGGATCCGCCCGTCCAGGTCGCCCGTTCCGGGGATCCCGAGATGTTCGGCCTCCTTCTGGGCCAGGAGGGCCCCTCCTATCTTGGCAAGCCTTTCGACGAGCGCCATCCCGGGGTTCGGCTGCCACAACAAGCGCCTCTCAATGTCCGCGAGCATGGGCTCGATGGCCTCGGAGAGGTTTCCCTCAAAGTAATAGCGGATCCCCACCGGGTGGACGACGACGCGGCCTGAGGGCTTGGCCGCCGCCCGGTGCTTGGCGGCGGCCCTTGCGATCATCGCGGTGCCGTCCATCAGGGGGTTGAGCTTGTCGTTGTGCCGAGAAAGGACCCCCTCGGGGAAGATCACAAGGGGCCGGCGCGCGTCGGTGAGGATTTGAATGGCGCACTTGAGCGCCTCGCGGTCGAGGCCCTCACGGTACACGCTGAACACGCCCGCGCGCGAAAGCAGCAGGCGCTGGATCCGCCCCTGCATGAAGATGTGCCAGCTTGCCATGATGTGGACATTCTTGCCGACGGCGCGCCCCAGGGCGGCCACCACGAACGCGTCGCCGGGCCTGCAGTGGTTCGGCGCCAGCATGACGCCGTGCCCCGCGGAGACCGACGCGGCCAGCTTCTCCACCCCGCGGCAGTCGACCGAGGTGACGCCCTCCTTGCGCAGGAACCACGGGAGCACGGGCCTTAGCAGGGTTGGCCAGAGGTTGCCGCGGCGCGGGGGGACGAACTTGTAGGGCTTGGCGACGACGATCGCTTGCATCCGGGGTCGTACCCACGGAACCCGAAAACCGGGTCCGTGGCCAGTGTGCAGTGGGGGCGGGGCGGCGCGGCACCGGCCGCCCCCGAAGGCTACACGGCCGGCGCCCAGCCCGGCTCGTAGTCCCTGCCCCAGAGCTTCATCGCCTCGTCGTCGTGCAGGATGTGCCCGTCGGCCGGGCTGCAGTCGAGGGTGCGGCCCACCCGCTGCGCAATGTTGCCCAGGTGGAGCATCGCGACGCTCTTGTGGCCCTCCTCGATCGGGGAATTGAGCGGGGCCCCGTTCACGATCGCGTCGACGAAGTTCTTCACGTGCATGCGGTCCAGCCGGATTCCGCTGGCGCTCTGGGTGTTCGTGCCGCTGCCTTCCGAGGCCTCGTTCAGCCCCTTGACCTGCTTGCCCTTCCTGTCGAAGACCGTGTAGTTGTTGCCCTCGAGGAGGGCGGCGCCCTCCGTGCCGTAGACGTACACGCCGCGCGAGAGCCGTTCGGTCGGGTACCCGTTGCAGGAGCGGCCCTCCCACGAGATCGACTTCTCGCCCGCGAAGTCCCAGCCGATCACCTGGGTGTCGGGCGTCTCCCAGTCGTCCTGGAACTGGTACCGGCCGCCCGTCGACGTCACCTTGGTGGCGAAGTCGACGCCGAGCGCCCACCGGCAGACGTCCACCTCGTGCGTGCCGTTGTTCAGGGCCTCGCCCGTCCCCCAGTGCCAGAACCAGTGCCAGTTGTAGGGGATGACGTTGCTGCGGTACGGCCGGCGCGGCGCGGGCCCCTGCCATAGCTCGTAGTCGAGCGTGGGGGGCACCGCAACCACCGTGCCGCGCCCGATGCTCGCGCGGTTGTTGTCGTACCACGCCTTGGCGAAGTACGCCCTGCCGATCACCCCGGCGCGGATCTCCCTGATCGCGACCTGCATGTTGGGGAACGAGCGGCGCTGGTTGCCCATCTGCACCAGGCGCCCGTACCTCGCG
Organism: Opitutaceae bacterium; assembly: GCA_003164715.1. Lineage (GTDB taxonomy): Bacteria > Verrucomicrobiota > Verrucomicrobiia > Opitutales > Opitutaceae > Palsa-1447. The sequence goes on along the minus strand of PLTZ01000077.1, from coordinate 2,813 downwards.
ATCGCCTTAAGGAGGAGCTCCCCCTCGCGGGGGTTCTGGCTGCACGGCTTCTCGACGTAGACATGCTTGCCCGCGGCCATCGCGAGGATCGCCATCGGCGTGTGCCAGTGGTCCGGCACGGCGATCGTCACGGCGTCGACCGACTTGTCGTCCAAGATCCTGCGGAAGTCCTTCACGGCCTTAGGCTGCGGGCCCGGCAGCTTCGCGGCCTGCTTTACGCCCTTGGCCAGCGCCCCGTCCTCCACGTCGCACACGTAGGCGATCTGCGCGTTGTCGATCCCCCCCAGGGCCTCGATGTGGTCAAGCCCCCGGCTGTTGGTGCCGATGACGGCGAGGCGCACCGTGGCGCTCGGGCCCTGCGCGCCGGCCCGCAGCCACGCGGGCAGGGCGGCCAGGCCGATGCCCGCTGCGGCGCTCTTCATGATGAATTCCCGGCGGTCGGATAGCTGGTTCATAAGCTCTTGGGGTTTTTGGCCTCGGGTTCCGGTGCGTCGGTCCCGGCGGGCAGTTCGCGTATCTTGATGTTGCGGAAGGAGACCTCGTCGCCGTGGTGCTGCAGGAGGATGTGGCCGGTGCGCAGCTCGCCGAAGCCGGGCACGCTCCTGAACTTGCTCTGCATGACCCGTTCGCGGAATTCCGGCGCGCCGCGGGTGTACTCCAGGATCTTGCGGCCGTTAAGCCAGTGCTCGACGCGGGGGCCCTGGGAGACGATGAGCGCCGTGTTCCAGTCGCCGACCGGGCTCGGCCTCTTGTCGCGTGCCGGGGCGTAGAGGTCGTAGAGGGAGCCGAGCGAGCGGTTGCCGTCCCTGCCGGCCCTGGCGTCGGCGTTGAGCGCGTCGTCAAGGATCTGGTACTCGAGGCCGATCGAGGCCCCGGGGACGCGGTTGCGCTCCGGATCGACGAAGATCTTGATGCCGCTGTTGGCCCCGGGCGTGACCTTGAAGTCGGCCATCAGCTCGAAGTCCGCGTACCGGTCGACCGTGATGATGTCGCCCCCGGGGTGGGCGCCGCCCCCGGGCGGAATCGACGTTAGGACACCGTCCCGGATCCGCCAGTCCCGCTCCGGAAACGCGGGCCCCGAGACGCTGCGCCATCCGCGGGTGGTCCTGCCGTCCCAAAGCAGCCGCCAGCCGGCCTCGATCTCCCGGGGCGTCAGCGGCCGGGTGCCGGGGTCGGCCGCGCGGGCCCCTCCCGCGAGCGCGGCGGCGGCAAGCGCCCAGCGAAGCGCGTGGCGGAGCGCAGTCATGCAGGTCTTTGGTCCGGCGCGAGCGCGGCCAGCATGCCGCGCATGTATCCGTACGACTGCGCCATTCCGGGCACCGGGTCCTCGGATTCAATCTCGTACTCGAGGCCGACCTGGCCCTTGAACCGGATCTCCAGAAGCGCCGCCATGATGGCCCGGATGTCGAGCCGGCCGAACCCGAGGCCGACCCCCTTGTCCTTCTTGTCGCCGGCTGGGGAGAGGGTGTCCTTCATGTGGACGTCGTAAAGCCGGCTGCGGCACTTGAGGATCGCCTCGGTCGGGTCGACCCCCGCCCGCGCCGAGTGGCCAACGTCGATGCAGAGCCCGAGCCGCTCGTCGTACGGCTGCACGGCGTCCCAGACGTCGTACGGCGACGGGAAGATCTTGTCCTCCGGCCCGTGGTTGTGGAACGCGAGCCGGATGTCGTACTCCCTGACGAAGCGCTCCGTCATCAGGAGCGCGTCCCTGTCCGGGGGGGTCGCGTAGGAGGCCGTCATCGTCTTTAGCCCCGCGGCCCGCCCGCACTCGAACGCCTTCCTTATCACCGCCTCGCTCTTGTCGAGGTACACGACCCCGGTGGCGGGTATCGAGAGGCCGGCATCCCTGAACTTCTGGGCCATCTCGCGGCAGACGTCCGGCGTGCTCAGCTGGATCGGCACGTGCACCTTGAAGACCGAGATGGACGTGATCCGGAGGTCCTTCATGATCGCGATCGCCTGGTCGATTGAAGACTTCCTTAGGGAGTAGCCCACGAGCCCCAGGTTGAGCCCGGGCGCGGCGCCGGAGGGCGCCTGCGGGACCCCGGTGTCGGCGGCAAAGGTGCGTGGCGCCGCGCCGGCCAGAGGCAGGAGAAATCCCGCAAGGGCGGCTTTCTTGATGGCGTCGCGGCGGGTCAGAAGCTTCTCGTCCATGGCGGGGGTGGGTTTGCTGCTGGGGATTGCCGCGCCGGGTGCCACCTGGCTTGACCGGGGTTGTCCTGCGATGGCGTCGGAACCTCACTATTGGCGCGTTGCCCCCGGATTGTCCAGAGCAGGCGCCATCTGGCGCAAGACGCCCGCGCCGGGCTCGGCCCTGGCCGGCATTCGGACGAATTAGGGGTTCGCCCCCAAAGTGCTTGCAGGTCCGCGGCGCAGATTGGAGTGTCCCGGGCAATGTCTCGGCGGCTTGCATCGATCTCGCTCCTTTGCGCCTGGTTCTGCGCCAGCTGGGCGATGCTGGACATGGCCCAGGTGGTCGCGTGGGCGCGGATGTTTGCCGGCTACACGCGCACGGAGTCATTCGCGGCCGCCGCGGGGGATACGTTCGACCCGGAGCGCCCGTGCGCAATGTGCCGGGTGCTGAGCAGGGTCCGTGAGACCTGCGGCGGGCGCGCCCCCGCCGTGCCGGCGCCGAGCGCCGAGAAGGTGGTGCTTGTCGTTGAGCGGGCCGAGCCCTTCATCCCCGTTCGCGCGGCGCAGGAATGGCCCGAAGAGCCCTCGAGGTAGGGGCCTGCGCGCGCCACGGAGGTTCCCGTGCCGCCGCCGCGGGCTGCACGGGCATAGGCAGTTAGCCCGGATATTTCCCGAAATAG
>PLTZ01000019.1 GCA_003164715.1 Opitutaceae bacterium | reverse complement strand
GGTCCCCAAACCGTGGTGGAGATCCCGGTTGTCTGCGAGGGTCGGCAGCTCGAGATAGAGAGATCCGCAATTCCCTCTAGGGGAGTTGGTTAATATGGTGCTCAGGAAGGGACTCGAACCCTTACGCCTTACGGCACACGCCCCTCAAACGTGTGTGTCTACCAATTCCACCACCTGAGCACATGTATCAGGGAGAAGGGCTAATCAGGGACAACCGCCCGAGGTTGTCCAGCCCTGAAATTGGGTTTTGACGCACCCGCCTGCCTGGGGGACCTTCCGGGCGGTCATTCCTCATGAAACTCGACGACATCAAAGCGGCCCTGCTCGCCTCGTATGAGACGGACGGCGGGATCAACCACCTGGACGGCATCAACCTGCCGTCGCAGGAGTCGGTGAACGAGATTTCCAGGGACTGCATGCATCTCCTCTTCCCGGGCTACTTTGAGGAGACCAAGCTCGAGAAGAAGGACGTGCCTAAGCTCGTCGACACGGTGCTCGCCAGGATCGGGAACAGGCTCGAGGTCGAGATCGAGAAAAGCCTCCGCTTTGCGCGCGACCCCGAGCCCAAGAAGCGCGCCCGCCTCCTGGCGGCGGAAACGCTCGGCAAGTTGGCCGACCTCCGGAAGGCGATCCGGACCGACGTCGAGGCGGCCTATCAGGGCGACCCAGCCGCGCTCAGCTACGAGGAGATCATCGTCGCCTATCCGTGCGTGCTCGCGATCTCGCTCCAGCGCTTTGCGCACGTCCTCTACAGCATGAGGATCCCGCTCCTGCCCCGGATGATCACCGAGTTCGCCCACGAGCGGACGGGCATCGACATCCACCCCGGCGCGCAGATCGGAACCCACTTCTTCATCGACCACGGCACGGGGGTGGTGATCGGGGAGACCGCGACGATCGGCTCACACGTGAAGCTCTACCAGGGCGTGACCCTGGGCGCCAAGTCCTTCGAGACCGACAATCAGGGCAACCCGGTCAAGGGCGTCAAGCGCCACCCGGACATCGCCGACAACGTCACAATCTACGCCCATGCGACGATCCTCGGCGGCGACACCCGGATAGGCGCGAACTCGGTCGTCGGCGGAAACGTCTGGCTCCTGGAATCCGTGCCGGCGAACAGCATCGCCTACTTCAAGGCGGACGACCTCGTGATTAGGCCGCGCCAGAAGAAGGAGGCGCTGGTCGGCTACGTCGAGGACTGGGTGATTTGAACCGGAGCTTCCCCGGGGTGCGGGCTCACCGGCGCTGGCCGTCGGAAAGCCCCCGGGCGAGCTCCGCCGCGAAGAACGGTCCGCGGTAGATCATCCCTGTGTAGAGCTGCACGAGCGAGGCGCCCGCGTCCAGTTTCTCCGCGGCGCTCACGGCGTCCGTGACGCCGCCCGCGCCAATGATCGGGAGGCGCCCGGCGGTCGCGCGAGAGATATACCTGATCACCTCCGTGGAGCGGCGCCTGAGCGGCGCGCCGCTTAGGCCGCCCGCCTCCCCGACGCCCGAGAACACTCCCGGCCTCGCCAGCGTGGTGTTGGTGGCGACCATCCCGTCGAGCCCAAAGTCGGAGACGACGCCGAGCACGGCGTCAATCTGGGGGAAGCTGAGGTCCGGCGCTATCTTTAGGAGGATCGGCACGCGCGGCACCCCCCGCGCCGCGGTCCGCTCCGCGTTCGCCCGCGTCACAGCCGAGAGCAGCTCCCGCAGCCGGGACTCGTCCTGGAGCTGCCGCAGGCCCGGGGTGTTCGGGCTCGAGACGTTGAGCACGACAAAGTCCGCGTAGCCGGCGAGCCTCGAGAAGCTCGCCAGGTAGTCCTCGGGCGCCCGGTCGAGCTCGGTCACCTTGGATTTTCCAAGGTTGATGCCGACCGGCACCCGCCTCTTGCCGGGGGGCGGCAGGCGCGAGAGCCTGGCGGCGACGGCCTCCGAGCCCTCATTGTTGAAGCCCATGCGGTTGATGACCGCCTCCTGCCTCGGGTAGCGGAACACCCGCGGCTTCAGGTTGCCCGGCTGGGCGAGCGCGGTCACGGTCCCGACCTCCACGTGCCCGAACCCGAGCGCCGCCGCGGCGGGCCACGCGCGGGCGTTCTTGTCGAAGCCGGCGGCCAGGCCGACGGCGTTCGGGAACCTGAGCCCGAGGGCGTCGATCGGACGGAAGCTTTCCGGCGCCAGGCGCACGAGCGACTCGAGCATTCGGCACAAGGGCGCAAACCTCCCCAGAAGCGCCATCGATTCGACGGCCAATTCGTGGGCGCGCTCGGGGTCGAGGCGAAACAAAACGGGCCTTATTACTTTTTCATAGATCGCACCCATGCGTCGCCAGCCTGAAATCCGGCCGCCAAAACGCAAGTGCTGCAGCTGAAGCCCCGCCCTATCAATGCGTTCCGCACGCGCCGATTCCGGACAAAGGCACTGCGTTTTTGTGCTTGTTATTAAGCCCCGCGCTCGCACGCTGCGGCTAAAATTTCCTGCTATTCCCGAATCCATGGCTAAACCCACTTCCACACTCGACTGGTGCATCGTTCGGCTGGGCGAAGACCACAACTGGTGGGTCTGCGAGACGAGCGATCCGGTGCGCTGGGATGTGGACGGGCTGAGCATCGTTGACCCGAGGCAGGTCGCCCACCTGATCGAGCTCGTCGACGCGCTCCGGGACTATGGCTTCCAGCAGGACCTGTTTGAGGCGGCGTTCATCCCCTTCAGGATCGAGAAGGACCTGGGCTCGGGAAAGGTGCGCCTGAAACGCGTGAAGGAGTCCATCTTCGAGTCGGACGAGAAGCTCTTCGTCCTGCCGGACATCCTCGACGAGGAGAACGGCCCGTATGCCGACCTGCTCGACCACCTCACGAGGTGCCGCGTAAAGATGCTCAACGACCTGTTCGCCTTCGAGAGCAAGCTCACCGTCGACGAGGTCGAGGACGAGATCCGCGAGGAGCAGAACACCCACTTCATCGAGGGCAAGGCCGTGCACACCTTCACGGAGCTCTGCGCCATCCTCGACTTCATGCCCGACGGTATCGACGGGGACGAGGAGCATCCCACGAAGGCCGCCGAGGAGGAGGAGGACGACCTGCCCACCTTGGACGCCGAGGAGGAGGAGAAGCTAAAGAACGACGAGTCGCTCAAGTGGGACGAGGACGGCGATGACGAGGAGAAGGATGACGACAAGGAGGACGGCGAGAAGAAGGAAGGCGACGGCGAGGAGGCGACGGACGAGGAGGAAGCGGAAAAGCCGCGGCGCAAGTCGCGCGGCAAGCGCTGACCCCCCTCCCACCCGCGCCATGCATCTTTTCCGCGCCGCGTCGATCGCCCTCATTGGAGTCCTCGCGGGCTGCGCGACCACCGAGCCCACCGGCAAGAACCCGGTCATCCCGTCCGCGGCGACGGCCTCCCAGCTGCGCCCGGGCGATAGCCTGACGGTCGCCATCATCGGGGTTCCGGACCCGTCGACGAACAGCGTCCAGATCGACGACCAGGGGATCATCAGCCTGCCGTACATCGGGACCATCAAGGCGTCGGGCCAGACGGCCGGCGGCCTCACGCACCTGATCCGCGAGGCCTACGTCACTAAGAAGATCTACACGTCGGTCGACATCTCGGTGAGCGTGACGGAGCGCTACGTCTACGTCGGCGGCGAGGTGGAGAAGCCGGGCAGGATCATCTGGACGCCCGACCTCACGGCGGCCAAGGCCGTGCAGGCCGCCGGGGGGTTCACGCTGTATGCCAAGGAGGACAAAGTGAGCGTCGTCCGCAACCAGGTCCTTTACTACGTGGACATCAAGCTTGCGCAGAAGAGCCCGTCCCAGGACCCGAAGCTCGAGCCGGGCGACTCAATCCAGATCTCCCGCTCGGCGTTCTGAAGGGGGCCCTAGCCGTTCAGTTCGGCGGCCACGTCCTTGGCGAAGTATGTCAGGATCATGTTGGCGCCGGCCCTCTTGATTGAAACAAGCGACTCCCTGCGGCACTGGGCGAGGTCGAGCCAGCCAAGCCGGGCGGCGGCCTGGATCTGGGAATACTCACCCGACACCTGATAGGCCGCGATCGGCTTGCGGGTCGCGAAGCGCAACTCCCGGATGATGTCCAAATAGAGGCCAGCGGGCTTCACCATGACGATGTCCGCACCCTCGGCCTCGTCGAGCCTGAGCTCGGTCACGGCCTCGCGGCGGTTCGCTGGGTTCAGCTGGTAGCCCCGCTTGTCGAGGCTGCGGGTGCCCGAGGCCTTTGCGCTTCCCACCGCGTCGCGGAACGGCCCGTAGTAGGCCGAGGCGTACTTGGCCGTGTAGGCCATGATCGCCGTTCCCTCGCGGTCTGCGGCATCCAGCGCCCTGCGGATCGCCCCCACCCTCCCGTCCATCATGTCGCTCGGCGCGACGAGGTCGACGCCGGCAGAGGCGTGCAGGACGGCCATCTTCGCCAGGATCGCGACCGTGCGGTCGTTGTCCACGTCGCTGCGGTCGGAAAGGAGGACGCCGTCGTGCCCGTGCGTCGTGTAGGGGTCGAGCGCGATGTCGGTCATGACGATCATGTTCGGGACGGCCTTCTTGACCGCCCGGACCGCGCGAAGGATGAGCGCGTCCTCGCGCAGCGCCGCGGTCCCGTCCTCGTCCTTGAGCCGGGGGTCGAGCTTTGGGAAGAGCGCCACGGCCAGGATTCCCAGCTTCCGGAGCGACCCGCACTCCTTCACCAGGTCCGGGATGGTGTAGCGGAAGACACCGGGCATGGACTCGATCGGCTCCGGACGTCCCTTCCCATCAATGACAAAGACCGGGGCGATCAAGTCCGCCGGGCGCAGCGCGGTCTCCTCAACGAGTGCGCGCAGCTCCGCAGTCCTGCGAAGCCTTCTGGGACGTTGAACGAGATTGAGCTTGAATGAGTTGGACATGTTTTCGTTGGCTCGTTGGCTGATTTGAGCACGGCTGCCGCCGGGTCGCCACAAGAATTTGCGCCACCGCACCCCGGTCCCAGGCTGTCGGGCTAGATCAGCGTTCCGCCGCGGCGAGTTTTCAGGTAGCATACCCATCCCCTTCTCACACCTTCATGGCCATCAAGCTTTTCGACTCGATGTCGCGGGAGACGCGCGAGCTCCGACCGGAAAACCCGGACGGCGTTTTCCGCTTCTACAACTGCGGACTGACCGTGTATGCGGCGGGCCACATCGGCAACTTCCGCACGTTCGTTGTGAACGACGTCCTGCGCCGGCTCTTCGAACTCGAGTTCCCCGGCAAGGTGAAACACGTGCGCAACATCACGGATGTCGACGACAGGACCATTGCGCAGGCGCGGGCGGAAAAGCGGCCCCTGGCGGAGATCACCCGCAAATGGACCGAGCTCTTCCACGCCGACTGCGTGGCGCTCAACTGCCTGCCGCCCCACGTCGAGCCGACGGCCACGGGCCACATCCGCGAGCAAGTCGACATGATCGACGTCCTCATGCGCAAGGGCAACGCCTACAGGACCGCCGACGGCTCCGTCTACTTCAAGATCAGCTCGTTCCCGGACTACGGCGCGCTCTCGCGGATCAAGGAGCGCGAGCTTAAGGTCACGAACAGCGTCTTCGACGCCGACCACAAGGACGACCTAGGCGACTTCGCTCTCTGGAAGGCCTACAAGCCCGAGGAGGACGGCGACGTCAGGTGGCCGGGGCCCCCCAGCGCGGCCGAAGGCAGGCCCGGATGGCACATCGAATGCAGCGCCATGGTCAAGAAACACCTCGGGGAGACGATCGACCTGCACACGGGCGGCGTCGACCTCCTGTTTCCGCACCACGAGAACGAGATCGCCCAGAGCCAGTGCTGCAATGGAACCACCTTCGCCCGCCACTGGTACCACAGCGAGCACCTACTCGTGGAGAGCACGAAGATGAGCAAGAGCAAGGGCAACTACTTCACCCTAGGGGAGTTGGTGGAGAAGGGATATTCGCCGATGGCCCTGCGCTACGCGCTCCTCTCGGGCCATCCCCGCAAGCAGCTTAACTTCACGCTTGATTCGCTCCACGCCGCGGACAGCGCGCTGAAGGCCCTCAAGCGCTTCTCGGACGGCCTCGGAGTCCCGCCAAAGGGCCAGGGCGAGCCTCCTTCGACGCTCTTCGAGCCCGTGTTCAGGGCGCTCACAGACGACCTCAACACGCCCGGCGCCCTGGGCGCCCTGTTCACGCTTGTCAACGCGACCGATCCCGCGAAAGCCCAGCCGGGCGACCGCGCGGCGTTTGAGCGGGTCCTTTACGCGCTCGGCCTTGACCTGGGAGCCCTGGGGTCCCCCGGTGCCTCCGCGGGGCCGCCGGCCGCGGTGGAGTCGCTCGCGGCGCGGCGCTGGGAGTCCAAGAGGGCGAAGGACTTCGCCACCGCCGACCGGCTCCGCGCGGAACTCGCCGCCGCCGGCTGGTCCATGCTCGACGGCAAGGAGGGCTACCGGCTGGAGCCGCTCAAGAAAGCCTGACTTGGCTTTCTGGGCCCAACGTCCATCGTCCTCTCTCCCGTGATGACTCCCCTCGAAGAACTCCGCCACTCGGCGTCACACATCCTCGCGACCGCGGTCCTGCGCATCTTCCCGGACGCGAAGCTCGACATCGGGCCGCCGACCGACACGGGTTTCTACTACGACATCGACCTGGACCACAAGCTGACGGCCGAGGACCTCGCGAGGATCGAGGCCGAGATGAAGAAGGTCGTGGACGAGAACCAGCCGTTTCTGCGCAGCGAGGTCTCCCGCGACGAGGCCGCGGAGATCGTCAAGTCCAGGGGCCAGGAGCGCTACAAGCTCGGCCGGCTGGCCGACATCCCCGAGGGCGAGAAGATCTCGTTCTACAAGAACGGCGAGTTCATGGACCTGTGCGCGGGGACCCACGTGCGCTATACCTCCAAGGTGAAGGCGTTCAAGCTGCTCTCGATCGCGGGGGCCTACCACCGGGGCGACGAGAAGAACAAGCAGCTCCAACGCATCTACGGCACGGCCTTCCCGTCCAGGGACGAGCTCGCGAAGTATCTCGAGCAGATGGAGCAGGCGAAGCAGCGCGACCACCGCAAGCTCGGCAGGGACCTCAAGCTCTTCGTCATCGACGAGGACGTGGGCCAGGGCCTCATCCTCTGGACGCCCAACGGCTCCATCATCCGCCAGGAGCTGCAGAACTTCATCAGCGAGGAGCTCCGCAAGCAGGGCTACTCGCAGGTGTTCACCCCCCACATCGGCAAGCTTGAGCTCTACAAGATCTCCGGCCACTTCCCCTATTACAAGGAGTCGCAGTTCACGCCCGTGGTGGAGAACGAGTCGCTCGCCAGGATCCTCGGCGAAGGGTGCTCGTGCGCCGAGATGGTGGTGAGGCTGGACGCGGTCTCGTCGCGCCTCGCGGCGCAGATCAACGAGCGCACCGGCAGGGAGACCATCACCCCGGACCGGGTGAGGCCGGACGACCAGCTGATCGAGGGCTTCATGCTGAAGCCCATGAACTGCCCGCACCACATCAAGATCTACGCGTCCCAGCCCCGCTCCTACCGCGACCTGCCGGTGCGCCTGGCGGAGTTCGGGACGGTCTACCGCTGGGAGCAGTCCGGGGAGTTGAACGGGATGACGCGCGTGCGCGGGTTCACCCAGGACGACGCCCACCTCTTTTGCACGGAGGACCAGGTCGCGCAGGAGCTCCTCGGGTGCCTCTCGCTCGTGAAGATCATCCTGACGACCCTCGGGATGAGCGACTACCGCGTGCGGGTCGGGCTGCGCGACCCCGACTCGAAGAAATACACGGGCCAGAAGGAGAACTGGGACAAGGCGGAGGAGGCCTGCCGCCAGGCGGCCAGGACGCTCGGCGTCCCGTTCGCCGAGGAGCCGGGCGAGGCTGCGTTCTACGGACCGAAGATCGACTTTGTCATCAAGGACGTGATCGGCCGCGAATGGCAGCTCGGCACGGTCCAGGTGGACTACAACCTGCCGATCCGCTTCGACCTGACTTACAGCGGGGCCGACAACCAGCCGCACCGGCCGGTGATGATCCACCGGGCGCCGTTCGGCTCGATGGAGCGCTTCTGCGGGGTGCTGATCGAGCACTTCGCGGGCGACTTCCCGGTCTGGCTCTCACCGGAGCAGGTGCGCCTCGTGCCCGTGAGCGAGAAGACGCTGGACTACAGCCGCGAGCTCCTGGCGCGGCTAAGGGAGGCCGGCGTGCGGGCCTCGGTCGACGAGCACAACGACAAGCTCGGGGCCAAGATCCGCCGGGCCGAGATCGAGAAGGTTCCCTACACGCTGGTCCTCGGCGGCAAGGAGGCGGAGGCCAAGTCCGTGAGCATACGCAGCCGCGCGAAGGGCGACGAGGGCGTCATGCCGTTCGACCAGTTCCTCCCGAGGATCCAGGAGGAGATCCGCCTGCGCTCGCTCTCAGGGAAAAAAACGCCGGCCTGACCGCCGGCCGGACGCTCTAGACCGCCGCCTCGCCGCGCTCGTCGGTGCGGATGCGGATCACTTCCTCCAGCGGAACCATGAAGACCTTGCCGTCGCCGATCTTGCCCGTCTTCGCGGACTTCACGATGGCGTCGACCGCCTTGCCGGCCATGTCGTCCCCAACCGCGATCTCGATTTTGACCTTCGGCAGAAAATCAACCGTGTATTCGCTGCCACGGTAGATCTCCGTGTGGCCCTTCTGGCGGCCGAACCCCTTGACCTCTGTCACGGTCATTCCCTCGATGCCGGCCTCGGCCAGGGCCTCTTTCACCTCTTCGAGCTTGAACGGTTTGATGATGGCGATGATGAGTTTCATTCAATTGGGGATTCTGGATACCAAATCGGAAAACGGAGCTTAGGGTCCAGCGGGGGCTCGCGCAAGCACGGGTTCCGAACGGAGGGCATGTTGGGCGCGGCGAGGGTCTCTAGGGACGCACATAGACGGCTAGCAGACGCTATGCCAAGGGCGCCTCGGGCGCAACGACGGCGATATGCAGCTCCCTGAGCTGCCTCGCGGTGACCGGCGTCGGGCTCGCCGCCATGAGGTCCTGGCCCTTCTGCGTCTTGGGAAACGCGATCACGTCCCGGATGCTGGTCGTCCCGCAGAGCAGCGCCGCGATCCGGTCCAGGCCGAAGGCGATGCCGCCGTGCGGGGGGGCCCCGTAGGTGAACGCCCGCAGCATGTAGCCGAACCGGCTCTCCACCACGTCCGCGGGAATCTTGAGGACCTCCTCGAAGATCTTCTTCTGGAGCGTGGGCTGGTGGATGCGGATCGAACCGCCGCCTAGCTCCATCCCGTTCAGGACGACGTCATAGTGCTGCCCCCGGACGGCCTTCGGATTTGAGTCAATGAGTCCGATGTCCTCGGGAACCGGCGCGGTGAACGGATGGTGCGTCGCGACGTAGCTCTTTTCCTCCTCGTTGTAGGTCATCAGCGGGAACTCGACCACCCAGAGGAACTTCCAGTCGTCGGGCCGCAGCTCCAGCTTGCCCCGCTTCTGAAGGAGGGCCGCGGCCTCGAGCCGGATCCTCCCCAGGATCGCGCAGGCCTTCTCCCAGGGGGCGGCGGCGAAGAAAACCATGTCGCCGTCGGCGATCTCGAGCGAGCGCGTGAGCGCCTCCTTCTCGGCCTGCGAGAAGAACTTCACGATGGGCGCCTTCCATTCGCCCCCCTCGACCTTGATGAAGGCGAGCCCCTTCGCGCCGAGGCTCTTCGCAATCTCCTCCAGGCTCTTCAGCTCGCCCTGGGTGAGGTCCGCGAGACCCTTCGCGTTGAGCGCCTTGACGACCCCGCCGGAGGCGACCGTCCCCTGGAAAACCTTGAAGGCGGACGCCTTGAAGGTCTCCGAGAAATCCCGGATCTCCAGAGCGAACCGCAGGTCGGGCTTGTCCACGCCGTAGCGGTTCATCGCGTCCGTGAACTGCATCCGCGGAAACGGCGTCGAGATGTCGGTGCCGAGGACGTCCTTCCAGACCTTCTTGAGCATCCCCTCGAAGAGCGCGTAGATGTCCTCGCGGTCCACGAACGAGGCCTCGACGTCCACCTGCGTGAACTCCATCTGGCGGTCCGCGCGCAGGTCCTCGTCCCTGAAGCAGCGGGCGATCTGGAAGTACCGCTCCACCCCGGCGACCATAAGGATCTGCTTGAACTGCTGCGGGGACTGGGAGAGAGCGTAAAACTGGCCCGGGTGCATCCGGGAGGGGACCAGGTATTCGCGCGCGCCCTCGGGCGTGCTCTTGAAGAGCGCGGGCGTCTCCACCTCGATGAAGTCCTGCGAGTCGAAGTAGTCGCGGATCGACTTGGTCGCGCGGTGCCGGACCTCCAGGTTGCGCCGCATCCTCGGGCGGCGCAGGTCGAGGTACCGGTAGGTGAGCCTCAGGTCCTCGTTCACCTTGTCGCCCCCGGCGTCATCCAGGGGGAAGGGAGGCGTTTCCGCGACATTGAGCACCTCGAGCACCGTCGCCTCGACCTCCACCTCCCCCGTGGGCAGGGAGGCGTTGACGGTGCCCTCCGGCCGGGGAACGACCTTGCCGGCGACGCTCACGACCGACTCGGGCTTGAGCCGGGCGGCCCGCTCGCTCACCTCGGGGCTGTCCTTCGGGTCGAACATGACCTGGGTCAAGCCCTTGCGGTCGCGCAGGTCGATGAAGATGATCCCGCCGTGGTCGCGGATCGAGTCGACCCATCCGGATAGCGAGACCGTCCTCCCGAGGTCGCCCTTCGTGAGCTGCGCGCAATGGTGGGTGCGTTTCATGGGTCCCGTCGTCACGTAAACGTGAGATGAAGCCGCCCGGAGGGGGCGGGGGCAACCCGATTCTTGGGGTCGCCGCCCGTCAGGGCAGGATGAGCGACTGGCCCGTCATCTCGGCGGGCTTGGGGATCCCCATCAGCTGCAGGACCGTCGGCGCAATGTCCGCAAGCCGCCCGCCCTCACGCATGCGCGTCCTGCCCGCCACGAGGCCGTCCCCGACGACGAAGAACTCCACGAGGTTAAGCGTGTGGGAGGTGTGCGGGGCGTTGTTGACCGGGTCCCACATCTGCTCGCAGTTGCCGTGGTCGGCGCCGATGACGGCGCTTCCCCCCACCTGCGAGAGGGCTTTTAGGAGCTCCCCGACCGACGCGTCCGTCGTCTCGACCGCCTTCACGGCCGCCGGGAGCGAGCCGGTGTGCCCGACCATGTCGGGGTTGGCAAAGTTGACGACGATCAGGGCGTACTTGCCGGAGAGGATCGCCTCCTTCGCGACCCGGGTCACGTCGGCCGCCGACATCTCGGGCTTCAGGTCATACGTTGCGACCTTCGGACTCGGCGGGCAGGCGCGGTCCTCGCCCGGGAACGGGTCCTTCCTGTAGTTGTTGAAGAAGAAGGTCACGTGGGGGTTCTTCTCGGTTTCCGCGCAGCGGAACTGGCAGAGGCCCTCCTTCGAGACGACCTCGCCCAGGATGTTCTTGAGCTTCTCGAGCTTCGGGAGGATGACCCGGACCGGCAGCCCGCTCTCGTACTCGGTCATCGTGGCGTAGTAAAGGTCGAGCTTCGGGCCGCGGTCAAAGTCCTTGAACCCGTCGATCACGAAGGCCTTGGTGAGCTCCCGCGGGCGGTCGCCGCGGTAGTTGTAGAAGACGACGACATCGCCGTCGGTCACGAACCCCAGGGGCTTGCCGTCCTTGCCGACGATCGCGGTCGGGGTCACGAACTCGTCCCCGGTCTGCGTCGCCGTGAGCGGCTTGTCATAGTAGGCCTGCACCGCCGCCTCGGCGCTCGCCGCCGTCGCCCCCACCTTCCTGCCCGTGAGCAGCGAATAGGCCTTTTCGACCCGGTCCCAGCGGTTGTCGCGGTCCATCGCCCAGAACCGGCCGCACACGGAGGCGATCGTCCCGATCCCCAGCTCGCGGCACTTCGCGTCGACCTGGCGCACGTACCCGATCCCGCTCGTGGGGGGCGTGTCGCGGCCGTCCGTGAAGGCGTGGATGAAGACGCGATCGGGGGCGACCCCGTCGGCCTTGGCCTGCGCCAGGATGCCGTAGAGGTGCTCCAGCATCCCGTGGACGCCGGCGTCGGAGACGATGCCCATCAGGTGGAGCCTCGAGCCCCGCGCCTTGAGGCGCTCCACCGCGCCGCGCCAGACGCCGTTCGAGGCGAGCAGGCCGTCCGAGAAGAGCTTGTTGATGCGGACCAGCTCCTGGTAGACGACCCGGCCCGCGCCGATGTTCTCGTGGCCGACCTCGCTGTTGCCCATGACGCCGTCCGGAAGGCCCACGTCGAGGCCGCTCGCCCTGACGAGCGCGACGGGACAGCGGGCGTGCAGCATGTCGTCGCACGGCTTCTTGGCCAGAACCGTGGCGTTGAAGGCGTCCTGCTCGGGATGGGGGTTCTTTCCCCATCCGTCGCGGATCACGAGAAGTACGGGCTTGCGCGGTGAACTCATGTGGGTGCCTTCACAATACCGAGCGGGGGGCGCGTGTCGACCGCAGCGGCGCGAAAACGGCCCGATTATTGCTAGAACGCGACGATAGTAAGAATTCAAGGAGACCGCAAATTGACTCTCATAATCCGAGACCAGCTGGTGAACCCGCCCACGTGGTTCTCATCCTTTCGTGACCTCACCCTGTACTGCAGCGTCTTCCTGAAGGACGACGTCCTGATCGAGACCGACGACCCGGACCCCTACTACCGGTGGATGCGGCCGCGCGGCGGCATGGATTTCGTCGAGGATTTTGTCCGGCCCGGCGCCGAGGACGGGGTCCGCCTCGACGTCGGGCGCAACTATCCGCGGACCGTAGTGACCGACCGGATCGCCCCTGAGAACGTGCACAGCCTGATCCACCTGATCCGATTCTGCCGAGGCGCGGCTTGACGAGGGCGCCGCAAGGCGGGTCAAATCGGCCCATGCACAAGCGCGCCGTTCTCGTCGTCAACCTGGGGTCGCCGGACTCCACGTCCGTGCCGGACGTCCGGCGCTACCTGCGGGAGTTCCTTGGCGACGAGCGCGTCCTCGATCTTCCGGCCCCCCTGCGTTTCCTGCTGCTCGAGGGAATCATCCTGCCGACGCGGCCCAAGCGCACCGCCCACGCCTATTCGAAGATCTGGACCCGCGAGGGATCGCCGCTCGTCGCGACCTCGGTAAGCGTGAGGCGAAAGCTCGCCGAGGCCCTCGGGCCCGGCGTGCAGGTCCACATCGCCATGAGGTACGGAAACCCCTCCATCGCCTCTGCGCTGGCGGCCCTCATCGCCGACGGGTGCACCGAGGTGCTCCTCTTTCCCCAATACCCCCACTACGCGATGGCCTCGTGGGAGACCGTCGTCGCGCGCGTCTACGAGGAGGCGGCCTCGCAGGCCCCGGCCCTGCGGATCCGCTGCGTCCAGCCGTTCTTCGGGGATGCCGACTACATCGAGATGCTGCACACGGTCGCCGCCCCCTTCCTCGCAAAACCCTACGACCACCTGCTGTTCAGCTACCATGGGATTCCGGAGAGGCACCTGCGCAAGGCGGACTCGTCCCACGCCCACTGCACGGTGGTAGCCGACTGCTGCACGACCTGCTCGCCCGCCCACGCGACGTGCTACCGGGCCCAGTGCGTGCGCACGACCTCCGAGTTCGCACGCCGGGCCGGCCTCGACCCCGCGAAGTACTCGATGTCCTACCAGTCGCGCCTCGCCGGCGAGCCGTGGCTGCAGCCCTTCACCGACTTCGAACTTGCACGCCTGCCGAAGGCAGGGGTGAGGCGCCTCTTGGTGGTCTGCCCAAGCTTTCTAGCCGACTGTTTGGAGACGCTAGAAGAGATTTCAATGGCCGGACGAGATACTTTCTTAACCGCTGGAGGAGAATATTTTGAAAAGATCATGTGCCCGAACGATCATCCTGCATTCATCGATTTTCTCGCAAATCGTGTGCAAAAGTGGCTGAATAGCGCCGCATTGTGAGCGACCCTTCCAACCCACCCCCACTGACGATACCCAATGCAGGGCTGAAGACGGCCCGCGTCGCGGTCTTGATGTTGGATAGCTCCGGCAAGGTCGTCTCGGCGAACCAGGAGGCAAAGCAGCTCTGGCAGACGGGCGCCGGCGAGCTCGTCGGCGACTTCTTCCCGGGGCTCTTCGCCCTCGACATCGTGAGCGACGAGCCGGAGATGCTCGAGGCCCAGTGGGACATCCTGCTTGCCGCGATGCTCGACAAGCGCGCGATCCTCTCCGTTCAGCCGAGGGAGGGCGGGCCGCGCCCGATGGCCGTGCGCGCGGAGAAGGCGATCGGCGCCGCCGGAGGCTACATCGTCGTCATCGAAACGCCGCTCGAGTCGGGGCCGCCGCCGCCCGCCAACGCGGACGACCAGTCGGCCACGCTGCGGCTCTTCGCCGAGAAGGGGCCCGTCGGCTTCTTTGACCTGAACCTGCGTGCGCGCAGCATCGTCTACTCGCCCGCGTGGAAGCGGATGCTCGGCTACGCGGATACGGAGCTTCCGAACACGTACGAGGCGTGGCTCGGCCTGCTCCACCCCGAGGACTCGGCCGCCGCGCCCGACAAGGCGGGGCGCAAGTTCAAGGTGGGGGCGCGCCCCTTCGCCGTGGACTTCCGGATGAGGCACAAGCTCGGGCACTGGGCCTGGATCCAGTGCGTCGGCCTCCAGCTGGTGAGCACATCGGGCGAGCTTGAGCGCGTGATCGGGATCCACCTGGACGCGACGGAGCGCAAGGAGCTGGAGGAGGTGGGTGTGGCCAGCGACGCGCGGCTCCGCGCGCTTGCCGACGAGGGGTCTCTGGCGGCGTTCGACCTCGATTTCAAAGGCGGCGAGCCCTGGTTCTCCGAGGCGTGGCTGCGGCTCGTGGGCGGGCTGGGGTCGCCGGCCAACGGGCTCGCCGCGCTCTCCGACGCGCTTCCGCCCGACGAATGCCTCGGGGGCGTCGAGGCGTGGCTTCTGGCGCAGGCGCCCGGCCAGTCTTCCTTCTCCAGGATCGTGCAGCTGCGCAGGAGCGACGGCAAATCCCTGCCCGCCATCCTCGGGATCCACCGCACCCTCACGAGGAAGCGCACCCTCTCGCGCGTGGTCGGATTCGCCTGCCCGCTGCCCGAGGACGCCGCGGCCGACGCCGCGCCCAGCACCCGCAAGGAGCCCGCCGCGCCGTCGGACCCCGTGACAAAGGCCATCCATGACGAGGTGCTTGCCGCCCTGGCCGAGGGCGTTATCGCGACCGACGCCGGCGGCAATGTGCTCCTGGCCAACCCGACCGCCGCCCGGCTCCTGCGCCTTCCCGTCGACGGCGCCGTCGGTCGCCCCTTAAGCCAGGTCTTCTCGCTCGTGAGCCGCCAGACCGGCAAGGCGAGCGACAACCCCGCGGAACGGGCGCTCTCGGCGAACGGTCCCCTCCCCCTCATCAGCGACCAGTCCGTGGTGGTGGCCGGCTCGGAGCCGCTGCCCATCGTCTGGACCGCCCGGGCGTCGTACGGCCCGGACTCCAAGCCGCAAGGGGTCGTGATCGTCTTCCGCAACCCCGATGAGATGGGGCTTACGCCGGAGGAGCTCATCAAGGCGAACCGGTTCGAGGCGCTTGGCCTCCTGGCCGGGGGGATCGCGCACGACTTCAACAACCTCCTGACGACGATTCTCGGCGGCCTGTCGCTGGCGAAGGACAACCGCGACATCTCCAAGCTGGCCGACGCCGAGAAGGCGTGCCTTGCCGCGAAGGGACTCACCAAGCAGCTGCTCACGGCCGCCAAGGGCGGCTCCAGCGTCGTGTCGGTGTGCGACTCGAAGGAGATTCTCGAGGACGCCGTGAAGATCGCCTCCGCGGGATCCACGGCGGAGATCACCGTGCAGGCGCCGGCGGGCACCGGGCCGGTCAAGGTGGACCGCCCGCAGATCCTGCAGGTCTTCCAGAACCTCATCGTCAACGCGCTCCAGGCGATGCCGCCCGCCCCGCACCACGCGAGGATCCAGCTCAGGGCCGCGGACGCCCATCTTGCCGCCGGCCAGATCGCGATTCTCCCCGAGGGCGACTACGTCGAGTTTGAGGTGCGTGACAACGGCAGCGGCATCAAGCCCGAGCACGTCGAGAGGATATGGGACCCGTTCTTCACCACGAAGAAGCACGGGACGGGCATTGGCCTGGCAACGGTGCTCTCGATCGTGCGCAAGTCCGGGGGCGAGATCGGACTGCAGTCGACCGTCGGGGAGGGCACGGTCTTCAGCGTGTTCCTGCCCCTCGCCGACCAGCCGGTGGACGTTCAGGCGCGCCCCGCTCCGTCGCTGCGTTTCGGGACCGGGCGCGTCCTTTTCATGGACGACGACGAGCACATCTGCAGCCTGACGGCCTCGATGCTGGAGAGCCTCGACTATAAGTTCGACATCGCGAAGCGGGGCGAGGACGCAATCACGCTCTACAAGCGCTACCTGAACATCGGCCGGCCGTACGACGCGGTGATCATGGACCTCACGGTAATCGGCGGCCTCGGCGGCGAAGGGACCTTCGCCGTCCTGCGCGACCTAGATCCCGACGTCCGCGCCATCGTCTCAAGCGGCTATGACAACGAGGAGATGGCAAAGCAGTACCTCGACATGGGCTTCTGCGGCTACCTGACGAAGCCCTACCGCGTGACCGACCTGGGCAAGGTCCTGAAGGCGGTTCTCGGCTGACCCCCGACGCCGCGGTTCAGGGCTGCCAGGAGAACGCGTGGCAGAGCGCCACGCCCGCCGCGTCCGCCTCGTCGGGGGCGAGCATCCGGGCGTGACCGAGAAGCGCCCTGACGGTGCGCGCGAGCTGCTCCTTGCTGGCCCGTCCCGTGCCGGCGACGGCCTGCTTCACCCGGAGCGGGGGGTACTCGAACACGGGCAGCCCCCGCAGGGCCGCCGCCGCGATCGCGGCGCCGCGCGCGGCGCCCAGGATCTGCGCCGTCTGGAAGTTCTGGACATAGATCGTCTGCTCAAGCGCGACATGGCGGATCCCGGACGCGTCCCTGATGAACTCCTCGACAGCCCGGTGGATCTCGGCAAGCGCGGCCGCCATGCTCCTTTTGGAGGGGACGCGCACGGTCCTGCAGCGAAGGAGGACCGGGGCCCGGCCCCGCTCAAAGTCGACGAGGGCAAGCCCCGTGCCCCGGAGCGAGGGGTCGATGCCGAGGACGAGGCCGCAAAAGGGCGCCTTCGGCGCGGGTCCGCCCGCCCCGGGCCGCCCGCGCCCCTGCGCGCCGGTGCGCGCCGGGACCGGCTCGCCCCGCAGCTTGGCCGTCCACATCTGCCGTGAGGTCATTCTCGCCATGGCCATCTCCTCGGACTTGCCGCGGTCAAAGGAACATCCTCGCCGCCGCGACGAGGGTGAGGGTGAGCGCGATGTTCTCGAACATGCGCTGGTTGATCCGTCCCAGGAGCCACCGCCCGGCCACCGTCCCGGCGATCACCGCCGGGGCGAGCGCGAGATTGAGCGCCAGGCTGCCGTGCGTGATCAGCCCGAGCGCGACCATGAAGGGGATCTTGAAGAGGTTTAATAGCAGGAAGAACACGGCTCCGGTGCCCATGTATTCCATCTTGGGAAGGCGCATCGCGAGCAGATAAATGACCATGAGGGGGCCGGCGGCGTTGGAGACGATGGTCGTGAAGCCCGCCAGGATGCCGATGAGCGGGGCAAACCACCGGGCGCGCTCCTCCTGCGGGAGCCCCGGGCGGGCCCGCCGCGCCAGGTGCAGGAACGTGAGCGCGACCACGATCGCCCCGATCGCGAAGCCCGTCTGCCGGTCGTTCATCCGACCCATGGCCAGGTACCCCGCGACGACCCCCGCCGCCGCCCAGGGGAGCAGGCGCCACACATGGCCCCAGTGCGCGTGCCGCCGGTACAAAAGGACCGCGACCACGTCGCCGAGGATCAGGAGCGGCAGGACGACGCCGGTCGAGCGCCTCGCGGGCATGATCGCCGCGAAGACGGCGACAAAGAGGAGGCTCAGCCCGGTGATGCCCGTCTTCGCCACCCCGACCAGCAGGGCGCCAAGCGCCGCGAGGACCCATTCCCAGGCATTGAAATTCAAACGGCGCCCCCCATGCCGCCACTGTCGGGCGCGAACACTCCCTCGGCAACCGTGAACACCTGCCACTCGCCGAGGCAGGCATCGGGCAGGCGCGTCCCCGTCGCGATCACCTGCGACTCGCGGTCGAGGGCGGCCCAGAACCGCTCGCGCCTCGCCGGATCGAGCTCGCCGAGGACGTCGTCCGCAAGCAACACGGGCCGCACCCCGCAGCGCCTGCGGAACCACGAGGCCTGGCCCAGGCGCAGCGCGAGCGTGACGCTGCGCTGCTGCCCCTCCGACGCGAAGTCCCTGGCGTCGCAGCCGCGCACGTCGAAGCGCAGGTCGTCGCGGTGGGGGCCGACCAGCGTCGTCCCCATCTGCAGGTCCCTCGCCCTTCCCGACTCGAGGAGCCTGAGGAGGTCCTCGCTCGAGGCCCCCTTGAGGGAGGAGTCGTAGTGCAGCGCAGCGTCCTCCGAGCCGCCGCAGAGGCGGCCGTAGAAGGCGGCGGTCTCCGAGGCGAGCTCCGCGACCCGCTCGGCCCGAATCGCCACGATCCGGGCGCCCGAGGGGGCGAGCGCGCGGTCGAACGCCGTCAGCTCCCGCTCGCCGCCGGCCTTCTTAAGCAGGCTGTTCCTGCCGGCCAGGGCCCGGCTGTAGCTCTGAAGGGCCATGAGGTAGTCGGCGTCCATGGCCGCAAGCGTCAGGTCGAGCCACCGGCGTCTGAGCGCGGGCGCGCCCCGAATCAGCTGCAGGTCGTGCGAGGAAAAGACGACCGTGGGGTAGCGCCCGACGTGGTCGGCGAGCCGCGTCACCCGGTTACTGCCGTACCACAGCTCCTTGCCGTCGCGCCGGATCCTGATGGTCACCTGCTCGGGCCCGGAGCCGCCGCGCTCCACCTCGCACGCGATCCCGGCCTCGGGATGGTCGTGCATGATCAGGTGCCGGCCGTCGGGAGCCCTGAACGAGCGCAGCGCCGTGAGGAACCCGGCGGCCTCGAGCAGGTTCGACTTGCCCTGCCCGTTGGGCCCGGCGAAGAACTGGCGCCTTCCCTCGAAGCGCAGTGCCGCGTGGGGCACGTTGCGGAAGTGCCTCAGTGTGAGCTTGCGCAGGAGCATGGGCGGAGGGGGGCCTGGTGGGCGGGCGCGGGAATCGGACCAAAACGGCGAAAATTTCTGTCGCGGGCAAGTCCGCAGGCCCCTTTGATGGCGCCATGACGTTTGAGAAGTCGCTCTCCGACACCCTCCGCGCGCTCGAGTCCCTCGCCGGCATCCGGCCGGCGATCGACGCCGCGGCGCAGCTGATCCTCGGGACGCTCCGGGGCGGCGGGAAGCTCCTGATCTGCGGCAACGGCGGCAGCGCCGCCGAGGCGGCCCATTTCGCGACCGAGCTGCTGGGCCGCTACGACGGCAAGAGGCGCCCCCTGCCGGCCGTGGCCCTGTCCTCGGACGGCTCGCTCCTCTCCTGCATCGGCAACGACTACGGCTTCGAGCACGTCTTCGCCCGCCAGGTCGCGGGCCTCGCTAAGCCCGGGGACCTCGTCGTCGCGATCACCTCGAGCGGGAACTCGGCCAACATCGTCGCGGCCCTCCATGAGGCGAAGCGCCTCGGGATCCAGTCGGTCGCCCTCCTCGGCCGGGGGGGCGGCAAGGCGAAGGGCCTCGCCACCTGCGAGCTCGTGCCGGCCGGGGCCCGGAGCGCCTCCGCACAGGAGGCCCATCTGTTTCTCATCCATTATTTTTGCGAGCTGATCGACGAGACCTTCACATGAGCGAAACCCAAACTCCAGGCGAACAGGCCGTCATCAAGACGTCCTACGGTGAAATGACGGTGGCCTTCTGGCCGGACGTCGCCCCCAAGACGGTCGAGAACTTCAAGAAGCTCGCCCGGGCGGGGTTCTACGATGGGACGGCGTTCCACCGGATCATCAAGGGATTCATGATCCAGGGCGGCTGCCCCAACACGCGCGAGGGCCAGAAGGGGATCCCGGGCACGGGCGGGCCCGGCTACTCGATCAAGGCCGAATTCAACGAGAAGCCCCACGTCCGGGGAGTGCTCTCGATGGCGCGCTCCTCCAGCCCGGACTCCGCGGGCAGCCAATTCTTCATCTGTCACGGCGACGCCCGCTTCCTCGACCGCCAGTACACGGCATTCGGCCACCTGGTGTCCGGCGTGGACGTCCTCGAGCAGATCGCCAACGTCCCGACGGCGGGCTCCGAGAGGAGCACGCCTATCGAGCGCGTCGCGCTGGAGAAGGTCTCCATCGTCGCCCCCGCCTAGGCGAAGCCGAGGGCACGGGCGACCGCGTCATTGGTGATCCGCCCGTCGCGGGTGTTGACGCCCCGGGCTAGCCCCGGGTGATCGGCAAGGGCCGTCTCGATCCCCTTCTGCACGAGCAGCGCCACGTACGGCTCGGTCGCCTGGGTGAGGCCCTGGGTCGAGGTCCGGCCCACGAGCGCCGGCATGTTGGGCACGGCGTAGTGGTTGATTCCATGCTCCCGGTACACCGGCTCCTTGTGCGACGTCGGCCGGATGCTCTCGATGCATCCGCCCTGGTCGATGGCGATGTCCACAATGACGCCTCCCGGCCGCATCTTGGCCACCATCGCCCTGGTGACCACGGTGGGGGCCTTAGCCGCAGGGATCAGGACCGCCCCGACAAGCAGGTCGGCGTCGGCCACGCAGCTTTCCAGGTTGGCGAGGTTCGACATCAGGGTCACCACCCGACCCCGGTATTCCGAGTCGAGCCCCTCGAGCTTGCGGGTGTCCAGGTCGAGGACGGTGACGCGGGCGCCCATGCCCGCGGCCATCTGGACCGCGTGCGCGCCGGAGTTGCCCGCGCCGACCACGACGACATGCCCGGGGAGGGTCCCGGGGATGCCGCCAAGGAGGACGCCCGAGCCCCCGTGCTGGGACTGGAGGAAATAGGCCCCGACCTGGATCGCCAGCCGGCCGGCGATCTGGGACATGGGCTTGAGCAGGGGGAACGCCCCGTCCGATCCCTCCACGGTCTCGTATGCGATCCCAAGGATCCTCTTCTTTAGCAGGAGCTTAGCAAGGTCCGGGCCGGCCGCGAGGTGCAGGTAGGTGAACAGCGCCTGGCCGTCCTGGAGGAGGCCGTACTCCGACTTTAGGGGCTCCTTCACCTTGAGGATCAGGTCGGCCGACTTCCAGACGATGGCGGCATCGGCCACGAGGGCCGCCCCGGCGGCGCGGTACTCCGCGTCCGTGAATCCGGCGCTCAGGCCCGCCGACTTCTGGATCAGCACCTTTGCGCCGAGCGACACGCACCGGCGACAAAGGCTGGGGGTCATCGACACGCGCGTTTCGCCTATCTTGATCTCTTTGGGGACTCCAATTTTCATGGCCCGATCATGCGGCGGCCGATCCGCGTGACAAGTGGCAACGAATCGCGCGGTGGTCGTGCAAGGGGGCTTGGAAAAGGCCCCGGTTTGCGCCATGCACGGGCCCGATGCCGAAGATGATCAACCTGATGGTGGCCTGCGCCGAGAACCGCGTCATGGGGCGCGCCAACCGCCTGCCCTGGAGGATCCCCGAGGATCTCACGTTCTTCCACGAGCAGACCGCCGGGAAGACCATCGTCCTGGGGCGGATCTGCTACCAGACGTGGCCGCGGGCCCGTGAGGACGGCCGGCGCCTGATCGTGGTCACGAGCGACCCCTCGCTCGAGGCGGGGGGCGTGCGGGTCGCCCGTTCCGTGCCGGCGGCGCTCGCAATCGCCGAGACGATGCCCGGGGAGATCTATGTAAACGGGGGCGAGCGGATCTTCGAGGAGGTCCTAGCGCTCGACCGGCCGATGCGGCTCCACCTCACGCTGGTCCACGCTGAGGTGCTGGGCGACCGGTATTTTCCCGAATGGAGGCACCTGGCGTGGCGCGAGGTGTCGCGGCGCGACAGCTCGGACGAGAACTTCCGCTACACGTTCCTCACTCTTGAGCGCTAGCTAGCGCCTCCTGGCGCGCGCAGCGTGGGCCGTCGCCACCCCGACGTACTTTTCGGCCCACTTGCGGAGCCCGTCCCTCGCCTCCTGCGTGAGCGGCCGGACCACGCGCGCGGGCGAACCGTACACGAGCGAGCCGGGGGGGCATTCAAACCGCTGCGGGACCAGCGCATGCGCCCCGACGATCGAGCGCTCCCCGATGACCGCCCCGTCGAGAAGGATGGCGCCCATGCCGATCAGGCACTCGTCGCCCACGGTGCAGGCGTGGACAATCGCCGCGTGCCCGATCGTGCACCACGCGCCGATGTGGGCGCCGTAGTCATCGGCGAGGTGGACGATCGCGTTGTCCTGGATGTTGGTGCCCTCGCCGACCCGGATGACGTTGATGTCCCCGCGCAGCACGGCGCCGTAGAACACGCTCGCCTTCGCCCCGAGGACGACGTCGCCCACCACGGTGGCGCTGTCGGCGATGAAGGCGGCCCCCGCGGTGTCGGGCGTGCGGCCCAGGTGGCGTTGCAGTCGTTCCTCGAGGGTCATGTTTGCGCGATATCCTTCCGGATGCGGGGCGCGGAGGGATCGCGGCAAGGGGGCCTCGCCGCCACCTGCGCCCGCCGTGCTCAGATGGGTTCCAGCATGGTTTCCGGCGCCTTCACGGCCTTGTGCTTGTATCTGAAGGCAAACGGGAAGACCAGGGCCAGCAGTAGCGCGTAGCCGGAGAACACGAACCAGATGCTCTGCCAATTCCTGACCCCGTCCACGGTGAAATGGTCGACGACCCGGCCGCTGATGAGCCCGCCGATGAGCGCCCCGAATCCGTTGGTCATGATCATGAAGAGGCCCTGCGCGCTCGCCCGGATGCGCGGCTCGGCCTCTAGCTCGACGAACAGCGAGCCCGAGATGTTAAAGAAGTCGAAGGCCATCCCGTAGATGATCATCGAGAGCACCAAGAGGACCAGGCCGCTGCCCGGGTTGCCGATGCCGAAAAGGCCGAACCGCAGCACCCAGGCGCAGATGCTGATCATCATGATCCTCTTGATGCCCAGCTTCCCGAGGAAGAAAGGGATCGTCAGGATGAAGAGCGTCTCCGAGATCTGGGAGACCGACATCAGGAGCCCCGGATGGGCCACCGCGAACGAGTTCGCGTAGGCGCCCTTGAAGTCGTGAAGGAACGGCTCCCCGAACGTGTTCGTGATCTGCAGCGCCGCCCCGATGAGCAGGGCGAAGACCAGGAAGACCGCCATCTGACCCTTCTTGAAAAGGACGAACGCGTCGAGTCCGAGCGCCGAGGCGAGCGAGGCCGACCTCCCGGCGGTGCTCCGGGGGCAGGCGGGAAGCGTGAACGCGTAGATCCCGAGCGCCAGCGCGGAGGCGGCGGCCATGTAGAGCTGCAGCGGGCTCACCGACCATCCCAGCAGGTCCACAACCCACATCGCCGCGACGAAGCCCACCGTGCCCCACACGCGGATCGGCGGGAAGTGCTTCACGACGTCGAAACCCGCGGAGGCGAGAACGCCGTATGAGACCGTGTTGTTGAGCGCGATGGTCGGCATGTAGACCATGGAATTCAGGAGCATCACCCAATACATCGCGGCCGGGTCCTTTATCGTGGAGGCCAGCAAGAGCATGGCCGCACCGGCGATGTGGCAGAGTCCATGCACCCGCTCCGCGTTGACCCACCGGTCGGCGACGATCCCGAGCAGGCCCGGCATGAACAGCGACGCCAGGCCCATCGTCGAGTAGATGCTTCCGACCTGGCCCCCGGTAAATTTCAGCACCGAGATGAGGTAGCCTCCGAACGAGATGAGCCAGGTGCCCCAGACGAAGAACTGCAGAAAATTCAGGATGATCAGGCGGCTCTTGACGCTCATTTATAGGGGTTCGGTTTGAACGGCTGTCCGAAGGTCTCGGGAGTTTTCCTCTTGGGGGCGGAATGGCAACATGCAATGCGCCGGATGCCGACGGGCCGCCGGCGCCCCAGGAAACGTCACGGGATGCGCTCGGGCGTCAGGCTCCAGATGTCCTTCGCGTACTCGCGGATGGTGCGGTCGCTCGAGAACTTTCCGACGCGGGCCGTGTTGAGGATCGCCATGCGCGCCCACCCTTCGCGGTCGCGGAACGCCGCGTCCACCCGAATCTGGCAGTCGCTGTACGCCCTGAAGTCCGCAAGGACCATGAACGGATCGCCCCCGGAAAGGAGGGTTCCGTGGACCGCGGCGAACGCGCCCTGCTCGCCCGGCGTCCAGTAGTCGCTGCCCAGCCAGTCGACGATCGCGCGAAGCTCCTCGTCGTTACGGTAAAACTCCCAGGGATTGTAACCCTTGGCCCGCAGCGCCTCGACCTCCTCCACAGTCATCCCGAAGATGAAGATGTTCTCGTCGCCAACTTCTTCGCGGATCTCGATGTTCGCGCCGTCGAGGGTGCCGATGGTGAGCGCCCCGTTGAGCGCCAGCTTCATGTTCCCCGTTCCCGACGCCTCCTTGCCGGCCGTCGAGATTTGCTCCGACACATCCGCCGCGGGCACGATCTTCTCGGCAAGAGAAACTCGGTAGTTCGGGAGGAACGCCACCTTGATCTTGCCCTTGATCCTGCCGTCGGAGTTTATCCGGGCGCCGATGACGTTGATCGCACGGATGAGGTTCTTCGCCACGTCGTAACCCGGGGCGGCCTTTGCGCCGAAGATGAACACCCGCGGCGTGATATCGAGCGCGGGGTTGTGCAGGAGGCGCCGGTAGAGGGCGAGGATGTGGAGCAGGTTGAGGTGCTGGCGCTTGTACTCGTGCAGCCGCTTGATCTGCACGTCGAAGATCGCGTCCGGCGAGACGGTGATCCCGCACTCGGACAGGATCACCTGCGCGAGGTCCGCCTTGTTCGCGCGCTTCACCTCAATGAACTCGCGGCGGAACCCGGCGTCGTCGGCGAACTTCTCAAGGCCGCGGAGCAGGTCGAGGTCGCGCACCCAGGCTTCGCCGCCGAGGGTCCGGGTGATGAGGGACGCGAGGCGCTCGTTGCATTGGAGGAGCCACCGCCTCGGGGTGATGCCATTCGTCTTGTTCTGGAACTTGCCCGGGTAGAGGGCGTCGAACTCCGGGAAGAGGTTCTTGCGAAGGAGTTCGGTGTGGAGCGCCGCCACTCCGTTCACGGCGTGAGTGCCGACGACGGCAAGGTGCGCCATCCTCACCATCTTCTGGCCGTTCTCCTCGATGAGCGAGCAGGCCCGCTTCTTGCCGTCGTCGCCCGGCCACTTCGCCTCGCAGAGGGCCATGATGCGGACATTGATGTCAAAGATGATCTGCAGGTGACGCGGCAGCACCCGTTCGAAGAGCGGCACCCCCCACTTCTCCAGCGCCTCGGGCAGGAGCGTGTGGTTCGTGTACGCGAGCGTCCGCGTCGTGATGTCCCACGCGGCCTCGAGCTCCATGGCCTCCTCGTCGATCAGGATGCGCATGAGCTCGGCGACCGCGATCGCCGGGTGGGTGTCGTTGAGCTGGATCGCGACTATGTCGGGGAAATTGGTCCAAGAGTTTCCCGGAGTCCGGAAGTGGCGCCGGATGATGTCGCGGATCGAGCAGGCGACGAAGAAGTACTGCTGCACAAGCCGCAGCTCCTTTCCGTTCTCGGTCTTGTCGTTCGGGTAGAGGACCTTTGAGACCGTCTCGCCGACCGCCTTCTCGCGGACGGCATCGACGTAGCCCCCCGAGTTGAACGCCTCCAGGTCGAAGTCGTGGGACGACCGCGACGACCAGAGGCGCAGGAGGTTGACCGTCTTCGTGCCGAACCCCGCCACCGAGATGTCGCACGGCACGCCGAGGATCGTCCGCGTGTCTACCCATTTGGGCCTCGAGTCGCCGTGCTCGTCGAAGGCGTTGACCACGCGCCCGTAGAGCTTAACCTCCTGCGTGAAGTCGGCCCGGATGATCTCCCAGGGGCTCCCGAAGAGCATCCACCGGTCGGGATGCTCCACCTGGCTGCCGTTCACGATCTCCTGCCGGAAAAGGCCGAACTCGTAGTGGATGCCGTACCCGAGGGCCGGGTAGTCGAGCGTAGCAAGGGAATCAAGGAAGCAGGCCGCGAGCCGTCCCAGGCCCCCGTTGCCGAGGCCCATGTCGACCTCCGCCTCGCGCACCTCGTTGAAGTCCACGCCGAGGGAGGCTAACGCCGCCCTCACCGCCTCGGTGAGCCCCGTCGCCAGCAGGTTGCTCTCAAAGAGGCGGCCGATCAGGTATTCCATCGAGAAGTAGTACAGCCTCCTCGAGTTATTCGAGTTGTGCACGCCCTGGGTCGCGATCATGCGCTCGTGGATCGTGTCCCGCACGGCGAGGGAGGCGGCGACCCACCAGTCCCTCTGGGTCGCGGTCGGGGCGTAACGCGCGAGCGTCGAGGTCAGGTGGCGCAGAATGAGAGATCGCATGATCTCCGCCGGAGCATCGTGTGGGTGAATATCCTTGTGTAAGGTGGCCATGAAAGAGTCGACCCGACCAGTCCCAGCCTCATCCCGCAGGTTGCGGCGGTCACGCTAAAACGATGGCCGCCGCCCTATATTTGGAACCGCCTGGCGAGCTCGCCATGGCCGATTTCGACGTACGTCGGGCGCCCCGAGGGGCTCGCGATGGGCGACGAGGTGGCGAAGAGCTCCCGCAGAAGCGCAAACGACTCCGCCTCCCCCGCCGCCGGGGGCAGGCGCACGGCCTTCGCCGCCGCAAGCCGTGCAAACTCGTCGCGGGCGAGGTCGGTGTCGGCCGCCGGCATCCGCCCCTCGCGCAGGGCCCCGACAAGGTCGCGAATGAACGCCTCGGCGTCGCCGGGCTCCATCCAGGCCGGGAGGGCCTCGATGCGGAAGAAGTTCCTCCCGAACTCGGCTATTTCCATGCCGTGGCCGCGGACGAACGCCAGGTGGTCCGTCAGGACCGCCGACGCCACCGGGTTAAGCTCTACGGAGACGGGCAGGAGCAGGCGCTGGACGGGCACCTCTCCCGCCCTGAACTGGCTCCTCAGGCGCTCGTACCAGACCCGCTCGTGCGCCGCGCGGCGGTCGAGAAGGACAAGGCCCTGGGCGCTCTCGAAGACCGCGTAGCCTCCCAGCGCCGTCCCCACGAACCGCCAGTCGTGAGCGATCTGCCTCGGAACCTCGGCGGCCGCCGGCGCGCTCGTGGCGGAGGCGGCCGGATCCCAAGGCGCCCGCGGAGCCGGCTCGCCCACCCACCCCTGGAACGGGGCGGGCAGCGGGGCCGCAAGGCCGATAGGCGCAGACGCCACTCCGGCCGGGGCCGCCTGCGCGGCCCATTCCCTCAGCCGCGAAAGAACCGCGCGGATCACGAACCCGCGGACGATGGCCTCGCTGCGAAACCGCACCTCGCGCTTGGCCGGATGGACGTTCACGTCGACTTCCGCAGGGCTGCATTCGAGGAACGCGAACGCGACCGGGAAGCGGCCCTGGGGCAGCGACTCCCGGTAGCTCTCCATCAGGGCCCCGTTCAGCGTCCTGCTGTCGACCGGGCGCGAGTTGACGAACACGACCATGTCATGGCGGGTCGGGCGCCCGGTGCCCGGGCGCCCGATCAGGCCCGTCAGCCTCAGTCCGGACTCCGCGTAGTCGAGCGCAAGCAGGCCCTCGGCCGCCTGCCCGCCGAAGATCTCGGCCACGCGGTCGGCGAGGCCCGGGCATTCGGGCGACCTGAAGATCTCCCGGCCGTCCTCGTACAGAGCGAACGCCGTCCGGGGGCAGGCGAGCGCATACAGGCGGACGCAGTTCACGATGTGGCCGGCCTCGGTCCGGTCGGACTTCAGGAACTTGCGCCGCGCCGGCACGGGCTCGAAGAGGCGCTCGACCTCGATGCGCGTGCCCACTGGCCGGCCGCACGCCTTCTCATGGATCACGCGGCCCGCATTCACCACGATCTCGGTTCCGGAATCGCGGCCGGCCTCGCGGGTCTGGAGCGTGAAGCGCGACACGCTCGCGATCGAGGGAAGCGCCTCGCCGCGGAAGCCGAAGCTGGAGAGGCGGTCGAGGTCGGCCGTGTCGGAAATCTTGCTGGTCGCATGGCGCTCGAGGGCCAACCGGGCGTCCTCCGGCGCCATTCCGCTCCCGTTGTCGTCGACCCGGATGAGGGAGCGGCCGGCGTGCGCGAACTCCACGGTTATCCGTGTCGCGCCCGCGTCCAGCGCGTTCTCGACAAGCTCCTTCACGGCCGCCGCTGGCCGCTCGATCACCTCGCCCGCCGCAATCTGGTTGGCGACGCGCTCGGGCAGGATGCGGACGGTGGCCATTCCTGATCGAGAATCTGCCCCGGGGTTCGGGCTAACCCAGGAGCTTCTTCCAGCGGGCGAACTGGCGGGCAACCTGGGCGGGACCGGGCATGCCCGTCCCCCGCCTCATCGCGAGGGCGCGCTTCAGGTCGAACACCTTCGCCCAGTCGGGGCCGAACCCGGCGTGAAGCCGCCTCACCTCCTCGGTCTTCAGCGCGGGGATGGAGCAGCCCTTCCTCTCGGCGAGCGCGACGACGGCGCCGACCGCGTAATGGGCCATCCGGAAAGGCACCCCGCGGGCGACGAGGTAGTCGGCAAGGTCGGTCGCCAGGAGCGCGGGGTCGGCGACCGCGATTGCGCAGCGGTCACGGTTGAACGACATCCCCTTCACGGTGGCCTCGAGGACCTCCGCGCAGATCGCCGACTGGTCGAAGCTGTCGAACACCGGCGGCTTGTCCTCCTGGAGGTCGCGGTTGTACGTCATCGGGAGTCCCTTAACGAGGGCGAGGAGCGTGTGGAGATTACCCTGTAGCCGGGCGGACTTGCCCCTCAGGAGCTCGCAGGAGTCGGGGTTGCGCTTCTGCGGCATGAGGGAGCTGCCCGTGCAGAACGCGTCGGGAAGGGCCACGAACTTGAACTCCGCGCTGCTCCAGAGGATCAGGTCCTCCGCGATCCTAGAGAAATGCACGCCGAGAAGGGCGCACGCCGCGGCGAATTCGATGAAGACGTCCCGGTCCGCCACGGCGTCCATCGAGTTCTGGGTCACCCGCGGCCGGCCCCTGGAGTCGACGAATCCGAGAGCCTTCGCCACGTACTCCCTGTCGATGCGCAGCGTCGTGCCCGCGATCGCCCCGGATCCGAGCGGGCATTCGTTCGCCTTCTGGGAAACCTCGGCCAGCCGGGCACGGTCGCGCTCAAGCATCTCGAGCCACGCGAAGAGGTGGTGGGCCGCAGAGACGGGCTGCGCCCGCTGGAGATGGGTGTAGCCCGGGATGAGCACGTCCCGGTTCCTCCTCGCGGCGCCGAGGAGCGCCTTCTGGACCGACTGCACCTTCGCCCCGAGCACGGCGCACGCGTGCTTGATGAAGAGCCGCATGTCGGTGGCCACCTGGTCGTTGCGGCTGCGCGCCGTGTGGAGCTTGGAGGCCGCGGGCACCCGCCGGGTGAGCGCGTGCTCGATGTTCATGTGGACGTCCTCAAGCCGGTCGTCCCAGACAAAGCGCCCAGCCTCGATGTCCCTCAGGATCGCATCCAGCCCCGCATGGATGGCCCTGCACTCCCCGGCCGTGATCAGACCGACGTGGGCCAGCATCGAGGAATGCGCCTTGCTGCCCGCGACGTCGAACGGCGCCAGCCGGCGGTCAAACGAGGCCGATTCGCTGAACTTCAGCATGAGGGCGGCGGGACCCTCCGCAAAGCGCCCGCCCCAGGTGGCTTGGGTTTTCTTGGCCATGAATGTCAGAAGACGACATCACCCGCGCCCGCGCGCAGGCGCAACGCGAAAGATTGTCCCGCGCTTTCCGGTTTGCCCACAACGGCGCGCCGGCCAGATTCGTGGAGTGCGCAGATTTTTGGCCCTCATCGTTGTCGCCTTCGCCGCCCTTCCGGCGGTCTTGGGCGCCGATGCCGTCCCCGCGCGATTCAACGTGGTCGCAACAAAGCCGGCCTCGGCGTCCATCATCATCGGCACCGTCACGATGACGATCTCGCCCTTCATCCGGAGGGAAAACGTCTACTCATCGACCTACGTGGCCAGGGTCTTCCCCTTCTTCTACAGCGAGAAGGGGCGGATTTCCATCGTGATCCCGGACGACAACCTGCGCCGCGTGTCCCGCGGCGAGCCCGCCGACTTCAACGGCCGCGCCATCAACGATTCAGGCGACGTGAGGCGGATCGAGGGCAGCGCCATTCCGACCGGGCCCACGACCGGAAGGCTGAGGGTCAAGGTCTTCATCACGAGGCGAATCGCGCTCACGTACATCACCACCTACGAGCTCCAGGGGGCCGAGACGCCCCAGGCCGTCGCTAAGGCCAGATGAGCTCGATCACCTTCTCCACGGTCGGCGACAGACTCTGGTGGACGGGACAGGCGTTGGCCGCCTTCTCGAGGACGCCCTGAGGGACGGCACGCGCCGCGGGCGGCATCCACAGGCGGGCGGATAGCCGGGAGATCCTCCGCGGTGCATCGGAGGACATCTCCTTCGTCACCTCGTAGCGAATTCCCCCAATCTCGACCCCGTGCCTCCGGGCCACGATGGCCATGGTGGTCGCGATGCAGGTCGCATAACCCGTGGCCACCAGGTCCGTGGGCGAGAAGGCCTCTCCCCGCCCCTGATTGTCCTTCGGGGCGTCGGTCTCCAACGCCCGGCCGGAGGGTCCGTGCACGGCCGAGCAGTGGAGGTCCCCTTGGTATTCGCCGGTGATCGTTACCATGGGCCCATCATTGGCGGAGGGGGCGGCATTGCAACCGCCTCATGGCTCGGGAGCAATGAAGGCGGGGTCGATCACGCGCCGGGCCTGGCGCACGAAGGAGTCCAGGGGGGCGTCAAAGTCGTGTTCGGATCCGCCGCATCCCGGGATGAAGATGGGCGCCCGTGCCGGAGGTGTCTCCAGGGACAGCGGCGTCGCCTCCCTCATCTGCTCAAGGGTCTGCGCCACGTAGCTCGTCCTCACGAAGAAGGCGCTCCCCTGGCCTCCGCGGCTCCAAAGCTCAAACACCAACGCACCGCCGGGCAGGGTCGGATTGAGCTGCGTGCCCGGAACGCACCAGTTCATCCCAAGGAGCCCCCCCATGCTGGCGATGTTCGTGTCGTGGCCGACGAGCACCACGATGCGCTCCCCGGAGGGGCCCAGGGCGCCCGGAATCGACTGGCCAAGGGCGCACTGCTCCATCGTGTCGACGATGTGGCTCGCCAAGTTGGAGGCGCCGATCTGCGCCAGATAGAACGTTCTCTGGGTCAGGTCGAAGTAGAGTTCGTGCAGCTTGAGCATCTCGGTCATGACCTTCCCGTCCACCCTTCCCCAGCCGACGTCGGACGAGGGCATCCCCTCGGTGTATTCGAGGAGAAAATAGTCCGTGCACGTGAGCGCCGCGGTAAGCGGCCCGTTGAGCGAGACCGGGAAGTAGTTCTTGCCGGACGTCACCGTCGTGGGCGCATCGAGCTCGCTGGGCGCCGAGGGGCCCGCCCCGGTTCCCCTCAGCACGCCCCTCAATTCGTCAAGCTGCGCCGCATACGCGCGCTCCACACTCCGGGGATCTGCGCCCATCCGGCCAAGGACGGCGGCCATCGCCAGAGCGGGGTCCGGATGGCCCACCTGCGCATCGAGCGGCCTGAACAGCGGGTCGACGGTGCCCTCCGGCACCGCGTGCACGTCGGGCTCCCCAACGGGCACGAACGCCTTCCAGAGGATCCGGCCGGTCTCGATCGTACGCTGGTCGTTGTCCGTCCTGACGAATACGAGCGGGCCGTCGGCAGCCGCGTCGCCCGAGAGAAGGCGGTCCTTGGCGAAGCGCGCCCGGTAATAGTCGCCCATGAGCGCGATCAGCTTGTTGCCGTGCGCAGTCTGGATCCCCGGCGCCACGTCCCATTTGGGCCAGGGCTGGGGCGCGTACCGAGCCATCGCCTCGTTGGTCGCCAAGGGGGAGCGCACACCGTGGCGGCTGAGAATGATCACCAGGCGCAGCTGGTCGCCGGAGGCCTCCGGGCCCGCCCGGCCGGCCGGGCAGAAGGCAAGCGACAGGAGAAAAACGGCGCAACAGCACCAGGTTCCCAGGCCTCTTGCTCCAAACTTCCAGCTCGAGTTCATATCTCAGCCAATCCGCCCCGGACGGCACCGTCAAGGGCACCCGTCGCCGTGGTCAGCCCACCGGCTTGCTGCGGATCCGGGTCACGGTTTCCAGCTGCGCGCGCTGGCAGCGCATCGGCGGCAGGCCCTTGAGAATCTGCTCGATGTCGTCCACGACCATCTGGCCCATCCAGGGCCAGATCTCCGGGATGTTGCCCGCCCGGTGGGCCTGAAGGATCGTGTTGGGCGTGCGCCTCGCCCGGTGTTCGGGCGGTATCGGCTCGTCGGGCCAGACATCCACCGCGGCCCTGATGTGGCCGCTTGCCGCGGCGTCGAGGAGATCGTTGAAGTTGACCACCCCCGCGCGGCTGACGAGGACGACGATCCCCCCGCGGGCCATCCTCGCGAACTGCTCGCGCCCAATCCCCCCGGCGTTCTCTGTGGTCGTCGCCGCGAGCAGGAACACAACCGCGCCCCTAGAAAAGCACTGGTCGAGCGATACCGGGGTCACACCCATCTCCCTGAGCACCGCGGGGTGGATCCAGGGGTCATGGACAAGGAGCTCGCCCCCGAACGGCCGCAGCAGCGGCAGCAGCGCCCGCCCGACGTTCCCGCAGCCGACAAGCGCGACCGGGCGCCCATGGAGGAGGATGGAGTCGTAGTTGTCGCGTTCGCCGTAGAGGGATTCCTTGCCAGACCGAATCAGCGCATCGGCCTCGTGGATCCGGCGCGCGCACGAAAGCGCGAGTCCGAGCGCCATCTCGGCGACGGGCTTCGCGAAGACGGGGGCCGTGGACAGCACGGGGATCCCCCGGCGGTTGCATTCGGCGTAGTCGATGTTCGGCAGGAAGTTGCTCTCCACGTTGAACACGGCCTTCAGATGCGGGGCCCGGTCGAGCCGTTCGCGCGGAAGCGCGCTCTGGCCGATCAGGATCGTTGTCCGCGGCAGGTGCAGGTCGATGTGCTCGGCCGGGGCCGGGGGGCCGTCGTGCCAGATCACCTCTCCAAGGGCGCCAAGCCTGGCCTTGGTCGCGGGATCAAAGATCACGTCCACGGGCCTTGGATACGGGTCGAGGAGGATGACGGGGCGGTCCTTGGTGCTCATGAGGGATGATGCCGGGATCCCGGAGGCGTCAGCGCCTGCCGGCTGGCGCGCCCAGGTGCTCGTCCATCCACGCCAGCGTCTTCGCCCACATCTCTGGCGTGTAGACGTGCGCGAGACCCGGGTAGACGAGGCTCTGGAACGCGCCCTCCCTCCCGTAAAGCCGGTAGACGGGTCGCACGGCTGCCTCGATGTCGTGAACGCCGTCGACGGGCGAGCCGCCGTCCCTGTCGCCGGTCTGAAACAGCACCGGCCTCGGCGCGATGAGGGCGATCACGGCCTCGGAGTCAAAGTGCTTGAGCATGCCCGGCACAAAATATCCGATGTCGTGCTCGTGGATGGCGCCGTGCCGTATCATGTTCTGGTAGCGCGTCATGCAGGCGATCGCCACGCCGGTCTTCAGCCGCTCGTCGAGCGCCATGAGCCACCAAGTGCGGGTCGCTCCCATGCTCATTCCCGTGACCCCGATCCGGTCCGGGTCCACCTCGGGTCGTGAAGCCAGGTAGTCGAGCCCCATCAGGTCGTCGCGGATAAGCATGCCCCAGAATGTGCGGCCGACCCAGAGGTTGAACTTTGCGGCCGTCTCCTCGGCGGCGCCGCTTCTCTCTGACGGGCCGTCCGGCCCGTGGCCGTTGCGCTCCCCGAAGCCGCTCGCATCAATGCCGAGGACGACATAGCCGCGCCTTGCGAAGGCCGGCCCGGGCGCCTCCGGAGTGTGCTTTGCCTGGAAAAGCTCCTCCTTGCCGATGTTGTATTCTCCGCCGTGCCAGTGGCAGTACAGGATCGCCGGCAGCTTTCCGGGCGCATTCTTCGGCAGGAACAAATAGCCCGGCACAGTCGAGCCCGCCTCGTTGTCGAACTGGAACTTCTCCAGAATGTAGTCGCCGCGGTCCTCGCGTGAAAGCGTCTGGACGTTCGGCAGCTTCGGCCGCGGCGGCAGCCGACCTAGAAGCCTCCAAAGCTCGGCCCGGACGTCCTGCCGCTTGGCCTCCCATGCCTCGCGGGAGGCGGGCGCCGCAAACGCCGGGGCCAGCTCGGCCTTGGCGAGCCAGCGCTCCGCATCGCTTTGATTTGTCTGGGCCATCGCGGCGACTCCGCACGTCGCCACAAAGCAGGTAACGATCAGTGTTTTCATGGGCAACATCGATTCCGGACCAATCCGGCAGACGGCCGGACCGCCGTCCAATCAGTCTACACCTTCCGGGCCCCGGGGCACAGCGCGATCTGTATTGGCCACGCCAGAAGGCCGCCCCGGCGGGAGACCGTCACCATCGCAGCGCCCTTCGGATGGCCTTCTCGGCCAAGGGCTCCATCACCGCGTATCCCGCGCTGTTAGGATGGACGCCGTCGAATGAGTATTCCGCCCGCATCCCGCGCCTCCCATCCACCACAGCCGCATAATAGTCGAGGTACACGAGGTCGTTCTTCGCGCAGTATGCAGCGATCCATCGGTTGAGCTCGAAGATCTTGACCGCGGGCTGGAGGCCTGGGCGCCAGGGATAGTCGAACGCGGGCAACACGGACGACAGCACGACGCGGATCTTGTTAACCCGGGCCAGTTCCGCCATCGACTGCAGGTTCTGCTCGATCGCCTCGAGCGTCGTGATGCCCCCATTTTGGGCGATGTCGTTCGTCCCGCCCAGGATCACGACCACCGACGGCCTCAGGTTGACAACGTCCTGCCTGAAGCGAACCAGCATCTGGGACGTGGTCTGTCCGCCGATGCCGCGGTTGACGTACGGCCTCCCTGCGAAGAACTTAGCGTCGGACGCGCCCCACCCCTCCGTTATCGAGTCGCCGAGAAACACGATTCGTTTCTCGCCGCGCGCGGGGAGGCCGAGCTGATTGTTAGCGTCGTGGTACTTGGACAGGTAGGCCCATTCCAGCTCCCACGGCGGGAGCACCTTGGGCGCCTCAGGGGCTTTGGCCGGCTCCGGCGTTTGCGCGAAGGCGCCGGCGGCTCCCAGCACGGCAACCATTGATGCAAAGCGTAGGGACTTCATGCGCGGGGAGTTCAAGCGCAACTCTGTCGTGGTGCAATACGCGTCAGACATCGATGTTGGTCTCGGCGATCCGCTCCCGGATGGAGGCGACCGAAAGCGTGGAGGCTGCGCATGACTCTCGATCTAGGTAGGCCGGCGGGCGCAGTCCCACCCGGCTCAGGAGACAATCCAGACTCACGCCAAGGGTCCCAATGCCGTACTTCAGGCTCCTCGAGAAATTTATGGAGGAGGCCTCGGGGAAGTACTTTGTCGGACAGGAGATCTCGGCGATCCGAAATCCCCACCAGTGGCATTGGACGAGCATCTGGTTGTCGAACAGGAAATCGTCGGAGTTGGCGAGGAGCGGCAGCGTTTCGAGGACTCGGCGCGAAAAGGCCCGGTATCCCGAATGGTACTCGGAAAGCTTCTGGCCGATCATCAGATTCTGAGCGAGGGTCAGAAACCGGTTCGCGACATACTTGTAGCGGGGCATGCCGCCCGCGACCGCGCCCAGGCCCAGTATCCTCGAGGCCAACGCCACGTCATAGACGCCGGAGGCCACCATGTAGGCCATCGCCGGAACCAGGCGCGGCTCGTACTGGTAGTCGGGGTGCAGCATGATGATCACGTCCGAGCCCGTCTCGAGGGCTAGGGCGTAGCACGTCTTCTGGTTGCCCCCGTAGCCGTGGTTGCGGCGATGAAACGCGTAACGGACCCCGAGCCTGCGCGTGATGTCGCGCGTCGTATCGGAGCTTGCGTCGTCCACGACGATGATCTCGTCGACGAGGGCCCTGTCGAGCCCCTCAAGAGTCCGGGCGAGCGTCCTCGCGGCGTTGAAGGCGGGAAGGACCACGCACACTTTCTTGCCGTTGATCACAGATTACAGGACGGTTGGGGGCGGATTACGTTCCAAGGCCGAAGGAGAACCCCGACGCGGACGCCGCTGCTCTGGAGGGCCGATCGGGGCACGTCGTCTCGGGAATCGGGATTCTTGTCAAACCCTTCCCACTTCCGCATGAAGTGACCTGCGCGGCAAGGCTGCTTCCCGAACGCAGTCTCGGGACACGGCCTGTCGCCAGCCCCACGGACCCACTCCATTTGATGTCGGACACCCAGCAGGAATGAACACGCCGCGCTCCAGGAAGGGTGCAAGCCCAGCCGCGGATGCGGCGCCGCGCAGCCGCGGCCCAATCGTCCTCGGCGTCCTTCTTTTCCTCCTTGTGGCAGGGATCTTCCTGCCTGCGGTCACGGATGCCTTCATCTCGTACGACGACCCTGTCTACGTGACCGACAACGCCCATGTGAAGGCGGGCCTTACCTGGGCAAGCGCCAGGTGGGCGTTCCAGAGCACCGAGGCCTCCAACTGGCATCCGCTGACGTGGCTGTCCCACATGACGGACGTCGAGCTGTTTGGCCTTCAGCCCTGGGGCCACCACCTGACGAGCCTGCTGATGCACGCCCTCAACGCGGTGCTTCTTTTTGCCGCCCTTCGGCGGATGACCGGGGCTCTCTGGCGCAGCCTCTTCGTGGCCGCCCTTTTCGGCCTTCATCCCCTCCACGTCGAGTCGGTGGCCTGGGTCTCGGAGCGCAAGGACGTGCTGAGCACCACCTTCTGGATGCTGGTCCTCTGGGCCTACGCGCTCAGGGCGGACGCCGCGCGCTCCCGGGGTCCCGGCGGACCCGCCTTCTACGGACTGGCCCTGCTCTTCTTCACCCTAGGCCTCATGTGCAAACCCATGCTCGTCACGCTCCCGTGCGTGCTGCTGCTCCTCGACTGCTGGCCATTGAAACGCTGGGACGGCTCCCTGGGAGGGGCCCGCCGCCTCCTGGTCGAGAAGATCCCCTTCTTTGCGCTTTCCGCCGCAGCATGCGCCGTGACCCTGTATGCCCAGGGCCGGGGAGAGGCGGTGGCCTCCACCGAGGACTTCCCCTTGGGCGTGCGGACCGCGAACGCGCTGGTCGCCTATTGCCGGTACCTGGGCAAGTGCTTCGTCCCCGCCAGGCTCTCCGTGTTCTATCCCGATCTCGGCGACCAGCCGCCGTTTTCGGACACCTTGCTGGCGGTCCTCCTATTGGCTGCGATCACGGTCGTGGCAGCCGCGTTTGTCCGGCGGCGGCCTTACCTGCTCATTGGCTGGCTGTGGTTCCTCGGCACGCTCGTACCCGTGATCGGCCTTGTCCAGGTGGGCGGCCAGTCCATGGCCGATCGCTACAGCTACATTCCGCTGGTGGGCGTCTTTGTCATGGCGGCATGGGCCGCGGAAGACCTGACCTCAACGTGGGCGCACCAGCGCGGTGTGCTGGGCCTCGCAGCCGGCGCCGTCCTGGCGAGCCTGGCGGCGCTGACCTCGCTCCAGCTCAGCTATTGGAGGGACGGCACCCGCCTCTTCCGGCACGCCCTGGCTGTGACGCCCAACAACTGGGTCGCACACGCCAACCTTTACGCGACCCTTTCCAGGTCGTCGGCGCCCGAAGCGACCGCCGAACTCCGTGAGACCGTGCGCATCCTGGCAACCGTCGCCGAGACCCACGACCGGAAGGGCGTCGAGCTTGAGCGGACCCCCGGCCACACGCAGGAGGCGATCAAGGAGTTCCGGGCCGCCGTGCGTATCATGCCGGACATAGCGGAACCTCACTACAACCTAGGCACCGCGCTGGCGAAGATGCCCGGCCATATGCCCGAGGCGGTCGACGAATTCCGGGCGGCTGTCCGCCTTCGGCCGGATTTCGCCGACGCACACTTCAATCTGGGCACCGCGCTCGCCTCAATGCCCAACGGGCGGGACGAGGCGGTCACGGAGTACGAGACCGCTGTGAGGCTTAGGCCCGACAACTACCCCGCGCACTTGGGCCTCGCCTACCTGCTTTCGGGAATCCCCGGCCGGACAAGCGAGTCCATCGCCGAGTACCAGGCTGCGATACGGCTTAGACCCGAATTCTACCAGGCCCACTTCAATCTGGGGATGGTCCTGTCGGGAATCCCGGGGCGGACGGCGGAGGCAATCGGGCAGTTTGAGGCAGCGCTTCGGGCCAAGCCGGACCTGGAGCGGGCCCGCGAGATGATTTCCCGCCTCCGGGCGACTCCGCAGTAACCGCAAACCTCACATTGAAACGCACGAGCAGGGCGGGCAGATTCTCGGCTGGGTCGCGATCAACTAGAGATCCGTCCCGTCAATCGGAGACGACGCCAATTACTCCCATTTTGAAACCAAGGGGCCGAGACGGCTGCGGGAATCGGCCATGTCGCGCTTGAAGCTCGCGACCTCATCGGGGCTCAGTATCGGGCACTTCGGCCAGAGCGCGGCCAACTCCCGTCCGGTCTTGGGGCGACTGACAGGGCTGAGTTTGACCATCGGCTTGTCTCTTTTGACAAGGATTGTTGTCCCCCGTAGGTAGTGGACTCGATTGACCAACTCGGAGAAATTCCGAGCTGCCTCAGCGCCATATCAGCGAATACAGAAAATTGGATGATCAGCCTTTTAAGTCGAAATCCCGAATGATCTTGACTTCACCGTTGGTGTGGCCACATATGGCCACATGAAGAGAAACCGAAGAATCCGCTCGACCTACCCGGAGGCGCAAGCGCAGGAGCTCTCAATAAAGGAGGCCGCGGCCGTCTATGGAATAGTGTGCGACGTTGTCAATGTGCGCGAGGCAAAGGATCGGTTGTCGAGCCTCCTCGACCGCGCCGAGCGAGGGGAACGAATCGTGGTCACAAGTGACGGCCGTCCTAAGGCAATGATCGTGCGCTATCGGCCGATGATCCAAGGGGCCAAATGGACGTCGCTGCGGGCTCTTCGCGAGAAGACAACCATAGTCGAAGACTCGGCCCCAATCCTCCGGGCGGAACGGGACAGCGGCTATTGACGCCATGTACGTCGACACCTCGGTGATGGTGAAGCTTTTTGTGGCGGAGCCTGATTCGGAGCTTTGCGAGGCAATTGTCTCCGGAACCACGCTGGTTTCGTCTCGGCTGCTCTACTGCGAGCTTCGTTCTGCCATCCTTGGCAAAGTGTCACGGGGAGTTATCCCTGCCGGGTTGGGGACTGAGGTGTGGCAGGAGTTTGAAAGACGCATCGTGGCCCAAAAGATCCGATTCCTTGCCTTGGATGGCATGATCGTTCAGGACGCCACCGAACTGTTGAATGAGCTGCATCCCAAGGTTTCACTGCGCGCGCTTGATGCGCTTCACCTGGCAACATATTTGAGTGCCGAGGTGGGCCCCCTGTTCACCAAGGATGTCCGGATGCTGCGGGCGGCAGAGCAACTGGGCCTGCCCCTGGCGGGATA
This sequence comes from Opitutaceae bacterium, assembly GCA_003164715.1. Taxonomy (GTDB): domain Bacteria; phylum Verrucomicrobiota; class Verrucomicrobiia; order Opitutales; family Opitutaceae; genus Palsa-1447. Next base: position 109,156 of record PLTZ01000019.1, on the reverse strand, counting down.
GGCCTTTGGCTGAACGTTCTACGCTCGTTCTCAAGGCGTCCGAGGCACCCGCCTGCAAGAACTCTCAGAGCACCAGACTGCCGCCTGCCTCTTGAACGGCCGCCCGCAGGGGCCTATCCAGAGTCGCAACCGGCAATCCGCGACGCAGTGCCAGTTCCAGGTATGCGGCGTCGTGCAGCGAGAGACCGAAGCTTTCCGCGAGGGCCAGCGTCTTCGACCAAGCCAAGGCCATTGTCTCAGAATCCACCTCAATGTCATAGACGTTCAATGCGGATAGGAATTTTTCAATGCCCGCCTTATCAATTCGCCCCTTGCGTTGAGCCCCCAGCAGCACATTGGCCAACTCCAGATGCCATAGTGCAGGCACCCATGCCTTATCGCCCGCGGCAAGTCTATCGAGCAATGCATCGGTCTCCGGGGTTGTCTCGGACTCAAATACCCAGGGAACGGTAGCGGAGCAGTCTAGGACAAATTCACTCATCTCCGACCCTGCTCGATCAGGCCTCGCACCGAAAGTCCCTTCAGACTGTAACGCGCACGCAGCGCCCGAAGTTCCGCAGTGGCTCGCTTGCGTCTATCGCTGGTCTGCGAGACGGCCGGAACCAGCCGGGCAACCGCACGGTCGTGTTTTGTAATGGTTATCTCGGCCCCTCGGCCCACACGTTCGAGGAGTTCGGAAAACCTGTTTTTGGCCTCAAAGGCGCCCATAGAGGCATCAACGGTCTTCATGCCAAACAGGCTAGATAAACAGGCCTGTTTGTCAAGATGGGGCGCCCTACTGGCAGGCCTCGCACGTACCGCCGTTGCGCATCGCCTCAATCGAGCACGCAACCTTTTCCTCGGCGGTGTACTGCTTCGGAGCCGCTTCTGCCGTCGGAAACGGCGGCGTCGATAGGAGGTTAGCCGCATCGCGTGTTGCCGTCTCGGCCTTGGTCTCCCCCGCTGCCCCGCGCATCTCCTTCTTCACCTGGACCGTCGCCTTCTCGATGTTGGAGGCCCCGAGGCCGCGCAGGTAGTAGGTGGTCTTGAGCCCGGCGTGCCACGCATGGCGGTACATGTGAGAGAGCGTCTTCAGGTCCGGCGTCTTGATCCAGAGATTCACGGATTGGGACTGGTCGATCCACTTCTGGCGCCGGGCGGCGGCGTCGATCACCCACTTGTGGTCGATGTCGAACGCCGTGAGGTATTTCTGCTTCAGGTCTGCCGGGATCCTCTCGATATCCCTAAGCTCGCCGTCGAAGTACTTGAGGCTGTCCATCATGTCCCGGTCCCACAGGCCGCGGGCCTTCAGGTCCTTCACGAGGAAGGGGTTCAGCACGATGAATTCGCCGGAGAGGTTCGATTTGACGAACAGGTTCTTGTAGGTCGGCTCGATGCAGGGCGAGGTGTTCGTGATGTTGGAGATCGTCGCCGTGGGCGCGATGGCAAGGACGTTGCTGTTGCGCATGCCCTGCGCGGCGATCTTCGCCCGCAGCGGGGTCCAGTCCATCCGCGAGGTGCGCGGCACCTGGATCGGGAGCCCGCGCTCCTTCTCGAGGAGATCCACCGTGTCGGGAGGAAGCAGGCCGCGGTCCCACTTGGATCCGCGGTACGACGAGTAGGTCCCGCGCTCGGCCGCAAGGTCGGAACTCGCCTCGTAGGCGTAGAAGGCGATCGCCTCCATCGCCTCATCGTTGAACTCCACAGCCTCCGGCGAAGCGAAGGCAATGCCCTTCATGTAGAGCGTGTTCGCAAGCCCCATCACGCCCATGCCGATTGGCCGGTGGCGCATGTTCGAGCACTTGGCGGCCTCGGTCGGGTAGTAATTGATGTCGATCACATTGTCCAATGCCCGCACCGCCATCCGGATCGTCTCGCGAAGCTTTCGGTGGTCGATCGATCCGTCAGGAAGAAGATGTGTCTCAAGGATCACCGATCCGAGGTTGCAGACCGCGGTCTCTTCCTTGGACGTGTTCAGGGTGATCTCCGAACACAAATTTGATGAGTGAACCACCCCAACGTGGTCCTGTGGCGAACGCACGTTGCACGGATCCTTGAACGTTATCCATGGGTGCCCGGTCTCGAAGATCATCGAGAGCATCTTCTTCCAGAGATCCAGGGCTTCGATCTTATGCCCGTAGATCTTCCCCTCCTCGGCCAGCCTCTCGTAGTTGAGGTAGAGGTCCTCGAACTTCTTGCCAAAAGTCTCGTGGAGATCGGGCACCTCGTTGCTGCGGAATAGCGTCCACGAGCCCCGGACCTCCATTCGCTTCATGAACAGGTCAGGAATCCAGTTCGCCGTGTTCATGTCATGGGTCCGGCGGCGGTCGTCGCCCGTGTTCTTCCTCAGCTCGAGGAACTCAAAGATGTCGTTGTGCCAGCTCTCCAGGTAGGCGCACCCGGAACCCTTGCGCTTGCCGCCGTTGTGGACCAAGGCCGCGTTGGTCATGTAGGTCTCGTCGCCCTCGACCTTGAGATCGAAGACGAACGGATCGGGCTCGACGCCGGATACATCCCTCACCCGCGAATAGACGCATCCATCGTGGGTGATCCAGTTCCTCTTCGTGAGCGGCTTGCAGTCGACGAGGGTGGCAATCTCCATTACCGCGGGAATCCGGACATCATAGCAGTCGCTAAACCCCGTGAAGCTGACGGTGGAACCGTCGGAACGCCGGCCCTCGTGAGAGATGTCCCTCCTGCGGAACTGGCCGGCTGTTGGAATTCCAAGGCGCAGGAGCTGGTAGCGGAGTCCCTCGACAAGCGGCTGCGACGTGTTGGTGAAGTAGATCTCCTTGCCGCGGGAAACCCCGCCGTCTGTTTCCAATAGGCCCTGCACCAAAGCGCGAGTGTGCCCATGCTGAAGGTGCGAGAAACGGCGCGAAATGCGTTTTCTGCCCTTGTCGTCGTAGAGATCCTCGTGACCAAAGGGCATCGTCGCTTCCCCTGCCCCAGCGATGCGCCCAGTGGTCCCGTCGCGCACCACCCCTCGCCCACTGGCCCAGTTTACCTGCAGGTAGGTCTCCCCGCGTCCCGTCTCCCAAGAGTGAATTCCGCGGTCGGCGAGGTACTGCCGGACGAACTCAATGTGCTCGTCGCGCTGTGGGTGGCCGGAAACGCCCCATTGATGGCCGTTCTTTGAAAGGTGCCCGTCCCCGAGAAGGATTCCATACATGCGCGCGTCTTCCTCTGAGAAGCCCTCGGCCGGGATGACCTGAGTGGGAATCGTCTGCGCGACATAGTCGCCCGGCCGGAGTTCGCCCGCGTCGATCCACTGGGTGCGCACCTTGCCCTTGGCCAGCCACTGCATGGTGCGGGCGCAGGCCTGCTCCATTGGCACGCCGCGAATGGCATAGAATGGATGCCCGGTCGTCACCCGGATCGGAGCAACCGAGTGCTTGATCTTCACCGCCACCATCGGGCCATGCTGGTCGTAAGCGAACTTCTCGGTCACCTCGCGATAGGTGCCGCTATCCCCAAGCACCAGGTCGCCCTGCTTCACGTCGCGGATCGCTTTGGGCCCGTCCGCCGTGTAGACGACCGTGTCCGGTCCAAAGCACTGGTTCACGGCGACAAGCTGGTCGTTGTGGAGCTTAAGGAACGGGATGACGCCCTGAGACTCGCCGTTCGTGCCTCCGATATAGGCACCTGTGCCGCGCACGGAGGTCCATGACCCGCCTAAGCCGCCCGCCCATTTCGAGAGGTAGGCATTCTCGGCAATGCCTCTTTGAAATATCCCTTCTATCGAGTCGTCAATATGATACAAATAACATGAGCTCAGCTGACTGTGCAGAGTCCCGCTGTTGAACAGCGTGGGCGTCGACGAGCAGAATCGACGGGTCTTGTAGAGATCGTAGAGCGCGCTGGCCTTGGACTCACGGTCCCCTTTCTCATCAAGGAAGAGCCCCATAGCCACGCGCATCCAGAAGAACTGCGGTGTCTCGATCCGCCGCGTCGATTTCGAGACTTTGTCCACGATCAGATAACGGTCGTAGAGCGTCTGCACACCGAGGAAGTCGAATTCCAGGTCCGACGACGGGTCGAGAGCGCTTCCGAGCCTCTGCAAATCGTAGTCCAGAAGGCGGGGATTGAGGCGCTTGATGGCGATCCCGTGCTCGATGTACTTCTTGAACGCCTTGCGGTGGCATTCCTTTAGCTTGCTGATGCCGTCGCGCAGGATGTCCCAGCCGAGCACTTCCTCGTAGATGTAGGTCAGCTGGATCCGCCCGGCGAATTTCGCAAAGTCCGCGTCCCTCTCGATGAGGGTCTTGGAGTTGAGGATGATGGTCGCATCCAGGTCCTTCTGGGAAATCTGGTCGTAGATGGCCCTCCTGAGCTCAAACTCGATCTCCTCGGGTGTCAGGCAGAGCTCAAGGCCCGTCATCGCGAACTCGATCCTCTTGCGCAGGTCGGCGCCGTCCCAGAGAATCGTCTCCCCGCTCGGCTTCTTGACCACGACCAGGACTCCCTGGGTCCCGATCGCCTTCTCAAGCGTCACCTCAAACGTCTCCGACTCCCCGTTCTGGCGGGCCGCCGCCCGCTCCGCCCGGAAGAGGATGTAGGCCTCGGCCACCTTGAAGTGGCCCGCCTTCATGAGCTCCTCCTGGACGATGTCCTGGACCTCCTCGATCCTTACAAAGGCCTGGTTCGACGCATGGACCCTCTCCGAAACCGCCTTAGCGATCGCGACCGCCGGGGCGGAGTCGCGTGCCTGCGACAGGAAGGTCTTCCGCACCGCGATCTCCACCTTGCTGTCGTTCCACGGCACGATCTGGCTGTTGCGGCGAATGACGCGGACCGTGCTCTGGGCGGCCGATTCGCGGCTCACCGAGATCTTGCGCGAGCGGTTGAGCAGAACGCTCTTCGCCACCATGTAGGCGTTGTTGTCGACCAAGGTCTTCTCGATCAGCTCGTAGAGGCCGTTCAGCGTGAGGCGCAGGGGGTTCTGCTTGCGGGCCATCTCGGTCAGGTTCCCCGCAAGCTCCCGGCAGATCTGGGCGACCCAGTTCCGGTTCTTCTCCGTGAAGATCTCCTTCTCCCCCTGGGAGATGTAGACATTCGTGAGCGCCTTTCCCAGCGTGTCGGCGACCTCGGTCATGTCGAATCGCTCCTCGCCATGCGGGCACAATAGGACGATCGATGGCAGCGCGATGTCCGACGGAGCAATCACGTCGCGCCAGGCGTACAAATGCTTCTGATCAACGGGGGCGTGGACCGTGCGCTTGAGGGCGAGGTCATGAGCCAGCGGAATATTGTTCATTAGATAAGATCCGGTTTAGAAAAGAGTTGCAACAGGCGGAGATCGGGGAGGAGCGATGAGGGACCCCTTTGCCGGCTGCGGCAGACAGAGGTCCTCTAGAGCGATGAGGGGACGGTCGGCGCTACTGAGAGTTTCGATTCGTACGGCTCTTGGTCAGAGCTCGTCGTCCGATGCGACCGTCAATGAGGAAGCCTTCTGGTACTCGGTGACCCTGCCCTCGAAGAAGTTCTGCTCCTTCGCGATGTCCATCATCTCGGCCAGCCACGGCAGGGGATTTTTGATGCCGCCGGACAGCGGCGCCAGACCGCAGCCCTCGAGGCGGCGATCGGCGATGTAGTCGATATAGGTTTGGAAATCCTCGAGCCGCAGCCCCACCGCGTTGACGGGCAGGCAGTCGCGGATGAAGTCCTTTTCCAGGGAGACCGCCTCGCGCATGAGGCCGCGGAGCTCCTCCTTGTACTCGGGCGACCAGATCTCGCGGTTCTCCTCGACCAAGTCCATGAACAGGTTGCGGAACACCTCGATGTGGTTCGACTCGTCCCTGAGGGTGTACCTGAACATCTGGCCTATGCCCGGGAACTTGTTCTGCCGGTAGAGCGAAAGGATCATCCCGAAGAGGCCGTAGAACTGCGTCCCCTCCATGCACTGGCCGAACACGAAGATGTTCGAGGCCAGGAGCTTCTTGTTCTCCGCCTTGGTGAGGTCGAGGTCCCGGCGCAGCTCGCGTGAAATCCGCGTTACAAATTCGTTCTTGCGCACGATGGTGGGCACGTCCTCGAACATCGCCTCGCACTCGTGGGGATTGATCCCGAGCGAAGCGATCATGTAGAGGAGGGAATCCGCGTGGATATTCTCCTCGTGGGCGTGCCGCCCGAGGACGAGCTTCAACTCCGGGGCCGTGACCAGCTCCCGCACCACGTGCTGGATGTTGTCGCCCACGATCCCCTCGGCGGCCGAGAAGTAGCCGATGCCCATCCGGATGATCCAGCGCTCGACATCCGAAACGGCCTTGGCGTCGCGCCACTGCTCGATGTCCTTGCCCATCGGGATGTCCTCGGGCTCCCAGTGGTTGGCCTTCATCTTGCGGTAAAGGTCGTAGGCCCACTGGTACTTCAGCGGCAGCAGATTGAAGGTCATCGTCTCGCGTCCGTTGATCACGCGCTTTCCCGCGAACGCGGCTTCCGCCTTCGCCTGATCGAGGACGAATGTCTTGGAACCTACCTGGAAGATCTTTTGCATGGCGACGGGCTCAAAAAGGATGGAATGGGGGGGTAAACCGGGGTGTTTTCCGACGCGCAACAAGCCTAGGCGACCAAAAGTTGCTGGAACTTATTTACGCGTTGTTGACCACAACAGGATGTGGTAACCTCCCCGATCGGCCACAACCTATTGCGCTTTGATTTTCCGCCGTCAACAGGTTTATGCGCATCATTTGTTAAATTTTTTGATTTTTGGCAGCCTTCCGAGGACAAGGGATGCGCAGCGCCCTCCGGCGCTCCCGCAGAGGGTCTTGGGAGCCGCCTCGGGGCCCCGGGCTATGGACCCCACCCCGGGGCCCGCCGGCCCGCGAAAAGTATCCTATTTCTTGTTACGCACGGGCCCCTGGGGGAGCTGGTGCCCGTGGATCACGACCGCGTCGCGGCCGCCCTTGTTGAGCCGGTCGAGGACGCCCGCGAGCTTCCGGCGCTTGTCGTCGGCCTGCGCGAACATCTCCAGCTGGGAGGGGCCCGCGTCGACTCCCGAGAGCTTGACGCTCACGAGCCGCAGCGGCCTCTTCCTGCCCCATGCCGCGCGCAAGAGCGGGGAGACAAGCGGATAAAAGGGCGCCTCGATGTCGGCCGCCGCCTCCAGGCTCCGCCCGCTCGACTCCTGGGTGAAGTCGGCGTAGCGCACCTTGATCGTCAGGGTCCTCACCTTCGCTGCGTCGGAGCGCACCTTGGCCATGAGCTCGTCGACCATGCCCTTCGCCACGCGCTCGACCTGCGCGAAGTCGCCCACGTCGGCCGGAAAGGTTTCCTGCTTCGAGTAGCTCTTGGCGTCCTCGCTTCCGGTCTCGACCGGACTGTCGTCCTCGCCCCTCGCCTGCGCCAGCATCCTGCGCCAGTCGCGGCCGAGCGCCGCGGCGAGCTCGGCCTCGCCGCGCCCGAAGAGGTCGCGCACGAGCCGCAGGCCGAGGCGGGCGAGCGCCGCCTCGGTCTTCACGCCAACGCCCGGCAGCCGCCCGAGCGGGAGGGGCTCGAGGAAGGCCGCCTCTTCCCCGGGCCGCACGACCACGAAGCCGTGCGGCTTCCTGTGCTTCGAGGCGATCTGGGCGACCAGCTTGTTCGACGCGATGCCCATAGAGACCGGGATCCTGAGCTCGTCCCAGATCCGCCGCTGCAGGCCGCGGACCGCGGCCTCGACGGCCTCGACCGTGCCCAGGCGGCAGGGACCGAGGTCGAGGTAGCCCTCGTCGATCGAGTTGCGCTGGACGGCGGGCGTCAGGGCCTCGCACAGGTCGAACATCTTCCTCGAAACCTCGCTGTAGAGGCCAAAGGTGTGGCGGATCATGATGAGGTCCGGGCAGACGCGCAGCGCGCGGGCGGTCGGCATGGGCGTGTACACGCCGCACGCCCGCGCCTCGTAGCTCGCCGAAGAGATGATCCCGCGCTCGCGGCCGCCCACGGCGCACTTCTTGCCGACGAGCGTCGGGTCGCGCGCCTGCTCGCACGACACGAAGAACGCGTCGGCGTCCAGGTGGACGATGGTGGGCGGCCCCGGCACGCGCGTCCTCCTAATGCCGGGCGCCAATCCGCGCGGCAGCCTCGAAATGCGCCCGGGCCTCCTCGGGCCGGCCGGCGGCACGGAGGGCCACGGCCAGATTGTAATGAAGGTCGGCGGAGTCGGGATCCCGCTTGAGCGCCTCCTCGTAGTGGGCCGCGGCCTCGGCGGGGCGGCCCGCCCGGAAGAGCGCGAGGCCGAGGTAGGCCTGCGCCTCAGGGTAGTCGGGCTTCGCGCGGACCGCCTCCTCAAGCTCCGCCACGGCCTCGGCCGTCCTGCCCTCTTCCGAAAACGCCAGGCCCAGGTTCGCGCGGGCCTGGACGAAGTCCGGCCAGAGGCGAAGCGCCTGCGAATACTCGGCCACGGCCTCGGCGAGGCGCCCGGCGTTGCCGAGCTCGTTGCCGCTGCGGTAGTGGGCCTCCGCGCAGGCGCGCCGGACCTCCCGGTCCGCGGGCCGGAGCCGCAGGACCCCCTCGTACTCCCTGACGGCGTCGGCAAACCGTCCCGCGGAGAACGCAAGGTTGCCGAGGTCCGTGCGCGCATCCGTGTCGTCGGGCCGGATGCGGATCGCCTCGCGGAACTCGGCCTGCGCCTCGAGGGGCCGGCCGGTGCGCGCGAGGGCGTTGCCCAGGTTCACGTGGACCGCATCGTCGCCCGGGTTGATCTGCAGGGCCTCCCGGTACTGCGCGATGGCCCCGCCATCGTCTCCGCGGCCGTAGAGGGCCAGCCCGAGGTTGTCGTGGGCGATCCACGCCCCGGGATTCCTCGCTGCGGCGAAAGCCCAGAAGGACTCGTCCCCGGTGTAGACCGCGGCGAGGCCGCGGCTCTCAAGGGCCAACGCGGCGAGGACCGCGGCCGCGGCGCACCACGCCGTGGCGGGCCACTTCACCCAAACCAGGAGCAGGTCCATCCCGGCGGCGGCGAGCCCGGCCGCGGCCGCGAGAGAGATGTAGGCAAAATGGTCTGCGACCCACGAAATTCTCAGGTAGGCCATCGGCACGAGCCCGAGGACCGGAACAAGGTTCAGCGCGAAGAAACCGGCCCCAAGGAGGGCGTGCCGGCCCCAGCCCCCGCGGCTGCGCCAGGCCCATGCGGCCAGGATCGCGACGGCTAGCCACGTGAGCCAGAACCACGCGCCGGGGGCCGCCGCATCCCAGCGCGGGTACGCGGGCATGAGGCCCACGGGCAGGGCGCATTTCCCGGCGTAGAACAGGAGCGCGCGGGCCGCCAGGGCGCACCGGGCCCAGATCCCGCCCAACCCGAGGTCCTGGTCCACCACCGCCCGGTGCTCCTGGAACCACACCGTGACGAGGCCAAGGACGAGCGCGATGCCTAGGAAGGGCGAGGCAGCCTTGAGGTCGGACCACCCCACCCGGCCCCTCCGCCACCAGGCGAGGAGAAGGATCACGAGAGGCAGCATGACCACCGAGCTCTTGCACAGCATCGCGGCCGCGAACCATGCGGACGCGGCGAGGAGCTCCCGGGCCCTCCGGTCCCGGTCGAAATCGAGGTATGCGCCGATCGCGAGCAGAAGCAGCGGGAGCGACAGCGTGTTCTTGAGCTCGGCGACCCAGGCGACGGACTCGACCGCGAGCGGATGGACCGCGAACACAAGGCCGCCGAGCCAGGCGGTCCGGAGGCCGAGCTTGGCCAAGACCCTCCAGAGGAGAAACGCGCTCACGAGGTGCAGCGCGACGCTCGCCAGATGGTAGCCAAGGGTCGCGTCGCCCCAAAGGTGCCACTCGACCCATTGGAACGTGGTCTTCAGCGGGAAATAGTCGGGGCCCGCCCGGCCGAGCCAGGCGTCCGCGAGGCCGCCCGCACCCTTCAGTGCCGGGTTCGCCGCGACCTCCTGGAAGTCGTCCCAGATCCATCCGCCAGAGGCCGCCGGGGAGTAGACCCACGCGCACGCAAGCGCGATCGCCGAGATTCGCGCCGCCAGCAGAGCCCGGGTTCCTCTTGAACCCATGGGGCGGAATTGCGGCTCGGTTGCCATGTGCGCAGCGCCCCTAACGGCTCCCCTCAAGACGCCTGGCTGCGGCAAACTCGGCATTCGCCTCGTCGGTGCGGCCCAATTTGCCGAGTGCCACCGCGGTTTGATAGTGGAGGTCCGCGCTGTTCGCCCCGAGGCGGATCGCCTCGCGGTACTCCGAGATCGCCTCCAAGAACCGGCCCGATCCCGCCAGCGAAAACCCGCGGTAGGCATGGGCCTCCGCGTAGCCCGGACGCAGCCGGATGGCCTCCTCGACCTGCGGAAGGGCCTGCGCCCAATGGCCCTGCTCGGCCAGTGCGAGCCCCAGGTTGGCACGGGCTTCCGGAAAAGCGGGCAAAAGGCTCAGGGCCTCCCCGTACTCTGCGACCGCGTCCGGGAGGCGGCCCATGTTGGCCAGGGCGTTGGCCAGCCCGTAATGGGCCTGCGCATAGTCGGGCTTGAGCGCGAGCGCGCTCCTGAAATGCCGCTCGGCCTGGGCGTAGCGCCCGGCGTCGTTCATGGCAGTTCCCCAGTTGAACTGCGCCGCGAAGAACGACGGCCTCGCCCGAAGCGCCCCCGCGTACGCCTCCTCGGCCTCGCTCCAGCGCCGCTCCTTCGCCATCACGTTTCCGTAGTTGTTGAAGGCCTCCGGATAGGAGGGATTGAGCCGCATGGCCTCCCGGTAGTGCCCGGCGGCCTCACCCGCCCTTCCCCGGGCGACGAGGACGACACCCAGGTTGTCGTGCGCCAGCCAGCTGGCCGGGTTCCGCTCGAGAATCGACTCGTAGAAGGTCTGGATGTCGCCGTACCGGCTGCACTGCATCCAGGTGAGCGCGGCGAGGACCACGACCAGGCAGGCGGCCGCGGCCTGCGCGGCGGACCGGCCGGCCGGCGCCAGACGATCCCGGCCGATCACCGCGGCCGCGGACAAGGACGAGACGAGGCCCGCGGCAGCCAGGTACTGGAAGTGGTCGGCGACGAAGGAGAAGACAAAGGGGTACACGTTGATGAACCCGAGGGCGGGAAACAGCGTCCCCAAGAAAAGGAGCGCCGCCGCCAGCGGGCCGCGGGAGCGGCGCCTGAGCGCAACGAGGGCCGCCAGGACCGCGACGGCGGCGGCGGGGAACGCGTACTGCCACGCCGCATGGGCGTCCACGCTCCAGCGCGGGTACATGAAGTTCAGGCCCGCCGGCCAGAGCAGCTTCCCCAGGTAGAACCAGGCGACCCGGCCCGCGACGAGGAACCGATCGGCGAGACCGAGCTGGAACGGCGCGCCGTAGGCGCCGATGAAGGTGCGCTCCATCCACGAGGTCATGAGCCCCGCGGCGGCGCTCATGCCCAACCACGGCGCCAGGGGGAGAACGTCGCCCTTGGGGGAAAGGCGGCCCCGCCTCCACCAGAGCACGACAAGGAGCGCCGCGGGAAGCGTCGCCGTGACGCTCTTGCTGAGGAGCGCGAGGGCGAAGAGGGCCGTTCCGAGCGCGTAGGCGCCCCACCGCCGCTTCTCGTCAAAGCGGAGGTAGGCCAGCGCCGCCGCCATGTAGAACACGGCGGACAGCGTGTTCTTCTGCTCCGAGACCCAGGCCACCGTCTCGACGCACACCGGATGAAGCGCGAAGACCGAGGCCGCCAGGAGCGCCCCAGGCACCGCCAGGCGCCGGAGCACCCGGTACAAGAGGAGCGTCGCCAGGAGGTGCAGCGCCACGTTGAGCAGGTGGTAGCCGAGGGCCGAGTCGCCCCAGAGGCGGTGCTCGATCCAGAAAGCGCTGTGCAGGACCGGGTAGTACTGCTGGGTCGCGCCGGGCTCCGACCAGATCCTCCAGAGGCCGTGGAGCGGGCGCAGGTCCACGCGCGTCACGTGCGCATCGTCGTCCCAGATAAACCCGCCGCGCAGCGCGGGCCAGTAGGCCGCAACCACCGCAATGGGAAGCGCGAGTGCAACCGCGCCTGATAATCCGGGTCGCCGCATGAGGGATAACCGTCCGACCTTCCCCTTCGGAGTCAATGATTTGCCGCGCCCCGGGCCTTCTCGAACTCGGCCCGGGCCTCGTCCCGGCGGCCAAGCGCGTCCAGGGCCTGGCCGAGGTTGTAGTGGGCCCCCGCGTAATCCGGCGCGCTTTTTAGGGCCTCGCGGTACTCCCGTACCGCGTCCTCCAGCCTCCCCTGCCTGAAGAGCAGGTTCCCGAGGTTCAGGCGGGCCTCGGCAAGCCCGGGGTCGAGCCCGAGGGCCCGCCGATACTCCTCCATCGCCTCCGAGGGCCTCCCCAATCCGGCGAGCGCGAGGCCGAGGCTGTTGTGGGCCTGGGTGTGCCCCGGATCGAGCCTAAGCGCGGCCCGGAACTCGTCGGACGCCGGGCCCGGGAGGCCCGAACTCAAGAGGGACAGCCCGAGGTCGTAATGGCCGCCGGCGAATCCGGGGTCGATCCGCAGGGCCTCGGCATATTCCCGACGGGCGTCCAGGGCGCGGCCCTCATCGGCAAGGCAGTTCCCGAGGTTCGCGTGCGCCTCGGCCGAGTCGGGCTCGAGGGCGATCGCCGCGCGCAGCTGCTCCTCGGCCTCGGCCGGGCGGCGCTCCTGTAGCAGCACCCTGCCCAGGTTATTGCGGGCGAGCCAGGCCCCGGGGTTGCGCTCGACGGCGAACGACCAGAGCGCCTTCTCGTCCCTGAACGCGGCCGCATGGGCGCGCGCAAGAAGGACCATCGCGCAGGCTACCGCGGCGACCCCCACGGCAAGCGAAAGCCGCAGGACAGCCCTGGGGCCGACCTTTCTATGCCAAGCGTCCACGGCGGCGCCGTAGGCCGCCGCGGCGAGGCCCACCCATCCGACGAGCGGCACATACGCAAAATGGTCCGCTCTCGGCGAGATCCTCAGGTAGGCCATCGGGATGATCCCGAGGACGGGCGCGAGGTTCAGGAGGAACCAGCCCGATCCGAGGAGGGCGTGCCTTCCCCAGCCCCTTCGGTAGGCCCAGAGGAGCGCGAGGACGGCCGCGACCCCTAGCCATGCCACGATCCCGGGAAGGGATCCCCCTGCCGGGGGATAGATCGGCGCGAGGGCCGCCGGCCAAACGGACTGGCGCGCGTACGCAAGGACGCTCCATCCCGCCTGGCCGATTCTTTCGGCAAGTCCCCCGTGGGTCCCGGCGATCCCGATCGCACGCGACCACTGGAACCACACGGTCGCCGCGCCCATCGCCGCCGAGGCCCCGAAAAACGGCGCCGCGTCCCGCAGGTCGCCGAACCCGATCCGCCCCCGCCTCCACCAGGCGAAGACGAGGAGGACCGCCGGGAACATGACAACCGAGGTCTTGCACGCGAGCGCCGCGGCGAACCAGAGGAGGGCGGCCATCCGCTGCCGTGGCCGCCGCTCGAGGTCGAAGCGGACAAATGCCGCCGCGGCTAGAAGCAGCGGCGGAAGGGACACGGTGTTCTTGAACTCCGAGATCCATGCGACCGATTCCACCGCCAGCGGGTGCACGGCGAAGAGGAGCCCGCCAAGGTACGCGAAGCGCACTCCCAGCAGCCGCAGCAGCCGCCAGATGAGGAGCGCGCTCGCCATGTGGAGGCCGAGGCTGACCAGGTGGTAGCCCACGGGACTGGCGCCCCAGAGGCGCCATTCAACCCACTGGAGGCTGCTCTTCAGCGGGAAATAGTCCATGCCCTGGGGGTGAACGAAGGGGCGCCACCAGCCGCCCGGCTCCCTCAGGGCCAGGTTCTGGGCGACCTCCAGGCCGTCGTCCCAGAGCCACGCGCCCCGGATGCACGGCGAATAGATCCACGCGGAGAGGCCCACGATCACGAGGACTCGCACGAGCGTTCTCATCGCCGGCTCCCCGCCTGGCCCTCCAGCGCCCGCACGCGCTCAAGGTTGCCGCGCGCGTCGGCGTAGTCGGGCCTGAGCCGCAGGGCCTCCTCGAACTCGGCCCTCGCCCCCGCCAAGTCCCCGCCCTCGGCGAGCAGGCCCCCCAGGTTGTTGTGGACGTCCGCGGCGCCCGGCTCGAGGCGCAGCGCCTCCCGGTACTGCCGGATCCCCTCGGCGTTGCGCCCCAGCTGCACGAGGACATCCCCGTAGTCGACCCTCGTTGCCGCGTGGTCCGGTCGCAGCCGGACGGCCTGCGCGTCCGCTTCCGCCGCCTCCTGCAGGTTGCCGACCTGCACCATCGCGGCTCCGAGCCCGGCCCACGCCTCCGCGCTCCCCGGCTCTAGGCGCAGCGCCTCGCGGTACTCGGCGGCGGCGGCGTAGCCCCGCTTCCCTGCCGCCAAGGCGTAGGCGAGGCGCCTGTGGATGACCGGGTCCTTCGGCCGGAACTTCAGGGCCTCCTCGTACTCCGAGGCCGCCTCGGCCACGCGGCCCGTCGCGGCGAGCGAGTTGCCGAGATTAAAATGCGCGAACGCGAACGTGGGCACGAGCGCCAGCGCCCGGCGGTAGTGCTCGATGGCCGCGGCGTGGTCGCCCTTGCCCGCCAGGATCGCCCCCAGGTTGTTCCACGCTCCCGCGTTGCCGGGGACCTTCAGGGCGTCGTCCGTCCAGAACGCCTCGGCGTCCCGGTAGACCCGCGTCCTTGATGCCGTCGCCGCGCCGAGAACGAGCGCCAGGGCCCCCACAAGCACAAGGAAGGGTCTCGGCCGGCCGATCACCGCATAGAGCGCGGCTGCGAAGACGGTCGCGACGGAGGCCAAGGGCAGGTACATCCGGTGCTCGGCAATGATCTCGGTTGAGACAGGGATCACGCTCGTTGTGGGGGCCAGGATGAGCAGGAACCACGCCCCGACGAATCCCGCCGGGCGGTTCCTCCTGAGGAGCGCCACGGTGCCAACGGCAAGGCCTGCGATAAGGACCGCGCCGAGCGCGACCTCAAGGCGTCCGCCTCCGAGAAAGCGGCCGTAATCCCCGATCAGCGGATGGGGCCAGACGCAGAGCCGCAGGTAGAGCACCACCGCCCGCAGCTGCGAGAGCGCGTAGGCCCACCAGGCGACGCCCGAACCGAAACCGGCGGTCCCGCTGCGCCCGCCCCCGAGCCACGCAAACCCCGCCATCGGCAGCCAGCACGAGGCCAGCGCGAGGAGGAGGACCCGGTGCCTCCTCCACGCCCCGGCGAAGGATCCGCAGACAAACGTCCGGTCGTAGAGGAACACGACAAGCGGCGCGGTCGACATGACCTCCTTCGTGGCCATGCCGAAGAGGCACGCCGCGAACGCCGCGATCCCCCAGAGGCGCGCCCGCGCTCCGCCGCCCGCAAAGCGGATGAAGGCGTACAGGGTCAGGAGATAGAATAACCCCATGAGCGACTCCGCCCGCTGCACGACATAGGCGACCGACTCCGTCTGCAGGGGGTGGAGCGCCCAGAGGAGCGCCGCCGCGAACGCAATGGCCAGGGCTTCGGGGCCGCTGCGCGGGCCGGCGGCCGGCGTCCGCAGGGTCCGGCGCACGATCCCCAGGAGCAGAAGCGCCGAGGCGGCGTGGATCGCCACGTTCGCCGCGTGATAGCTCCACTCCCGCGGGCCCGACACGGCGTAGTTGACGGCGAACGTGAGGTTGAGGAAGGGCCTGCCGCTCACGGTCGCGCCGTCCGGGGGCCTGAGCGCGGTCGAGAACTGCCGGATGGTCGTGTTCTCGGCAATGGACTCGATGTCGTCGTAGAGGAACCGGCCGCCGAGGCTCTGGCCATAGGCGGCCGCCACGGCGGCGACCAGGCAGGCGCAGCAGAACAGGATGGCCGATCGTTGTTCGCGCGCCGGCTCCGAGGAGGGCAGCGATGGGGCGGTCATGGTTTGAGCGCACGAGCCTATCGGCTTCCCGGGGTCTTCTACAAGCCGCGCCGCTCGCCCCTTGAAAGCAGGACGGCCGCCCCTTTTGGGGGCGGCCGTCGCAATTGCGAGGGTTCGATTGACCCAGGCGCTTAGAACTCAAGCCTCGCGCCGACCTGCAGCTGCCAGCGCGACTCGTCCGAGTAGATCGTCGGCGTCCCGAGGGTGCCGTTGTTGAACACGTAGATGTACTTGTTCGTGACCGTGTCGTAGCTGGTGCCGGCGATCGTCTGGGTGACGAACGAGTTGTTGAAGTTGTCCACGACGCCCCACTTCTTGCTCAGCAGGTTCGCGAAGTTGAAGCAGTCGGCGTAGAGGACGACCCGCGTGTTCCTGTAGTACAGCGGGACCTGCTGCTCGACGTGGAGGTTCAGCGTCGCCTGCTCGCCCGCGGTCGCGCTGTTGCGCGGCGCGATCTTGCCCGCCCACTTGCTGAGCTGCGGGTTCGAAGCGAGGTAGTTGAAGAAGTTCGCCTCCTCGGTCGCGCTCAGCCACTCGACCTTCGGGTCGTTCGGGCCCGTGGGGACGTAGAACAGGTCCTCACCCGTGATTCCCGAGCCGTCCGCGTTGCCCTTGAACACGAAGCTGTAGGCCTGGCCGGTCTCCGTGAGGAACTGCGCGGAGAAGGAGGTCGTCGAGTTCTTCTGCTTGAAGAAGTTGAACTGGCGGGTGAACGTCGCCACGAACTTGTTCGGGACGGCGTAGTTCGACTTGTACGCGATGTTGTCGTTCGGGTTGATGATCGGCTGGGCGCCGAAGCCCGAGGCGGCGACCGAGGACGTGAACGGATCGACCTGTGTCGCGTGCGTGTAGGTGTAAGCGATGCTGGCCGTCCAGTTGTCGAGCAGCGGGCGCGTGAGCTCGACCGTGTACTCCTGGCTTCCGCCCTTGCTCGTGTTGGTCAGGTCGTACGCGGCCGACGTGCCGTGGTTCTGGTAGAGCGTTGTCGGCGAGCTCGTGACGCTCTTGTAGAAGTTGGTCGTCGTGTAGCCCGGCAGGTAGTAGGCCGCGCCGATGCCGGATGGCGTGATGTTGCCCGCGAAGCGCAGGCGCCCGTCGGGCATCGTGAGCGGGCCCGAGGTCGGCAGAGCGTAGGGGTCGGTCTCCTGGTAGAAGACGTCCTTGTTCACCTGCGTGAGATCGATCTCCGCGGTCGCGATGAGACCAAACCAGGGAAGCGTCTTGTCGACCGCGATGTTCTCCTTCCACGAGGAGGGCCAGTGGAATTTCGGGTCGGTGTAGTCGATCGAGGGCGCCGCGGTGGAGGCCACGCCGTTGGTGACCGAGTTCAGCTGGCCGGCGTTGTTAAACGAGTTCTCAACCCAGACCACGGGGTTCTGGCCCAGGAACAGGCCTGCGCCGCCGCGCACCTGCGTCGGGAGCTTCGTCTCGAAGGTGTAATTGAACCCGACGCGCGGCGAGATCGTGTAGTTGCCGTTCATCGTCGTCGAGTTCGA
Source organism: Opitutaceae bacterium (assembly GCA_003164715.1). Classification (GTDB taxonomy): domain Bacteria; phylum Verrucomicrobiota; class Verrucomicrobiia; order Opitutales; family Opitutaceae; genus Palsa-1447. The sequence goes on along the minus strand of PLTZ01000019.1, from coordinate 91,924 downwards.
GAACCCGTAGGCCTTGTAGAAGACCGGGCTGAAGACCGGATCCTGCGGCTCGTAGGGGTAGTCCATGCGCAGTCCGCCGACCACGGTCAGGTGCGAATTCGGCTTCCAGGTGTCCTGGATGAGGGGCGAGATGTTGAGCAGGTAGTAGTGCGAGACGTCGGAGGCCAGCGTGAAGCCGGTCGCAGGGACCTCAACCGTTGACGCGTACGCCTTGCCCGCGAGGAAGTTCGTCACGTCCGAGAACGTGTAGCTGCCGATCGCGTTCGGGATGAAGGTGTCCGTGTAGCCCGTGCGGTCGAACTGCGCGCCGAACTTGAACGTGTGGTTTCCGATCGAGTAGTCGGCGTACGCGTGCTCTTCCTGCTCCCAGGTGTAGATGTTGTTGTCCTGGTAGGCCCAGTAGGTGCCGGTGAACAATACACCGTTCGTCACGAGCGAATTGATGTTCTGCTGGTAGCCCGGGAAGTTCAGGATCGTGAGCGCCGGAAGCTTCGGGCCGTTCAGGCTCGCCGTGCCGTTGTAGCGCTTGTAGGTCCCCTCGATCTCCGTGTGGAAGTTCGGTAGGATCTGGCTCCAGTCGCTGTTCAGCTGGGCCGTGTACGACTGGTCGCTGCGGTTCGAGTTGTACCAGGACGTCTCGAACGAGGTCTCGGTGTTCGCCGTGTAGTTGTAGAACACGGGCGCGTCGCCGATCGTGTGCCGGAAGGTGAACGTGAACTTCTGGTAGTCGGAGATGTTCCAGTCGATCTTGCCCACGAAGTTCTGCTCCCAAGTGTGGCTGATCGCGTTTAGCGCGCCCGGGTCGTACGTGTAGGTCTTGCCGCCGATCGTGTAGCCGCCCTTGAGGGCCGCAACGACCTCGTTGACGTCGGTCTGCCCCTGCGCGGACCCGAGGGGATTGAAGATCTGGGCCGGGGCCGCCGCAATCTGGCGGAACGCGTCATAGCCAAGGAAGAAGAAGACCTTGTCCTTCCACAGGGGGCCGCCGAGCGTGGCGCCGTTCGTGTGCTGCTGCGTCGACTCGTGGGCACCCAGCACGCCCACCACCGGGTCCGGGCCCCGCATCCTTGTGCCCGTGTAGATCGAGTAATAGCTCCCGTGGAACTCGTTCGTGCCGGACTTGAGCGAGACGTCGGTCAGCGCGCCCAGGAACCCGCTGTAGACCACGTCAAACGGGTTGATGGCAAGCGTCGCGGACGCGATCCACTCGAGCGGGACCGGGTTGCGCAGGCCGGCATAGCCGTTCGAGTTGAGGCCGAAGTTGTCGGCGGCCGAGACGCCGTCCACCAGGATCGCGTTCTCGCGGGGATTCTGGCCCGCGACGCTGAAGGTGTAGGCGGGGTCCGAGGGCGAGACCTGCTGCGCGACGGCGCGCGGATCCAGGCTCTCGAAGTCCTGGAGGTCGCGGCGGATCGAGCTGACCTCGAGGATCTGCTTGGTGTTGAAGCTCGAGCCCGTGCCCATCGAGCCCATGTCAAACGTCGTGTTGGCGGCGCTCTCGCTCACGTTGACGGCCTCCAGGCGGACGATCTCCGTCGATACCTCAAGATCAATCGCGGCCGTTTCGCCAAGGTTCAGATAGACGTCCTTCTTCTCGGCAGCGGGCAGTCCCGTGGCCGTCGCGGTGACCGTGTACGGGCCTCCGCTCGTAAGGCCGGAGAGCGAGTACTGGCCGGTCGGGCGGACGGTCGCCGTATAGCGGGCGCCGGTCGCGTCGAGGACGGCCGTCACGGTCGCCCCGGTGACGGGCTGGCCGGTCTTGTTCGTCACGAAGCCGGAGATCCCGGAGGTCGTCACGCCCTGGGCGAACATGCTCGTTGTTGCTGCGAAGGCCAAGGCCACGGCCCCGGCAAAGGTCCATCTCAGAGATGGGAACGTCGATTTCATAGGTGTTACTTGGATTAACTCTTCCGAATTAAAGCCCCCCAGGTGAGGAGGCTGTAGTTGCTTACACTTGCCCATAGGCACAACTGCGTTTGGGGCGTCAGTCAAGCATCGAAGCCGAATGATTTTGAAAGACGCAATCTTGTAACCGATGGCCGCCGTTCCCAAGCCTACTTCGTGCCATTTGCGGGCCCGGCGGCATGATGCAGATGCATTACGCACGACATTTGCGGCCGTCATGCGGAGGTTTTCTGGCATTAGAAGCATAAGACGCAGCCGAGAAATCGCTTACGGCTCCCTTCGAGCTTCTGGCACGGGGATAGGTACAGGATTGGGCAAGCATGAATGCCGAAGCACTCGAGGATGCCAGTCTCGTTCAGCGGTTCAACGGCGGGGATGAGTCCGCGTTCGTCGAAATCATGTGCCGCCACAAGGCCCGGATCTTCGCGGCCGCGATGGCCCTCCTGAGGAACCGCGCCGACGCCGAGGAGATCACCCAGGACACGTTCATCCGGGCCCATCGGGGCCTTTCGGCGTTTCGCGGGGACGCGTCCGTCGCGACCTGGCTGCACCGGATCGCGGTCAACCTGGCGAGGAACCGCTACTGGTACTTCTTCAGGCGCCGCCGGCACTCGACCCTGTCGCTTGACGCGAAGATCGGCGAGTCCGGCGACTCGACCTTCTCCGAACTGCTGTCCGCGGCGGATCCCGACCCCTCGCAGGAGGCCTCCCGCGGCGAATTCGCGGACGCGGTCGAGACGTGCATGGAGAGGCTCGAGTCGTCGTACCGGCGGATCCTGACCATGCGCAGCGTCCTCGACCAGTCCTACGAGGAGATCGCCGGGGAGCTCGGCATCAACGTAGGCACCGTGAAGAGCCGCATCGCCAGGGCCCGCGAGCGCCTGCGCATGCTGCTGGAGGAGGAGTGCCCGGAGTTCGCCCGCGGCAGCGAACCCTCCCAGTGGTTCGAGCCGGCCCGGGCCGCGGGCCAGGTCGCGGCCGCGGCGTCGTAGGCTACGCCGGCCCAAGGCCCAGAAACCGGGCCAGCTCCCTGACCGCGGGCGCGGCGGCGTGCCCGCGCCGAACGCCGCGCGAGACCACGGCGAGCCGGCGGCGCTCCCGGTCCGCCTTCAGGTCGACGTGGCCCACGAGCTCCGTGCCAGAGAGCACGGGGAGCGCGTAGTGGCCCCGCTTCCGCTTGGCCGGCGGCACATAGGCCTCCCACGTGTAGTTGAACTTCCATAAGTGGCGAACCACCCGCCGGTCGTAGATGACCGGATCAAGCGGGGCCAGCAGCAGCGGGGCCGCCGCCGCGCCGTCGCCCTGCGGCTCGTCGAGCCAATGGAGGTCTGACTTAAGGCAGAAGAGCGCCGGGCATCCCTCCACTTCGATCGGCTGGGCCAGGTCCCCCACGAGCGCGGCCTCGCCCCGCCTGAGCGCCACCAGGCGGTGCTGGCGAAGGCGCGTCACCGCGAGCCACCGCTGCGTCTCCCTGGCTCCGGGCTCGGGCGCCGCCAGCACGCTGCCGGGAAGCACCCGCTCGGGAAGGTCGTAGAGCCTTCGGTTGTTCTGCCGGCCGACGATCAGCAGGCGCCCGTGGAAGAAGAGCTTCTGCAGCGTCGCCTTGGCGAGCGTTGCGGCGCCCCAGACCCTCGTGCCCCTGCGGTCGTCCTCAAAGGACTCCGACCCCAGCGCGCCGCTCGCGGCGAACCGCTCCATCATGCGCGCCGCAAGCTCCCTTTCGCGCGGCGTCAGCTGGCCCGACCACGCCCCCGGCAGTCTCGCTCGGGCGCGCATGGCGGACTGCAGGTGGGGCCAGGCGTCCAGGGGGAACGCGGCGAGGATGCGGGTCGAGGGAAGATGGTGCTCGAACGCGGAGCGCTGCCCCGGCTCCAGCCATCGGGCCGGACCCGGGCCGTGGAGGTGGCGCATGAGCCCCCCCTCCGCGTAGCCCTCGACCCGGTTGCGAAGGATGTGGTCGTGCATCCGCCCGCACACGTTGATGGGGTCGATCTGGATGTAGCCGTGGTAGGCCAGCGCGGCCGCGACGTCGGGCAGCCTGGCGTCGAAGTGGTGCACCCGCCTCAGGAAACGGCGGGCGTCCTCGGGGGAGACCTTCCTCGCCCCCGTCACGGGCCGGCGGGCCGCGTCGGCTGGGACCTCGCGGCCGGGACTGGCGCCGGGGCGGACGCCTGCGCAGGCGGCCCCGAGGGCGCGGGCTGCACCTGCGCGGGACTTAAGCGCCGCAGGATCCCGGCGTAGTCCTGGATCCCCGCGAGAATGGCCGCCGCTATCTGGTCGCGATAGGCGGGGGTCGCGAGGCGCGCGCCCTCGGCGTCGCTCGAGAGGAAGGCGGGCTCCACGAGCACGCCCGGGCACCTGAGGCCCCGCAGCGCCCCGAGGTGCTCGAACTTCTCGCCCCGGTCGCCGTCGCGCATCGCGTCGAGGAGCCGGCGGTGCAGCGACCCCGCGAGGACCGTGTTCCAGGCGTCAAACGCGTTGATCGGCTCGCCGGTGTCCTGGTGGTCGTCCTTCTTCCCGGGGCTCCACGAGTCCGCGGAGCGCTGCGACTTAGGGGGGAAGAGCATGAGCTCCACCCCGGTGGTCCTGGTATTCGGGTACAGCGAGTTGAAGTGAACGCTCACCATGAGGTCGGCGCCCGCCTGGTTCGCGATCTCGGAGCGGAACTGCTTCTCGACCGTGGCATCCGACTGGCGGGTCATGACGACCGTGTAGCCGGCCTGCTCCAGGAGCTGCTTGAGCCGCAGCGACACGTCGAGTGTGTACGTCTTCTCGACCGTGCCGAGCTTCGGGTTCTCGGTCCCGTTGTCGAGGCCGCCGTGACCGGGGTCTATCGCGATCACCCGCGGCGGCCGCGGCGGCGTCCCGCAGCGCTCGGGCCGAAGGCGCGGGACCAGGCGCAGGGTGAAGTCGGTGCGGCTCACGTAGAACCGGCCGCCGCGCTCGATCACGGGGTCTCCGAAGAAGACCCGCAGGCCCAGGATGTCGGTCTCGCGGCTGCGGTCGGCCAGGCGGGCCACCGGCTGCGCGCCGTTCTTGAGCATGACGGTCGAGGGCGGGATCGAGCGCTCGAGCCGGAGCCCGAGGCGGGCCGCGCCTTCGTCGAGGGCCACGTAGTCGATCCCCTTGTTGCGGACCGACGTGAGCTCCGCAGCCTCGGAGGCCGAGAGGATCGCCGGAAGGAGGAGAAGGATGAGTGCCGCCGGGCGCATGGCCGCGCCGGGCTCAGGCCTCCGCCCGCGAGGCCGAAGGCGGCGTCTCGTCCTCGCCCTCGGCGCCCTTGACGTGGAACCGCGCCTTGCGCTTGTTCGCCGGCAGGGGCGTGAGCATGACGTGGATGTTGCGCCCGATCAGCTTCGGGTCGGCGTCCGGATGGCCCATGCCCGCGAGCTCGGCGACCGCCCTCTTCATCACCTCGAAGCCGAGCTCCGTGTGGGCCATCTCGCGGCCGCGGAACTTGAGCCGCAGCTTCACCTTGTTGCCGTGGTCGAGAAACTCCTCGGCGTGGCGCAGCTTCGTGTTGAAGTCATTCGGCGCGATGCGCGCCGTGAACTCGATCTCCTTGATCTTGCTCGCGGTCGACTTCGCATGGGAGTGCTTCTTCGACTCCTCGTAGACGTACTTGCCAAAGTCCATGATCCGGCAGACGGGGACGGGCGTCGCGTTCGGCGCCACCTCGACCAGGTCGAGCCCCACCTCGAGCGCGAGGTTGACGGCCTTCGGCGTGTCGAGGATGCCGAGCTGCTTGCCCTCCGGCGAAATCACCCGCACCTGCGGGACCTTTATACGGTGGTTGCGGCGTATGCTCGCGAACGGATCGTTGTTGCGGCGCTGATATTGTCCGTTCGGACGATTGCCGCCTGGGGCGGCCGAGGGAGTCGGTATGGCCATCAATGATTACGCTGCTGGGTGTGTAGAGTCCGGGGACGCTCGTCTGAAACCGACTCGAACACAACACCTAAACGCTGAAGCTTTCGCCGCAGGAGCAGCTCGCCTTCGCGTTCGGGTTGCTGAACTTGAATCCGCCCGCGATCAGCTGGGTGGAGTAATCGAGCACCGTGCCCTTCAGGTAGAGGGCGGTCCTCGGGTCAACGATCACCGGGACCCCGGCCGACCTGACCAGGATGTCGCCCCGTTTGGGCTCCGAGGCGAACTTCAGCTTGTAGCTCAAGCCGTTGCACCCGCCCCCGGTGATGGCGACCCTCAGAAATTCGCCCTGGTTATCGCGCGCGATCAGCGCGCGCACCTTGTTGCCCGCGGCCTGCGTGAGGCGCACCAGGCCCTCCCCACCCTCACGGGGCGCGGGCGGGCTTGGGGGAGGCGTCAGGGCGGTTGTTTCGGGCATCGGTGCGGCACTATCGCCCAACCCGGGCCCGAATCAAGCGCCGGGCGACCGCGACGGCGTTCGAGAAGCTGCGGGGACTGGCGACGCCCCGGCCCGCGATCCCGAACGCCGTGCCGTGGTCGGGGCTCGTCCGCACGTGCCCCAGGCCGAGGGTCACGTTCACCGCTTCCTCGAAGTCGACGGCCTTGAGCGGCGCCAGGCCCTGGTCGTGGTAGAGGGCGACGCACACGTCGAACTCGCCCCGCAGCTGCCGGCCGAAGAGGGTGTCCGCAGGCTGGCAGCGTGAGAGGCCGGGGTGCGCGGGGCGCAGCGCGTCCAGGATCGGATCGATCGTGTCGCGCTCCTCGGTGCCGATGAGGCCGCCCTCGCCCGCGTGGGGGTTGAGCCCGCAGACCCCGATCCGCGGCGCCGCCACGCCCTCCGCGCGGGCGAGCTCGTCGGCGGCGGCGACTGCCCGCCCGAGGCTCGCGGCCGTGAGCGCCGCCGGCACCTCGCGAAGCGGGATGTGCCACGTCACGAGCGCTACCCGGAGCCTTCCGCCGCAGAACGCCATCGTCGGCTCCCCGCCCCATCGGGCGGCGAAGAACTCGGTGTGCCCGGGGAACCCCCAGCCGATCGCGGCCATCCGCTCCTTGCTGACGGGCGCCGTCACGACCCCGGCAAACTCCCCGGACCGGCAGAGCGCGGCGGCGCGCTCGAGCGCCGCCCAGGCCACCAGCGACCCCTCGCCGGTCGGCCTTCCCAGTTCGGCCGCGTAGTCCTCCATCCCGACGGCGATCGTCTGCGGCCCTTTAGGGAGCGTCGCAAGCCAGCGGGCCGGCCCGACGACCGCGACCGCCTTCGCCTCGGCGGGATTCGCCGCAAGCCATGCCGAGACGATCTCGGGGCCTATCCCGGACGGGTCCCCGCAGGTGATGACGATCCCTTCCTTCAAGGGCTCTCGCCGGCTCACTCCCCGCCCCCTTCGGCGGCGGTCTCGGCGATCCTGGCGCGCGCGATACCGCGGGTGCCCTTCGTGATGAACTCGAGGAAGCGGGTCGCCTCGGCGGACCTGAAGCGCCCGGACGCGACCGCCTGCCTCGCGACGTCCCGGATGTTCCCCTTGCTGAAATACACGAGGCGGAAGGCCTCCTTGATCTCCTTGATCGCCTCGCGCGCAACACCCCGGCGCCGCAGGCCGACGAGGTTCAGGCCCGCGACCTCGTCGCGCTCCGCCGCCATCACGAAGGGGGGGATGTCCTGCGTGATGCGCGCCAGGCCCCCGACGATCGCACCCTCGCCGACCCGCGTGAACTGGTGGTAGGCCGAGCCGCCACCGAGGACCGCGTGGTCACCCACGGCCACGTGCCCGGCGATCAGGACCGCGTTGGCGATCACGACGTGGTCGCCGACCACGGCGTCGTGCGCCACGTGCGAGCAGGCCATCATGAGGCAGTTCGCGCCGACGATGGTGTGGCCCCCCTTCTCGGTCGAGCGGTTGATCGTGGCGTACTCGCGGATGATCGTGCCCGCGCCCACCCGGACCCCGGTCGGCGTCGCCGGATCGAAGCGCAGCACCTGCGGATCGCCGCCCACGACGGCGTAGGGGTGGACGGCAACCCGCTCGGCCAGGATTGCCCCGGACCTCACGATGGCTCCCGCGTGGATGACGCATCCGTCGCCGAGCTCTGCGCCCGGCTCGATAATTGCCGTGGGGTGGATCGACGACTTCATCGGCATGTGAATCTCAAAAGGGTCTGCGCCGAGGGCGAGAACGATCTGTCGGACCCCGCCGGCTCATTCCTGGGTGCCCGCGGCGCCCGAGGCCCTCGCCCGGCGGGCCGACTGCATCCGGTCCGAGAGCAGGTCGAGCTGCGCGTCCTTGAGAAGGTCGTAGTTCTTCAGGACCCGGATGACCTGGAGGGTGTCGCTCTTTCCGTAGTTCCGGTTGGCGTCGATCTTCTCGATGATGTCGAGCAGCATGGCGCGGAAGGAGATGATCCCGTCGACGCCCCGCTGCTTCAGCAGCTCGACGCTCTGCGAGCGGAACGGCTCGGCGGTCGGCAGCGCGGGCAGGACGAGGATCTTGGTGACGTCGCTGCCGACGCCCTCCCCCTCGGTGGGGAAGAGCCGCGCGGCCTGCTTGAGGACGGTCTCCTCGAGGAAGCCGAAGATCTCCGGCGAACCCTTCAGCATCACGGGGGTGAACACCTCCGTGTGCCACGGTTTCACCGAGACGACCGCCTGGTGCACAAACTGCAGCTCTGTTGAGAAGAGGAAAAAGTCGGGCCTGCGGCTTCCCTTCTGCCAGGCGGGGTTGTGGACCAGCAGGTCAATCTCCTCGTCCCCGGTCTTGCGGCGCGCCTGGACCTGGTACTTTCGCACCTGGCGCACGAAGAACCCGTTCTGCTCAAAAAACTCGCGAACAATGCCTTCGTCGATTGCGGACATGGGTCATCCTTTAACCCTTTGCGCGCGGGAACACACGAATTTTCTCCCTTTCGCCTAGGCGCCGCCCACCTCGCGCCAGACGGCCTCCACGTCGCCGAGGCCGACATCGCCGCGGACCGCGGCGTCCCCCAGCGCGCGCAGCACCACGAAGCGAAGCGAGCCCGCGCGCGTCTTCTTGTCGCGCGCCATCGCCGTCATCAGGTCGTCCGTGGGAAGATGGGAGCGCAGCCGCGTCGGGAGCGCGTGCGCGCGCACGACGGATTCGACGCGGGAGACCTCCGGGTCGCCGAGGAGGCCCAGCCGGCGCGACAGGCGGGCGGCCGCGCAGAGCCCCACGGCGACGGCCTCCCCGTGGAGATACGTGCCGTAGCCGGTCACCTGCTCAACGGCATGGCCGAAGGTGTGGCCCAGGTTGAGGAGCGCCCGCCCGCCGCTGTCGGCGCGCTCCCTCTCGTCGGCCTCGACCAGCCGCGCCTTGATGCCGCAGCAGACCCGCACGGTCCAGGCGAGCCTCAAGTCGCCCGGCAATAGGGCGGCCCGATCGAGGTCCTCAAAGAGGAGCCGGTCGCCGAGGAGGGCCGTCTTGATCACCTCGGCCATCCCGGCCGCGAACTCGCGCGCGGGAAGCAGCTTGAGGAAGCCCGTCGCGACGAACACCCGGCGCGGCTGGTGGAACGCGCCCGCGAGGTTCTTGCCCGCCCTCAGGTTGACGCCTGTCTTCCCGCCGACCGAGCTGTCCACCATCGAGAGGAGCGTCGTCGGCACCTGGTAGTAGTCGATCCCCCTCAGGTAGGAGGCGGCCGCGAAGCCCGCGAGGTCGCCGACCACGCCGCCGCCGACCGCGAACACCGCGGCGGACCTGTCGAGCCCCTGGTTCGCGAGGAAATCGAGGACGCGGCCGAACTCGGGGATCGACTTCGACTCCTCGCCCGACGGGACGACGAGTGTGGGTGCGTCGGCGAAAAGGGCCCTCAGGGTCGAGGCCTGGATCGTGGCTACGTTCCGGTCCGTGACGACGGCGATTCTCCGTGAGGACGCCGCCAGCTCCGACACCAGGGCGCGGACCTCCGCGGTCAGGTCCTCCGCAAAGAGGATCGAGTAGGAGCGGTCGCCAAGGTTTACCTGGAGCGTGTCGGGCATCGTGGCCTGTAAACTTGGCCGCTGGGGCCCCGTCTGTCCATGGATTTGCTGCCCCTTCGCCGGGGCCCGGGAGCCCCGAGTCGGATCACCAAGCCTGCCTGCCGCGCGGTGGATCGCCAAAGCCCTCACGGTTAAGATTGGCGGAATTGACCTCTGACAGGAGCGCCTTGAGCGAGGCCCTTTCCCGCCTTGCCGGGCGCATCACCAGTTAGCCGTCTGAAAGCGAGAGCGCGACCGCCGTTCCGCGCTTCACGCGGGTCTCCTTCGCAAAGGCTTTCGGGATGCGCAGGGCCAGACAGTTCCCCCATTTCTGGATCGTCGCCTTCATTTTGTGTTTCTACTTTGTATATACACCGTCGTCATGCCCCAAGCGCGCCGGGCGCAGATTTTTTTTGGAGGCGCCGGACGATCGGTCCGCGCACTGCAAGGTGGTAGAGCGCCAGGACGAGGACCATCCCCAGTCCCGCGTAAAGGAGGCCCTCGGCCGTCGTCGGCACGGCCGGCTTGTAAATGGCCAGGGTCGCCCTCGCGATTCCCGCGTCGACGTGGGCGATGAAAACGAAGGGTCTTGTCCAGACCGATGCGTGGCGCAGGGCATCGTCCGCAGCCGCCAGATCGCCCACCCGGGCCACGGCCCCTCGGATCACCCCGCCCAGCCTACCCATGGACGGGTCCGGGTTCGTCGAGGCGCCGGCAACCAGCTGGTCGAGGCTCATCCCTGACTTGGCCGCCGCATCCGCGAAACGGCTGACGGCGAGCCGGGCCTCGTCGAGGTGCCCCTCCAGCCTCTGCAGATACTGCTGCATGAACTCCGGCAGCTGCGAAAACAGCACCGCGCCGACGACGCAGAGGACGCGGTCGAGCAGGCGCTCGGAGCCATCGGCTAAGGATCGGATGATCGGGGGCAACGCCACGAGCGGATTCTCACATTCGGGCGGCGCCCTTGCCATCCGAATCGTCGACCTTCCGCGCCGCGTCCGCCATCGAAGCCGCTGCGCCCCCGTAGCCCCCGAAACGGGCTCCCGCCATGAACGGCGCACCCTCGGCGGCTTGCGCTCTGGACAGGCGCTCGCCGGCTGCGGGGACGCCAGCGAAGAGGCCCGGACCGCCGCCGAGGCCGGACATCTGTGCGGCACCAAGCGCAAGCTTTCCCGCGGCGGCCGTCTGCCTGCCTGCGGCCGCCGCGGCCTGCGTCATGAAGAGCGCGCCGGTCGTGAGCAGCTTGTGCAGGAAGGCCGGGCCCAGGATGGAAACGATCACGACCCAGAGGACGAAGCCGACGCCGCCGACCAGGATCGACAGGAGGGCCGAAACATTGCCCATGAACCAGTTCCCGAGCGCCGTTTCGATCGCCCTTACCTGAGCTTCAGTCGGCGCGCCGGCCGTGATGGCGCTCCACTGAAGGATTGCCGCGATCTCCGGGACGCGGCTGGTTCCCGCGACAAGCGAGATCAGGGCGTTGTAGAGCGCGATTGTCCCGGTGTGGCCGACAGCCCAGGCGACCGGCCAGAGCGCGAGCGACACCATGTGCATCACGTAGCTCTGCGCGGCCTGGCGCCCGAGCTGGCCCTCCGGCAGCGAGAAAATGCCGATGAAGAGGGGAAGCATCATCGTCCCGGACACCGCGAGGAAGAAGCGCAGCTGCTCCATGAACCAGACGATCGCGGCAGAAGCCAGGAGCAGCAGGTAGAGCGGGACGACCGTGAGGGCGATCAGCAGGCACTTGAGCATCGCCGAGCCGAAGCCCGTCGCCATCGCGGCCATGCGGACCATCCCGTTCCATGTCGCGGCGGCGCCGGAGGCGTAGTCGGACGCCGTGTCCCACACCGCCACGCCGTAGGCCTCAAGGTAGCCGAGGACGCTCCCGTCGTTGGCGCCGTTGATAAGCGCCTGCCGCTGTTGGCTCCCCCGGCCCGGCCCGGATCCGGGCTGCGCGAGCGCACCCTTCCCGAGGGCGTCGAAGAGCTGGTTGAGCTCGGGCATCGCATAGGCGGCCTTGACGCACGCGGCGGTGAGGTTCCGCGGTCCCCCGGCCGACGACTCGTAGAGCGAATCGGCGCCCTGCATGGCCGCGCGCATGAGGAAGGGGCCCCCCACCATGAACGCGATCACGACCCACGTCTTGGCGATCTCGCCCATCTTGTCCTGGCCCGCCGAGCGCTGCGTCCTGAGGACGAATCCCCAGAGGGCATAAAGGGCCCCGAGTCCCGTGAAGACCCATCCGATCCTCCCGAGGACCGCCGGCTGGCCGCCGACGCCCTCGGTCAGCCCTCGGAAAAGGACGTTTCCGTCATAGGAGCTGAACAGGTCCAGTAGGTCCATTGCCGGGGCGGCCTGAGCGAGGAGGGGGATCAATTCGGGGGCCCTCCCGCGTCGGCCGTTGTCCACATCCTCACGCCGGAGTAGTCCGGAGCTGACGCGGGCACCGGCGTCTTTTGGAGCGTGGCCATGCGCTGCCCCTGGGCGTCCCTGGCGCGGCCCCCGACGCTGGCGTTCAGGAGCGACGACTCGGCGAGCAGCTTCTCGTCAGCGGCGCGCGACTGCACGGCGGCCGCAGTCCGGGCCTGCCGGTCCGAAAGCTCGACGTCGTCGAGCAACGCCCGCCTGCGCGCGTCCATGACCTGGTTTTGGGACTGGAGCTGGCTGATCTCAGCCAGGACCGCCTGCTTTCCGGACTCGGTCGTTGCACCCCGGAACCGGACCCAGGCCAGCGCCAGCTCGGCCGCCACCGACACCCGCGCAAGTTGCTCCTGGGAAATCTGGCCGCGCGCCTGCTGCGCCGTGTCCGCTTCGGAGGCGTACCGGGAGTAGAGCGCCGTGTCGCGCGGCCGGTCGTCGCCGAACACCTGCATGGTCTCGCCCGGGCCCGAATCGCGAAGCAGCGCGGCGGCATCCGCCGCGCGCTGGGCGGCGCCGAGCGCCTGCCACGCCCGCGACAGGTCGGCGTCGGTCTGCGCGCCCGACGACAGCGCCCTGACCGCATCCGCGACGTCTCCGAGGTCGCCGAGAGCGGCCACGGCCGCCCTCGGCTCGCCCACGTAGGCGCGCAGGTCGCCGACCGTCTGGAGCGTCTGCCTCGCCGCAAGGAGCTGGTTGTTGAGTCTCTCAAGCTCGGCGGCCCAGTTGGCCGCCTCCGCGGGGTTGGCGATCACCGTCACAAACGAGGTGTCGGCGATCCCGAGGAACCCGCGCGCGGGACCGGGTCCGCAAAGGAGCAGCAGGGCCGCGGCCGCCACGCGCACGGCGCGAATCGCGGCGCGGCTCATGGGCTCTTGGCGCCGGAGGGCGCGGGCGCGGGGATGAAGATGGGGACCGCCACCGTCTCCGGGGCGAGCCTGCGGCCGTCGCGCGTCGTCCCCGAGTCCTCCCACGTGTAGTACTCGATCCTTCCCTCGGGCCCCGATCCGCCCGGGGCCTCAAGGGCCTGCTTGGCCCAGTAGAGCTGCTTCACCGCGTCCGCCGAGCCGAGCAGGTAGCCCTCGTCGACGCCCCTCCGGTCCGCCCGGCCAGGATCCGTTCGGCACCCGCAGAGGGCGAGCCCCGCCGCCACGAGGAAGAGGCGCCTCATGGGTGCCCCACCCCGGCCTCCGCAAGTACGCCCTCGTACACGGACGGATGCCTGCCGAGCGCCTTCATTCGGCTGTCGAAGACGGTACCGGAGGATTCGGCGACGTAGAGCATCGCCGGGTCCACCTCCACGCGGACGGTCCCGCACACCGGCGCCGAGTCCTCCCGCGAGAAGAACGTGAAATACGAGGCCTTTCGGGCGCCCTGCTGGTGCTCGACCAGCGGATGCGTCGCGATGGCCCGCTCGGCCGAGCCGGGAAGCCCGATCACGCGCGCGATCCTACGCACCTGGTCGCCGTTATTCTGGCGCATGAGGAAGTGCTGCTTGCACTGCCCGAGAAGCAGGTCGGTGAGCGCCGGATCAATGTCGTCGATCTGGGAGGGCTCCTGGAAGGCGCCGATGAACACGCAGCGGTATTTCCTCATCTGCGCCAGCAGCTCCTTCACGAACTCGGTCGCGCCGGGAATGAGCAGGATCCGCCGGAGTTCGTCGAGCAGCATGACCTTGGAGGCGCCCCTGGGGAGCGCGAGGACGTGCTGGCGCACGTGGTCGAACACGACAAACCCGGCGAGTTCCTTCAGGGTGCCGTCGGGCAGCCGGCTCGTGTCCAGGTGCAGGCCCGCGCCGCGGACGTCGACGTTGGTGGCCCCATCGATGAACCCCCCCACGACGCCGCCGGCCCGCAGGCCCTTCGCGAGCTCGGACGAGAGAAAATCGAGTTCGGCCGCGACGCCGGGGCTCCTGTGGTGCGCCAGCCGCCCGTGCCTCATGAGCGCCACGAACCCGTCGTACCTGGGGTAGTCCTCCGGCCGAAACAGGCTGAACACCATCGCGTCGACGGTCCTGCGGCCCTGGGGGTGAATCGAGTGGCGCAGGACCTCGTCCTCGCTCGCCCCGGCGATCCGCTCTGCGGCGGCGGCGGGATCGGCGCGCTCGAGTTCGAGCAGCGCCAGGTGCCCGTCCAGGAAGTCGTCGTCGCCCGAGCGCATCCTCTCGGCCGCGAGCGCGCGCCTGGCGAGGCCGAGCCAGCGCCCCTCGTCGGCGTTCTTCCAGTCCTGCGCGCAGTCCTCGAAGTGGCTCAGGACGTATTCGCCGAGGAGGCCCTCCCGGCGCCGGTTGCGGTCCTCGTCCCTCGAAAGGCCGACGAGCTTCATGCAGGTCCTCACGACCCGCGAGAGGGCGGCCGAGGTGAGGGGCAGCCCGAGCGTATCGAAGGGATTGAGCGTGGCGTCGCCGCTTTCGCGCAGGACAAGGCTCCTCATCCCGCAGAGCTGCGCCTGCGTCACAAAGGCCATCCCCTCCTCCTGATAGAAACGGTACGCCCAGTCGCAGTCCGTCTGGCTCATGAGGTCCATCAGGAAAGCGGACTTCCCGGAACCGTTGACGCCGACGACGATCGAATGCTGCGGGGTCCCGTTGGGGGTCACCAGCCGGACGCCGACCACGCTGCGCCCCGGGCTGTCGTAGAGCGCCTGGGCGTCCTCGAGGTGGCCCGTGAAGGTCGAGGAGATCGGCATGAGGTCGGCGAGGTTGTGGTTCTCGACGTAGATGTCCCAGCCCCGGTAGGTGCCGCCGAGGTTCCCGGGGATCGTCTCGTAGAAGAGGTGGCGCGCCTGCGCCGCGTTGTTGACCTGCATGAACTCCGCGCCGTCGATGCCCTGAAGGGCCGTGCGCATCGCGAGCGACCTCGCCGCGATCCCTTCCTCGGTGCCGGCCCAGACCCTGACGACAAAGAGCAGGTTGAACGGGATCGTGACCGAGGAGAGGAGGGACTCTATCCTCGCGTGGCGCAGCCGGATGTCGCTCTCGACACCGGCGGCCCGCCGGTCCGACAGGAAGGCGCTTAGTTCGTCGATCTCCCTGCGCAGGCGGTCGATCTCGCCCCCGACCGGCAGTGGATGGATGCAGAGCACGATCGACGCACCCCGGTTCACGGCGTCGAGAACCGGGATCAGCATCCCCGGCCTCGTGCCGCGCGGCAGCTCGCGCATGACAAAAATCGCGTGGTAGTTCCCCTCGAAAAAGAGGAGGCTTGCCCGCTCGCCCCCGCGCCCGCGGGAGAACGCCTCAAGGTCGCTCCTAAGGCAGTTGGCCCTGATGGACCGGCTTTCGTCGATCCCGCCCGCGCCGTCACCGGCGGAACCGGAACAGAGCAGGGATAGGCTTGGGTTTAGGAACCGCCTCAGGTGCGAGGCGTGCGCGCCGCCATCCATCGGCGTCCACCGGCCAAGCGGATGGACCATCTCGAGCATGCGCAGCTGCGCGTCGAGGCCCGACGCGGCCTGCCGCAGGAACGCCTCGCAGGCCGCGGCCGTCCGCACGTCCCTGGCGGACAGGCCCTCGCAGCGCCTCCCGAGGTAGACGTGGACACGTTCTCTTCGGAGGCTCCCCTCGGCCATCCTCTGCTCGTAGAACGCGCGCCGGACGGCGCAGGTCCTGCGGCACCAGGGCGAGGCGCCCCTCTTCCTTTGCGCGTACGCATCAAGCGCCGCGCCAAAGTCGTCCTCGACGGTCCAATGGACCTGGATCGACGACGAAGGCCCGGCCACTGCGAGGAGGTGACCGTTCTGCCGCCGCAGGTCCAGGATCGTGCGGTTGTCGGCGCTGCGCAGGTCGGGCACCTCGACCCTGGCGCCCCGGGAAAGGCATGTGCGGGCGTCGAGGGCGGGCCCCCACCAGAGCATGTCGCGCTCGAACCAGCCGACTGGGAACGTCCGGGCCATGTCGGGGTATCAGCAGTCGCCGCGGCCGAATCCCAGACCGGCCAAGGGATGCCGCAGGTCGGCCGCCCTCCCGGGTCCCGATGCCGCGGCCTGGTCGACGAACAGCCGGGGAACGATGGGAATCAGGCGCAGCGGCGGGTCGGTGAAATCAAGCCTGAGCCCAAGCGCCGTGCACCAGAGATCCCCCTTGAAATGCGGCGGCCTGCCCACCACGAGCAGGCGCAGGTAGCCGAATCCGGCGGCTACGGGCGCGACCGCGGCGATCGTCCGTCCCAGCCAGTGCCCGCCACTGGCGCCGTCCCCGACGAAGAACTTGAGCGAGAGGGCAATGCTCAGGATCAGCCCGCTAAAGAGCGGCCAGAGGTCGTTGAAGCCCACGCCCTCGAGGCCGAGGTAACCCACCCTGGCCCTGCGCCCGGTGTTGCTCGGTGTGTACGGCAGCGAGGGCTCTACGGAGTCGGAGGGCATGGGCCGTATTCGAGGGGCGCGAGTTCACCAGGCGGGCAGGCTTCCGAGCGTCCACACGGGGTTGATGATCCCGATCCGGATCGAGAACCAGTACACTCCGGCGGAGATGGCGGGTATCCCGATCGCCCACGCAGCCTCCTCCAGCTTGTCCTGCTTGTCCTGCTTGTCCTGAGCCCTGTAGGCACGCTGGCCGTGCTTTATTCCCTGCCACACCGATCCGGCCAGGCCGAGGGTGAACAGCCACCCGAGCACGTCGGTGGCCTGGAAGGCTGCGGCAAGGATGTGGGGCGCTAAGGAAGTGTACATGATGTTAGACATGTCTATTTATCGGTGTTAATCAAGGCCTATTTTACACGGCAGCCGCCCGCCCCCCTTGTTCACCGCAGACGCCCTCCTCTGCGCGCACGCAGCTCCGGTGCGCCGCGCGAGGTCCGGTAAACGGGGCGTTCGCGGCTGCGCGGCCTTCAGGGCTCAGACGCCGCCTGCGGGTGCCCGAGCTCCGCCAGGAACCGTCGCGCCATGGCGACAGGTGTGTAGTTCGCCATGGCCCATTCGCGCCCCTCGGCCGCCACGCGCCCTACGATCGCCGGATCGTCGGCGATCCGGTCGATGAGGGCCCCGGGGTTGTCGAGATCCACGCCGAAATAATGCCGGCCGTTCTCGGGCATTACGGGAAGGAGCGCACCGTAACGCTCCAGGTCGATGTTGAACACCGCGCATCCTGCGGCCAGCGACTCCCAGAACCGCCAGCTGTCCCACTGCACAATCCGCTCGGGGCGGGGATCGAAATGCGCGAGCACGTCGAACAGGGCGCGCTTCACCTTCGCCTTGTTGCCGCCCACCAGATACTGCGCGGGGTTGCGCCAGGGCATAGGCGGGATGAGGTCCCCGCAGAAGCAGGAGACGGCCTGACTGCGGCCCAGGCGCTCGTAGTAGCTTCGGGAATGCCTGTGGTTGGTCTGCTCCCACATGAGCCTGTCGTAGGGATCGTCGGGCGCCACGGAGAGGTCGTCCCGGGTGGTATCGAGCTCGAAGAGCCGCGAGACGACCGGGTCGAACGTCTCGTTTGAACGGATTCGCGCGGTGTGGGGGTAGCCGTGGGACGCGCCGAAGTTCACCAAGATTGCCCGCCGCCGGCTGGCGAACGGCAGCGCCCCGGCCGTCATCTTGAGCATGCGGTTTGACAGCCCCATGACCCACGGGCGCAGGTTGCCCGGGCACCAGGCGCGCCTCAGGTACTTTGTGCGCAGGATGACGTCAAAGTTGCGGAACTCGGGCTCCCACGAGACCGTCCGCAGCCCGTCGCTTGTATCCAAGTAGACCGTCCGGTACCGCCGGCCGGGCTTGAACAGGCCGGTGGGGAAGGGCTTCCGGATCGGGCTCGGCCCCTTCAGGACCACCCAGTTGAACCAGGTGTAAGGCAGGGCGACGATGTCGCAGTCGTCGGGCCGCACGTCGGGGGTCCGCCGAAAGAGATAGTCTCCCTCCGCGGGCGACTGCCTCCAGTAGTCCGTGTTCGCATAGAACGGTATCCCCAGCTCGCGCAGCCCCTCCGCGATGATGATGATGTCGTCCTGGAGGTTGTCCGGCTCGGGGCAGCAGTAGAAATAGACCCGCGGCAGGCTCATGGCGATCGGCCGAACTCCCGGGCCGCTCGCCTGCGGCCGGAGGCACACGCCCGCTCGGCTGCGCCCCCCGGCCCGGGCTGGAGTCGGCGCAGTATCCGGCCCGCGCCCGCGCGCAGCCCGCCGGGCTCGGCGGGCAGCTTCCCGTTGAGGATCCAGTGATGAAGCCATTCCGAGTAGGCGTGCCCCTCGATCGCCCGCAGGAGGTAGGCCTTCTCGCACCGCCCGGCCGGAATGAGGTGCTTTAGCCTGAGCTGCGGGAACACCCCCATGCCGAATCCCATCGCGCACCCGAAATACGCGATGTCGGTGTCGCCCCCGTAAGTCAGCCTGTCGCCGCTCAGGTCGAGACTCAGGCGCTTTGAATCGCGGGAGCAATGGTCGCGATAGGCGTCGGCCAGCGCGCGCCGGACGCACATTCCCGCGCCCCAGGGCGTGGACGCGTTATGGCCGGGGTCGTTTGACCAGACGGCCCGGACGCACACCCGCTCGGTGAGATAGCTTCGCCAGAGCGTGGGCGGAGGGACCGCCCCGGCCTCGAATGCCAACTCCACGTTGCCGCTCCATGACATGAGGAAGGGATGGTCGCGGGCGATCTGCCGGGCCGCAGCGATATAGCCGGCCTCGAGCACGTTGTCATCGTCCACGAGGATGACGAGGTCCCCGCGGGTGGCCCCGAAGCCGGCAAGGCGCGCCGCCGTCAACCCAAGGCGCTCTTCCCGCACGATCTGGAAGTCCTCCGGCGCGCACTCCAGGAAGAAGGCGGCGTCCGGGAACCGGGTTGAAGCGTTGTCGACGACGAGAGTCTCAAACGGCCGCGCCTCCGCGCTCTGGGCCCTCAGCCCGAGCAGCGTCTGCATCAGGCGGCCCGGATCCGGGTTGTGCGTGGGAATGACAACCGAGATAAGAGCCGCTGGGTTCATGAAATCGAGGCGCCGGGCGTCGCCGTTTCGGCCCGGCGATCTTGTCCGGTGTCAGGGGTGAACACGTCGGTTGAATCTGTCTGGAGCAAGCTGGTGCCTATTGCGACCAACGGAGGGCGCATGGCCACACTAATCACGCGACCCCGGGACGCCCTCTTTGCCCGCAGGCGGCCTTCTGCGGCCGGGCTGGACCCTCGGGTCCTCGGGCATTCTTCATCCGGGTTCCGCGCCGCCATTCCGCCCACGTCAGCCTCCCGGCTGGAGCCGACGCGACGCGGCGCGCAATGCGACCGAGAGCGCAGCGCAGACCGCGAATCCGAGCACGAGGCCGAGGACGAGATTCGCGGTGCCGGGAGTCCCGCTGAATACCCGGATGAAATGGCCGGCGTAGTCCCGCATCAAGGGTTGGTGAAGCAGGTAGAGCTCGTACGACAGGGAGCCGACCACCGCGAGGGCCCCAGTGGCCGCGCGGCCGGCCCGCGGCCCGGCCCACGCGCCCCGGAGGACGCAGTAGAGCACGCAGACTCCGAGCGCGGCCGCGGGATAGGCGAGGACCACGAGGCCGCGAAAGGCCGAGAAGCAGAGCGCCAGCAGCGCGGCGACCTCCCACGCCGAGACGTGGATAGCCGCCCGGGGGAACTGGAGCAGCCGGGCGGCCGCGGCGCCGAGGAAGAACGAGAAGAACCGCAGGGGCACGTGCCATAGGCCGATGTCGTGCCGCGACAGTTTGTAGAGTAGCGCGAGCGCAACAGCTCCGGCGGCGCCGAGCGCGACCAGCCGGACGGCGCTGGTTACCTTCCGGGTGGCGTAGTACGCGGGATAGACAAGCAGGAGAATCGATACGTACCAGAACGAGTCGTTGATCGAGAGGAAGTATGCCGGCCGATTAAGCAGGAGGCCGTGAACCCCGAGGAAATGGCTGGCGATGTCACCGGCGCCCCAATCCTGGCGCAGCACATAGTGGCCCCCAACGAGGAAGAGAAGGAGCGCCATCCAGTAGCTCGGAACCAGCCTCCAGAGGCGGCGCCGGGCAAATTGCCACGTCCCCTCCGGAGCCGGAGCAATGCAGAGCGAGAACCCGGACAGGATGAGGAAGACGTCGACCCCGATGTCCCCGTGCAGGTCGTTGCGGCTGCTGAGGACGCCAAGGGAGTGGTAGCTCACCACCATCAGCAGCGCCAGGCCCCTCAGCTCGTCCAGCTGGGGGATCCGCGCCCCCGAGGCTATGGCGCGAAGGAGCGAGGGGTCCGGCGTGAACTCGCCCGCGGAAGCTCGGGTCAGTTGTACCATTTGCGCAGGAGCTCGAGGGTGTGCTGGTTTGACGCCTGGGCCGATGTGAAAAGGGCGACGAGAACCAGGAAGAGGGCCGCCAGGAGGAGCCGCAACCGGAACCCGCCGGGATGCAGCTTCCCGGCAAGCCTCTGCCAAATGCAGACGGCGGCGCAGACACCCCAGCAGTAGCTATTGAAACTGTAGACGTAGGGGTAAAACCGGTGATGGGCGTTCTCCTGGAATTTCTGGGTGAACGACGGGAGCAGATTGGGCATGGCCACGGCAACGAGGAGGAATACCACGACCGGGGCCGCTGGAACCGCGCATGCGGCCGCCCGGCGTGCCAGCCCGGTGGCCACAGCGGCTCCGGCAATCGCGAGCGCGGCGCCCCACATGGCAATGGAGCCCAGTATGGCAGCGATCTCAGGGGCGCTCTTCCAGAGCGGGCCCACCGAGGGATAGGGCGCAAGGCGGCTGATGAAGAGCTCAAATCCAGGCGTCGCCGCCAGGGTCTGCCGGATCCAGGACGTGCTGGCGCCGGCCGGACTAAACGACAGCGTGGTGCCATCGTAGCCGGTGGAGTAAATCCGCTCGAAGGCGACATAGACCGTGAGATAAGCGGCCGACACGGCGACGGCCGGCAGGCTCGCCCGAAGCACGGCGCCCGCCGACCGATCGGCTCCCGCGACCCACGCGAGGACGGGGAACAGGACGGTGAAGGCGAGAAAGTTCTCGTGCCAGAACAGCGCGCAGAACTGGAGGCATCCCGCCGCAAAGAGCCATGCGATCCGGCACCTCTCGACCCCCGTCAGGAAGCAGTGCAGCGCTAGGAGGAGGGCGATGCTGCCCACCGAATAGGCGGGGTATGAGAGCACCGGATAGAACACCGCCGGAATGTGCAGGGCGCCCGCGGCCACCAGCACGAAAAGCCAGCCCGACGCCTCGTTGCGGCAGAGCCGCGCCAGAAGCCATCCCGTCAGCGCGAGCTGCGAGAAGAGCAGGACGGCGCGAGCGAGCGAGAACAGCGCGGGATCCCGGATCGAGTAGACGGCGTAGGGCACCTTGTAGGCGCCCGTGGAGAAATAGAACCTGCCCTGCTGCTCGCTCCAGTCGGCCAGAAAACGGTCCGCCCCGCCCGGGCTTTGCCCTGAAAACGCTGCCTGCAGGCTGATGTCGTCGCTGTTCGCCAGGCGCACCGGTCGGGTCAGCCGCACGAAATTGACCAGCATGAGCGCAAGCATCAGCGCCGCGGCGAGCCTCCATCGGGATGTGAACGGGTCCGCCATTCTGCCGTGGGCCGATTTAGGGCGCCCTTAGGCGCCTGCCTGTCTTACCGCGGCCACGATGTTGATCTTCGGTTATTTTGGTGCGGGCGGCGAGAGTCGAACTCGCTTCTCATGCTTGGGAAGCACACATAATAGCCGGTATACTACGCCCGCAAAGATCGCGCATAAGAAAAGTGGAATCGGCAGCCTCGGCAATCACGAATATGTGCGGCGCCCGTCGAGCGCGCTTTTCAGGGTGACCGAGTCAGCGTAGAGCACCCCGCCGCCGCTCGGCAGCCCGAACCCGATACGCGAAACCTTCACCGGGCGGCCGGTCGCCGAGACCTGCTCCGTGATATAATGGCACGTCGCCTCGCCCTCGACGTCATTGGAGAGGGCCAGGATGATCTCCTGCGCCTCGCCCGACAGGACGCGCGCGAGCAGCGGCGCCAGGTTCAGGTCGTCCGGGCCAACGCCGTGAAGCGGGGACAGCTTACCGTGCAAAACGTGATAAGCCCCGCGGTAGGCCCCGCTCCGCTCGAGCGCAACCAGGTCGGGCACCTGCTCAACCACGCATACGCTTGTTCCCGCGCGCCTCGGGTCCGCACAGATGGAGCAGAGCTCGCCCTCCGCGATGTTGCCACAGCGCGTGCAACTCCGAATGGCCCCGGCCGCCTCCTGGAGCGCAGCGATCAGGGCGGGCAGGCGCGCCGGCTTCTCCACGAGCAGGTTGAGCGCGATGCGCTCCGACGACCGGTACCCGAGCCCGGGCAGCTCCTTCAGATGCTTCTGTAGCTTTTCGAAGGCCGGTGTCATCGGAGTCCGGGCCTCCTCTCAGAGAAGGCCCGGCATTTGGAAGGCCGACGTCACCTTCTGCATCTCGGAGTCGTGGTTGTCCTTGGCTAGCTTCGCCGCCTCCTGGATCGACGCCAGCAGGGTGTCGGCCACGAGCTTCGGGTCCTCCTTCAGCAGCTCCGGGTCCAGCGTCAGGGCCGTGAATCGGCCCGCGCCGTTGATCTTGATTCTTACCGCGCCTCCGCCGCCCGTCACCTCGAACTCCCTGGCTTCGAGCTCGGCTTGGAGCGCGTCGATCGAGCGCTGCATCTTCTGCGCCTGTTTAAGAAGTTTTCCAACGCCGGGCATGGGGTGGGTGGGTTTAAGGGGATTGGCCTTGTCCGTGAGTTTCCTCCTGCGGGCAAAGGTCACAAGATATTTGCGCGGTCGCGCTCCGCCCCAAGGGGCCGCGCCCGGATCAGGGCCCGGCGGACCGGAAAATTTCCGTGGGCATCCCGGCCGGGAGGTGCTTAGCTCCGGTCGTGCCCAAGGTCCTGTTGATCCTCGCCGACGGTTTCGAGGAGATGGAGGCAGTCGCCCCCATCGACATCCTGCGCCGGGCCAAGGCTGAGGTCACCGTCGCCGCCCTTGGCGCGGGCATCCACGTGACGGGCCGAAACGGGATTGTCGTTCACGCCGACACGACCCTCGACGCGGTCTTGTCCGGGGATCCCCGGGACTACGACTGCCTTCTCCTGCCAGGCGGACCCGGGGTGGCACTCCTGCGCGCCGACCCCCGGGTGCGCGCGCTCGTGCTCCGACAGAACGCGGCCGGGCGCCTGCTCGCGGCGATCTGTGCCGCGCCGCTCGTCCTCGCGGACGCGGGAGTCCTCGACGGGCGGCGCTTCACCGCGCATTTCTCGACGGCGGCGGAACTGCCCCGGTACCTACCCGGGGAACGCACGGTGGAGGACGGGAACATCCTCACCTCCCGCGGGGCGGGCACGGCGGCGGATTTTGGGCTGCTTCTGGTGGAAAGGCTCTTCGGCAGGGACCTGGCTCGTGAAATCGCTGCTTCAATCTGTGCATGAAGCTCGGTACGACTGGCCGGGAACGGCTTCGTTGCCGGAAGAAGGAGACAATGGGGTTCCCCGTGAGCACGGCCCGCTGCCGAGCATCGGTCTGGCGTCCAGCCTGGCCCATCCCTGCGCCCCGAATCCGGGCCGCCAATTGACATGAACGAGGAATCACAGTCAAAGCCTCATCTGTATAAGATTCTGGCCCAAAACAAGTTGATAAGATTCTGTGCGCTCGGGATCCTGGGCCTCTCGGTTCTGGCGGCAATCGTGGGCAATTGGGACACATCGCGTGGCACGCTGACCCTTGGCCTTAGGGCCTTCACCTTGGAATGGCTCGGGCTTGGGGTTGCCTTCTGCTGCCTCGCCGCGCGGCTATTCCAGAAGGGCAAGCGGCTCGAGGCCCTGCAGGCGGCCGCCCCGGCTGCCTTTCAGCTATCGGAGGAGGAGCATGCGATCATCGCGTCCCTGGCAGCCGATCCGTTCTCCATGTCTGAGAATGAGATCGCCGACGCGGCGGGCCTCTCGGGAAACAGGTTCAAGCTGCATTGGCACCGGGTCCTTGAGGAGCTGAAGTTGGTCGAATGCGAGGAGCGGCGCCCGGGGGTCGAGCTCTTCGTGCTTTCGCAGTCCGGCAGGCGATACGCCCTTGAGCGCGGATTGCTGTGAAATTATCCGGCATGCCGCCCGCGGGGCGCACGCGCGTGCCTTCGGCCCCGGGGCGGAAAGGGGGCCGGAGCCCGGAATATTGAACGCGCCCCGGGAGCGCTCCGGGTCCCCGGGTTCGAGGGGCAATAACCGGACCCCATGAGCCTCACATTGGAATACGGATCAACTGCTTATCCCTTCAACAAGACTGTTTGTATCGCGCGTGAAAATCGGCAACATCGAACCGGAAAGGGAAGCCCCTGCCCACCAGATCACCCCTGGTCCGTCCTAGGCGGCCGGAAGTGACGGGGCGAAGCTGTCAGCAACGCGAAGAATGTGCGGCATAGCCGGAATCGTCAGCACGCGTGATTCGCAGGAATCCCGCTATGAGGCCGTCCGCCGCATGTGCGCGGCAATGGATCACCGCGGCCCCGACGGCGGAGGTGTCGAGCACCGCGGTGCGGCGACGCTCGGCACGCAGAGGCTCGCGATATTCGACCTTGCGAACGGCCAGCAGCCGATGGCCACGCCCGACGGGCGCTACACAATCGTCTTCAACGGGGCGATCTACAACTTCCGCGAGCTCAGATCGGAGCTCGGTGGCCTTGGCTGGGGCTTCCGGACGAACTGCGACACCGAGGTGCTCCTCGCCGCCTTTGCGCAGTGGAAGGAGGCCTGCCTCCAGCGCCTGCGCGGGATGTTCGCGTTCGCGGTCTGGGACGGCGCGGAGAACTCGCTCTTTGTCGCCCGCGGCCCGTTCGGGATAAAGCCGCTGTACTTCCATTGGCGCAGCGACGGCAGCCTGTTCTTCGCGTCGGAAATCGGGGCGCTTCTGGCGTCGAGGGGCATGCCCGCGGAGATAGAACCCACCTCCGTGGGCGCGTATCTCGCGCACCTCTCGGTGCCTGCTCCCGAGACGATCTACCGCCGCATCCACTGCTTGCGCCCCGGCCGAATGGCCATCTGGCGGGACGGCCAGCTTGTCATCAGGCGCTACTTCAGCCTGGGCGCGGGAGCGACCTCCGGGAAAGGCGCGGCCCGCGGTTCCTACCCGGATTTTGTCGGGCAGCTGCGCGAGCACCTGGACGATAGCGTGAGGGCCCACTCGATCGCGGACGTCCCCGTGGGCGCCTTCCTTTCAGGCGGGATTGACTCCAGCGCGATCGTCGCGCTTCTGAGGCAGCACGTACCCGGCCGGCTGAGCACCTTCACGCTGACTTTCGACGAGGCCGAGTTCTCAGAGCAGGATTCCGCCCGGAGGATCTCCGGGCTCTTCGGCACCGAGCACCACGAGCACCGGCTCACCGGCATGGAGGTCGCGCGGAGCATGCCGAGGATCCTGTCGAGCATGGACCAGCCGACGGGCGATGGCATCAACACCTTTTTTGTGAGCCAGCTCGCCTCCCAGCACGGCACCAAGGTGGTTCTGTCCGGCCTCGGCGGCGACGAGATCTTCGGCGGGTACCCGTCATTCCGGCACATACCCGCAATGGCCCGGCTCCTGCCGTACTGGCAAAGCCTGCCGGCAATCGTGCGGCGGGCCCTGGTGGGCATGCTGAAACTCAGGCCGACCGTCCGCTCGCGCAAGCTCACCGACTTCCTCACGAACGCTCGGGACCTGCACGAGCTGGCCTCCCTGCAGAGGATGGTCTTCGCCGAAAGCGCGCGCCTCACCCTCCTCGAGCCGGGCACGCGCGAGGTCGTCCGGCGCCAGGGGCCGTTCCACCCGATGCTGGACGACTTCGCGTTCGAGCTGCACCAGTCCGGACCGCTCAGGTCGGTCTGCTCGTGGGAGCTGCGCACCTACCTTTCGGATGTCCTCCTGGCCGACGGCGACGTGTTCAGCATGGCGAACTCGATTGAGCTGCGGACGCCCTACGTCGACAGCCGGCTGATCAGGTGGCTGTGGGGGCAGCCCGAGGAGTACGTCTTCTCCCCGGGGCACTACAAGCGCGCCCTTTCGGATGCGATGAACGACCTTCTGCCGGCGGCGACGCGCGACCAGACAAAGGTCGGCTTCCTGCTCCCGTTTGCCGTCTGGATGCACGGCCCGCTCCGGGAGTTTCTCGAGGACTCGTTCTCCAAGCCGAGCCTGGACCGCTGCCCATGGCTCGATGCGCGGGCCGTCAAGGACCTCTGGCAGGACTTCCTCTTATCCGAGGATAGGCGCAACTGGTCGCGCGTCTGGAGCCTGGCCGTCCTCATCGGGTTCGTGGGCTCTCGGAAGCGCCAATGAAGACCCTGCTCCTAGCTCCCGAGCTTTTCAGGGCCGAGGGGGGAATCGCGCGGATCCTGCGCGCCTACCTGCACGCCATGATCCTTGGGGCCCCGCAGGGGTCCTCGGTCGGGGCCATCGTCCTGAACGACGATGACTCCTCGCTGCAGAGGATCCCGGCCTACCTGCGGCGGGCCTCGATCTCGCCATTGGTCCCCGCGGACCGCAGCAAGGTGCGGTTCACCGCGGCCAGCCTGTGGCACGGCCGAAACGCAGACCGCATCGTCTGCGGGCACATCCACCTTGCGAGCGTGGCTCGACTCGTGCAATGGATCAATCCCCGCATGCGCTACAACGTCATCGCCCACGGCATCGATGTCTGGCGCCCCTATACGTGGACCGAGCGGGGCGGCCTCATGCGCGCGCACAAGATTCTCTGCGTCAGCGAATACACCCGCCGCCAGATCCTGAGATTCCTGCCCTCGCTCGACCCCGCGAAGCTCGAGATCGTCCCCAACACCCTCGACCCGGATTTCGCGTTCCCGGATCTCCCGAGGCCGCCGGCGGCCCACCCGTGGCCACGGATCCTCACCGTGGCGCGGCTGACCCGCAACGACACCTACAAGGGCGTGGACACCCTCATCGAGGCGATGCCTCTCGTTCGCAGGCAGTTGCCCGATGCCCGCCTGGTCGTCGTCGGCGGGGGCAACGATGAAGCGCGCCTGCGCGGCCTCGCGCAGGAGAACGGCGGCCCCGACGCTGTGGAGATCCTGGGCATGATCGACGACGCAAGGCTTCGGGACGAGTATTCGCGGTGCCACCTCTTCGCGCTCCCTAGCCGCAAGGAGGGGTTTGGCCTGGTCTTTCTGGAGGCGATGAGCTTCGGCAAGCCGTGCCTCGGGGCCAGGGCCGGCGGCATTCCCGAGGTCGTCGATGAGGAGGTCGGCGAGCTCGTCGAGTACGGCCGAATCGACCAGATCGCCGATGCCTGCATCCGGCTCGCCCGCCGGCCGTTCGACCCGCGGAGGATCCGCGAGCACCTGGCCAAGTTCTCCTTCGAGGAGTTCTCGAAGCGCCTCAACGCCGCGCTGGCGGATCCCGATGCCGTTCCAAGCCGCTGAGACCCAGATCACCGCCGGCCGCCAGGACAAGGCCTATTGGGCGGACCTATGGAACTACCGCGAGCTGCTCGGCTTCCTCGCGTGGCGCGACGTCAAGGTGCGGTACAAGCAGGCCACGCTCGGCATCGCGTGGGCCGTGGTGCAGCCGGCGATCACGATGGTCATCTTTACGTTCGTTTTCGGGAAGCTGGCGAACATGCCCAACGACAACACCCCGTACCCCTTGGTTGTCCTGGCTGGACTGCTGCCCTGGCAGCTCTTCAGCTCGGCCTTCAGCGGGGCGAGCGGCAGCCTCCTGAACAACGCCAGCCTCGTCTCGAAGGTGTACTTCCCCCGGCTGATAATCCCGCTGTCGGCGCTGGCGGTCGCCCTCGTCGACTTCGCGGTCGTGCTCTCGCTCTACACCGCGATGATGCTCTGGTTCGGCGTGTTGCCGTCCTGGCACGTCGTCTTTCTGCCGCTCTTCATCCTCCTGGCGCTCCTGGCCGCGTTCGGCACCGGCGCGTGGCTCACGGCCCTCACGGTGCAGTACCGCGACTTCCGGTTTATCGCGCCCTTCATGCTGCAGGTCGGCATCTTCCTCTCCCCGGTCGGGTTCCGCACCGACAACATGCCGAACTGGCGCGGGCTGCTCGGGCTGAATCCCCTCACCGGCGTCATCGACGGGTTCCGGTGGTGCCTGCTCGGCAAGAGCGCCACGCTCGACCCGAGCGTGATCGTGACGAGCGTCGTGCTCATCGCGATTCTGGTGTTCACGGGAGTGTGGTATTTCCGCCACACGGAGCGCCTGCTGGCGGACAACATCTAGGACCGCAATGGAACGAGAATCAGTCATCACGGTCGAGGGCCTGAGCAAGCGCTACGTGATCGGCCACGAGACGCGTCACGACACCCTGAGGGACCGGCTGGCCCAGGGCGCCGGCTCGTGGTGGCGAAGGCTCCGGGGCGCCGGCGGCGCGCAGATCGACAAGGAGGAGTTCTGGGCGCTGAGCGACGTGAGCTTCAAGGTGGGGCGCGGCGAGGTGCTCGGGGTCGTCGGGCGAAACGGCGCGGGCAAGTCGACCCTGCTGAAGATCCTCTCCAGGATAACCGACCCGACGGCGGGCACCGTGCGGCTGCTCGGGCGAGCCGCTTCCCTTCTAGAGGTGGGAACGGGGTTCCACCCGGAGCTCACCGGCAGGGAGAACATCCTCCTGAACGGGGCCATCCTCGGGATGCGGCGCAAGGAGATCAGGGCCAAGTTCGACGAGATCGTGGCGTTTGCCGAGGTGCAGAGGTTCCTCGACACCCCGGTCAAACACTACTCAAGCGGAATGTACGTGAGGCTCGCCTTCGCCATCGCGGCCCACCTGGAGCCGGAGATCCTCATCATCGACGAGGTCCTGGCCGTCGGCGACACGGCGTTCCAGAAGAAGTGCCTTGGGAAGATGCGGGACGTCGCGCGCGGCGAGGGCCGCACGGTGCTCTTCGTCAGCCACAACCTCCCGATCGTTCGACAGGTTTGCAGCCGGGCGATCCTGCTTGAGAGCGGGCGCCTGACCGCGGACGGGCCGACGAACGTCGTCCTGGGCGTCTATGCGCACGGACTCGAGGAGAACCAGCTCGCGCGGGTTCCCGAGCCGACGCCCGAGCTTCGCGAGCGCGCCTATGTGAGCGCGGTGCGGGTCGAGACGCTCGATCAGCGAACGCTCGCCTTCGCGCGCGTGGGAGAGCCGTGGAGGGTGCGCATCCGGATCGTGGCGGCGCGCGCTCTGGCAGACTTCGTCGTGGCCCTCGGCGTGATCACAAGCGAGAACCTCGGCCTGCAGACGGTCTGGAGCGCGCCCTGCCGGATCGAGCCTGGGGAGCACGAGATCATCTTCACCCAGGATTCCGTCGCACTCGCTGCGGACAGCTACACCCTCGTGGTCGGCCTCTCGGTGGCGGACCAGACGATCCAGCAGTTTGACGCAGCCCGTCTGGAGATCACCGGGGAGAACCCGATGATCTTGTGCGCAGCCTCCTCTGGCTTCGGGCTTGTCATCAACTCGATGCGCGTCGAAACCCGAAAGCTGTGAGAACCGAAAGATGAGCGCCCTCCGTCGTGCCGCCGCGCAAATGCTGAGGCTCACGGGCCTGTACCATCCGCTGCGCGACCTGCGCAGGGACAGGGCGTTCCGCGCCGTGAGCCTCAAGAAGGTCCGCTTATGGCAGGAGGCGGGCAGGCCCGCCCCGCCGCCGGACATTG
Source organism: Opitutaceae bacterium (assembly GCA_003164715.1). Classification (GTDB taxonomy): domain Bacteria; phylum Verrucomicrobiota; class Verrucomicrobiia; order Opitutales; family Opitutaceae; genus Palsa-1447. The sequence goes on along the minus strand of PLTZ01000019.1, from coordinate 62,199 downwards.
TCAAGTACGCGTGCATCCGGCGCTACGCCGAGCAGTACGGAACACCGGTGATGGTCGAGACAGGGACGTTTCACGGCGACGCGATCTTCACGCTGCGGGGCGCCTTCCGCCAGATTCACTCGATCGAGCTGTCCGAGGCGCTGTACCGGCGCGCCGTCCTCGATCTTGGACACCTGCCAAACCTCCGCCTCCACCTGGGTGACAGCACCTCGGAGCTGCCGCGCATCGTCGGCACCCTCGACGGACCGGCGCTGTACTGGCTGGACGGCCATTTCTGCTCGGGCCCGTCGGCCCGGGGAGACAAGGACACGCCAGTGTTCGAGGAGCTGACGTTTCTCCTGGGAAGGCCCGCGGGGCGCAGCGTCGTCCTCATCGACGACGCCCGCCTCTTCACCGGCCGAGACGGCTACCCCACGATCGAGCAGCTTCGCGCAATGGCGGCCTCCGGCCGGCCGGAGGCGACCTTCGCCGTTGAGGAGGACATCATCCGCATCGCGCCCGTGTAGCAACGCAACGTGGACCAGCCGATCAGACCCGTCGACCTAAGCGCCTACCTGGCGAGTCCCAGCGTGCCCGAGCTCGAGCTGCTGAGGCTCTACAGGCCCGCGGAGCCCCTGACCGTCTTCGACATCGGCAGCTGCGAGGGCGAGGACACCATTCGTTACGCCAGGCGCTTCCCCAATGGATTCGTGTACGCGTTCGAGCCGCTGCCCGAGAACCGCCGGCTGATCGCGGAGAACTTCTCCAAGTATTCCCTGAAGAACGCCGAGCTGGTCCCCTGCGCGCTCTCGGACCGGTCCGGGGAGGCGGTCTTTCACGCATCCTCCGGCCGTCCCAAGGATGAGTTCGCCGGCAGCGATTGGAACTACGGCAACAAGTCCAGCTCGCTCCTGCCACCGTCCGGCGACGGGCCGATGTACGGATGGATCGAGTTCAAGCAGACGATCACGGTGCCCACCGACACCCTGGACGACTTCTGCACCCGGCGCCGGATCGAGCGGATCGACTTCGTCCACATGGACGTGCAGGGCGCCGAGATGCTTGTCTTGAAGGGGGCGGAAGGCATGCTCCCCCGCATCGCGGCGATCTGGCTCGAGGTGTCGACCCGGGCGCTGTACCAGAGCCAAGCCCTGCGGGACGAGATCGGGCGCTCCATGCGCGGGCGCGGCTTCAGCCTCGCCCACGAGGTCCTGAACGGGATCGAGGGCGACCAGCTGTACGTCAACCGGCGCCTAGCCAGAACCTGGCCCTACCTGGCATCCAAACGCGTGGAGAGCCTGGCGAATCGCGCGCGCCGCTGGGCGGGCCGCTGGAGGTCGCGCATGTCCGGAAAACCTCAATACCGATGATCATAACCCACCTTCTCGGCGGACTCGGAAACCAGATGTTCCAGTACGCGGCGGGGCTTGCCCTCGCCGAGAGGAACCGCACGGTCCTGAAGCTCGACGTGAGCTGGTTCCAACTGGACCCCGCCTACGAGGCGCACAACCGCTACGCCCTGAGCTGCCTTAACGTGACCGAGCAGTTTGCCGTACAGGAGGAGATCGACCGCGTCCGGGGCGTCGCCCTGACGCGCTCCGAGCGCGTCGCTGCGCGAGTGGCGCGGTCGCTGCATTTCTACCGGTATGCAAACCGGTACTCCGGCCCGTCGAACCTTCACGCTGCGCAGTCCTTCCCCTTCTATCCCGAATTCTTCGACCAGCCCGACAACACCTACCTGCAGGGCATGTGGCAGTCTGAGAAGTTCTTCGCGCCGGCCTCTAACCTGCTCCGCCTCCACTTCAGCTTCCGCTATCCGATGCAGCCCGCGGTGGCGGACATGATGGCGCGGATAAGGGGCGGACCCTCGGCCGCCGTCCACTTCCGACGCGGCGACTATGCGCGTAACCCGGAGTTCAAGCAGGTCATCGGCGTGCTGGGTTTCGACTACTACGCGCGGGCGATGGCCCTCCTGCTCGAGCGTCACCCGGACCTGACCTTCTACGTGTTCTCCGACGACATTGACGCGGTCGAGCGCGACTTCAGGCCGTCGGCCCCCTGCGTGTTTGTCCGCGCCGTCGAGCACTGGCACGCGTACGACAAGATCCGGCTGATGAGCGCCTGCGACCACGCGATCGTCTCGAACAGCACGTTCGCGTGGTGGGCCGCGTGGCTCAACCCCAACCCCGGAAGGCAAGTGATCGCCCCGGATCCCTGGTTCGCCGGTGGGACCCAGGACGGCCGCGACGTGGTCCCCGAGGCGTGGCTGCGCCTGCCGAGGACGACCTGAGGCGCCCCGATGAAGATTGCCTTCGTCTCGACCATCCTTGACTACCCCTGGGGGGGGGCGGACGCGCCGTGGACCTCCGCAGCAGAGGTCGCGATCGGGCGCGGGGACCGCGTGCTGATGGCCATTTCGCAGAAGGCCTCCCGCCACGCGCGGATCGACGCGCTGCTCGCGAAGGGCGCCCTCCTCTTCATCCGGCCTGTGCCCAAGGGCCCCCAACCCCTCTGGGCGCGCGCGTGGCGCAGGCGGCCCTGGGCCGCAAGTCCGCAGCATCGGCTCGCCGCCCGCGTCCGCGCCTTCGGGCCCGATTTGGTCGTGTTCAGCTGCGGCGGGACCTACGACCCCATCTTCGAGCGCCCGCTTGTCGACTGGCTGCGCGCCGAGGGAATCCCGTACCGGATGATCGCAAATTTCCAAAACGAGCACCCCGCGCTGGACGAGGCGGACCGGCTGCGCGCGGCCGATGTCCTCGGCGCCGCAGACCGGATCTACTGCGTATCGCCGCGCAACCTGGAGATCACGCGCCTGCATCTGCTCTCGGCGCTGGCCAATGCGGAGTGCATCCACGGGTGCATGGTCCACAACCCAATGCCGGCGGAATCGGACCTCGCGTGGGCGGAGCCGGAGCCCTGGTCCTTCGCCTGCGTCGCCCGCTTGGAGGCGGTCAAGGGGGTAGACCTGCTCCTGCCAGCGATGGCTGCGGCGCTGGGCGAGGTGCCCGGCTGGCGCCTGAACGTGTTCGGCCGCGGCCCCCAGCGGGACTACCTCGAGGCCTGCGCTCGCCACTGCGGCATCTGGGACCGGGTGGGCTTCTGCGGGTTCGTGAGCGACCTGGACGACATCTGGCGGCAGAACCACCTGCTGGTCTCCCCCGCCATCGACGAAGGCGTGCCGATGACGATCCCCGAGGCCATGCTCCGCGGCCGCGCGGTCCTCGCGACCCGGGTCGGCGGCGCCGCCGAATGGATCGAGCATGGAAAGACCGGCTTCATCTGCCCGGCGCCCACGGTCGGCCTGCTGGCCGAATCGCTGCGCGAGGCATGGGACCAGCGCCCGCGCTGGCGGGAGATGGGCCGGGCCGCGGCGGTGAGCGCGCGGGCCCGCTATCGGCCCGAGGACTTCAGGAGGATCCTGGCTTAGCCGCTCCATCTATGTCCCTCCCCACACTTGCCAAGAAGCTGCTCCGGAAGATGGGCGTCGTCGCGGTGCGCCGCCACAACACCGCCGTCAAATACGTGGACGACCCGCCCCTGGGAATGCTGGACGATGTCCTGCTCAGGGTCTTCCCGGGCCTGGACGGCCTGCGTTTCCTGCAGATCGGGGCCAACGACGGCGTGCGCGCGGATCCCATCCGGGAGAAGGTGATCGGCCACGCCTGGACGGGCGTCCTGGTGGAGCCGCTCCCGTCCTTATTCGAGCAGCTGCGCAGGAATTACGAGGGCCGCCCCGGCCTGGAGTTCGTCAACGCCGCGGTGGACACGGTCGCGGGGACTCGGACGCTCCACTTCCTGAAGCCCAGACCCGGTGTGCCCAACTGGGCCTACGGCCTGCCGACCTTCGACCTCGAGCGCCTCCGGGCCTTCGCCCGGGACTTCGGGCTCGGCGACGGCGACCTCCTGCACCAGGAGGTCGCCACCGTGACCTGGGATGCGCTGCTGGAGAAGTTTGGAAGCCGGCCGTGCGACGTCCTGGTCGTCGACGTCGAGGGCTATGACATCACGCTGCTCAGGGCGGCGCCGCTCGCCCGCTGGCGGCCGCGGGTGATCCAGTTCGAGAACCCGCGCCACAAGCCGCAGGAGCGCCTGGCGTTCTACGGTGAGCTCCTCGACCTCGGCTATGAGATCGCCTCCGACGGGAATGACACCATCGTGTGGCTGAACAAAGGGACCTCACCGTGAATCCAACTCAGACGACGCCCCCCCGAGCATGAAGCGGATCGTGCTGGGAATCGGAGGCCTGCTCGGCCATGACGCCAACGCTGCCCTGATGATCGACGGCCGGCTGGCGGCCTCATCGCAGGAGGAGCGGTTCACGAGGGTCAAGCACGACGGCGTCTTCCCCCATCGCGCCGTGGCCGACTGCCTGCGCCAGGGCGGCCTGGACTGCGGGCAGGTCGACGAGGTCGTCTTTGCCGAGAAGTCTTTCCAGAGCCTGCTCTTCGACCTGAGCGGCCGGCCGGGAAACGCATTCACCCGAACGCTCGGCCGGTTGCTGCCCGAACTCTGGGGCGGCTATTACACAAAGCCCGCCCGGGCCCTGTTCCCCGGCGCCCGCTTCAGCTACGCGTGGCACCATCTCACCCACGTGGCCGGCGCCTTTCACACGTCCCCCTTCCAAAGGGCCGCCTTCCTGTGCGTGGACGGTAAGGGCGAGGACTACAGCGCGAGCGGTGGCGTGATCGACAAGGGCGAGCTGAGACTCCTGTTCGAGCAGCCGTACGAGAACGGCCTCGGGATGTTCTACACCCTGGTCACCTACTATCTGGGCTTCTGCTCCTTTGGGTCGGAGTACAAGGTCATGGGCCTCGCACCGTATGGCCGGCCCACGTTCGTGGAGAAGCTCGGGCGCCTGTTCACCACGGATGGTCAAGGGGGATTCAGGCTGCGCGCGCCCATTCGCTTCACCGAAGAATCCATGATCGGAGCGTTCCCGATCGTCGCTGATGCGACGGGCGTCCCCGCGCGCGGAGGAAAGGATCCGCTGACCGACGCCCACATCGACATCGCCGCATCCCTCCAGCAGGTGTTCGAGGACGAGGTTTTCAAGATGGCGAGGTTCGTCAGGTCTCAGACCGGAGAGGACAACCTCCTCTTCTGCGGGGGCTGCGCGCAGAACTGCGTCACGGCCGGCAAGCTGCGCTCGGCGAATATCTTCTCCGATGTGTTCAACTCCCCGGTCGGGGGCGACATGGGAAGCGGCTTCGGGGCGGCGATACTCAGGGAGCGCGAGCTGACGGGCGGAGCGCCGCTCAAGATCGAGACCCACGGGTTCCTCCTCGGGCCCGAGCCGGGCCCGGTCCCCGACGAGGCCCAGCCCTGGCGGGTCCCCTACGAGGGTGAACTCCACGCCTTTGTCGCAGAACAGCTTGCGGTCGGGAAGATCGTGGGCTGGGTGCGCGGCGGCATGGAACTCGGGGCGCGCGCGCTCGGCGCGCGCTCGATCATCGCCGATTCCCGCCAGCCTAGGATGCAGTCGATGCTCAACCTGAAGGTGAAGTTCCGGGAGTCGTTCCGGCCGTTCGCCCCCGCCATCCTCGCGGAGGATTGCGCCGACTGGTTTGACCCCGCCCTCCCGAGCGATTTCATGCAGTACACCGCGGGACTGGTTCCCTCGCGGCGGAACCCCCAGCCGGCCCAGTTCGCAAGCCTGCGCGAGCGCCTCGACTTCCCCCGCTGCGAGATCGCTAGCGTGGTCCACGTCGACTACTCGGCCCGGCTTCAGACGGTGAGACCCGAGACCCATCCGGATTTCCACCGCCTTATCACGGCGTTCAAGGCGATCACGGGCGTGCCCATCGTCATCAACACGAGCTTCAACGTCTCAGGGCAGCCCATCGTTTGCACGGCGACCGAGGCGTGGGAGTGCTTCCTCAACACGGACATCGACCTGCTCGTCCTCAACGACCAGGTCTTCCGGAATCCCTTCCAGAGGACACGGGAGGAAAAACTGTCATGGCTAAGACAATTCGCCAAATCGGCCTGAGGCTTGTCGTCGCCCTCACGAAGCTGTGCACCCGCCGCGCCCGCGCGGGCTGGAAGCCCAGCCACCGGGGCGTCTCACTGCGTGGCCGGTGACTCAGCATATCCCGCTGTTTGCAGGGGGCGGGCCCGAGTTCGTACCCTTCGCGAGCCGTGAATCCGAACCCATCCGCGCCTTTTCCATCCGCAGGCTCTCCGGGCGCAACCGCTCCCCGAGTGGCCGAGCGCACGCGGGACGCAAGGCGCAGCCGTTTCCACCCGGCGGCGATTAAGGCAAGACTGTGAACCACCCTGGGCCGGCACGGATCCTGATGATTTCCGACGAGGGCCCGCAGACGGGCACCGCCGGAGGGATCCTGCTTCACCGGCTGCTGGCGGCCCATCCTCCCGAAGGCCTTAGGGTGATCGCGCGCTGTGTCCCCACGATCGGCGATCCCCTGCCCGGGGTGCACTATGCGCAGCTTCTGACGCCGTGGGCCGCGTTTGAGCGGTCCCGCTTCAACCGCCTCAAGCGTTCGATGCGCGCGCTCGGCCTCGTTCCCGGTGTGCCGCAGGCGACCCTCGACCGCCTGGTCGGGGACTTCTCGCCCGACCTTGTCCTTTGCGTGATGCAGCACGCCTCCTATTACGACGCCGCATGGTCCTTTGCGCGGTGCCGCAACCTACCCCTGGTCGTCATCGTTCATGATATCAACGATGGGTTTGAGCCCGTCCTGCCGTGGGCCCGGGCGGCGGCGCGCCGCCGCGACGGGCGCTTCTACCGGTTTGCACGATGCCGGCTCTGCGTCAGCCCCGAGATGGCCGGGCTATGCGAGAGCTTCTACGGTGCGCGCGGCGACGTGCTCTACCCGAACCGGAGCCCCGACCTGGCGCCGCGCGCCTACGACGACTCGGCCTCCCTGCGCACGCCCGGGACACTTACGCTCGGCTTCGCGGGGAACCTGGGGTACGGCTACGGCACCGAGATCCTGCGCCTGCTTCCCGCGCTGCGGGAGGCGGGGGCGCGGGTCGTGATCTACAGCCGCAGGCCGGCCGGCCCGTACGCCGCGCTGGCTGAGGCGCCGGACGTCTGCGACTGGCGCGGGTTCGTGCCGTCCGCGCAGGCGTGGTCCGCCATCCAGCGCGACTGCGACGCCGTGTGGCTGCCCTACCCCAATCCGGCCGGGAGCATGGAACAGCTCTTCCGCTACCATTTCCCGAGCAAGCTTCCGGAGTACCTGGCGCTGGGCATGCCGGTGCTGGTTACGGGACCCTCGTATGCCACCGGGGCAAAGTGGGCGATAGGACACCCGGCCGCGACCGTGTTCTCGCCGGCGGAGAGCCTGCCCGAGTTCTCCCGGCTGCTCGTGCGGCTGCGCGAACAGGGGGTGCTGCGGCGCGCGCTGGCCGAGGCCGCCTGGTCTGCGGGCGAAGCTGACTTCTCGCCTCGGAAGCTGGAAGCCGATTTCCACTCCCGCATCGAGATGGCGGCCCGGACCGGACTGGTGGAGCAGGCCCAGGAATTACCGCCCTCCTCCCTTCCCGGATGACTGCATCCCCAACCCATTGAACCAGCCCCCGAAGAAGATCTGCCTGGTCACGCCCGGGCACGTGAGCTCCACGCCGCGGCTCGTCAAGGAGGCCGATGCGTTGGCGGAGGCGGGCTACGACGTCCGCGTGGTGGCAGCGCGGCACTATCGTCCGAACGATCCCTTGGACGCCTCCGTGATCGACCGGGCCCGATGGCGCTGCCAGCGGGTAGAGGCCTCTGGCCGGATTCGCATCCGCCTTTGGTCGATCGTGCGGCGGTTGGGACAAGCAGCGGCGAGCCGGATCCGGGAGCCGGGGACCAGGCTGTGCGCGATGGCCCAGAATCCGGTGAGCCTAAGGATCCTCGCCGCCGCCGCCGCTGAGAAGTCCGACCTCTACGTCGGCCATTGCCTTGGCGCGCTACCCGCGGTCGCCCTGTCGGCGCGGCGACACGGAACCCAGTACGGTTTCGACATCGAGGACTACCACGACGGGGAGACGACCCAGGCGATGGGCTCGCCGGTGCTGGCGAAGACGGCGAGGCTCCTCCAGTCCCGGCTGCTCCCGGGGGCCCGATACCTGACCGCTTCCTCGCCGCTGATCGCGGAAGAGTACGCCAAGGTCTACGGCGTCCGCGCGGAAACGGTTCTCAACGTGTTTCCGCGAAGCGAGGCCCCTGCCGGGCCCGTTAGCGCGCCTCCCATCTCCGAGGACGCCCCCGCGGTGCTCTACTGGTTCTCGCAGACGGCCGGCGGCGACCGCGGGCTTGAGGAGATGCTGAGGGTCATCTCAAAGATGCGTACACCCGCCGTGATGCACCTGCGAAGCTTCGTATCCGAGGGATACCGTGCCGCCCTCGCGCGGCTCGCGGCCGACCTTGGCGTGCGGCACCCGCCGTGCTTCCTGCCGCCCGCCAATCCTCAGGAAATGGCCCGCCTCGCGGCCGGCGCCCACGCCGGCATCTGCGCCGAACCCCTTGTCGTCCCGAACCGGGACCTCTGCCTCGCGAACAAGATCTTCACCTACATGATCGCGGGGATCCCGACCCTGCTGGCACCGACACGGGCCCATTTCAGGCTCGCCTCCGAACTCGGCAGCGCCGTGCGCGTCCTGCCGCTTGCGGACCCGTCACGGTCCGCGGAAATCGTGGACGGCCTGCTCAGGGATCCGGCCGAGCAGAGCGAGGCCCGCGCCACGGCATGGCGGCTGGCGCAGACCCGCTACTGCTGGGATGTCGAGAAGCAGGTCCTCCTCAATAGCGTCGCAGCCGCGCTGCAGATGCCCCAATGAGCGTCCTTCTCGTCAATCCGATGGTCGCGCCCCAGGTCCAGCAGACCGCGAGGGCGCTGCACGAGGCCGGGCGCCTCCACCGGTTCATAACGACGGTGCGGTACGACCCGTCGGCCTGGTGGCAGCGCGCCGCGATCCGCCTTGGCCGCGCGGTGGGTTACGACATGGAGTCGAACCTTCGGCGCCGGACGCTCACGGAGGTCCCGGAGCACCTGGTCGAGGACTTTCCCTGGTGGGAGCTCGCGCGCCTTTCGGTGAGCAAGCTCGACCGGAGCGGCCACGCCGGCGACTTGGTGTGGGGATTTAGCGAGCGCGCGTTCAGCCGGTTCGCCGCCCGCCGGGCGCGCCCCCCGGTTTCGGTGGTCTACAGCTACGAGTACTGCGCGCTGGCGGTATTTGACGCGGCGAAGGCCCAGGGCATGCGCGTCGTTTACGAGGCGTCCGCCGCGGAGCCGACCTTTGCTTTCAACGCGATCCAGCGGGAGATAGCCCGGTTCCCGGAGATAGAAACACGATACCACCGCCGCGAAGCGGGCCAGATGCCCGGACGGACTGCGTGGAGGAGGCGCGAGTGGAACGCGGCCGACCTCGTCATCGCCAATTCGAGCTTCACCCGGTCAACCTACGCGGCCGCCGGTTTTGATGTGGGCAAGATCCGGGTGGTGCCGCTGGGCGCGCCGCCCGCTGTGACGCCCGAGGCCGCCGCCGGTGGCGGCAGCGATCCGGGTGGTCCGCTCCGGCTGGTCTGGGCGGGCAAGTTTGGGGCGCTGAAGGGGGCCCATTACCTTCTGGAGGCGTGGCGTAATGCGGGTTTGTCGCGGTTGGCTCAGCTTGACGTTTTTGGCCTCCAAGCCCTTCCCTCGTCCATGGTGAATCCCCCGCCGCCGGGGATCCGCTTCCATGGCACCGTCCCGCGTGCAGCCCTCCTCGATTACTTCGACCGATCGGACGCGCTTGTCTTCCCTACCCTCAGCGATGGCTTTGGCATGGTCGCAACCGAGGCGTGGTCGAGGGGCCTGCCCGTAATCACCACGCGTAACGCAGGCGCATCGGACCTGCTGCAAGCCGGCAAGAACGGCCTGCTGGCTGAACCCGGGGACGCAGCGTCACTGGCAGAGGCCCTTTTCTGGTGCGCCGCCCATCGCGCCGAGCTGAAGAAGATGCGCGTTGCGGCACAGGCGACCGCCTCCGGCTGGCAGTGGGAGCACTACCGGGGGGCGCTGATGGCCGCCCTGGGGGCCGTCCTGGCTGGGCCCAAGGCCGCCGAAACCCTGAAGAGTCACCCCTAGAGTGCTCACGATCAACCGCCGACTCTCGACCTTCCTTGACGCCGCCAGGTGGGTCGCCGCGGCCGCGGTCATCCAAGAGCATGCGCGAATTCTCATTCTCGCACCGTACGGCGGGGGTTCGGCGATCGGCCACTGGGCCTACGGAGCCTTCTACTTCATGACGGGATTCGGCCGCATCGCCGTCATCGTGTTCTTCGTCCTCAGCGGGTTTCTCGTCGGCGGGGAGGTCCTGCGCCAGGTGTCGTCGGGAGTGTTCTCCTGGCGCGAGTATGCCGTCAAGCGCGCCGCGCGCCTCTACCCGGTGTATGTCCTCGCCCTCGCCGCCGGCGGCGCATTCGACTGGGCGGGCGTCCATCATGCGAACATCCGCGGCGTCTACACCGCAGGGGACCCGTTCCCGGGCCTCAACTTCTCCATCGCCGAGCGCCTGAATCCTCCCGTGCTGGCCCAGAACCTGGTGTTCCTCCAGGGGCTGACAGGGCCGACTTTCGGCAGCAACCAGCCCCTCTGGAGCATCGCGTTCGAGGCATGGTACTACATTCTCTTCCCGCTTCTGCTCTGGCCCGTTCTCGGGCGCGGCGCTCCGGTCGCAGCGCGCGCGGCCGCACTCTGCGCCGGACTGGCCGTGATGTGTTTCATCCGCGGGGAAATGCTTTGGTACTTCCTCATCTGGCTGGTCGGACTGGCACCCCATCTTCTGCCGGGCCGGATGCGCATTCATTGGTCCCTCGGCCTGGCGGCGCTTGCGCTCATGCTGGTTGTCGCAAGGCTCGGCCTAATCCCCCCCCAATTGGCGTTCGTGACTGAAACCGCCCTGGCCTTAGCGTTTGCCCTGAGCATCTTCGGATTTTCGCAATCCGGCGACGCGCCGCTCCCCGGCGGCCGGATACACGGGTATCTGGCGTCGTTTTCCTACAGCCTTTATGTAAGCCACTGGCCCCTCCTGGTCCTGGTTGTGGCGGCCACCGCGAAAGCGTTCTCCTGGGGCCTCCGGATGACGCCGTCGCCCGGCGCGATCCCATTCTGGGCGCTCCTCGTCATCCTTGGCTACGCCTGGGCCTGGTGCGTCGCACAGCTGACGGAATTTCGCCTCCTGGCCATCCGAGCCGCCCTGCTGCGCTGGACGGGGTGCCGCCGCCCGCGCACCGCCACCGGACCATGAAGAACCTTGCGCGCCGACTTGTGCGAAGCACCTACGCTGCCCGCCTCCGGGCGAAAAGCCGGCCGCTGGTCCTGTCCCCGGACGGCCCCACGCTGGTCCTCGCTCCCCACCCCGACGACGAGGCGCTGGGATGCGGGGCGCTGCTTGCGCAAAGGGCCGCGTGTGGGGCGCGGACGATCGTCGTCTACTTCACCAGCGGCGAGGGCTCGCACCGCGGCCACTCGAAGCTTGCGCCCGCCGACGTCGCATCGCTCAGGCAGGCTGAGGCGAGGAAGGCGATGGCGAGCATCGGCTTGCATGCCGAGTGCCTACGCTTTTGCGGCGCCCCGGACGGCCGCCTGAACGCGCTGTCGCAGTCGGAAGGGGCGACGTGGACGGCGTGCCTAGGCCGTCTGCTCGCCGAGGTGCGCCCGGCCGAGCTCATGCTCCCCTGCCGGAACGACGGAAGCTCGGAGCACGAGGCCGTGTTTGAGCTGCTCACCCGCGCCATCGCCGCCTCGCCGAATCCGGCCCCGCGGATCCTTGAGTTCCCGATCTGGGCGTGGTGGAGCCCACGCCATTTGGCGAAGGTCGTGCGGGGCGCGCGCGCCGTCTGGAGGCAACCGGCGGGAGAGTTCGCCGAGCGGAAACGGGCGCTCTTGCGTTGCTACCCGTCCCAGACGGACCCGTCGCCCCCCTTCGAGGATCCCATCCTGCCCCGGTCCTTCGTCGAGGCCTTCGACACCGGTGAGGAGTACTTCTTCGAGTCGCCCCTTGCGGCCACCTGAACCCGTGACCCCCGCACCATCACGCAGGACGAGGGCATTCCTGGGGCACCCAAGAAGACGGCCATGAGAAGGCTCCTTCTGGTCAGCCCCCACTTCCCGCCGGTGAACGCACCGGACATGTACCGGGCGTTCACCGCGCTTCCCCTGCTTCGCCAGCTGGGATGGGAGCCCACGGTCCTGTGCGTCGATGCGCGCGACGTGGCCGCCCCCCGGGACGAGAGGCTCGCCGCCCTTATCCCGGCCGATGTCCGCGTCGAGGCCTGCCGGGCCTGGCCTCTTGCGCTGACACGGCTCGTCGGAATGAGGACGCTCAGCTGGCGTGCGTGGCGTTCCCTCGACCGCGCTGGATCCCGCCTCATCGGCGAGACGAGGCCGGACCTGGTGCTGTTCACCACGACCCAGTACCCGCTGGTCTCTCTCGGGCCGCGCTGGCTCAGGAAATTCGGCGTGCCCTATGTCGTCGACCTGCAGGACCCGTGGCTGACCGACTACTACTCGCGTCCGGGTTCACCGCGCCCTCCGGGCGGATGGAAATACGCGATCGCCCACGCGCTGGCCTCGCGCCTCGAGCCGGCGGCCTTCGGGCCGGCGGCGGGGTTTGTCAGCGTGTCGCCCGACTACCTGAGCGCGCTGGCCGCACGTTACCCGTGGTTCCCCGCGAAGCCCCAAGCCACGATACCCTTCGGCGTCGACGAGCGCGAGTTCGCAGCCGCGGTGTCGACCGCGGCTCCGGCGTTCAGGCGCGAGCCCGGCCGGGTCCACCTTGTGAGCGTCGGGGCCGCGGGCCCCATCATGGCCCCTGCCCTCACGGCGCTCTTCGCCCAGCTGCGGGCCCTGCGGACCACCTCACCCTCGCTGGCCAATTCGCTGAAGCTGCACTTTATCGGGACCAGCTATGCGCCCGAGGGACTGGCCCGGCAGTCGGTCATGCCGATCGCCTCCGCTCACGGCGTTGGGGACCTGGTTGAGGAGGCGACGGGCCGGTTGCCCTGGCACGTCGCCCAATCGACGCTGCGTGCGGCGGACGCCATCATCGTGCTCACATCGGATGAGCGGAGCTACACGCCCTCGAAGTTGGCGGCCTGCTTCCTGGCAGGGCGGCCCTGCCTGATCGTCGCCTCGCCGGAGGCGGGCGCGGCCAGCGTCAACGCCGACCTTGGAATGGGCATGCGGCTGGATCCTTCTGGGTCGACGCCCACGGCCCTGGGCGATTTTGTCTCCGATATCGGAAGGCCGGACCCCGAATGGCCAAGAAGACGCAATGAGCAGAGATTCAGCAGCCACTACACCGCCTCGGCCCGCACAAGGGAGCTGGCCGACTTTCTGGAGCGTGTCCTACTCGGGCCCGCCTGAAGGCCCAGCATGCTGAATGTGCCCGAAAATAGCCCAATCCCCGGCCTGCTGGGGACCTCACAGCTGCGCACGACCGCCAGGGTCGTGGTCGGCGCCCTGGTGGCCTATTGCATCTACCAGGGCCGCCACCTCCGGGGCTGGGAGCTGGAACTCAGCCTGGCGTGTCTCGGCCTTGCGGTTTGGCCCGCTCTTCGCTGGATAAATACCCAGCCCTATCGGTTTCCGGCCTTTGAATCGTTCATGCTCACGAGCGTAACGGCCTATGTGCTGCCGCTCATCAACGAGCACTCGGTGGTGATGAGCTACAGCGACGAGATCGTCACCAAGGCCGTGCTGGCCGTGATCCTTTTTCAGGTGTGCGCCATCATCGCCTTCCAGAGGACCGTGGCGCTGGAGCGGCGGGCGCCGTTCTGGAAGAAGGACCTGTTCGTGAGCGACATCCGGAACTGGCTCCCCCTTGGCCTCTGGCTTCACGTCGGATACCTTTCCCTGGGCACCTTCACGCAGTTCGTCCCGGACGAGATAGACAGCATTCTGCGCGCGATCTTTTTTGGCATCAGTATTTCATGCTCGTTCCTGATCGGCCGGTACTGGGGCGACAACAGCCTGTCCATAAATCAGAAATCGAATGTGGTCTTCGCGATGCTGATCGAGGTGATCCTGCAGCTGACAACCCTCTATCTCATCTCGGCGATATCCGGGCTCATCGTATTCTTTCTCGCCTACGTGTCGGCGGGGCGCCGCATTCCATGGGCCGCGATCTGGCTTTCGTTCGCGGTATTCTCCGTGCTTCACAATGGAAAATCTGCGATGAGGGAGAAGTACTGGGCGGGAGGGGCGGCCCTCCCCGGTGTCACGGATCTGCCCGCGTTCTTCAGCGAATGGGTGGGCTACGGGCTTGCGCCCCAGCGGGACGAGAACGACGCACCCCATAGCAGCAAGCTCCTGGAACGCGCGTCCCTGCTCCAGATGCTCTGCCTTGTGATCGACTCCACCGACCGCGGCCTGCCGCTGCTGGGCGGGGAGACGTACAGCTACATTCCCGCGCAGCTTGTGCCGAGGATCATGTGGCCGGGCAAGCCGAGCGGCCAGGCCGCGACCATGCGGCTCAGCATCTATTTCGGACTCCAGGACGAATTCTCCACCCGCTCGACCTCCATCGCATTCGGCACGCTGACCGAGGCCTATGCGAACTTCGGCTTCGCCGGTATGGCGGTTTTCGGCCTGCTCGTGGGGTGGGTCACCAAGGTCATCTCGATGTGGACCCGCTCATGCCCCCTCCTTTCGAACGGAAGTCTCATCATGATCCTCATCGTGGCTTGGTCGATCCAGACCGAGCTTCCCCTGAGCGTGTGGTTCGCGTCGCTCTATCAGGCGCTCATCTGCGTCCTGGCCCTGCCGTTCGTGGTGCGCCTCTTCGTCGTTTGACGCCGGCAAACGCCAGAACACCGATGCGCAGCAGGAAGAACTTCGCGCCCGTTGCAGGGCGTCTCCGGCAATGAAGGACCCAACCACCGGACCCAGACGGATCGCCGTCGTCGTCTCGCACCCGACCCAATATTACAGCCCGTGGTTCCGGTGGATTGCGGCGAAAGGCGAAATCAACCTTCGCGTGTTCTATCTCTGGGACTTCGGCGTAACGGCAAGGCGGGACCCCAAGTTCGGCGAGACCTTCGAGTGGGACGTCGACCTGCTTTCGGGCTACGGGAGCGAGTTCGTGCCAAACAAGGCGCGCCGCCCGGGAACCGACCATTTCACCGGACTGCGCAATCCGGCGCTCACCGCGCGGATCAGGGCTTGGAATCCCGACGCCATCGTTCTCTTCGGATACCGGTACTGGAGCCATCTGGCCCTCATCGCGTGGGCGCGGGCGCGGAGCATACCCCTCATCTTTCGCGGCGACTCGCATCTCATCGGAAGGCCGACGCCTCCGCTCGCCGTGAGGGTCGCGCTCGGCCTGCTCTTCCGCCAATTCCAGGCGTTCCTTTTCGTCGGCGAGGCCAACCGGGAATATTTCCGCGCATTCGGCGTGCCCGAGGGAAAGCTCTTCTTCTCGCCGCACAGCGTCAACGCCGAGCACTATCACCCGACGGAGTCCCTTCGCGCCGAAGCCGCGCGCCTTCGGGTGTCCCTAGGGCTCGAGGGGAAGACGGTGATCCTCTTTGCGGGGAAGCTGGTGCCGGAAAAGCAGCCGATCCCGCTGCTGGAGAGCTTCCTGGCGATGAGGCGGGGCGACGCGGCGCTGGTCTTTGTCGGCCAGGGACGGGACCGGCCCGGCCTCGAGGCGCGCGCAGCGGCCAGCCCGGAGTCCGCCGTGCGCTTCCTGCCCTTTGCCAATCAAAGCGAGATGCCGTTGCGATACCTGATCGCGGACCTCTTTGTGCTTCCCTCGCGGGGCAAGTATGAGACGTGGGGGCTCGCTGTGAACGAGGCCATGCACATGGGCGTCCCGTGCCTGGTGAGCAGCAGCGTCGGGTGCCAGCGGGACCTCGTGACCCAAGGCGAGACAGGCTGGGTGTTCGATCCGGAGAAGCCGGGGGCGCTTTTCGACGCCCTTGCCCTGGCCCTCGACGACCTGCGCTCGCCGGAGCGGGCCCTCGCAATCCGGCAGGCCGCCGCAAAAAGGATCCTGGACTATACCTATGAGAAGACCGCCGGCGGCCTCATGAGCGCGATTGCTGCCCTGCCCAAACCATGAGCCCAGCGCGCCCCGACCCCCAAGTCCAATGCGCATAACCATCGTCATGGGCTTCTTCCTTCCGGTGCCCGCCGCGAGAGGCGGCGCCACCGAAAAGACCTGGTACGGCCTCGCCCGGATGTTCGCCGCGGCCGGCCACTCGGTGACCCTCATCTCGCGAAGGTGGCCGGGGCTCGCCGACAGCGAGACGGTCGACGGGGTGAGACACGTTCGGGTGGCCGGCTTTGACCACACGAGATACCTCCCGGTCAACCTGCTGCTCGACCTCGTGTGGGGCCTGCGCGTCGTCCGTAACCTGCCGGCCGGCGATGTCGTGATATGCAACACGATCACCCTTCCGGTGTGGCTGCGCCGTGTCCGGCCCTCCGCCGGACTGGTTGCGGTCATGGTGGGGCGGGCGCCCAAGGGCCAGACCCGCCTCTACGGGGACGTCGCGAGAATCTACGCGCCAAGCTCGTCGGTGGCGCGGCAGATAGCTTGGAAGCCGGGATTCGGCCGCATCCTTGTGACCGGCTACCCCATCGACTGGCTGCTGCACGCGGGGTCTGCGGGCCAAACCGGGAGGCCGGTGACCATCGGCTACATCGGGCGCCTTCACCCGGAGAAGGGGATCGAGCTGCTGTTGCGAGCCGCCCGCATCCTTGCGGCCCGAGACGACCTTCCGGAATGGAGGTTGAAGATCGCCGGACCGTCGGGAGCCCGCGAGGGCGGCGGGGGCGACGCGTGGTTCGACGCGCTCAAACGGGAATCGGCCGACCTCGGCGCGCGGATCGAGTGGTGCCCGCCGGAATTCGACCCCGGCCGCCTCGCCCGGATGTACGGGAGCATCGACGTATTCTGCTATCCAAGCCTCGCCGAAAAGGGTGAGACATTCGGGGTTGCGGTGGCCGAGGCCATGGCGGCCTCATGCGCCGTCGTCGTTTCCGGGCTGGAGTGCTTTCGCGACCTCGTGGAGGACGGGCGGACGGGCCTGGTCTTCGACCACAGGGTGCCCGGACCCGACAAGAGGCTGGCCGACTACATCGCCCGGCTGGTCTCGGACGGATCCGCGCGGCGAGAGATCGCGCTGCGGGGCCAGCAGCACGCACGAAGGTTCGACTTTCCCGAGGTGTCCCGCCAGATACTGGGGGATCTCGCCCTTTTGACGCGCGCTGAGGAGAAAAATCCGAGATAACCCATCCATGCCGCACGAAGACCCCTATCTGGGACAAGGCTGCTCGGCCCCGTACACCCGGGGTGAGATCGCGCGCCGGATCGCGTGGGGATTCGTGCAGTCCACGCTGTTCCGCTGGAGCCCCCGCCCGTGCCACAGCTTCCGCGCGCGCCTCCTGAGGCTCTTCGGGGCGCAGATACCGGAGCCGGAAAAGGTGGTCGTCTTCCCCACGGTCACCGTCATCTTCCCATGGAAGCTCGAGCTCGCTCCCCGCTCCATGATCGGCCCGGGAGTGAGGGTCTACAACCTCGCCCCCATCTCGCTTGGCCGGGGCGCCAATGTGAGCCAGCACTGCCACCTTTGCAGCGGCTCGCACGACTACTCCAAATGGAGCATGCCTGTTGTCGCAAAGCCCATCGCGATCGGCGAGAACGCCTGGCTGGCCGCGGACGTCTTTGTCGGCCCTGGGGTCTCGATCGGGAGCTTGTGCGTCGTGGGCGCCCGCTCCGTCGTGGTGAGGGACCTGCCCCCTGAAACCGTGTGCGCCGGAAACCCCTGCCGCGTCCTGAAGCCAAGACCCCCCCCTTCAGCGTGAAGTCCTGCCACATCGTCCCAAGCATCGAGGCCCGCTATGGCGGCCCGAGCAAGTCCGTCCTCGGCCTTGCCAGGGGGCTCGCCCGCGGCGGGAACCAGGTTGAGCTCCTCACCACGGACCCCGCGCGCGACTGGAACCAGTCGGAGGGTTCGCTCGACATCCACGCGTTTCGGCGCAACTGGCCCGGCGTCGTCTGCTCCTCAAGGGGATTGCGCGCCCACCTGCGCACGGTGAGCGCGGACGTCGTGCACCACCATTCCATCTGGCTCCGGACGCTCCATTACGCGCACAGGGCCGCCCGGCGCCTCGCGGCGCCCCTCATCGTGTCACCGCGGGGGATGATGGACCCGTGGGCCTGGCGGCACAACTCCCGCAAGAAGGCCCTCGCTCGGTTCCTCATCCATCCGGGGGCCTTCGAGGCCGTGGACGGATGGCACGCCACCAGCTCGCAGGAGGCCGAGGCCCTGCGGAATCTCGGGTTCCGTCAGCCGGTATGCGTGGCCCCTAACGGGGTTGCGGCTCCGTCGGCTGAGGACATGTCCTCGGCGACAGCCTACTGGAGGGGCGTGCTCCGCTCCTCCGAGTCGAGACCCGTGGCGCTCTTCTACTCGAGGTTCCACCAGAAGAAACGCCTGCTCGAGCTGATCGACCTGTGGCTCGACATGGGGCCCAAGGACTGGCTCCTGCTGGTGGTGGGGATTCCCGAGGATTACACCCCGGCCTCGATCGAGGACTACGTCCTGAGGGCGGGCCATTCGGGGCGCGTGCGCGCCTACGACGGCGCCGGGCGCCCCCCTCCGTACTCGATCGCATCCCTCTTCCTCCTGGCCTCGCATTCGGAGAACTTCGGACTTTCGATAGCCGAGGCGCTCGCCAGCGGGGTTCCGGCCCTTGTGACCGACACGACCCCCTGGTCGCTCCTCAACCGGACCGGGTCCGGCTGGTGCGTCCCGTGGGAGGACTTCGGCTCGGCACTCCGGTCGGCCACGTCGGAGGAGCCCGATTCCCTCCGCCAACGCGGATCTGTGGGGCGCGAGTTAATCCTGCGCGAGTTCTCGTGGGAGAAGTCCGCCCAGCTGCTCTCGGACTTCTATGTGACGCTCTGCGCAGGCTCCAAAGCTCGCGTCAGATGAACGAAAATCCGAACCGACCGGCGCTGGGAATTCTGGAGCCCCTGGTCGCTGCGCAGGTCGCTCTTTTCGTTATCGGCGTCTCGTGGGCCTTCGGCGGAAACGCGGACTGGGTGCGCGTTCCGATCTCAGCCTGGGGAACCGTCGGAATGCTGCTCACGCTCATGCTGGTCGCGTTCCCGAGGAACCGGGTCGCGTTGGTGCCCGGGACGCTGAAGTGGGCCTGGCCCATCATCGCCCTCAACGTGCTCGTCGCCGCGTCCTGCCTGACGCCGGGCCTGCGGGTGGTCGTGTCCGGCGACGTTCAGTATTTCATGCCATTGAGGGTCGCCTGGTGGATCCCCAGCTCGGCCCAGGCAGGTCCGTCCCTGGGCGCCCTTTGGCTCTTCGACGGGATCTATTTCTCCTCCCTCAATGTCGCCCTGGCCGTCCGCGGCAAGCGGACCATACGCGCCCTGCTCGCGGTGCTGGCGGGGAACGCCCTGGTGCTCTCGGTATTTGGAACGATCCAGAAGCTTCTTTCCTCGACGGGGATCTACTTCGGGGCGGTCAGGTCCCCCCAGGTGCATTTCTTCGCATCCTTCGTCTACGACAACCACTGGGGGGCCTTCATTGTGCTCATGACATGCGTGATCTTCGGCCTGGTCCTGAGGTATGCGGACGACGCACGGGGACGCGGATTTTTCGCCGGGCCGGCCTTTGCCGGGCTTGTTGCCGCAGGCCTGATGGGGGTCTCCGTGCCGTTGAGCGGATCGAGGGCCTGCACGCTCCTGCTCTTATTCGTCGTCGTCATCGCGTCGGTGAGGGGCGTGCCCAGAGTCTCGCGCGCCCTGCACCTGTCGGGTGTCTCGTCCGCCGGGGCCGTCGCCGCGATCGCGATCGCGGTCGTCGCGGCCGGCGCCGGGACCTGGATGGTGGCCGGGGACGTCCTGCATGCGCGTGCGCTCAAGACCAAGGAGCAGATCGAGGCCATGTGGGCGCAGGGCGGCATCGGCTCCCGCAGCACGCTGTACCAAGACACGTGGAGTATGGCGCGCGAGCGGATGGTGTTCGGGTGGGGCATGGGGACCTTCCCGACGGTCTTTGGCCTGTACAATACCCAGGAGCCGAATAGCGACCGGATTCCCGTCGTCTACCATGATGCGCACTCGGACTGGCTCCAGTCGGCCGCCGAGATCGGCCTTGCAGGCACCGCATTGATAGGCGCCGCCGTCGCCCTGCCCCTGGCCGGCATCCGCAGGCTTAGGGTGACCCCGATCCCGTTCTTCCTGATGACGGGATGCGCGCTCGTGGCGGCCTACGCCTGGATCGAGTTCCCCTTCGGAAACGTCGCCGTTGTGCTGGCCTGGTGGGTCTGCTTCATCTGCGGCGTCCATTATGTCCGGCTGTCCGGGATCCAGGCCGACCGCGACCCGGCGGCCTGACCCATGTTCTCCACACTCATACTCACCCTCAACGAGGAGCGCGCCCTTCCCGACTGCCTTTCGTCGCTTGGCGGATGCGACGACGTGGTCGTGCTCGATTCCGGGTCCACGGACTCCACTGTCGGGCTGGCCAAGGCGGCCGGGACCCGCGTCTACACCAGGGCCTTCGACACGTTCGCCGGGCAGCGGAACCACGCCCAGCGCCACATCGCGTTCCGCCATCCATGGGTGTTTCACCTCGACGCGGACGAGCGGATGACGCCCGAGCTTGAGCAAGAGTGCCGGGCGGCCGCAAACCGGACGGACCTCGACGGCTTCCGGGCGGCCCCCAAGATGCTCTTCGAGGGCCGGTGGATCCCCCACTGCACCGACTACCCCGCGTTCCAGGCACGGTTTGTCCGCGCGCCGCAGTTCGAGTTTGTCCAGGTCGGCCACGGCCAGCGCGAGAGCCCGACCATGAGGGTGGAGAACCTCCGCGAGGGGTATCTCCACGACCTCTCCGTTTACGGGCGGGAGGCGTGGCTCGACAAGCATCGCAGGTATGCCCAATCCGAGGCGGCGGCGGTGATCGGCGCTTCCGGCGGAGGCCCGTGGGGGAGGCTCTTCTCGCCGGACCCTCTTGTCCGCCGCCGGGCGCTCAAACGGCTCAGCTTTGGGCTGCCCTTCCGCCCCACGTTTCGCCTGCTGTACCAGTATGTCCTGCGCCGCGGATTTCTCGACGGGGCCCAGGGATTGCGGTACTGCTTGCTGCTGGCCCGCTATGAGGGATTCATCTCCGAGGAAATGGCCAGGTTGAGGGCGCCGTCCCCGTTGGATGCCCGGTAGCCTTCACGACCCGACAAACCCACACCGTCCATTAACCCGAATCGCAAGACCGCAATCATCCTGTTGATGGCCGACATCCTCCTCGTGGTGGTGGCCTTCAACCTCGTGACCTTCCTGAGGGGGGTCAGTACAGAGGTCTTTATCCTGCCCCTGGTCGGCCCGGCGATCGTCTTCGTCCTGGCGCTGCACCTGATCGATGGTTACGGGGCGAGCTCCGACATGATGAGCCTCGACTACGCCAGCCTGCACGTGATCGCCTCAGTCTCGGCGGCGCTCCTCACCCTCTTCCTCACCTACGCCTTCATACCCGCGGGGTTCGAGCTCCAATCGAGCCGCGCCGCGATCATCCTTAGCTTTGGACTCGTCGGCCCGGTATCGCTGGCCTACCGCAGGTACTACTATTCGCGGTCGCTCGTGCGCCGGGGCGAGAGGAAGATCGTGTTTTTGGGGGAGAAGGGCGACTTCGACGTGTTCAGCTCCGAGTGCACGCGCATGGGAACCCAGGCGTCGCTGGTGCACGTGGATTCGCGCGAGGGATACCAGGCGTTCGAGCAGGTCCTGGGGTCGATCGAGGCCGCGACATTCCAGGTCGAGGCGATCGTGGTCAAGGAATCGGGCGAGAACGTGCCGGCCGACGTCCCGATGAGGCTGGTCCAGCTCTATTTCTCCGGAATCCCGACCTACACGCTCGAGATCTTCCACCAGGTCTATTGGCGCAAGATACCGCTCTACAGGATCAACCCCATCTGGCTCTTCCAAGAGGGATTCCGGATAGCGCGGGAACCGATATTTGAGCGCCTGAAGCGAATCTCCGATGTGGCCTTCTCCGTCGTCGGCCTGGTGTTCTCAATTCCGGTGATCTGCGCCGCAGCGGCGGCCATCAAGCTGGATGACGGCGGCCCGGTCTTCTTCCTGCAGAACAGAGTCGGCTGGCGCAAGAGGACGTTTAAGCTGATCAAGCTCAGGACGATGCGGGCAACCCAGGGCACGGGGGATCCGTACACGAAGCAGGGAGATTCGCGGATCACGCGCGTCGGCAGGATCCTTCGTTCCATCCGCTTCGACGAGCTGCCCCAGCTATGGAACGTGCTGGTGGGCCAGATGAGCCTCATCGGGCCGCGGGCCGAGTGGGACCGCCTGGTGGCCGAATACGAGAGGCAGATTCCAAGCTACCACTTCCGGCACCTGGTGAAGCCGGGGATTACGGGCTGGGCGCAGGTCAACTACCGGTACGGCGACGGCATTCAGGACACGCTCAGGAAGCTTGAGTATGACCTGTACTATATCCGGAATTTCTCATTCCTGCTCGACGCGTCCATCGTGCTGAAGACGATCCACGTGATGGTGATGCAGAAGGGGCGCTGAGCCGATGAGCCGTCCCTTTGATCTTGTCGCGATTGGGGGGGGATCCGCGGGCTTCAACGCCGCCCGTGTCGCGGCCGCTCTCGGCAAGCGCGTCGCGGTGATCGACGGATCACGCCAGCTCGGCGGCCTTTGCATCCTGAGAGGATGCATGCCGTCGAAGACCCTGTTGTATTCTGCCGACGTGCTGCACCTGGCCCGCACCGGCCGGGACCTCGGCCTGAGGATCGCTGGCGCGGCGGCCGACATGCCCGCGGTTCATGATAGAAAGAGGCGGATCATCGCCGGTTTCGCCCGCCACCGCGTCAGTCAGCTAAAGTCCGGCAAGTTCGCGCTGATTCGCGGGCAGGCGCGGTTCGTCGACCCGCACACCGTTGAGCTGGGGGACGGAAGGAGGATTGTCGGATCCCATTTACTGATCAGCACAGGGTCAAAGGTGAGCGTCCCTCCGGTCCCTGGCCTGAGCGCGGCCCGCTTCTGGACGAGTGACGACGTGCTCGATATCGATTTCAAACCGCGCAGCGTCGTGGTCCTGGGAGGCGGGATCGTCGCGTGCGAGCTCGCGCAGTTTCTCAACCGGATCGGCACGAGGGTATGCCTGGTCCAGCGTAGCCCCAACCTCCTCAGGGAATACTCGGAGGAGGCTGCGCGCGTCGTTCGGCGGGCCTTCGAGGACGAGGGGATGGAGGTCCATACGGGCACGCGGATTGTCGGCGTCCGCTCGGGCCCCCGCGGCGCGTCGGTCACTTTCAGAGAGGGGGAAAGGACGCTGGTTCGGAGGGCCGACCACATCCTCAATGCGCTCGGTCGGGAGCCCAACACGTCGCCGCTCCTGTTGGCGAACGCCGGCGTCAGGGTGGGACCCAACGGGAGGATCCTCGTCAACCGGTGGCAGCAGACGAGTGCCCCGCACATCTACGCCGCGGGGGACTGCTGCGGGCCCCACGAGATCGTCCACGTCGCCATACAGCAGGCGGAACTGGCGGCGCGGCATTCGGCCGGGATCAGGAACCTGAGGCCGGTCGACGATGCGACGCTCCTGGGCGTGGTCTTCACCGATCCGCAGGTTGCGTCGATCGGCTGGCGCGAAAGGGACGTTGCAGCGAAGCGCATCAAGTATGTTGCGGCAAGCTACCCGTTCAATGACCACGGGAAGTCGATCCTGATGAACGCCAACTACGGCTATGCCAAGGTCGTGGCGGCCGCGCGCAGCGGAAGGATCCTGGGGGCGGAAATCGTCGGCAGGGACGCCGGTGAGCTGATCCACTGCTTCTCGACCCCCTTGGCGATGGGGGCGACGGTCCACGACATGCTCCGCGCGCCCTGGTATCACCCCACCCTCTCGGAGATCGTGACCTACCCGTTGGAGGAGATTGCCGGGAAGCTTGGCTGATGGCGGATCGCGCGGGCCTTCCGCCGGCGCCTCCCGAGTTCGTCGCCATCGGCGCCGGTCGCCTTGCCCACGGGGGCGGTCAGCCGGCAGCGATGCCTAGCAGCTCCGTCAGCGTCACTCTGCCCTCGTAGATCGCCTTGCCCACGATCACGCCGTCCAGGTTCGGATAATTCTCCCGCAGCGCAATGAGGTCGGTGACGTCCTCCCGGCTGCTGACCCCGCCGCTGGCGATCACCTTTGCGCCCACGGCTCCAAGAATGGACTCCTGGGCCGAGAGATTGGGACCGGTAAGCATCCCATCGTTCCCGATATCCGTGTGGATGAGCGTCGCGACGCCGAGCGTATCCATCCTCCGAGCAAGCCCCAGCGCCGACGTCCCGGTCGTGTCAACCCACCCCTTGACCGCCACCTTCCCGGCCTTCGCGTCGATTCCCACCGCGATCCTGTCGCCGAATGCCGCAACCAGCTCCGAGATGAAGGAATTGCTCTCAGCCGCGCGCGTCCCGATGACGACGCGGGCAACCCCCATCGAGAGGGCCCGGTCCACCGAGGCTCGGGTCCGCATCCCCCCTCCCAGCTGAACTCGCAGCCCGAGACCGACGATTCTTTCCACGGTCTCCAGGTTCCGGGGTTCCCCGGCAAAGGCGCCGTCCAGATCCACGACGTGGACCCACGCTGAGCCCGCTGCCTTGAATCCCGCCGCGACCCCGGCCGGGTCCTCCGCATAGACGGTTTCCGCATCGGCGCGGCCCTGCGTCAGCCGGACGCAGCGCCCCCCCTTAATGTCGATGGCGGGATAGACTGTCATGGGATGCGAACGCTCACACGTCCGGGCTCCCGCGCCAAGGCCTTTTTCCCCGTTGCGGTCGCGGCGATTCAGGGCGAGATTGGCCGTTCACCCAAATCCAACGATGGCGTCCTACAATCCCCCCCGATTTCTCACGGAACTCCTCCACGCCCGGTCGCCCTCGGGCTACGAGCATGAGGCCCAGGCGGTCTTCGACCGCCACGTCAGGCCGGCTGCGGACGCCTACACGGGAGACGCGCTTGGGAACCGGATAGCCACGCTCAATCCCTCCGGCGACCCGACGCTCATGCTCGCGGGCCACATGGACGAGCTCGGCCTGATCATCACCTATGTCAACAAGGACGGCTTCATCTACTTCGACACGATCGGCGGCCATGACCGGACGGTGATCTCGGGCCGGCGGGTTGTCATCCAGACCGCGAACGGCACGGTCACGGGAGTCACGGGAAAGCGGGCGATACACCTGATGGACGAGGCCGACCGCAAGAAGGTGCCGGAGATCCACGAGATCTGGATCGACATTGGCGCGAAGACTAAGAAGGAGGCCCTGGAGAGGATCTCGATCGGCGACGCCGCCACCTACGACCACGAGTTTGAGCTCATCCATGGAAGCGTCGGCACCGCCCGCGCCTTCGACAACAAGGTCGGAGCCTACATCGTCGGCGAGACCCTCATCCGCCTTTTCAAGGAGAAGAAGAAGCCCGCGGCCAGGGTCGTCGCCGTCGCGACCTCCCAGGAGGAAATCGGGACGAGGGGAGCCACCGGCTCGGGGTACTCCGTAGATCCCCAGGTGGCCCTGATCGTCGACGTCGGACATGCGACCGACCATCCCGACTGCGACAACCGCAAGTACGGGGAGACCAAGCTTGGCGGCGGCCCGATTCTCTGCCGCGGCCCCAACATCAACCCCAAGGTCTACGACGGCCTCGTCAAGGCAGCCAAGAAGCTCAAGATCCCCTACCAAGTGGAGAGCGACCCGCGGCCCACCGGTACCGATGCCCGCGCCGTCCAGGTGGCCCGCGGAGGGGTGGCGACGGGGCTCGTGAGCATCCCCCTGCGCTACATGCACACGCCGAGCGAGGTCGTCGACCTCGAGGATGTGGAACGCTGCGTAAAGCTGTTTGTCGAGTTTGCAAAGGGCGTCGCGAAGGGAGACTACCGCAACTGGTGAGCCCCGGCGGCCCGAATGCGTCCGCCGGAACAGCGCCGCCAACCCGCCCCGTTCAGGTCTTCCGGTCGGACGAGCGCGCCGGCGCCTCGGAATCAAAGGCGCGCCCGGACAGACGGACCCTGTTCGATTGCTCTAAGGGTCGCCGCGGGGACCTCACCGGCAGGCCGCTCCTGAGGCGAGAGGCCTAGACTAGGGGCCACCGAAGATGTGTCGGCGATGCCGAAGCATTCCCCCAGCACTCGGTAACAGCCGTATTCAAGGCACGGATAGGCCCAGTGGATACGTTCCGGTTAGGGCACAACAATCTGGTTCCGGCCGATCGACCTTGCGAGACCAGCGACGTCGCGTTCAAAGCCCTCCCGATCGGCCTCCGCATTGATGATGCAGACGCCTTCGAGAGATGAGCTTGGCCAGTCAGGCCCTAGGGAACGGCGACTAGGTGGCTACCCTTGTCCGACGGGATAGGGTTGACATCAGTCATTCGGTGCCGGCCGAGTCGACTAGGCATTGGGAAAAGCTGTCCGTTCGCCTAATGCTGCGTTGAAACGCGCACCCATATTCTCCAACAGGCACTTTCACCCATCACGCGGAAGTCTGCGTTCAATCTTTCGAGTATAAGTGCTCGTTTGAGACCCGTAGACAATGGTTGTCCCGGCCTCTTCGGCTCCATCACGACGCCCGCCTGCGCAAGCAGGTGTCCCATATCAGGGTGATGTAGCGGCCCCAGCGTTCGGCCAACGTGCCATGCAACTTGTTCGCCAATCAAAGGATCCAATCCAAGAGCAAATGGAAATGGGTTGCTCCAATCCAGACTGAGCACCCTGCATTGCTGCGGGCGAAACCGAGACAAGAGCGCTAAGCCGTCGTTCAGCCAATTCGCGTAGTCCGCAGCGGACTTATCGGAGTCAAACGATGCATCGGACTCTTCGGTTGGGAAATGCTGCATAGGCATCCCAGCCCATCGATATGAGTTAACCGCTAACGCATCGCCTGTCCGAGGAGGGCGGAGGTACTTAGCCACGAATGAATAGGGAAACGAAATCCAGGGTTGCCAGGCGAAGGCAACGCCCATGGCGACACCAACCGCAGCGAGAACGGCGATGCCACGACCACGCTTCCATCCTCGCATACAGATCGCCGCCAGAATCCAGCCAAACGCGCCGAACACCGGAAACTCCTTAAACTGACAATTAGTCGTGTTTGCCAGGAACACGCATGTTGATACGGCGAGGAATAGTAAGAACGACTTCCAAGCGACCCGCCGAACTTTGCCTTTTGATGATAGAGCTACGAATGCTATCCAACAACACGCCAGGCATCCGAACGGAACCCAATTCTCCAGCAACGACCGCTTGAGCGTGTAATAAAGAAGGTCAACAGGAGCACCTCTGCCCATCTCAAACGTCTCCCGAAAGATCCCGATTGGATCGTACGGCACGCAGAGCCAGATTACCGTCGCCGCAAGGATTGCGCCCGAAATGAATCCACCGAGCTTCGCTAACAGTTTCCTCCATGTGCCTACCTCGGGCCCTAGGATCCAGAGCGTCAGGGGCGCCAGCATAAGAAGGTAGTTCGGCTTATTTAAGGCAAGCAGGGCCGCACAAGCCCCATATCCGAACAAGGTCCATTCCCGCTGATTAAGTTGCTTCTCGGCAGGCAGAAAGGCCGGGACAGCGGCAATACAAATGGCTGTCCAAGCCATTCGATTATATAGCAATGAATAGGACAGTGCCCGCCAGGAGCCAAAATCCAGCGAATATGGTGCAGAGGCTGTTGCCGCTGCGAAAAGCGCAAATCCAACAGCTAACCAGTGATTCATTCGTGATCGCGCCGTCAGCCACGCCACGGTTCCGTAACCCAACCAAGCCAAAATGGCGCCGTATGCCAATGCACCCACCGTAGCCCCGCCAAGGCGCATGGCCAACGCCGTTGGAAGCAATGCCGACGGCCCTATCGGGCTGAAGAAATCCCGTCCGAGAACGAGGTGTTTTGATACATTGTAGCAGGCGTCGAGATAGATGGCGACGTCACTGGCAGCATACAGAATCGGCACCGGACCAGTTGCACCTATCAAGATCGCCCCGCCGGCAAGTGCCGTGACTAACACTAGACATGGAAGTCTCCGCATCGTCGCATCGCCAACTGCTCCTGCCGATTTTGCGGCACCCGCGCCGCCTATGTCTCGCCCGGCGTTTCCGTTGAGAACTTGGCTTCGCCCTAGACTTGGATCGTCACTGCACATATGAAGAATCCTTGCTGGTCAGATCCACACGACAAAGTGACCGTATCGGCAATTGGTTATGAAGCCGCTCCGGTACAATGTACGCATCGTCTCATATTCTCACCAAATCTTCGTTGAAGCGACGCGAATCCACGTCGCACCCAAATCCGGATACCGTCAGGTGGCGACATAAACCCGCGGGAGTACATATCCTGGCAAATTGGGGCCGCAAAAGGGCTATCGAGGATGAAGCCTGCCGCGAATGAACGCCCTGGGAACGAGCCCGTCGCGATCGCGAACAGGGAGATGTCCTATTCCCCAAACCTGCAGGTGCCCAGCGCGGATCTGCCTTTCTATGAGCCGGGCCGTTCCATTCGATATGCGGCCGGGCGAAGCGTCTTCCACGTGGACGACAATCATCTGAGCGCCGCTGGCGCCGAGGAGGTGCGCACCGTCCCGCTAGGCTCACGCCTGCAGCGCAGCACCCGGGCCGCCCTTTGCGCACGCCAGCGGCGGCCGGGCAAATCGGGGCCACTCGCGCTAGGCCGCGTTCTCGTTCGCGGACGCCTTGGGGGCCCGCTTGATGACCGGGCGGTGCTTCCCAGCGACGGCGCCGGCGTCCACGATGACCTCGGTCACGTCGTCGCGCTGCGGCAGGTCGTACATGACCTCCAGCATGACGCCCTCGAGGATGGCCCTGAGCGCCCGGGCCCCGGTCTTTAGCTCGATCGCCTTCCTGGCCACGGCCTTCACCGCGTCCGACGTGAAGCGCAGCCTGACCCCGTCCATCGCGAAGAGCTTCGAGTACTGCTTCACCATCGCGTTCTTCGTGCGCAGGAGGATCATCTCCAGGTCCTCGATCTTGAGCTGGTCCAGTACGGTCACGACCGGCAGCCGGCCGACGAACTCGGGAATCATGCCGAAGCGCACCATGTCCTCGGGGGCGATGCTGCGCATCATCTCGTCCGGCGGGATGTCCCTGTCCTCTGCGTTCTGGTGGAAGCCGATCGAGCGGTGGCCGAGCCGCTTCTTGACGATCTGGTCCAGGCCGACGAACGCTCCGCCGCAGATGAAGAGGATGTTCGAGGTGTTGACCTGGATGTACTCCTGGTTCGGGTGCTTGCGCCCGCCCTGCGGCGGCACGTTGCACACGGTCCCCTCCAGGATCTTGAGTAGGGCCTGCTGGACGCCCTCGCCGGAGACGTCGCGGGTGATCGACACGTTTTCCGTCGTGCGCCGGATCTTGTCGATCTCGTCGATGTAGATGATGCCGCACTCGGCCCGCTTGACGTCGTAGTTGGCGTTCTGCAGGAGCCGCAGCACGACGTTCTCGACGTCCTCACCGACGTAGCCCGCCTCCGTGAGCGTGGTGGCGTCCGAGATCGCAAAGGGGACGTCCAGGATCCGCGCAAGCGTCCTCGCGAGCAGCGTCTTGCCGGAGCCTGTCGGGCCCACGAGGAGGATGTTGCTCTTCTCGACCTCGACGTCGCTGAACTCAGGGGACGAGGCGGCCGGGTCCTTGGGCGCCTGGCCAGACTCGAAGTTCAGGCGCTTGTAGTGGTTGTAGACCGCGACGGAGAGGACCTTCTTTGCGTGCTCCTGGCCGATCACATAGTCGTCCAGCACCTTCTTTATCCCGGAGGGCTTGATCATCCGGAACGCCGGCTTCACCTCGATCGCCGGCTGCTTCACCTCGCGGTCGATGATCGTCTTGCAGACGTTGACGCACGAGTCGCAGATGTACACGCCGGGCCCCGCGATGATCTTCTTCACCTCCGCCTGCGACTTGCCGCAGAAGGAGCACAGCGTCATTCGGGACGATTTGGCCATGGCTGGGGAGTCTGGATCTGCCCGAGGCGCTGTCGAGGGCGGAATCTGCCCAGCCCAGGGGCCCTCAGGCGGCGGTCTTCACCACCAGGGTCTCGGCCTCCCGCGTGGAGGCCACGACGTGGTCCACGATCCCGTAGTCCTTCGCCTCGAGCGCGCTCATGTAGTAGTCGCGGTCCGAATCCTTGTCGACCTGCTCCTGCGCCTTCCCGGTGTGGCGGGCGATCACCTCGCTCAGGGTCTTGCGCCAGCGCAGGATCTCCTTCGCGGCGATCGCGATGTCGGCGGCCTGGCCGCCCGCTCCGCCCGAGGGCTGGTGGATCATCACGCGGCTGTTGGGCAGCGCGAAGCGCTTGCCCTTCGTGCCCGCCGCGAGCAGCACGGTGCTCATGCTCGCCGCCATGCCGATGCAGAAGGTCTGCACGTCGCACTGCAGGAAATTCATCGTGTCGTAGATCGCCATCCCGCCGGTCACCACGCCGCCCGGCGAATTGATGTAGAGGTGGATGTCCTTCTTCGCGTCCTCCATCTGCAGGTAGAGGAGCTGGGCGATGACCAGGTTCGCCACCATGTCGTCTATGGGCGTGCCAATGAAGATGATCCGGTCCTTCAGGAGCCTCGAATAGATGTCCATCGACCGCTCTCCGCGGCCGGTGTTCTCGAGGACGATGGGTACGTAGTAGCTCAAGGCGATGTGACCGTGAACGTAGCCTTGGACACCAGGAAATCAACCGCCTTGTCGAGAATTATGGACTGCTGCACCGAACGCAGGGCGTCGCGGCTCTTCGCCAGGTCCTTGGCGACCTTGTCCGGCCTCTGGTTGGAGCGGACGGCCTCGCGCCGGATGTACATGTCGATGTCGCGCTCCGAGACCGTGAGCTTCTCCGCCTCCGCGACCTTGGCGAGGATGAGCTGGACCTTGATGCGGCCGAGGGCGGCCTTGCGGGCGCCCTCGAACAGCTCCTTCTTGCCCTTCTCAAATTGCTCGGCCGGGATGCCGCGGCGCATGTTCTCCTCGATGAACTGGCGCAGGACGCCCTGGGTCTCGGCCTCGACCAGGCTGGCCGGGGCCTCGAAGCTGACCCGGTCCGCCAGCGCCTGGGTGACCTGGTTGCGCTGGGCGGCGCGGTTCCTCTGCTCCTTCTGGAGCTTCAGGTTCGCGCGGATCTGGCCCTTCAAGGCCTCGAGGCTGTCCGCCTGGTGCGCCTTGAAGAACTTCTCGTCCAGTTCGGGGAGGATCCGCTCGCGGACCTCCTGGATCTCGAGGGCGTATTCGGCGGTCTTGCCCGCCAGCGCGGGCACCGGCTGGAAATCCGCGGGGAAGACGATGCGCACGCTCCTCTTGTCACCTTTGGAGACCCCCGCGAGGTGCATGCCGAGCCCTGGGATGATCCCTTCGTTCGAGCCCTCGACCTCCTCCCAAGTCTGGGGCACCTTGGCGTAGAGCTGCTTGTCCCCGGCGATCTCCGCGATCTTCCTGCCGTCGACGGAGCCCTCGTAGGCGAGCTTAACATAGTCGCCCTTCTGCGCGGCGCGCTCCGCGGGTTTGAAGTCCGCCCCCTCGGAGCGCAGCGCCTGGATGACGCTGTCGATCTCGGCGTCGGTCGGGTCGACCGGCGCTATCTGCGTAGGCAGCCCGACGTAGTCGGGGAGCGAGAAGTCCGGCCGCACGTCGACGACCACCGTGACCGCGGCGGAGAGCCCGGGCTCGATGGTCCCCTCCTCGACGCTGACGACGCTCAGGACATCGAGCTTCTCCTTGTCCAGGCCGCTCCGGTAGGCCTTGGTCACGACCTTCTGCTTGAATTCCTCAGCGATCTCCTTTGCAAACCGCTTGATAACCAGGGCCTCGGGGGCCTTTCCCGGGCGGAAGCCGGGCAGGCGCGCCTGCCGGACATACTCGCCCACGACCGCCCTGTGCTCGGTGTCGACCTCATCCTTGTCGAGGGTGACGACGAGATTCTTGCGGGAGTCGGAGACGGTGCTCAGTTGGACGTTCACGGCGTGGATGCGGAGGGTGCTTTGCGCAAAGAGTGAGGGTTCAGCGTAGGTTTCGGGCGGGTCGGGTCAATGCCGGATTGGACGGCCGCGAACCGTGCTTGCCGGGGCGCCTCCCGAGGCGTTTCGTTGGATTCGCAAGATGCCCAGCCTTAGCCAGATTCTCAGCGAACACCCGCCGCTCCTCCTGATCGACGCCGCCTCGGAGCGGGTCCAGGCCGGGCTCCTCGGCGGGGGGGAGGGGCCCCGGTGGTCGGCACGCCGCGGGGAGGCTGGGGTCTGCCTCTTCGAGTGCCTGGACGAGCTTGCGGTCGACTTTGGCAGCGTGGCGGCGTTCGCTTTCTGCGAGGGCCCCGGCTCGATCCTCGGGATCCGCTCCTCGGCGATGGCCCTGCGGGTGTGGGACGCCCTCGGGCAGAGGCCCCTTTTCGCGTACGTCGGACTGGCCGTCGTCGCCCGCGCCGTGGGGCGGCCCGAGGTCGGGATCATCGCCGACGCCCGCCGGGGTCTGTGGCACTGCCTGCACATGGGCGGGCCCCTCCTGCGCGTCCCCGCGGCCGAGCTTTCCGGCGAGCTCATGACCCCCGAAGGGTTCCGGCACTGGGAAGCGCTGCCCCCAGGCACCGCGACGGCCCCCTACGACCTCGCCACCCTCTTCTCGTCGCCCGCCGTGGCGGACGCCGACCTCTTCCGCGAGACCCGGGACCCGGACGCGTTCCTGCACCAGGAGCCCTCCTATGCGAAATGGGTCCCGCAAATCCACAGGGCGCCGTGATCCCGTCACACTCAACGCTTCCCCTTCGCTGCTGGGCCGAGATCGACCTGGCGGCGATCGAGCGCAACCTGCGCCTGATACGCGGGTCGCTCCCCGCCCACATCCGCTACGTCGCGGTCGTCAAGGCCGACGCGTACGGCCACGGCCTCCAGCACGTCGCCGGCAGGCTGATGCACGCCGGCGCCGACCTCTTCGCGGTCGCGAATCTGACCGAGGCCGCCCAGTTGCGCGAGCTGGGCCCGGGCTGGCCTATCCTGCTCCTGAGCCCGCTGCTTCCCGACGAGGACCGGTTCGCCGCCGAATACGGGCTGGCCGTGACCGTGTCGACCGAGGACGAGGTGTCGCGGATGGACGCCGCCGGAAAGGCCGCGCGGCGGCCCGTTTCGGTGCATCTCAAGGTCGACACCGGAATGGGCAGGCTCGGCGTCTGGTACGAGGAGGCACCCGCGCTCCTCCGCCGGATATCCGGCGCGGAGCACCTGAGGCTCGCCGGCGTGTTCACGCATTTCGCGAGCCCCGATGACGACGCGGCCTTCACCGAGGAGCAGCGGCGGCGCTTTCTCGGCGTTCTGGCCACGTGCGGTCTGGACCGGCCGGCCCCGGGGGGGCTCTTCATCCACGCGGACAACAGCGCCGGCTTGGAGACGATGCCCGGGGCGAGCCCCTTCAACGCGGTGCGGGTCGGGCTCCTGCAGTTCGGGATCCTGCCCCACCCCAGCTCCTTCCTGGCGCAGGTGAGGACCGAGCCTGTATTCAGCTTTCGGACACGCGTGGGGATCGTCAAGCGCCTGCCCTCGGGAACGACGGTGAGCTACGGGCGCACGCGTACGCTCACCCGGGACACGAGGACCGCGGTGCTCTGCGCGGGCTACGGCGACGGGATCCCGCGCTCGGTGAGCAACAAGGCGAGCGTCCTGATCAACGGCACCCGGTGCCCGGTCCTCGGGCGCGTGACGATGGACCAGACCATCGTGGATGTCACCGACGTCGGGGACGTCGCGAGCGGCGACGAGGCCGTGCTGGTCGGGCGCCAGGGCGGCGGCGAGATCTCGATCGGGGAATTCAGCCGCTGGGCGGACACGATACCGTGGGAGACGCTCTGCTCGGTCACCAAGCGCGTGCCCCGCGTCTACCGGACGGCACTCGGGACCTAGGACCGCCTACTTCCCGATCCCCGCGGCGCGGAATCCGATGGCCCTGAGCTTCTGCAGGTCGAGGATGTTGCGCCCGTCGAACACGAACGCCGGCTTGGACATCACCCCGTAGATCCTCTCGAAGTCGAGCGCCTTGAATTCGTCCCATTCCGTCGCGATTACCAGGGCGTGGGCGCCGACGGCGGCATCGTAGCCGCTCGAGGCGACCGAGAGCAGCGGGTTGGCGCCGTCCTTGCCCAGCACGTCGCGCCGGATCTCGTCCTCGGGCACCTTGGGGTCGTACACGGTCACCCGCGCCTGCTCGGCGATCAGGTCGCGGCACACGGCGATCGCCGCGGATTCCCGCGTGTCGTTCGTGTCCTTCTTGAAGGCGAAGCCGAGCACAGCTATCTTCTTGTCGGCGACCGAGTTGTAGAGCGCCTTCACGATCCTGGCCGTGAACCGGTGCTTCTGCCATTCGTTCATCTTCACGACGCCCTCCCAGAAACCCGCCACTTCGGGCAGCCCGAAGTGCTCGCACAGGTAGACCAGGTTGAGGATGTCCTTCTGGAAGCACGATCCGCCGAAGCCGACCGAGGCCTTCAGGAACTTCGGACCGATGCGCGAGTCCCGGCCGATGGCGTTGGCCACCTCGTCCACGTCCGCGCCCGTCGCCTCGCACAGCGCCGAGATCGAGTTGATGGACGAGATCCTCTGGGCGAGGAAGGCGTTCGCCACCAGTTTCGAGAGCTCCGAGGACCAGAGGTTCGTGGTGATGATCCGGTCGCGGGGGACCCACCGGGCGTAGATGTCGGCCAAGGCCGCCATCGCAGCCGCGCCCTCCGGCGTGCGCTCCCCGCCGATCAGCACCCGGTCGGGGTTGAGCAGGTCGGCGATGGCCGTTCCCTCCGCAAGGAACTCCGGGTTGGACAGCACCTGGAACTTTATCCCTCGCCCGTTGGCCGCGAGGATGTCCTTGATCGTCTCGGCCGTCTTCACCGGGATGGTGGACTTCTCGACGATGATCTTCGGCCCGTTCGCGCATTCGGCGATCGTCCGGGCCACCGACTCAATGAAGCGCAGGTCGGCAGCGCGCCCCGCCCCGACCCCGTAGCTCTTGGTCGGGGTGTTGACCGCGACGAAGACGATGTCGGCGGCCTCGATGGCCCCCTTGACGTCCGTCGAGAAATGCAGGTTCCTGCCCCGGGTCTTGCGGACCACCTCGTCGAGTCCCGGCTCGTAGATAGGGAGCGTCGCCGAGCTCCAGGCCGCGATCCGCGCGGCGTTCATGTCGACCACCCTGACCTCCACGTCGGGCGCCTTGAGCGCGATCATCGCCATGGTGGGCCCGCCGACATAGCCGGCGCCGATGCAGCAGATCTTCATACTGTTAGGCCGCTCATGTTGGGGCACCCCCCCGCAAATCCAAGCCGGAAAAGCGCCAGGACCTCCCGACCCGGGTCAGGCCGGGGTCGGAGCCGGAGCCGGCCCGCCCGCGCCAAGTCCCTCGGCGGCTGGCTTGTCGGCCGCCTTCTTCTCCTCGGGCTTCTCGGTCAGCTTGCCGAAAAACGCCACGGCGATCGGCGAGCGGATCTCCCCAAACTCGAGGATCTCGAGCACATGCCTTCCCTCGATCGTCTCGTGCTCAAGGAGGGCCTCGGCAATCTTGTCCAGCGCGGGACGGCGCTCGCTGATGATTATCTTCGCGCGCTCGTACTGCTCGGAGATGATCCGCTGGATCTCCACGTCGATCCGGCGCGCCGTCTCTTCCGACACGTTCTCGGTCCGGGTGATGTCGCGGCCGAGGAAGACGGTGTCGTGGTTGCCGCCGTAGGCGATGGGGCCGAGCGGGCTCATGCCCCAGTCGCACACCATGTGCCGCGCGATCGCGGTGATCTGGATGATGTCGCCCGCCGCGCCGCTCGAGATGTCCCCCATGACGAGCTCCTCGGCGATGCGCCCGCCCAGGCCCATCGCGATCTGGTTGAGCATCCGCTTCATCGCCTGGGTGAGGACATCCTTCTTCGGAATGAACATGGTGCTCCCGAGGCTGCGTCCCCGCGGGATGATGGTGACCTTGTGGACGGGCATGTGGCCGTCGTCCAGGACGCCCTGGATCAGGGCGTGGCCGGCCTCATGGTAGGCCGTGAGCTTCTTCTCCTCGTCGTCCATCAGGCGCCTGCGCTCGCGGCCGAACTGCACCTTCTCGCGCGCGTCCTCGACGTCGGCCGCGTCGATCTTCTTGCGGTTTCTGCGGGCGGCGAGGAGCGCCGCCTCGTTGAGGAGGTTGGCGAGCTCGGCGCCGGACAGCCCGGGCGTGCCGCGCGCGATCACGCCGAGGTCCACGTTGTCGCCGAGGCTCAGCTTGCGCGCGTGGACCCTGAGGATCTGCTCGCGGCCGATCATGTCGGGAAGGTCCACGTAGATCTGGCGGTCGAAGCGGCCGGGGCGCAGGAGCGCGCTGTCGAGGACGTCGGGCCGGTTGGTCGCCGCAATGATGATGACGCCCTCGGTCGTATCGAAACCGTCCATCTCGACCAGGAGGGAATTGAGCGTCTGCTCGCGCTCGTCGTTGCCCCCGCCGAGCCCGGCGCCGCGCTGGCGCCCGACCGCGTCGATCTCGTCGATGAAGATGAGGCACGGCGCGCTCTTGCGCCCTTGCTCGAACATGTCCCTCACCCGCGACGCCCCGACGCCCACGAACATCTCCACGAAGTCCGAGCCCGAGATGCTGAAGAAGGGAACGTCGGCCTCGCCCGCCACCGCCTTCGCCAGGAGCGTCTTGCCGGTGCCCGGGGGGCCCACCATGAGGATGCCCTTCGGGATGCGTCCACCCATCTTCGTGAACTTCTTCGGGTCCTTGAGGAACTCGACGACCTCGGAGACCTCCTCCTTGGCCTCGTCGCAGCCCGCGACGTCGCCGAAGGTGATCTTCTCGCGGTCGCGGGTCAGGAGCTTGGCGCGGCTCTTTCCGAAATTGAGCGCGCCCCGGCCGGCCTGGCGCAGCTGGCGGCTGAAGAGGAAATACAGGAAGCCGATGATGATGAGCACCGGCAGGACGCTGAGCGCGAGCTGCGTGAAGACCGTCGTCATCTGGCGCTCGTCGAACTTGTTGGTCTTCTGGAGGCGCTCCATGTTGGAGTCCGTAAGGCGGCCGGCCGCCCGGAACGAGGCCGTCTTCATGCCGCGCTCGTTCACCAGAGATGGGCTGTTCAACTCGCCCGTGATGATCGCCCAGTCGCGGCCGCCCGAGGGGTCCGGCTGGATCATGCCCTTCTTGATGTTCTGGGACTCCGCGTGCTGCACCACCTCATAGACCGTCAGGGATGCCGGCGAAACGGTGATGCCGGGCGACCAGAACAGGAGCGCGACCACCGCCACGGCCAGGGCCACCCAGAAAATGAGGACCTTCGGCTGAAACCGTTCAGGCGGGATGTTCTTCAGCTGCCGGCGTGGCTTCTTTGTTTCGAGATCGGGCATCTATTTGAGGGTATGACTATTGAAACAAGGTTGTTGTTCCTGCGTTACAAGTCAATGAGGCGTACGGCATTTGCGTAGCGTTTCAAACCGCAGCCGGCCCGACCGGATTACCGCAAAGCCATGGCGCCCAAGGCTGTGCCTCACGGGTACGCCGCGCTCGACGGCAAGAAGGAGCGCTTCAAAGCCCTGGCGAGAGAGCTCGCCGGCTTGGGTCTGGGCGAGAAGCCACCGGTGGAGCGAGCGGCGCACGATCGCCCTGGGCCGGCCCGATAGCCGGGAAACGCTGAGCGAGCCGTCTTCGCCAATCGGGTGCAGGAAGTCCACCCACGCCTCGATCGCGGCGTTGTCCTCGTCGAGCAGCTCCCGGGAAAGCGCGGCGCCCGCGAGCGCGTCCCGCCCGGCGGCGCGCACCCACCTCGGGATGACCTCGAGCCTCAACCTGTTCCTGAAGTGGACGCCCTTGGCGTTGCTCGAGTCCTCGCGCCATGTCGCGCCGGCCTCCCTCAGGGCCCGCGCGATCTCGCGCTTCTTCAGGCCGAGCAGCGGGCGCACGTGGAACGAGCCGCGCCCGCCGGTCCGCGCCGGCGGGAACGCGTGGAGCGCCCTCGGGGCCGCCAGGCCCTGGCCGCCGCTTCCCCGCGCGAGTCGCATCAGCATCGATTCGGCAATGTCATCCTGCTGGTGCCCCAGCCAGAGCACCCGGATCCGGCGCGCAGCCATCTCCCGCCTGAAGAATTCGAAGCGGGCCTGGCGGGCCTGAGCCTCGCCGGCCGTGCGCCGGCGCGCCTTCCAGCGGCCGCAGACGAGCGGCACCCCGAGCGCCGCGCACAGCCTGCCGCAGAACCGGGCGTCCGCCTCCGACTCCGCGCCCCGGAGCCGGTGGTTGAAATGGAGCGCCGTCAGGCGCCCGCGGCGCTCAGGCCAGTGCGCCCAGAGCAGCAGCAAGAGCCCCACGGAATCGGCGCCGCCCGACAGGGCGACGCCCCAGCGCTCCGCGCGCGGCCGCGCGTCCGCCCAGTCCACGACGGACGGCTGGAGGCTCTCGCGGGAGACGAAGGCGGCCACGCGCTCGGCGGCCGATTTCCATGCGGTGGCGCCGCTCGTCTTCATGGTCCGGGCACCCGCGCCGCTCAGGCGAAGCTGAGGTGGGACTTCCCGAAATGCGGGACGAGCGCGGCCGGGATCCTCACCCGCCCGTCCGCCTCGAGGTTGTTCTCCAGGATCGCCGCAAGGACCCGGGGCACCGCGAGGCCGGAGCCGTTGAGCGTGTGTACGAGCTCGGCCCTGCCGGATTCCTTCGAACGGAAGCGGATCTGCGCGCGCCGGGCCTGGAAGGCCTCGAAATTCGAGCAGCTCGACACCTCGAGCCACCGCTTCTGCCCCGCCGCCCACACCTCGAGGTCGTACTTCTTCGACTGGGCGAACCCGAGGTCGCCCCCGCACATGAGGAGCACGCGGTACGGGATCTCGAGCTTCCTGAGGAGGCTCTCGGCGTCGTCCCGGAGCGAATCGAGCTCCGCGTAGCTCGACGACGGATGGACCCACTTCAGGAGCTCCACCTTGTCGAACTGGTGCACGCGGTTGAGCCCCCGCACGTCCTTGCCGTAGCTGCCGGCCTCCCTCCGGAAGCACGGCGTGTACGCGCAGCGCTTCACCGGGAGCGCGGCCTCGTCCAGGATCTCGTCCCTGAGGAAGTTGGTGAGCGGCACCTCCGCCGTCGGCACGGCGAACAGCCGGTCGGGCGTCGTCTCGTACATCTGCCCCTCCTTGTCGGGCAACTGCCCGGTCGCCGTGGCGCTGGCGGCGTTCACGAAGATCGGGGGCGAGACCTCCACGTAGCCGGCCCTCACGTCCTCCTCGAGGAAGAAGTTGATGAGGGCCCGCGCGAGCCGCGCCCCGTCGCCGATGAAGAAGGGAAAGCCGGCCCCGGTCACCTTGGCGCCGCGCTCGAAGTCGAAGAGCCGCGGGAAGCCCGGGATGTCCCAGTGCGCCACGGCGTGCGCCCCGACGGCCCCCGGGTCTCCCTGCGTCGAGACCACCGCGTTCTCCTGGGGCGTCCTCCCCTCCGGTACGCTCGCGTGGGGGAGGTTTGGGAGCGAGAGCATCGCCTCGCGGGACCGCTCCTCGGCCGCCTTGAGCGCGCCGTCCCTCTCCTTCAACTGGGCGGAGACCGCCTTCATCTCGCCCAGCTTGGCGAGGAACTCCGGCGAGCCCTTCTTGAGCGCGGCCATCGCCGCATTGGCCGCCTTCTGCACGGAGCGCAGCTGCTCGACCTCGAGGAGCAGCGCGCGCCACGCGGCGTCCGCGGCCAGGACCGAGTCGAGGTCGACCGAGAGGTGCTTCTTGGCGATCGCCGCGCGCACGAGCTCCGGGGATTCGCGGACCAGTTTGGGATCGAGCATGGGGGGAAGCCTGTGGGGGTTGGGCCGCCGGTCAACGGCCGCGGATCCGCTGGAACCGCGCGTAGACGTCCCGCACCGAAAGGAGCTTCAGGTCGCCCACCGGGGCCTGGATGACATGGTTGAGCGCGCCCCCGATCGGATACGGACCGAACAGGCGCGGATCGGTGGGCCCGAAGATGGCGAACACGCGGACCCCGAGGGCCGCCGCCAGGTGCATCGGCCCGCTGTCGTTGCTGATGACCCAGTCGGCCTTCTTCACGAGTGCGGGCAGCGACACGAGGCTCGTGTTGCCCGTGAGGTTCAGAAACTGGGCCGGCGGGAAGGCGCCCTTGTCGGGGAGGGGGTTGTTGCCGGCCCACACGACCTTCCGCGACTTGTCCTCCCGCAGAATGATCTCCGTCAGCTGCTTGAAGCCGCCCCACTTCTTGTCGGCCCTGCGGCTGTCGGGGAACATGACGAAGGGCCTGGCCCCGCCCCTTCCGTCGGCGAACTTCAGGTTGAGGCTGTCGACCTCGCGGAACTTGAGCGTCCCCTTGAGCTCGGGCTTCGCCCCGAGGACCGGGCAGAACTGGAGCAGGATGTCCACGGCGTGGCTCCTGCGTCCGTCCGGGGGCAGAGGGATCTTTTCGTCGTAGAACATCCCGGCCCATTCCCGGGCGTCGGTGCGCCCCACCTTGTGCTTCGCCCTCGCGCGCGAGGTCATCAGGCCCGTCCTGAGCAGGCCCTGCATGTCGAAGACATAGTCGAATTTGGTGGCCCGCACCTCGCGCATCAGCTTCAAGAAGTCCTTGGCCCCGCCCTTCCTGTTGAACACGTACACGCGGTCGACCGCCTCGCACGCCCGGACGATGGGTGCGAACATCTCGCGGACGATCCAGGAGATGCGCAGGTCGGCCCGCTGCGCCTTGAGCGAGGTGGCCACCTGCAGCCCGTGGACGATGTCTCCCAGGGAGGAGGGTTTGATGATGAGGAGTTCGGTCATTGACGCGCGAGCGTAAGGTTCCATGGCTTTTCCCGACGAAAATCAAACGCCAAATCCCGTCGGCCCGGTAACGACCCCGTGATCGCCCTCATCCTCACCCTCATTGGCCGCCTGCTCGCCGTGACGCCCGAGCCGTTGCTGCGCGCCGTCTCGGCCGTCGGGGGCGAGGCGATCCTCTGGCTCGCCCCCCGCAGGCGCCGCCTCCTGCGCTCGAACCTCCACCACGCCTTCCCGCAGCGCCCGCGCTCCTGGCGCCGGCGCATGGCCCGCGAGAGCTCCCGCCGGCTGGTCGAGACCGCGCTCCTCTCGCTCGCCAGCCCCTTCCTGTCCGAGCGGCGGATCCGCAAGATCGCGCGGCTGGGGCCGTCCGTGGACGCCTTCGCGCGCGACTGCTCCGCCCGGCCGCGGCCGGTCGTCCTGGCGACCCTGCACCTCGCGCACTGGGAGAGCCAGACCTGGCTCAAGCTCCTGAGCCCGGTGCCGCTGCCTGAGTTCGGCATCATCTTCCGCCCGCTCGCCAGCGCCTCTCTCGACGCCTTCGTCCGAAGGACCCGCGAGCGGCACGGGATGCGGCTCCTCTCGCGCAGGGAGGGGTTCGCCGAGGCGCTCGCCATCCTGAGGCGAAAGGGCTGCGTCGGCGTCCTGTTCGACCAGAACGCGGGGGACCAGGGGGCCCTCACCCTCCTCATGGGCCGCGTGTGCTCGTCGACCGAGCTTCCGGGCCTCCTCGCCGCGAAGTTCGGCGCCGAGCTGCGCACGTTCTATCCGAGGCGCACCGCGTTCTGGCGCGTCACCTTCGAGTCGAACCCGGTGCCCTTCGACGGCACGGCCGCGGGCGCAACCCTCTCCCTTAACGGCTGGTTCGAGACGGCGATGTCCGACGAGGAGCTCTGCGCGTCGTGGCTCTGGGCCCACGACCGCTGGAGGAACCAGGACGTCCCCTCCCGGCGGCTGCGCCTCGAGGCCAAGCGCAACCTCCTGGATGCGGACCTGCGCAACCGCGGCCTCGACCAGCCCCCGAGGAACACGCGGGTCTGGATCCGCATGCCCAACTGGCTCGGGGACGTCGCGATGGCGCTGCCGCTCGTGCGGGCCCTGCGCGCGTCGCGCCCCGACGCCGAGATCACGCTCCTCGCGAAGCCGGCCTTCGTCCCGCTGCTCGAGGCGCTCTGCGTGGCCGACCGGGTCCGCGCGCTCCCGGCGCACGGCCCGGGTTACCTCGCGCGCTTCGCCGCGCTGCGGGCCTCGTACCCGGACACCTGGATCCTCTTCACCAATTCCCTGCGCGGGGACCTCGAGGCGCGGGCGGCGGCGTGCCCCCAGCGCTTCGGGATCGAAAGGCCCGGCCGGCGCCGGCCGCTCCTCACCCACGCGTACCGGACGCCCGAGGGGTTCGACGAGTCCCGCCACCACCAGACGCAGCTCTGGGAGAGCTTCCTACGGCACTTCGGCCTGGACGCGCGGATGGACCTTCGCCCGTTCCCGACGCACGCGATCGAGATCGAGCAGCCCGACCCCCTCCTGCCGCAGGCGGCGCCGATCGGCCTGATCGCGGGGTCCGAGAACGACCCGTCCAAGCGCTGGCCCGCCGCCGGCTGGCGGCGCCTCATCGATGCGTTCCCCGGCGAGCACTTCGTGCTCTTCGGCACCGCGGCCGACCAGGCGATCACCTCCGGCATCGCCGCGGGTTTC
This sequence comes from Opitutaceae bacterium, assembly GCA_003164715.1. Classification (GTDB taxonomy): domain Bacteria; phylum Verrucomicrobiota; class Verrucomicrobiia; order Opitutales; family Opitutaceae; genus Palsa-1447. Next base: position 19,796 of record PLTZ01000019.1, on the reverse strand, counting down.
GGCCCGTCCCGCGTGACCGACCTGGCGGGCGCAACCAGCCTGATCGCGTTCGCGTCCGCGCTCGCCCGCTGCCGGCTCCTCGTGTCCAACGACACCGGGGGCATGCACCTGGCGAACGCGCTCGGCGTGCCCCTGGTCGGCCTCTTCGGGCCGACGAACCCGATCCGCACGGGCCCCGTCTTCGATGCCCCGCACAGGATCCTCCAGCCCCCGGGCTGCCCGCCCACCGGGGGAGGCAGCCTCGGGGACCTGGCCCCCGAGGCCGTCGCGGCCGCGGTGCGGGACTTGCCATAACGCGCCCGCCCGGGACACCCTCCAGCCGCCCATGGCGCTCCTGACCGTAACCGACCTGCGCACCACCTTCCACACGCGCAACGGCGTCTACCGCGCGGTCGACGGTGTCAGCTTCTCCGTGGAGCGCGGCGAGACGCTCGGGATCGTGGGGGAGTCCGGCTCCGGGAAATCGGTGACCTGCTACTCGATCATGGGCCTCGTCCCCCAGCCCCCGGGCAGGATCGAGGGCGGCTCGGCCATGTTCGACGGCGTCGACCTGCTGCGCTGCAGCCCAAGGCAGGCCCGGTCGGTGCGGGGCAAGCGCATCTCGATGATCTTCCAGGACCCCATGACATCGCTCAACCCGTACCTGCGGATCTCCGAGCAGGTCATCGAGCCCCTCCTGATCCATGAGCGCATCTCAAGGAAGGAGGCCCTCGGCAGGGCGCTGGCGATGATGGAGGCGGTCGGGATCAACGACGCGGCCCGCCGCATCCGGTTCTACCCGCACGAGTTCTCAGGGGGCATGCGCCAGCGCGTCATGATCGCGATGGCGCTCGTCACGCGGCCCGAGCTCCTGATCGCCGACGAGCCCACGACGGCACTCGACGTGACGGTGCAGGCCCAGATCCTGGACCTGATCCGCCGGGAGCAGCGCGAACTCGGCATGGCGGTCATGTTCGTCACGCACGACCTCGGGGTCGTCGCGGGGCTCTGCGACCGCGTGCAGGTGATGTACGGGGGCCGGATTATGGAGACGGGCGACACCCTCACGCTGTTCCGCTCGCCGCTGCACCCCTACACCCGCGCGCTCCAGCGCTCCGTCCCGGGCCTGCAGCCGAAGGGGGAGGAACTCTTCACGATCCCGGGCTCGCCGCCCGATCCCTCAAAGCCGGCCGCCGGCTGCGGGTTCGCGCCCCGCTGCGCGTTCGCAGCGGACGCCTGCACCAAGGCGCGACCCGAGCTCGAATTGGCCGCGCCCGGCCACGCGCACGCCTGCGTGCGCGCCAGGGCTGGGGAGATCAGCGTCGGCGCCTGACCAAGGACTCCCCCGCCATGGCCGACAACATCCTCGAACTCAGGGACGTGAAGACGCACTTCGCGCTCCACACGGGCTTCCTCGTCAAGAGGCGCGCCGGCGCCGTGCGCGCCGTGGACGGCGTGAGCCTCGCGGTGCGGGAGGGGGAGGTCCTCGGCCTGGTCGGCGAGTCGGGATGCGGCAAGTCGACGCTCGCGCGCACCATCCTCCAGCTGGTCCCGGCGACGGGCGGCTCTGTCCTGCTAAGCGGCAGGAACCTCGGCACGGCGTCGCGCGCCGAGCTGCAGGCCTGCCGCGGCGACCTGCAGATGATCTTCCAGGACCCGTACGCGTCGCTGAACCCGAGGATGACCGTCTTTGCGGCGCTCGCCGAGCCCCTGCGGGTCCACCGGATCTGCCCGCCCTCCGAGGTCCGCGGCCGCGTCCACGCGCTCATGGAGACCGTGGGGCTCTCCCCCCGCCTGGCCAGGAAGTACCCCCACGAGTTCTCCGGGGGGCAGCGCCAACGGATCGCGATCGCGCGCGCCCTCGCGCTCCGCCCGAAGGTCATCGTGGCCGACGAGCCGGTGTCGGCGCTCGACGTGTCGATCCAGGCGCAGATCCTCAACCTGCTCTCAAGGCTCTGCCGGGAGATGAACCTCACGCTCATCTTCATCGCCCACGACCTGTCGGTCGTGCGGCACATCTCGGACCGTGTCGCGGTCATGTACCTGGGCAAGATCGTCGAGCTCGGGCCCGCCGAGGAGGTCATCGACCGGCCCCGCCACCCCTACACGCGCGCCCTGGTGAGCGCGATCCCGGTTGCGGACCCCGAGGTCGAGCGGGGGCGCCAGCGGATCGTGCTCGCGGGGGACCCGCCCTCGCCGATCGACCCGCCCGCCGGCTGCGCCTTCCATCCCCGGTGCCCGCACGCGGTCGACCGCTGCCGGCAGGCCGTCCCGCCCCTGGTCCCGTCGGGCCCCGGACGCGAGGCGGCGTGTGTCCGCCTGGGCGAAATCTGAGGCCTCAGGCGCCCTTCGCCCCCGTCAGCCGCTCCAAGGCGTCGACCCGCTTGAAGAGATCGGGCAGGCGGTTGCGCAGGATGATGATCTTCTGCTCGAGGAGGATCGGCTGGCTCGGCGTGCCCCAGACCGAGGTCTTGGGGGGAATGTCGTCCTTCACGCCCGACTGGGCCGCGATCATCGCGCCCGAGCCCACGGTCAGGTGGCCCGCCAGCCCGACCTGCCCGCCCAGCACCACGTAGTCGCCCAGCGTGCAGCTCCCTGCGATCCCCACCTGGGCGCAGAGCAGGCAGTGCCTGCCGATGACGACGTTGTGGCCGATCTGAACCAGGTTGTCGATCTTGGTGCCCTCGCCGACCACGGTCTTCTCGAAGCGCGACCGGTCGATCGTCGTGTTGGCGCCTATCTCGACGTCGTCGCCGATCTCGACCGTGCCGACCTGGGGCACCTTCTCGTGGCGTCCCCCGACCAGCTCGTAGCCGAAGCCGTCCGACCCGATGACGACTCCGGGATGCAGCCGCACCCGCCTGCCGACGGTGCACTCGGCGGAAACGACCACACCCCCCATGAGCCAGGAGTCCTCGCCCACGCTCGAGGCGCGCCCGATGAACACGCCCGCCTGCAGGTGGGCGCGTTCCCCCACCGTCGCCCCCGCCTCGACTATGCACAGCGGCCCCACCGTGGCCGAGGCGGCGATCCTCGCGTCCGGGGAGATGACCGCCGAGGCGTGGACCCCGGGCGCGGGCTTCGGCCAGAGCGACTGCTCGATCCTCGAGCAGAGGAGGGCCAGCGCGGCGGAGGGATTGTCGACAATCATGTGCACCTGGCCGGGCCCGGGGGCTCCCGAGTACCCCGGGGGCAGCAGGACGATCGACGCCCGCGTCGAAGCCACCGCCCCTTTGTACTTGGCGTTGCCGAGGAACGTGATGTCCCCGGGCTGGGCCGAGCCAAGCGAGGCGATGCCCCGGATGCGCTCCCCGGTCGTGCCAAGGGTCCTCGTGGGGCGCGCGATGGATTCGATCTCAGCCTGGGTGAACGAGACCTTCATAGTGCGAATAGACAAAGAACCCCGCCTGCTCAACGCAAGCGGGGTTCGTCCCGAAATCCGAGGGTTCCAGAGGACCCCGCTTACTTGCTCGGCGTGATGCCGGGCACCGTGATCTTCGGCGAGTCCGTGGTCGCCGGGGCCGGGACCGCGGGCGCTCCGGCTGCCGTCGTGGGCGTCGGGGTCACGGCCGGGCGGTCCTTGTTGATCTCGGCCTGCACCTCTTCGGTGATGTCGAGGCTGGGGTCAAAATAGAGGACGTTGGAGACGCCGACCAGGGTCGGGCCCGACTTGTCGAGCAGGATCGTGGCGCCGTGCTTCTTGGCGATCTCGGTGGCGGTCTTGGTGATCTCCTCGATCATCAGCGTCTTGAAGGTCTGGAAGCGCTGCTTGAGCGTGTTGCTCGTGTTCTGGACAAACGAGTTCTGCTCGCTGCGCTTCTGCTGGATCTCGTCGTACTTCTTCTGGGCGTCGGCCTGGGCCTTGGCCTTGGCCTCGGCGGTCGCCGTCGGGTTCTTGGACTGCTCGTCGAGCTCCTTGAACTGCTCCACCAGGGCGTTGCCCTCCTTCGTGATCTGGGAGAGCTGGTCCTGAGCCTTCGCCTCGTCGGCCTGGAGCTTCGCCTGCTGCTCAAGCGTCTTGTAGTGGTTATCAAAGACCTTGGCCAGATCCACAACGAGGATCTTTGGGGTCGTTTGCGCGTGGGTCGTCAATGCCGTGAAGGCGATAGCGGTGACGGCAAATATGGACTGGATGGATTTCTTCATGGGTTGTTGTCGAAGGGTGTAAAAGGGAGATCGAATCGGAATTAGAAGCGCGTGCCAAACGAAAAATTGAACTGTCCGCCCTGCCGGTTGTAGTGGTCCCCCTTGATCGGGATGCCGTAGTCGAGGCTCAGGGGTGAGCCGGCCACCATCAGGCGCAGGCCGAACCCGATGTCGTCGTTGTAGCCCGACGGGTTAAAGTCGTAGGCGCTCCCGTTGACGAAGCCCACGTCGTAGAAGAGCGCAAAGCGTATAGGGTCCACGATTTCCACCGAATACTCGGCCGTGAACATGCCGTAGGTCTTGCCCCCGATGGGCTCCGAGTAGATGTCGCGCGGGCTGACCTCGTTGTAGTTGAACCCGCGCAGCGTGTCGGGCCCGCCCAGGTAGAAGGCGTCGTAGTAGGGCAGCGAGGGGAACCCGTTGTAGTTGTCCCTGACCCCCGCCCGGGCCACGAGCTCGAGCACCTGCGTCTGCAGCTCGAACACCTTGAAGTTCTGGGAGCCCCTGAACTCGAAGCCGTAGAACGAGTCGGTGCCGCCGAGCGGCCCGCCCGCGACGGTGGTCGTGAAGTCGATCCGGTTGCCGGAGGTCGGGCTGATCAGCTTGTCGCGGGTGTCGCGGATGATCTCGTAGGACAGCTGGGAGACGTCGTGCAGCCCGCCGTATTGCTGGATGATGGACGAGGCGGAGGAGCTCACGTCATAGATGTTGATCGTCTGGTACTGGTATTGCAGGATGCCCTGAAAGAGCCCGAACAGGCTCTTGCGCAGGCTCACGTTGCCGCCCTCGGCGAGCTCCTGGTAGTAGGTGCTCACGTACTGGGACTGCTCGCGGAACACGCTTAAGCCGAGGGCGAGCTGCTTCTCGAAGAGATAGGGCTCCTCGAAGGAGATGACGGCCTCGTTGGACAGCTGCCCGATCGACACCTTGATGCTGAACTTCTCGCCGTCGCCCTGGAAGAAGGAGCGCCGGTTGAAGAGGTCGAAGTTGGTCTGCTGGATCGTGGCGAAGACGGACGCGCGCTCGAGCGAGCTGTAGCCGGCGCCGAAGGTGAAGGTCCCGGTCCGCCCCTCCTTGACCGTGACGCGCATGTCCTTGCGGCCGGGGATGTTCGTGTCCTGGGGGTTGATGTCCACCTCGTCGAAGAACCGCGTGTTCTCGAGCTTGTTCTTGCTGATCTTCATCAGCACCGAGTTGAACGTGTCGCCCGGGCCGAGGACCAGCTCGCGGATGATGACCACGGCTTTCGTCTTGGTGTTCCCCTCGACCAGGATCGACTCGACGTTGAACTTCTCGCTCTCGTCGATCTTGAACTCCAGGTCGATGTCGTTCGTCTTGAGGTTGGGCCGCCGGGTGACGTGCACCCGCGACTCAAGGTAGCCGTCCTTGCCGTAGTAGTCCTCCAGGCGCTCGGCCGCCTTGTCGATCTTCGACGGGGAGAACACCTCGCCGGGCTTCGCGTAGAGCGCGGCGACGCGCTTGAGGAGCGCGGTCGAGTGGAGCTTGTTGCCCGTCACCGTGATCTCGCCGATCCGGTACTGGCGGCCCTCGTTGACCGCGATCGTGATGATGAGCGCGTCCTTCTTCGGGTAGCTGAAGACGATCTTCTCCTCGGGGATCTCGATGTCGAGGTAACCGTGCTCGCGGTAGAAGTCCCGCAGCTTGTCCAGGTCGTCCTGGAACTCGTCGTCCTTGAACCGGCCGGTGTCCGTGAGCCACGAGAACATCCACCATTTCCGGGTGTCCATCTGCTTGCGAAGGACCTTCGCCTTGATGTGGGCGTTCCCGGCAAACCGGATCTCGCGGATCTTCACCTTCTTGCCCTCCCGGATCTTGAAGGTCACCGTGCCGAGGCCGGTCGACCGGTCCCTCGTGACCGTGTAGCTGACCGAGACCTGGTTGAAACCCTCCTTCTGGTAGTACTCCTTGAGCTTCTCGGAGTCCTCCTTCACCTGGCGCTCGTCGAGCGAGGTGTTCGGGGCGGTCTTGGCCTCCTTCTCAAGCCGGCGCGTCTTGACCTGCTTGTTGCCCTCGTACTTCACCGCGAGCACCCGGTACTTCGGCGTCACCTCGATGACCAGGTTGAAGGTGTGGGCGTCGACCGCCTCGCGTTTGATCTCGATGAACTCGAAGAGGCCCGTCTTGTAGAGCGCCCGGATGTCCCGATCGATTATGGTCTCGTCGAGCTCGCCGCCCTCGCGGACCTGGATGTTGGCTCGGACCACCTGCTCGTTGACGTTGGCGGTCCCGACGAACTTCACCGTAAGGGTGCCCACCCGGTACGTCGGCGCGGGCCCCTCCGCCTCGGCCGCGGCCGGCGGGTTCTGGGCCGCCATGCGGCCCAGGCACGCCCCAGCGAGCGCCACGACGACAAAGGAAATTCGTAGGACCCTGTCAATCACAGGGTTACTGGGTATAGTTTTCAAATCGTGTGATATCGCGGAGGAAGGTCAGCCGCAACTCTCCTACCGGCCCGTTTCGCTGCTTGGCAACGATTAACTCGGCCGAATCGGTGGCTACCTGGAATTTTTCGTCTGCGTCCTTGGGTCGGGCAAGCATAAGCACTACGTCAGCATCCTGTTCGATCGATCCGGATTCGCGCAGGTCTGCAAGCCTGGGGGCGCGGTTCTCCTTCTCGGAAGAGCGGTTCAGCTGACTTAATACAAGGACCGGGACGTCAAGTTCCTTCGCAAGCGCTTTTAATCCGCGGGAAGCCTCCGCGACCTGCTGCTCCCGGGGCACCTTGGAGTCGATCGGGCTCAGGAGCTGGAGGTAGTCGACGACGATCAGGCCGAGCTTGCTGCGGGCGTGGACCCTGCGGGCCTTGGCGCGCAACTGCATGATCGACAGGTTGCTAGAGTCGTCGATGAAAAGCGGGGCCTTCGAGAATTCGTCCGCGGCGGCCACGAGGCGCTGCTGCTCGTCCCCGTTCTTCGACAGGACGCCGTCGCGAAGGGCTTGCATCTTCACCCGGGCCCGCGAGCAGAGCATCCGGAGCGCCAGCTGCGCGCCGCTCATCTCAAGGGAGAAGATGAGGGTGGGAAACGGGTCCCCGCGCTTCGGCAGCACCACGGCCTCGGCGACGTTGAGCGCGAACGAGGTCTTCCCCATCGACGGCCTCGCGGCCAGGACGATCATCTCCGCGCGCTGGAAGCCGAACGTGAGCCGGTCCAGGTCGTGGAAGCCCGAGGGCGCGCCCGTCATCTCGCCCTTCTTCATCATCATCTTGTGGACGACGTTCATCGCCTCCTTGGTCGGCTGGCTCATCGGCTTCGCGCCCTCGGTCACCCGGCTCTGGGTGACCGCGAAGATCCTCGCCTCGACCTGGTCGACGAACTCGTCGATCCCCCCGGTGAAGTTGAAGCACTCCTCCACCGCCCCCGTCGCCGATCGGATGATCTCGCGCAGCAGGTGCTGCTCGCGCACGCGCTCGATGAAGTAGCCCGCCTGCGCGGTCGTCGGGATGCTGCCGCTGACGCGTGTCAGGAATGCGTAGCCGCCGACGGCGTCGAGCTGCCTCGCGGTCTTCAGCTCCTCGCCTAGGACGGCGACGTCGATCGGGACCTGGCGGGCGTACAGGTCGAGCAGCCTCTCGAACACGACCCCGTGCGCGGGCACGTAGAACGACTCGGGCGTTATCCGCGCCTCAAGGCAGCGCGCGACCACCTCGGCGCCGTCGATCAGGCAGCAGGAGAGCAGGTACTCCTCGGCCTCGACACTGTGCGGCATCCCGCGGCCCGCCGCCGGGGCGCCGGGCCGCTGCGGGGGTGTGCTCTTCTCGTCGGCCATGCTTAGGGTCGGGCTGGGGACCCCGGAACAGGGCAGTCCTTGGCGATCAAAGGCTGGAAGGCCCTTAGCCTACCGCCTCGGCTCAACCTTCCTGTTCTTTTTCTCCTCGGCGGCCTTCTCCTCGGCCGAAGGCTCGATCGGGTTCTCGGAGACCACGTCGAACGAAAGCTCGACGGTGACGTCCGGGTGGAGCTTCAGCTTGACGGTGTGCTTGCCGAGGGTCTTCACCGGGGTGTTAAGCTGGATGCGCTTGCGGTCGATCGTGAAGCCGGCCGCCACGAGCTTGTCGTGCAGGTCCGCCGCCGTCACCGAGCCAAACAGCTTGCCGCCCTCGCCGGTCGTCACCGCGAACGCCAGGCTCGCCTTCTCGAGCTTCTTGGCGAGCTCCTGGGCCCCGTTGAGCTCCGTGGCCTCGCGCTCGGCGCGGCGCTTCTTGAGCGCCTCCACCTGCTTGCGGTTCGCCGTCGTGACGGGTACCGCCAGTTCGCGCGGCAGGAGGAAGTTGCGGGCGTAGCCGGCTCGGACCTTGACTTGGTCGCCTTCGCCGCCGAGGCCCTCAACGGGCTTGACTAGGAGTACTTCGCTGTGGGCCATGGTAAGAAAACGCGGGAGTGTTTCGTGGGTGGAAACCCAAATGAATCCCGCAGCGGAGAGGGGGTGTCAACTGAGTATTTCCCGGGCGGCGCCGGGCGCTCGCGGCGCCGGGCAGGTCAGCGCCGCGTTTTCGCGGGCCCCTTTCCCCCGCGCAGGGGCGCCCCGCGCGGGCGGATGGCCTATTTCACCTCGGATAAGCGTGTTACGGGACGGCGTTTCACCGGCGGCAAGGCGCCCGCCGCGCGTGGCAATTTATGCGCCATGCTCGCCAAGATCTGACGAGTTGGCCGCCGGCCGCGGGAATATACTCGCGCCCCAGAATGGGAGCCCCGCCCCGGCCGGCGCCGCGTCCCCAAAAGGAACCCCCATGAACGACCCCCTCCCTGCCCCGGGCGACGGCCCGGCCATCTCAAGGCGCGCGGCGCTCAAGCTGGGTCTGGTCGGCGTCCTCGGCGCCGCGGTCGGCGCGGGCTCGACGGCGGTGATCGCCCGCTTGGGCAGGGCCGCGCGGCCGCGGTACCGCTTCTTCACGGACGCCGAGGCCAACCTGCTGATCGACATCTGCGAGCAGATCATCCCGCGCGACGACGTCCCGGGCGCCACCGACACCGGGGCGATCAACTACATCGACCGGCAGCTCTGCGGCAGGCTGTCGCGCCATCAGGAGACCTACCGCCGCGGGCTCGAATCGTTCCGGCAGACCTGCCTGCAGGCGCGCGGGGCCCCCTTCGGGGAGCTTGCGCCCGCCGCGAAGATCGAGGCCCTGCGCTCGCTCGAGCTCGGGGAGGCGCCCCGGGCGCTCTGGGGCGACCCTTCGGCGCCCGAGTTCTTCAACCTCGTCCTCTCTCACACGATGCAGAGCTTCTACGGAAGCCCGCGGCACGGCGGCAACCGTGACTACGCCAGCTACCGGATGCTCGGCCTGGATTACCCGCAGGTCGTCGGGCAGAACCGCTACAAGAAGGCGTGACCATGGCGCTGCGGCACGTGAATGCGGTCGTGGTCGGCGCCGGGGCGGGGGGCGGCGTCGTGGCAAAGGAGCTCTCCGAGGCGGGGCTCTCCGTCGTCATCCTCGAGCGCGGCGGCTGGGTCAGCTTCGAGGAGCACGGCCAGGACGAGCTCATCAACCAGCGCACCACCGTCCTCGGCGACGCCTACGGCCCCGACGACCGCAGCCCGCGGGTGGCGGAGACCGGCCCCGGCAGGTTTGAGGTGGTGCTGCCCCACGAGGGCGGCTACAACAACAATGCCGCGTGCGTCGGCTCCGGCACCGTCAGCTACGGCGCCATGGCGTGGCGCTACATGGAGAAGGACTTCAGGATGCGCTCGACCTACGGCGCGCCCGAGGGATCGACGCTCGAGGACTGGCCGATCAGCTACGACGACCTGGAGCCGTGCTACGAGAAGGCCGAGCAACAGGTCGGCGTGTCCGGCGACATGAGCGCGAATCCCTTCGCGGCGCCGCGCAGGCGGCCGTACCCGATGCCGGCCTTCCCCTACAACACCGAGGGCCGGATCCTCGAGGCCGCGGCGAAGCGCATCGGCCTGCACCCCTTCCCCATCCCGATGCTGCGCAACTCGGTTCCCTACGGGGGCCGCAACGCGTGCGTCCACAACCGTTACTGCTGCGGCTTCGCCTGCCCGAACAACGCGAAGAACGGCACGCACAACACGATGACCCCGAGGGCGCTCGCCACGGGCAACTGCGAGCTGCGCACCCACTCGATCGCGAAGGAGGTCGTGGTGGACGACAAGGGCCTGGCCCGCGGTGTGCGCTACTTCGACGCGACCGACGCCGAGCAGTACCAGACCGCCGACCTGGTCGTCGTCTCGGGCGGCGCGATAGAGACGGCCCGCCTTCTGCTCAACTCCAAGTCCCGGCTCTTCCCGAACGGCGCCGGCAACCGCTACGACTGGGTCGGCCGCAACCTCCAGGGCCACGCGTATTGCGGCGCCGACGGGCTCTTCGAGGAGCGGACCTTCGACGACGTGGGCCCTGGGGCCACGATAGCCGTTAGCGACTTCAACCACGGCAACCCGGGCCTGCATGGCGGCGCCGCCCTCTGCAACGAGTTCATCCGCCCGCCGTACGGGTTCTCCGGCATGCGCCCGCCCGGGCAGCCGTCGTGGGGCAAGGCGCACAAGGACTTCCAGCGCATGTTCTACAAGCGCAGCGTCTCCGTCCGGGGCCCCGTCCAGGAGATGCCGGTGTTCGACGCGCGGGCCACGATCGACCCGGCCGTGAGGGACCACTGGGGGATCCCGGTCGTGCGCCTCTCGGGAAGCCGCCACCCGCATGACGTCGAGATCGGGCGCGTCATCGCGGCGAAGGCGGAGGCGTGGCTCAAGGAGGCCGGGGCGGTCGCGACCTGGACCAACGTCCCGGGGCTCGGCCTGAGCGGGGGCCAGCACCAGGCCGGCACGTGCCGCATGGGCTCGGACCCCAAGACCTCGGTGGCGAACCGGTTCGGCCAGGTGCACGACATCGACAACCTGTTCCTCTCGGACGCCAGCCTGCACGTGACCAACGGCGGGTTCAATCCCGTGCTGACGATCATGGCTCTCGGGTTCTGGGTGGGCGGCCACATCAGCTCCCGCTGGAAGGACGGGAGGCTCACATGAGCCCGAGAAGCTGGAGCCGGATCGTGCTGGGGCTCGCCCTCTACTGCGGCGTCTTTGTCGTAACGTGCGCCGTGGGCGGCATGGCCTACTTCCATTTCGCGAACCCGCAGAACACGTGCGCCTCCTGCCACGAGATGACCGGCGTCCACTCGGACTGGGCGGTCTCGGCGCACCGGACGATCCAGTGCCGCGCGTGCCACGGCGGGGCGCTCACGCTCGACGTCCACGCGCTCGAGTCCCACGTGGACCGCATCGTCCGGCACTTCACCGGGGACCCGAACAAGCCCGTCCGCCTCCTGGAGAAGCACGTGCAGGGCCTGGTCGACTCGTGCCAGAGGTGCCACCCGCAGGCCTACTCCGACTGGCAGTCGAGCCGGCACGCGACGACCTACGCCCGGATCTTCCTCGATCCTGAGCACAACAAGACCGCGTCGCCGACGGACGACTGCCTGCGCTGCCACGGCATGTTCTACGAGCGCGACATCACGGAGCTCGTTTCCGGGACCGGCACGGGCGGCACGTGGTCGCTCAGGGACGCGGCCCGGGCGACGCAGCCCGCGATCCCCTGCCTCGCCTGCCACCAGGTCCACGCGCCCTCGGATGCGACCCAGACGGCGAGCTTCTTCGACCACCGCGAGCGGGCGCATTTCTCGGCCAGCCTCCTGCCGGTGCCCGCGGTCTACCAGGGCGCGCGCCCGGTCAAGGTTTCGCGGGACCCGCGCCAGCGCGTCTGCATGCAGTGCCACGCGCCGGACGCAACCCACCAGCTCGGCTCGTCGGACGACCGCACGCCCGCGGGCGTGCACGAGGGCCTGAGCTGCCGCGACTGCCACTGGTCCCACACCAACTCCGCCAAGGCGTCGTGCAACGCGTGCCACCCGGCGGATTCCCACTGCGGGATCGAGGTCCAGAAGATGGACACCACGTTCCTCTCGCCGCAGAGCCGGCACAATGTCCACACGGTCGCGTGCCTGGACTGCCACCCGGGGGGGATTCCGGCCAAGAAGGTCGCCAGCGGGAGCCCGGCGGACCTGCCTTAGCTGCGACGATCGTGTGGATTGTTCCCGCGGCCGCGGGGGCGCTCTCCAGACCGGTGTTGCACCCGGGCCGCTTGTGCGAAGGATCGCCGCCATGAAGCTACCCTTCCCGGACGACGCGGGCGATGCGGGCGGCGCGGCGGCGCCGGTCGCCGTCAGGCAGGCGACGCCGGTGGACATCCCGCTCATCCTCGGGTTCATCCGCGAGCTGGCGTCCTATGAGAAGCTGCTCGGGGACGTCGAGGCGACGGAGGACCGGCTGCGCCAGACGCTCTTCCCGCAGGACGGCTCGCCGGCCGCGGCCAGCGTCCTTGTCGGCGAGCTTGACGGGAAGCCCGCCGGTTTCGCGGTCTACTTCTCCAACTACTCCACGTTCCTCGCCAGGCCCGGCCTCTACCTTGAGGACCTCTTTGTCCGGCCGCAGGCGCGCGGAAACGGGCTCGGCAAGGCGCTCCTCCTCCATCTGGCCGCGCTCGCAGCCGACCGCGGCTGCGGGCGGATGGAGTGGGCGGTGCTCGACTGGAACGCACCGGCGATCGAGTTCTACCAGAGCCTCGGCGCCATTGCCCTGGACGACTGGACCGTCTTCCGGCTGACGGGCGGGGTCCTGCGCGCGAAACAAACGCCCGGTTGACCGGCGGCTCCGAGGTGGGCGGCCTGCGCCGCCCCGTGCCCAGCGTTGACCGGGAGCGCCCGTGGCAAGTCACGCGCGCGCCTCCCTAGACCGAATCCGCGCGCGAAGCTGGCGCCTCCCGCCCCGGCCGCAATCTCCGGTCCGCAACGAAAAACGTAGACCGCCGCCCGGCGAGTCTCCGTTCGGAAGCGGCGCAATCTAGGTCGACTAGGAGTTGCGCGGCGAAGCCCAGAATAGACCTCGGTTTCCGCTACGGACGCCTATACGGGTGGCATGCCCATCCTTTCCATGATCCGAGCTCGAATCTGACAGGCACCACACGCACCGATCCACGACCCGAAATCGTGTCAGCAAGTCAGTTTGCTCGGGAAACACCCTTCGCAGGACCGTGTCTCTTGACGGAGACAAGAATGTCAGGGACCCTGCGCGACAGGTGGCTTGACGTCGGCAAGCGGCATCCAGATGCGATATGCGGAAGTCGCGTCCCAGGTGTTGCCGGCCGAGGCAAAATCACAGAGACGAAGCGGAGCGGCCTCCTTTCCCACCGGGAGGTCGAAGATCTGCCAGATGCCCTTGCTCGTCGGACTCTCAACGAGCTTAATGTCGACGCAGCCGTCACCATTGGACTTCAGGGCAACGGGAGCGTTGAGGTCGGATCCATGTCCAAGACGGGCGTCCCGCGCGAGAACGAGCGGTCCCCGGACGATGGCCGCGAATTCTGGATGGCCCGGCGCCCGAATTGCCCGGGCCCGCAGGTCGAGGCGCAGGAGCACTACATCGCCGTCACGCCATTGGCGATCGAGCGAGGCGTAGGTTCCCGCAATTGGGTCTGGTTGCGACGTACCGTTTATTGTGAGGATGTTCCCTTCGCTCCATGCGGGAATCCTAAGCCGAAGGACAAACTTCCTGGGCTTGTCCAAGCCGATCTTCATACGGGTCGTGTCACCGAGAGGATAGTCCGAGACCTGCTCAAGATCGACATCGCCGCCTTCCGGCAGAGCAACCAGGGCCTTCATCGCTCCGTAGTAGTTCACGACCGGACCGGCGGCACCCTTCATCACCGCCAGCTGTGGGATTAGCATCAGACCACGCGGTCCGTTGGCGACGCAGCAGTTCTGGTGGAGGTCGCATTGCTCGGGTGCGCGCTCCTTCGTCCCCTCAAGCGGGGAATGGCTGCACCACCAGGCACCGTCTGGGGCCTGCGCGCCGAGCAGCGCGTTGTAGGTCGAGCGCTCGATCTCATCGGCATAGGCTGGGTCGCCGGTGAGCCGGAGCAGCTGGCCCGCGAGTTTCATCCATGTGACGGTGACGCACGTCTCCATTCCCTTGACCCATGGCTCGGTCTGACGCGTATGGCCGTTGTGCCACCGCTCCCAATCGGAGCCCGATCCGATCAGCGTGATCTCATTATCGCGGATGTTGGCAAAGACCTTGGTTATGGCGTCGTAGTAGTCTTGATTCCCGGTCGTGCGGTAGAGCTCGGCGAGCCCTTCGAAGCAGGACATCATCTCGTAAGCCTTCGAGTGGCCTCCGTCGGAATATTCCTTCACCACGGCGCCCGGCCCGGGAAACATCTGGAATACCGGTATGTTGGCGCGCGCTTTGCGCAGCAGGTCGGGACCTTCCGGGGTCGGCCACTCGCCGACGAGATATTTGGCGAATTCGAGGTAACGCGCGTCTCCGGTGCGACGATAAAGGAGGATCATCGGCTCAAGAACCGAACTCGTTGCCATCCCATTCCACATATCGTTAGTGAATGGTTTGGCCCTGCCCGGCCCAACCTCGCCGATAAGGAAATCCGCCTCGCGCCTCGCGGCGCGGAGCGCACCGGCATCTCCGGTCGCTTCGTGCCATGCCAATAGGCCAAGCAGAACATACTTGCGGCCCCAAACATCCCAACGCTGAAGATGCCCGCCATCGGCATATGCTCCGATATAACCGTCGGGAGTCTGGGTCCGGATGAGCTCTGCAACGGCGCGCCGGTCAAGGGCGCAGAGGCTAGAATTGCCTGAGTAGCGCCAAGCGTCGATTGCAGACGTGATCCATTTGCCCCAAAACTCGCTGCGCCACTCCATCTGGTCGCGGCGTTCCCGAAAGGGCGTAATGAGCTCGTCGACGTCCTGCGCGGCGATTCGGGCGCGCAGGCAGAGATCGATCTGCTCGCCGAGGTGGCCGCCTAAATGCACCGCTGCGGGCGGCAGCGGCGTCAGAACATCGGTGACGCAAGGCTGCACCTTGTCAGCCGTGCTGTCGGCCTTGGCCGTAACGGAGCCAGTAAGAGCAGACAACGCCAGGCACCCCGAGGTGAAGCGGCGAAACAAGCAGCGGGTTTTCAACGGAAATATTGAGTTCCATCCGATTACGTCCTCTTCGCAATCAGCATTTCCGAGCAACGTCCTGGGCCCAAGGTCCCTAGGCCCACCGAAGCCGCTAGGGCATCATTCGTCCTGGCCCGGCTCCTGCGGCAAGCCTTATGGCTCCTGTCCTCGGAGCCGGCCAAGGCATCTCGCCTGCACCCGTCTCCCCGATGACATCTTTACACTATGAATACACGCGTCCCTAGAACGGGACGTCCTCGTCCACAGTCTCCTTCGACGGTGGAGGCCCCTTGGCCGGTCCACGGGAAGGCGCGTCGCCGGACGGGGGCTCTGTCGCCTCTGCGCCGCCAGCCGCCGCGCCGCCGCCTGGGCCGCCGTCGCCCCGGCCGCCGATGAACTGGAAATTCTCGAGCACCACCTTCAGCTTGCTGCGCTTCTGGCCGGAGGTCTTGTCCTCCCACTGGTCGAACTTGAGGCGTCCCTCGACGAAGAGCGGGCGCCCCTTGACGCAGTACTTGGAGATGACCTCCCCCTGCTTTCCCCAGGCCTCGATGTCGACGAACGCCGTCTCCTCGCGCGTCTGGCCGCTCTCATCCTTCCACGACCGGCTGATCGCCAGTCCGAACTGGCAGATGGCGGTCCCCTTCGGCGTGACGCGCATCTCGGGATCGCGCGTCAGGTTTCCCATCAGGTAGACCTTGTTGAAGTTTGCCATGGGAATTAGACCTCCTGCACGAACGTGCGGTAGACGCTTAAGTTGAGCCGGAGCCGCTCGCGCAGCTGCGCGGGTCCCTGCGGGGGTGCGCTGAAGTTCACGTGCACGTAGGATGCGCCCGTGAACTTGCGGTCGGTGATGCGGGCAAAGTCCTTCTTGCCGATGTTCTCCACCGCGGTCACGTCGCCGTGGACGGCCGCGATCTCCTTCTTTACCCCTTCGACGATCTGCTCGACGGTCTCCTGCTTGCCGCGGTTGTCGAGGATGAAGGTTGCGCGGTAGTTGCGTTTGGTCGGATTACTCATGGGATGTCTCTTCGGTTGAGCTGGTTCATCGCTCGGTCGGGTCCGCTCGCGAGAAGCAGTTCCAGGCCTTGGACGTAGGTGGTGGTCTTTTGTTGGATTAGGTTGAGTTGTTCTTGTGTAAAGCGTGCGAGCACGAAGTCCTTGAGGTCCATTTCGGGCGGAGCCTTGGGCCCGACGCCGAGGCGAAGGCGGGCGAACCCCTCTCCCAAGTGCTCGAGAAGGCTCGCGACGCCGTTGTGGCCTGCGTCGCTGCCGAGCACCGAAACCTTCACGAGGCCGATGTCGATCGTGAGATCGTCGTAGACCGCGGCGACCGCCTCCGGGGCGATCCTGTGGTAGCGGGCAAGGGCCGCCACGGCGCGGCCGCTCTCGTTCATGTAGGTCTGGGGTTTGACGAGCCAGAGCGTGCGGCCCGGGCCAAGCTCCTGGCGGGCCACCATGGACTCGAAGTCCGGGGCGTTCCTCCACGTAAGGCCGTGTTTCGCCGCGTAGGCGTCGACGGCGACCCAGCCCAGGTTGTGGCGTGAGAGCTCGTATTCACGGCCCGGGTTACCCAGGCCGGCGACGAGCGAAATGGACATGACTCAAAGAACGGCCGGCGAGGGATTCACCGGTTGTGAAAGGCTACTTCTTGCCGAAAGCTCCAGGCTTGCCACCCGCGGCCGGGGCGCCGGGCTTGGCACCCGGAGCGGGGGCTCCGGGCTTGGCACCTGGCGCGGGGGCGCCGGGCTTGGCGCCCGCGGCCGGAGCCCCGGCCTTCTTGTCGCCCGGGGCTGCGGCCTTCGCATCTGCGGCAGGGGCCGCCTTGCCATCGCCCGCAGGGACGGCGCCCGCCTCGCCCGTCGCGGCTGCTGCGGCTGCTGCGGCAGCGGCGGCCTCGGGGGTGCCCTCCGCGGGAACCTCGGCTGCGACCAATTCCTGCACGATCTCGGCAACCGGCTCGACGCACGAGACGACTGGCTGTCCCTTGTCGTCTAGGAAGGCGACGCCCGGGATGGGCTTTAGCTCGCCGACCTTGATCGTCTGGCCTACGTTAAGGGGGGTAACGTCCACCTCGACGATCTCCGGCAGGTCCGAAGGTAGACACTTGATGCGAAGGACGTGGGACGCGATTTCAAGCACGCCGCTCTGGTTCTTGACGCCGAAGGATTCTCCGGTGACCCGCACGGGCACGCGAATCTCGAACTTCTCGTCGGGCTTCACCTCGTGGAGGTCCACGTGGAGGTAGCGGTCCGTGATCGGGTCCCTCTGGATCTCCTGGAGGAAGGAAAGGGCCTTGTCCGGCTTGTCGTCGCGATTCAGCTCGATCAGGAGCGAGCGGCCCGCGACGGACTTCAGGAGCCGGGTGAACTCCGGGACCTCGATGGAGAGCTTCTCCGGGTCGGAGTGCTTCCCGTAAAGGATGGCGGGAATGCGGTTTACCTTGCGTAGGCGACGCGAGGCGCTGCGGCCGGTCTGGGTGCGCGGCGCGACTTTGAGTGAGAGCGGAGTTTTCATGGATTCGTTCCCCCTGGTCCCCCGAGAATTGGAGGCAGGCGTAGTTGAAAGGGAAGATTAGAAAGGCCGGCCCGGGGGAAATCAACCAAAACTTCAACGGGCCCACTGGACCGCCGTGATGTCGAGGGCCTCGTTGGCGAACGTGACGATGTCGTCCACATCGGCGTGGGGCGGGATGAACTCGCGGCGCTTGATGCTGGGAGGGAACGCGTCCGTGATGATGCTGCGCCCGCCGTGGCGGGCCCCGTCCCACGTGAGGCACACGAAGTCGCCGGGCCGAAGCTCCACCATCGCGTCGTTGTCATTGTGAATAACCAGCTCGGCGCACCCCTCCGCCGTTTGGAACGTCCTCACCTTGAAACTGATAATCGAGCACCCCTTGTAAACCGGACCCGGGCCCGGCGCGGGACCGGGGTTCGGCTTCTGGACCGGCTTCGGGGCCGGCTTGGGGGCCTCGTCACGGGGCGCCTCCACCACCTGGTTCGGATTGAAGGCCTGCATCACCATTTCCGGGAGCGCGGGCGCCGCCGGCTTGGCCGGGGCGCTTCCGGCCACCGACGGCGGCAGGTCCGATTTCAGGACCTTCACCAAACCCTCGTCGGACCGGAGCACGAGGCAATCCGGCTCGTCCGACATGACCGTCACATGGTGGAGGATGCGGCCGTCCTTGAGCTCAAGGGACGCCATGACCGCAGGCGGGGCGCCTTCCGCAGCATGCGCCCCCTGGGGCGCCGCCAGGCACCAGGCTAGCAGCAATGCCGCGCATGACCTCGCCCTCATCGCGGCCCATAGTCAATCCGCCGGAAATGGGGAGGCAAGCCGTATGGGTTTTGACTCGCAAGGCCCGCGAGGTGTTTCAAGCGTGGTCGCCCCATGCACCCCGCATTTTCGGTCCTAGGCATCAGCACCTTCATGGCCTTTGCCGCGGCCGCCCGTGCGGACCCGCCGTCCTGCTGGGTGTATTTCGGTACATCGGCCACGGGGTCCGACCGCGGGCTCTACCGCTCCAAGCTCAACCAGGAGACCGGCGCCCTCTCGGCCGCCGTACGCGTTGCGGACAAGTCGGACTCCGTGTTTATGGCCTTTTCTCCCGACAAGAGGCACCTCTACTCCCTGGCCGAGATTCCGCGCCTGGGCGGGCGGCCGGACGAGGCCATCGAGACCTACGAGGTCGACGCGGCCACCGGGGCGCTGAGGAACCTCGCAGAGCAGGTCGTCGACGGATCCGAGGCCTGCCACATCAGCGTGGACCCGTCCGGGAGGTGCGTGCTGACCGCGAACTACGACGCCCACTACGTGGAGGTGTTCCCGATTCGTGGGGACTCGACGGTCGGCGGGCGCTCGTGCCTCATCCGCCACAGCGGCAGCGGGCCCGACGCGTCCCGCCAGGGGTCCGCCCATCCCCACTCCATCAACGTCGATCCAACCGGACGGTTCGCGATCGTCGCGGACCTGGGGCTCGACAGAGTCTATGTCTATCGGTTGGACGCGGCAAACGGGAAGCTTTCGGAGAACGATCCCGCGTTCACGGCCGTGCCTCCCGGCTCGGGCCCGCGCCACTTCGCGTTCCATCCCGACGGCAGGCACGCCTTCGTGGTCAACGAAATGGGGGGGACCCTGACCGCCTTCAACTGGAACGGGGAGAAGGGAGTGCTTTCCCCTTACGAGACCGTTCCCATCCTCAGGGGGGACTACAAGGGGCTCAACACGTCCGCCGAGGTGGTCGTGTCCAAGACGGGGAGGTTTGTCTACGCCTCAAACCGGGGCGACGACAGCATCGTGGTTCACGCATTCGACCCGGCCACAGGGAAGCTGACCTTCGTCCAGCGGATGGCCGAGGGGATCAAGGTCCCGCGCAACTTCGCCATCGATCCCTCGGGCAAGTGGCTTGTCTGCGGAAATCTCGCCGCAAACGCGGTCACCGTGTACCGCGTTGACGTCCAGTCAGGTCGTCTTTCATTCGTCGGCTCGGTCGCGGTGCCCGAGCCGCTGTGCGTCCGCTTTCTCCAGATTTAACGCTCCATCTGGCCTCGAAATTATACTTGCCCGCATCCGCGTCGTGTCCGTACTACAACCCTTCCGGCGCCCAAAGGGCTCGGTAGAGATTGCCCGGTAGCTCAGTGGCAGAGCAGGTGACTGTTAATCACTTGGTCGCTGGTT
>PLTZ01000079.1 GCA_003164715.1 Opitutaceae bacterium | reverse complement strand
ACAGTTTTATTTAAAACGCTCTAGAACCTGTATTTGACCGTGACGAACATCTCGGCGCCGGGCAGGGAAACAACGCCCTCAAGCGCATAGGTGGCTACGGACGGCTCCCAGTTGTGCTGGTTGGTCACGTTGGTGCCCGAGACCCGGACTTCCCAGTTCTTCTGCTTATAGAACACCTCGGCGTCGAGGGAGTACTGCGTCGGGATGACGAGGTAGCCCTGATAGTCGTTGTTCATCGGGCTCGTCACGAGGATGTTCGACTCGATCCCGAAGCCGTTCGTGAACGTGTAGGAGGCGAGCGCGTTGAAGGTGTCCATGGGTTGGCCGGGGGCCCGCAGGCGCCCGCTCGACTGCTGCGGCTTGGTCCCTCCCTCATCCAGGGGGATCGGCGGGCCGCCCGGAAGCTGGTTGCCGTCATAGCCCTGGAACGGGAAAGATGTCGCCGTCACGGGCGAGCTTCCATTGATCCAGGAGTAGCCAAGCGTGGCGAAGAACTGTTTGTTCGGCTGGTAGTTTATCGAGAGCTCGTACCCGTAGTAGGTGTACTGGATGACCGGTGAGCCCTGCGGTTTGGCCTGCCTTGTCTGCTCGAATATATCATTGCTGAGGAACAGCTTGTTGTCGTCCAGCTGGAACTTCGCACCCACCTCGAGCAGCTGGCTCTGCTCGGAAAAGAGCTGGCGGGGAATGGTCGGATTGCCGTTGGCGTCCGCGTAGATGCCGAAGCCGCCGCCGTCCGCCAGGTCGCCCGTGTAGTTCTGGCTGTAGTTGTAGGTGGCGTAGAGGTCGGTGAACGCGTTGATCTTGTTCACGAGGCTTATGTTCGCGTTGGGCTCGCCGACCTCGAGCGACGCCGAGGCTCCCGGGTTGAGCGGGTCGCTCGTTTCGACGTGCATCACGTCAATACGGGCTCCGGTGACCAGGTTCCAGTTCTCATTCAGCTTCCATGTCGCCTGGAAAAAGGGCGCCGCCGACGCCGCCTCCGACACGTTGGTGTCGTTGTTCATGTTGAAGTACAATCCGCCGCCGTTGCCCGACCCTGGGCCGAACGTGCCGAGGGCAGGCGTCGCATAGCGGTCCTCGAAGCCCGGCACCGGCATCCCGAGGAAGCCGCCCGGGCCGTTCTTGGACAGGTAGGAGTTGACGTCGGCGCGAAGCGCCGTGTTCGAGAGGTCCCAAACGTTCACGGGCTCGAAGAAGAAGTCATCATAGGCGCGGGTGCTTTGGTATTTCTCCTCCACTCCGGTGTTTATGGTTACATACGGCTTCGTCACGATGAACTGGGTGCGGTTGTCGAAGGTCCACGAGGGATCGACGATTTCGCTGTACCCGTCGGAATTGAACGTGTCGCGCTTGGTGTAGGTCCACATCGTGTTGTTCACGATCTTCGCATCGGTGGAGAGCGTGAGCGTCTGGACGACCTGGGAATTGTATTCCATGCCGTGGGCATGGCTCGCCGGGCCCTGGGCGGTCTCGTGGTAGTTGACGGGCACGGGGGAGCCGAAGGCGATGATGTCGCCTCCTCCCGGGCCGCCGCCGACGTTGAGCGCGTTTTCGAGGTTCCCTGGGCCGGCCGTGGTGCCGCCGTCTATGTTGGTTCCGGGAATGTACAACCCGTTTGAAATCAGCTGCTGGGTCGGCCGGTTGATACCGAAGTTCTCCCGGTAGTCCGCCCAGAACGCCTTGGACATCGCGAAGACCTCGTAGTCCTTCGTGGGGCGCCAGGTAACGGCACCGTAGATCGAGGTCGTCTCCTTGATCCAATTGTCCCAGAAGCCGTCGCTGTCCTCGCCCGAATAACTGAACCGGTAAGCGAGCGTGGGACTGATGGGCCCGCCGCTGTCCAGGGTCCAGCGGTTCGTGTCGTACGAGCCCACCGTGTAGCTGATGCTGCTCTTTGTGCCGTCGAAGAACGGCTGCTTCGAGATCATGTCCACG
The DNA here is from genome assembly GCA_003164715.1 of Opitutaceae bacterium. Lineage (GTDB taxonomy): Bacteria > Verrucomicrobiota > Verrucomicrobiia > Opitutales > Opitutaceae > Palsa-1447. The sequence continues at coordinate 12,761 of PLTZ01000079.1, read as the reverse complement.
AATCCGCCCACGTAGGCTGACGCGCCCTGCACCGCGGTTGCGGGACCCGGGATGATGTTGACCGACTCCACGATATTGAAGTCGATCGGCATGCCGTCGCCGCTCTCGCCGATCCTCTGGCGCATTCCGTTCATGAAGACGTCGCCGGACTGGCCGCGGATGCTCGGGTTTGAGGGCGAGCCGAAGTTCGAGTCCGTGTACGAGCTCGAGGTCAGCTTGCTGAACTGGGTCGTGTCCTGGATGTCGATGACATCCATCTGCGCGCGAGAGATGATCGTTACGTTCCTGGGAATGTCCAAAATGTTGTCATCGGTGCCGAAGACCGATTGGAAGGGCCGCGACGTCGGCAGGATCTGCTGCTCGATCGGCACGTCGTTTACTTGGTACTTCTCCATCTGCACGGCGGGCGTCGCCGCTGCGGATCCCTGGACCTGGCTCGAGGTCGGGGTCGTTGTCGTGGACGAATCCGTGGCAGGCGCCGGACTCGGGGTTTGTGCCAGGCTCAGTGGCGTCAGTGCCGCCAGGGTCAAGCTGGCGACGAGCCCCAAACGTTTGGTGTGGTGCATGGTCTTGGGAATGCGGAAAGCATTCGACATGCCAATCACTTGGCTTGCGCCTGCGCAGTCAAGTGACGGCCGAACGCCTTTACGTCATTGAACGGAGCGGACTGCCCACATAACCCACCCTAATGGCTTCCTGACTACGAGCGGGGAAGGTCGTCCGTTTTCCAGCCCCCGCCGAGCGCCTGGATTAGCGCCACGCTTGACGTCAGCTGGCTCTGGATGATGCCGAGGGCTGTCTCGCGGTTGGTCAACTCGGTGACCTGTGCGGTCGCGACCGTCGTAAAGTCGACCGTGCCCGCGTTGTACTCGTTGAGCGCGATCTGCGCGGCCTGGGCCGCCTCGTTAACGGCGGCGTCTTCGACCTCGGCCTCCTCCTTCAGGAGCCGCAGCCCGGCGAGGTTGTCCTCGACCTGCTGGAGCGCCGTGAGCACCGTCTGACGGTAATTGGCGGCGGTCGCCTCGTAGGCCGCCCTTGCCGACAGCACGAGATCGTGGCGCTGGCCCCAGTCGAGCAGCGAATCCGTCGCCTGCGCGCCCAGGGTCCAGAACCTGAACGGGGCGGTGAAGAGCTGGCTGAGGGGGGAACCCTCATAACCCCCAGTTCCGGAAAGGCTTAATGACGGGAAGTAGGCTGCGGTCTGGATTCCTATTTTCGCGTTCGCAGCGGCGGCAAGCCGCTCCGCCGCCGCGATGTCCGGTCTCCGCTCAAGCAGCGTGGACGCCAGCTGGGCGGGGACCTCGGGGATGGAAAGACCGATCGCGGGGGTTCTCGCAATTGAGAACTCCGACGGCGCATTGCCGACGAGGACCGCCATGGCATGTTCGTATTGCGCCCGTTGCACGCCGGCTGCGATCAGCTGGGCGCGCGTGCTGTCGAGCTGGGTCTGCGCCGTGATCACGTCGCTCTTGGCAGCCACTCCCACGGCATACTTGTTCTGCGTGATCTTGAGGGTGCGCTTGTAGGCCTCGACGGTGACCTCAAGCAGCCTGATCTTATCGTCCGTCGTGCGCAGCCCGATGTAGTCCTGGGCGAGCGTCGCCTGGGTGGAGAGACGCGCAAGCGCCAGGTCGGCGGCGCTGGCCTGGGCATTGGCAACGTCCGCCTCGACCGTCCGGCGGAGCTTTCCCCATATGTCGGGCTCCCACGAGGCCTGCAGCTCGCCGGTGTACAGCGTCGACGTCAGCGCGTGTCCGGGGGCGTAGGTCGCCGCCGGCGACCTCGTGCGGTCGGCGCTGCCCGTCGCCGCCACGGTGGGCAGGTAGCCTGTCCTGTCGGAGCGCACGATCTGCCGGGCCTCCTCATAGTTGGCGACGGCCTGCAGGATCGATTGGTTGGACGTCTCCACGCGGCCCTCCAATTCGTTCAGCACCGGGTCGTTGAAGACCTCCCACCACGGCCCCCGCTTCACGCCGTCGTCGGGCGCCGCGACCTTCCAGCCCGCGTTCTCCTTGAAGGCGGTTGGCACCTGCACGTCGGGTCGCTTGAAATCGGGGCCGACCGCGCATCCGGCAGCGAGCGCGAGGCACGCGGCGCCGAGCGCAAGGGAGGAGAGGTTCGTTGATGCCGGCATCGTGGGGCTGGTTTCAGTCATTGCGTTAATGGGGAATTCACACCGGTGCGAGCACAGGCTCCTTGCCGGGGGAGGCGAGCCCCAGCCTCACGCGAACCCGGCGGATGCACCGGCTGGCGCGGTCGATGTAAAGATAGACGACCGGCGTCGTGTAGAGGGTGAGCAGCTGGCTGACGACGAGCCCGCCCACGATCGCGATCCCGAGCGGCCGCCTCAGCTCGGCCCCCTCGCCGAATCCGATCGCCAGCGGGACCGCGCCCAGGACCGCCGCCATGGTCGTCATCATGATGGGCCGAAACCGGAGCTGGCACGCCTTGTAGATCGCATCCCTCGGGCTCAGCCCCTCGGTGCGCTCGGCGTCGATCGCAAAGTCGATCATCATGATCGCATTCTTCTTCACGATCCCGATCAGGAGGAAGACGCCGATCAGCGCGATCAGGCTGAATTCAACGTTGAAGAGCATGAGGCCGAGGAACGCGCCTATCCCCGAGGACGGGAGCGTGGAAAGGATCGTGAACGGGTGCGCGTAGCTCTCGTAGAGGATGCCGAGCACCAGGTAGATGGCCACGATCGCCGACAGGATGAGGACGGGCTCGCTGCTGACCGACTGCTGGTACGTCTTGGCAGTGCCCTGGAAGCTCCCGTGGATCGTCTTGGGCATGTGGATGGCGGCCGCCTGCCTCTCGATCGCCGTCACGGCCTCCGAAATCGAGGCGTCGGGACTCAGGTTGAACGAGATCGTACCGGCCACGAACGGGCCCTGGTGGTTCACCGAGAGGGGCGTCGTCCCGAGTTCGTAGCGGGTGAAGGCCGACAGCGGCACCATCTTCTCAAAGAGCGTGCTCACGGACTGGCCAGTCGACGCGGCCCCGTGGCCGGTGGTCGCGATCGCGTTCATGCTCGCATTGCGCGCCGTGTCCGCGGCGACCGAGTTCGCGTTGGCCGCTCCGGACGCGCCGCCCTTGCCGGCGCCCGAGGAGAACGTCACGGTGCCCGCCACCGCGTTCGTGAGCTGCGAGCCGTTCACCACGCCACCGGTGGCGCTGACGTAGATGTCCTTGAGCGCCGACGGGTCCTGCCAGAAGCGGGTCGCGACGACCATGACCACGTGGTACTGGTTCAGCGACTTGTAGATCGTCGACACCTGCCTCTGGCCGAACGCGTCGTAGAGGGTGTTGTCGATCTGGCTCGCCGTGAGCTTGAGGCGGGAGGCGGTGTCGCGGTCGATGACGAGGTCCGTCTCAAGCCCCTTGTCCTGCTGGTCGGAATTGAGATCGGACAGGATGGGCTCGCTCTTGAGCGCGTCCATGAGCTTCGGGGTCCACGTGCGGAGGTCCTCGAGGTTGTCCGCCTGGAGCGTATACTGGTAGAGGGCGAAGCTCATCCTCCCGCCGACCCGCACCTCCTGCATGGGCGCCATGAAGAGCGAGGATCCCGGGACCTGGGCGAGCTTCGGCCGCAGGCGGGCCATGATCTGCTCCGTCGTGACCTTTCTCTGGCCGAGCGGCTTGAGCGAGATGAACATCCTTCCGGAATTGCCGCCGCCGCCCCCCGCGCCCGTGAAGCCGACGACGTCGTCGACGTCCTTGTCGGCCTGGATGATGGTGGCGTACTGCCTGAGCTTCCCTGAGATCCGCTGGAACGAGATGCTCTGGTCGGCCTGGATGAATCCGAACATGCGGCCGGTGTCCTGCTCGGGGAAGAATCCCTTCGGGATGATGGTGAAGAGCCAGACGTTCATCGCCACCGTCCCCATGAGCACGAGGAGCATCAGCAGCTTGTGATTGAGCACCCAGGTCAAGGAGAGCCGGTAGTCGGCGAGAGCGGTCTGGAAGATGTCGTCGCTCCAGCGGTGGAAGCGCGCCCGTTGCTCGACCTTGCGGTGAACGCTCAGAAGCCGGGCGCACATCATCGGCGTCGTCGTCAGCGAGATGACCATCGAGATGAGGATAGCGACCGAGAGCGTCACCGCGAACTCGCGGAAATAGAGCCCCACGACGCCGCCCATAAGGAGGATCGGGATAAAGACGGCGATCAGCGAGAGGCTCATCGACAGGACGGTGAAGCCGACCTGGCGCACGCCGATGAGCGCCGCCTGGAACCGCGGGACGCCGTTCTCCATGTTGCGGACGATGTTCTCCATGACGACGATCGCATCGTCGACGACGAACCCGGTCGCTATCGTGAGCGCCATGAGCGACAGGTTGTCGAGGCTGTAGCCGAGGACGTACATCGCCGCGAACGTGCCGATCAGGGACACGGGCACCGCGACCGCGGGGACCAGCACCGCCCTACCGTCGCGCAGGAAGACGTACACCACGAGAACCACGAGGATGATCGCGATCGTGAGCGACTGCTCCACGGTGCGAAGCGAGGCCCGGATGACCGTGCTCCGGTCCTGGGCGATCTCCAGCTGCGCCGCCGGCGGGATGTTGGCCCGAAGCCGGGGCAGGAGCGCGCGGACCCGGTCGACCGTGTCGATGATGTTGGCCTGCGGCTGCCTCGAGATGATGACGAGCACCGCGGGCTCCCCCTTCGAGAGGCCGAGGTTGCGGATGTCCTCGACGGATTCGCTGATCTCGGCGATGTCGGTAAGCCGCACGGGCGAGCCGTTGCGGTACGCGACGACGAGGTTGTGGTAGTCCTTGGCCGAGCGGGACTGGTCGTTGTCGTAGATCTGCCAGTGGAGCGTCGCGTTCTCTATCGCGCCCTTCGGGCTGTTGGCGTTCGCGGCCGCCAGCGCGGCCCGGACGTCCTCCAGCCCGACCCCGTACTTGAACATCGCCGATGGGTTCAGCTCCACGCGCACGGCCGGCAGCGAGCTCCCGCCGACGCCCACGTCGCCGACCCCCTCGACCTGCAGGAGCTTCTGCTGGAGGATGGTGGACGCCTTGTCGTAGAGCTCGCCCTGGGTCAGCGTCGCCGACGTCATCGCGAGGATCATGATCGGCGCGTCGGCCGGGTTGACCTTCCGGTAGGTCGGGTTGGACCTGAGCGCCGTGGGCAGGTCCACCCGCGCGGCGTTGATCGCGGCCTGCACGTCGCGGGCGGCGCCGTCGATGTTCCGGCTGAGCCCGAACTGGAGCGTGACGCCGGTGCTTCCCACCGAACTCGAGGAAGTCATCTCGGTCACGTCCGCGATGGTGCCGAGATGGCGCTCGAGGGGCGTCGCCACGGTCGTCGCCATCGTCTCTGGGCTCGCGCCCGGCATGGACGCCTGGACCTGGATCGTCGGCTGGTCGACCTGGGGCAGCGGCGACACCGGCAGGTGGATGAAGGCGGTTGCGCCCGCCAAGACGATACCGGAGGTGAAGAGGGTCGTCGCGACCGGCCTCCGGATGAAGACCTCCGAGAAGTTCATCTCGCCGTCTCCACCACCGGGGCCAGCTCCGCCCCCTTCTCGCCGAACCGCGCCGCAACCCGGTCAAACATCAGGTAGATGACGGGCGTCGTGAAGAGCGTGAGGACCTGGCTCACGATGAGCCCGCCCACGATCGTCACGCCCAGCGGGTTCCGGAGCTCCGAGCCCATCCCGGTGCCGAGCATGAGCGGAACGGCGCTCAGGAGTGCGGCCATGGTCGTCATGAGGATCGGCCTGAAGCGCAGGAGGCACGCCTGGTAGATCGCCTCGCGCGCGGGAAGCCCCTCCCTTCGCTCGGCGTCCAGGGCGAAGTCGATCATCATGATCGCGTTCTTCTTGACGATGCCGATCAAGAGAATGATGCCGATGATCCCCATCACCCCGAGGTCGCTTCCGACGAGCATGAGCGCGAGGAGCGCGCCGATCCCCGCCGACGGAAGCGTGGAGAGGATCGTGATCGGGTGGATGAAGCTCTCGTAGAGGATCCCCAGGATGATGTACATGGTCAGGACCGCCGCCGCCAGGAGGAAGAGCTCGTTTGACAGGGAGGACTCGAAGGCGGACGCGGCGCCCTGGAAGCTGGTGACGATGCTTGGCGGCATCTTGATCTCCGCCTCGGCCTGGCGGATCGCCTTCACGGCGTTTCCAAGGGACCCGCCCCGCGGCACATTGAACGAGATCGTGTTCGCCGGGAACTGGCCCATGTGGTTGATGAGCAGCGACTCCGGTCGCTGGTCGAACTTCGCGATCGCCGAGAGCGGCACCTGGCCGCCGGACGCGGAGGGCAGGTAGATCTGGGACAGCGACTCGGGGGAGCGTTGGAGCGCAGGGTTGGCCTCCATGATCACGCGGTACTGGGTCGATTCCGTGAAGATGGTCGAGATGATGCGCTGCCCGAACGCGTCGTAGAGGGCGTTGTCGACCGTCGCGGCGGTGATGCCGAACCGGGCGGCCGTGTCGCGGTCGATGTCGACATACGCAGCGAGCCCGCCCTCCGACTGGTCGGTGGCGACGTCGTTGATCTGCGGCAGCTGGCGCAGGCGGTCTGTCAGCTTGGGAATCCAGGTCACCAGGTCGACCGGATCCGCGCTCTCGAGGACGAACTGGTACTGGGTGCGGCTGACGCGATCGTCGATCGTCAGGTCCTGGACTGGCTGCATGTACGAGGCGATGCCGGGCACATCGGCAAGCGTGCCCCGCAGGCGGCGGATGACACCCGAGGCCGTGTCGTTCCTCGCGCTCCGCGCCTTGAGGGTCACAAGCATCCGGCCGCTGTTGAGCGTCGTGTTGGTGCCGTCGACGCCGACGAACGACGAGAGGTTCTGCACGGCCGGGTCGTTCATGACTGCGGTGGCCACCGCCTGCTGGCGGTCGACCATCGCCTCGTAGGACGCGGACTGGGGGCCCTCGGTGATCAGCTGAATGAGGCCCGTGTCCTGGACCGGGAAGAATCCCTTCGGGATTACGATGTAGAGGAACACCGTGAGGACCAGGGTGCCGACCGCCACGCCGAGGGTCAGTATCTCATGGTCGAGCACCCAGCGGAGCGCGACGCCGTAACGGGCGATGACGCTGTCAAACCAGGCGCCGGCGACGCGGCTCCACGCCGGTATCTCCTCCTTCGTATGGTGCCGCACCAGCTTGGCGCACATCATGGGCACGAGCGTGAGCGAGACGACCGCGGAGATGAGGATCGTCACCGCGAGCGTGATCGCGAACTCGCGGAAGAGCCGGCCGACCACGTCGCCCATGAAGAGGAGCGGGATCAGCACCGCGATCAGCGAGATCGTGAGCGAGATGATCGTGAAGCCGATCTGCTCCGAGCCCCTGAGCGCCGCCTCGAGCGGCGTGTCGCCCTTCTCGACGTAGCGCGCGATGTTCTCGATCATGACGATCGCGTCGTCCACGACGAACCCCGACGCGATGGTGAGCGCCATCAGGGAGAGGTTGTTCAGACTGAAGCCGAGCAGGTACATGACCGCGAACGTGCCGATCAGCGACAGCGGCACCGAGAGGCTCGGGATGATGGTCGCCGGGACGTTGCGCAGGAAGATGAAGATCACGAGCACGACGAGGATCACGGCGAGGGTGAGCTCGAACTCGACGTCGCTGATCGACGCCCGGATCGTCTCCGTCCGGTCGGTGAGGACGGTGACCTCGATCGCGGGGGGGAGCGACGCCTGGAGGGCGGGCAGCAGGGCCCGGACGCCCTCGACCACCTTGATCACGTTGGCGCCGGGCTGGCGCTGGATGTTCAGGATGACGGCGGGCGTCTTGTTGTACCAGGCCGCCAGCTTGTTGTTCTCCGGGGCGAACTCGACCGTGGCCACGTCGGAGAGCCTCACGGGGTTGCCGTTCCTGAAGGCGACGATCAATTTCTCGTAGTCCGCCGTCGTCTTGAGCTGGTCGTTGGCGTTGATCGTGAACGCGCGCGAGGGCCCGTCGAAGTTCCCCTTCGCGGTGTTCACGTTGCCGTTGTTCACGGTGGTGCGCAGGTCGTCGATGTTCATCCCGTACGCCGCCAGGGCCAGCGGATTGGCCCGGACGCGCACCGACTGCCTCTGTCCGCCGCCGATGCTCACCAGACCGACGCCGGGCAGCTGCGAGATGTTCTGGGCTATCCTCGTGTCGGCGTAGTTCTCGACCGTCGTCAGGGGGAGCGTCTTGGAGGTAAGCGCGAGCGTGAGGACCGGGGCGTCGGCGGGATTGACCTTCGCGTAGATCGGGGGCGCAGGCAGGTCGGAGGGGAGCAGGTTGCCCGCCGCGTTGATCGCCGCCTGAACCTCCTGCTCGGCGACGTCGAGGCTCAGGTCGAGCGCGAACTGGAGCGTGATCACCGAGGCGCCGGCGGAGCTCGTGGACGACATCTGCTTCAAGCCCGGCATCTGCCCCAGCTGGCGCTCGAGGGGAGCCGTCACCGACGAAGTCATCACGTCGGGGCTCGCGCCGGGGTAGAACGTCTGGACCTGGATGGTCGGGTAGTCGACCTCGGGAAGCGCCGAGAGGGGAAGGAACCGGTAGGCGACGATGCCGACGATCAGGATCGCCGCCATGAGGAGCGTCGTGGCGACCGGCCTCAGGATAAAGATGCGGGAGGGACTCATCTAAGTGGATCCCGGTGGGATGAGACGCTTCACGAGCGCTCAGTTGCTGCCGCTCGGCTTCCAGTTCTTGTGGTCGCCGCCGCTCGCCCCCGACGCTCCCTTCGCCCCGGACCAGCCCTTTGAGCCGCCTGGCGGGCCGCCGCCGGGCGCCTGCACCAGGACCTCGATTCCGTCCTTCAGGCGGTCCGCACCGTCGACCACGACGTTGTCGCCGACCGAGATGCCGGAGGCCACGGCCACGCGCTCGCCCTCCGTGTGGCCCAGGGTGACGACTTTCGCCGTGACCTTGTTGTCAGCGCCGACCACGTAGACAAACGAGCCCTGCTGCCCGCGCTCGATCGCGGAGGTGGGGATCACGGTGACCCCGTGATCCACATCAAGCAGCATCCGGACCACCACGAACTGATTTGGGAAGAGGCTTTCGTCCTTGTTGGGGAACGTTGCGCGCAGCTTGAACTGGCCCGTCGTCGTGTCGACCGTGTTGTCGATGGTCATCAGGGTGCCCGAGGTGAGCTTCGTGGATCCCGTCCGGTCGTAGGCGTCGACCTGGATCGTCGCACCGGAGCGCAGGCGCTTCACCACCGCGGGGATGTTGTCCTCGGACAGGGGAAAGATGACCGTGATCGGGTCCACCTGGGTGAGGACGACCAGTCCGTTCGCGTCGCCGGGCGTCACGTAGTTGCCCTGGTCGACCTGCCGGAGCCCCACGCGACCCGGAAACGGCGCCGTGATGTGGCAGTACGTCAGGTTGAGCTGCGCATTGTCCACCGTCGCCTGGTCCGTCTTCGTCATCCCCTCGTACTGGGAAACGAGCGCCTTCTGGGCGTCGACCTGCTGCTTCGAGATGGAATCCTGCGCGGAAAGCGTCACGTAGCGATCGAGGTCGATCTGCGCCTCCTTGAGTTGGGCCTGGGCCTGCAGGAGCTGGCCCTGGGCCTGGCCGAGCGCCGCCTCGTACGGGCGCGGGTCGATGACGGCAAGAAGGTCCCCCTTGTTGACGAGCTGGCCCTCCGTGAAATTCACCTGGAAGAGCTGGCCGCTGATCTGCGTGCGGATCGTGGCCGTGGCCACCGGCGTCACCGTCCCGAGGCCGTTCAGGATGACGTCGATATCGGCCTTGCGGGCCGGGCGCGCAACAACCGGGATGGGGCCGTACATCCCGGGTCCGCCGAAGCCGCCCCGCCCGCCGCGTGCGGCGCCGCCGTACTGCTGCGCTGAGGACACGTGCGAGCGGTAGGCGATGAAGGCCACGCCGAGGACGGCGAGGACGAGCACGGCCCAGAAGATCGGGTGCCGCTTGCGCTTCTCAAGAGCAGGGTCCGGGTCAGGGGAGGGGGACTTCCTGGCAGGGCCTGCCGCGGTCGGTAAGTTGCTCATGTTATAAGTGATCCTGAATCGCGGGGGTCGTTAAAGCTGACAAAACGAGGGCGCAGATATAGGAGGCCCGCGAGGACAGACGCAAACCCCAACGAAAAGTCACGGACAGGCCCGAAATTAGCGTTCAGGCGGCCGCAAGGGAGGCCACGGGGGGCACCGGCACGTCCAGGGACGCCGCGACGGCCCGGAGGAGCTCGGCCTCCCGGGTCAGGAGCACGCCGTCGGCGCTCACGACGTGCGCGGCCGCCATCAAGAGCCGCTGCTTGATCGGGCCGCTGGCGCCCGCCAGCTTGTCGAGCGCCGCGTCCAGCTGCACGAGGCCCGACTCCTCCTCGGAGAGGAGCGCGATCCTGCCCTCGACGAGCTTCAGCTGGGACGCCCCCTCCGCAAAGGCGCGCGCGGCCTCCGCGGCGTCATCACTCGACGCGTGGGCCAGGGCCGAGAGGACCACGGAGATCTCGGCCGTCACGGCCTGGAACGAGTAGATCTGGGCGACGGAGGCCGACGGCGCCCGGCTTATCGCGAGCGACCTGAGCACGAGCTTCTGCAGGGCGAAGGCGAAGGTGGTGACCGTCCCCTCCGCCTGCACGAGGTCGTCGAGCACGCCGGCGAAGGGACCGAGCGCCGTGGGCTCCAGGGCCTTCAGTGAGGGCAGCGCCAGCTGCAGGACGGGCAGCTTGTGGGCGGGCTTGAGCTGCCGGAGCGCCGGGTCAAGCTGCTGGAGCGTGTGGAGCGCGTCGCCCCCCAGGTCGCCGGCGATGGCCGCGAGCTGCCTTTGGCGCACGTCCTCGGCGTCGTCGAGCAGGAGCCCGCAGACGAGGATCGGCGCGTCGTGGGGCGAGCGGGCCGCCGTCCGGATGGACGCCGGGATCCCGGCGAGGAGCGCCTGCGCGCCGGCCGCACCCTCGGCAGTGAGCGTCCCGGCCGCCGCGGCGACCGCGGCCCCGAGAGCGACGGCGGCCTGCGGGGAGGGGAGGGGCGCCTGCGGCGGCATGTGTGGGACCTTGGACCACGGCTCCCTCGACACGTCCACGACCTCGGGCGGCTCGGCGAACTTCCCGTCGAAGCCGGGGTCGATCGCCCGGATCCGCACGTCCAGCGGCGGGTGGGTGTCCCAAAGCCCGCCGAAGTTGGAGGCGGAGGCCTGGGCGAAGAAGAAGTGGCTTATCTCCGCCGCCCGGTAAGTCTCGAGCGACGAGCCGATCGCGTAGCCCCCGATCTTCTTGAGGGCCCCGGTGATCCCTGCCGGGTTGCGGGTGAACTGGACCGACGAGGCGTCCGCCAGGAACTCCCGCTGGCGGGAGAGCGACGCCTGGATCAGCTTCCCGAAGAAGTAGCCGATGTAGCCCACGACCATGAGCGCGAGCCCGATCGCCAGCACCACGAGGACGCCTCCTCCCCCCTTTGCGCGCGACGAGCCGAACCTGCCGTAGCGCATTCCCCAGAGGACGGCCCGCCCCGCCAGGCCGATGACGAGGATCCCGAAGATAATGGCCGAGACACGCACGTTGATCCGCATGTCCCCGTTGAGGATGTGGCTGAACTCGTGGGCGATCACGCCCTGGAGCTCGTCGCGGGTGAGCTTCTCGAGCGCGCCCCGGGTGACGGTGACGACGGCGTCGTTCGTCGTCAGCCCCGCCGCGAACGAGTTGATCGCAGGTTCGCCGTCGAGGATGTAGACCGCGGGGACGGGCAGCCCGGAGGCGATCGCCATCTCCTCAACCACGTTGAGCAGCTGGTGCTCGCGGGGATCGCTCGTGTGGGGGTCGATCCGCCTGCCCCCGACGCTTTCGGCGACCGCCGAGCCGCCCCCGCGGAACTCCGTCCACTTGTAGAGGGACGCCAGTCCGATTACGGCCAGGGTGCCGACCGAGACCACGGCGAAGACCCCCGGCTGCCACAGCTCGAACGGCTCGCCGGAGTCGCCGTACTGGCCGTAGTAGGACCGCCCGTGCCCGCCGGAGCGGGAGAGCTGCAGCGCGAACACCGTGGCCAGGTAGCCCGCGACGACCGTCCCGGCGACGGCGAATCCGAAGAGGATCAGCAACCGCGCCGTGCGCTTCTTTGCGCGTCCCTCGGCCGCGAAGAAATCCATCAGCTGAACGAGACCTTGGGGGCGCTCTTCTCGGCCGGGTCCTCCACGTGGAAGAGCTCCGCCGGCAGGAACCCGAACATCCCCGCCAGGATCACGTTCGGGAACGTCTCCCGCGAGGTGTTGTACTGCATCACCGAATCGTTGTAGGCCTGCCGCGCGAAGGCTATCTTGTTCTCGGTCGACGTCAGCTCCTCGGTGAGCTGCATCATGTTCTGGTTCGCCTTGAGGTCGGGGTACTGCTCGGAGACGACCATCAGCCGGCTCAGCGCCCCCGCGAGCCCGCTCTCGGCGGAGACCAGGCCCTTCACGGCGCCCGAATCCGCGGGATTCGCGGCGGCGGTCTGCGACGCGGCGTAGGCGATGTTGCGCGCCTTGATAACGTCCTCGAGCGTGCTGTGCTCGTGCTTCAGGTAGCCCTTCGCCGTCTCCACCAGGTTGGGGATCAGGTCGTACCGGCGCTTCAGCTGGACGTCGATTTGAGCGTAGGCGTTCTTGAAGCGGTTCCTGAGCGAGACGAGGGAGTTGTAGATTCCGGCGGCAAAGAGCACCAGGATGAGGATGACGGCGAGCAAGCCGACGAGGATGATGGTGGCGATCATGGGGACCCCAGAATGGCCGAAGGGCCGGCCCGGTCAATGGAACTCCTCCTGCTGCCCCCGGTGCGCCCATGGTCTTTTGCTTTGAGGTCAT
>PLTZ01000045.1 GCA_003164715.1 Opitutaceae bacterium | reverse complement strand
GGGTGCGCTACGGGCGGGCCGCGAATTCGGTTGCCTCCGCCTAGGGTCGTCCGCACCTTCATCCCCCGCACCCTTCATGCATTTCGACAAGCCGACGTACTCGGTTCGCAGGACGAAGAAAAAGGGCATCCCCGAGGGTCTCTACACGAAGGACCCTGTCACTGGCGAGATCCTGTTCAACAAGGAGATAGAGGACAACCAGATGGTCGTCCCGAAGAGCGGGCATCATTTCCCGATCGGGGCGCGCGAGCGGCTCTCGAAGCTTCTGGACGCCCATTCGTTCACGGAGACCCATGCGAACGTGCGCGCCGACGATCCGCTGAAGTTCGTCGACACGCAGCCCTACGAGGAGCGCCTCAAGCGCAACGCGAGGAAGAGCAACCTGCCCGAGTCCGTGATCTGCGGGACGGGGGCGATCCACGGGATACCCGTCGCGATCGCCGTGATGGACTTCCAGTTCTGCGGGGGCTCGATGGGCTCGGCCACGGGTGAGAAGATCACCCGGACGATTGAGGACGCGCTGGTGAAGAAGATCCCGTGCATCATCATCTGCGCCTCCGGGGGCGCCCGCATGCAGGAGGGGATCTACTCCCTGATGCAGATGGCGAAGACGAGCTCGGCCCTCGGCAGGCTGGCGCTCGCGAGGCTGCCCTTCATCTCGGTGCTCACCAATCCGACGACCGGGGGCGTCACGGCCAGCTTTGCGACCCTCGGCGACGTCATCCTCGCCGAGCCCGGCGCCATGATCGGGTTCGCCGGGGCGCGGGTCATCAAGGACACGACGAAGCAGACGCTGCCCGCGGGGTTCCAGACCTCCGAATTCCTGCTCAAGCACGGCCTCGTCGACCAGATCGTGAGCCGCACGGAGATGCGCGAGCGGATAAGGGAGATCCTTTCGGCCCTCTACCTAAAGAAGGAACCTGTCGCCGCGGGCGCTTGACCGGTCCCCGCTTATGACGTCCGGATCGCCGCCGGCCGGCTATGCGGCCACACAGGACTATCTCTTCGGGCTCAAATCGGCCGGCGTGAAGTTCGGCGTGGACCGCATGCGCCTGCTCTCCGCACTCCTCGGGAACCCGGAGAGGAAGGTCCCCTGCATCCACGTCGCCGGCACGAACGGCAAGGGCTCGGTCGCGGCGATGCTCGAGGCGATCCTGCGCGCCTCGGGCCAGAGGACGGGCCTCTACACCTCGCCCCACCTGGTCCGCCTCGGCGAACGGGTCCAGGTCAACCGCGGCATGCTGACCGAGGAGGAGATCACGGCCTTCGCTGGGGAGCTGAAGCCGCTGGCCGACAGCCTCGCCTCCAAGGGCGGCCCGGACGACCGGCCGACCTTCTTTGAGTTCATGACGGCGATGGCCTTCCTGCAGTTCGTGAGGAGGGGCTGCACCTTCAGCGTGATCGAGGTCGGCCTCGGGGGCCGCCTTGACGCCACGAACATCGTGGAGCCCGAGGTGAGCGTCGTGACCTCGATCGGCCTGGACCACTGCGAGATGCTGGGAAACACCTTTGAGGCGATTGCCGGCGAGAAGGCGGGAGTCATCAAGCCGGGACGCCCCGTGGTGATCGGCCGCGTGCCCCTCGGGGCCGAGACGACGCTGCGCCGGGTGGCTGCCTCCAGGGGGTCGCGGCTGGTCTCCGTGCGCGAGGAATACGGGGACGACGTGGAGCGCTACCCGAGGACCAGCCTCGAGGGCGACTACCAGCGGTGGAACGCCGCGACGGCGACGCTGGCCGCGCGGCTCCTCCCCCCGGCGTTCGGGGTCACACAGGAGGCCATCGAGTCCGGCCTCGGGGCGGTGGACTGGCCGGGGCGCTGGCAGCGCACGGTCCTTGGCGGCCGCCTGGCGATCCTCGACGCCTCCCACAACCCGGAGGGGGCGGGCGTCCTGAATTCGAACCTCGCCCATCTCCATCTCGAGACCGGGCGCCTTCCGGTTGCGATCGTCGGGGCACTCGGGGCAATGAGGGCGGGCCCGCTCCTCGAGGTCCTTTCCCGGCACTGCCGCGAGATCCACCTCGTCGTGCCGCACCAGGCGCGGGCGACCTGCCACGCCGAGCTCGAGGCGCTCGTCCCCAGGACGTTTGGCGGACGCACCGTGCGCTCCACGGTCGAGGAGCTCTTCCCCTCGCCGTCCCTCTGCACCGCCGGGGGGCGCGACGACATCATCGTCGTGACCGGCTCGATCTACCTCCTCGGCGAGGTGCTGAGCAGGCTGGAGCCGAAGCGGGGCCCGGGCGAGGGCCGCCTGCAGGATTTCTGAGCGCGCGCGCTCAGGCGAGCCGGAGGAGTTCCTCGGTCGCCGGAAGGTCCTTGACGATCTGGGAGGGACCGGGCCCGACGCCGAGGTAGCGCAGGTTCGGCAGCACTGCGGGCCGCGGCTCGCCCGCGTAGGCGACATCGAGGATCCCCTTCATCATGCCGGCCACATAGCGCCGGGCGTTCCCGGGGAGGTCCGCGAACCTCCGGACGCCCGAGATGTCCTCGGGCCATCCTGGGTAGCTCGTGAACACTGGCCGCAGCGCTTTGCGCACGGCCTCGTTGCGCGGCACGTGCGCGTACCGCCTGCCGTCGGCGGCCTCGTATGCGGTGCAGACGCGCAGGCTGCCCTTCCAGTCCCCCGACCACGAGAGCGCGTCCAATTTGTTGATCATCAGGTCCTGGAAGCCCCCGTAGCGCAGGGCGTCGCCCTTCTCGACCGCGTCGTACCAGCCCACCATCCTCTGCCTGCCGGTGCTCGTTCCGAACTCCAGCTTCTTTAGCTTCACGCCTAGGGGCTCGGACTCCTCCATTTCCGTGAGGAAGGTGTGGGTGCCCACCTTTGTGTCGTAGGCCTTCGCGACGCCAAAGGTGTGGATCGGCTGGACGGGTATGTTCGCGCTCTCGAAGAACTCGGGCGTGAACGTGTGGGACGAGGTGGGGGAGAACCCGTGGCGCTTGTCCAGCCAGTAGGCCTGCCCGAACTCCCCGATGACGGTGTGGCCGAGGCGCAGCTCGCTCAGGACCCGCTCGCGCACCTCCCCGACGTTCTTGCGCAGCGCGGTCCCGGCCTTCCAGTAGACGGACGTCAGGCAGTCAAGATCGAGCTCGAACGGCCGTTTCCCGCGGAATCTCGAGAAATCGAACTCCTCCGCGCCGAAGACGCCGCTGGCGATCGTCTCCGCGTTGGCCCGCTTCTCGGCCTCGCTCAGGCGGTCGAAGAAGCCGTGCCACGTCGACTCGCTCACCCGGTAGACGTGCTGGATCATGCGGCAGGCCCGGTCGGCCCGCTGCGCGAGCTTCCGGGCGAAGAAGTTGGGCCCCGCCAGGAAGTCGGAGAAGTACATCTGCCAGTGACCGGTCTCCTCGTTGTAGGCCGCCGAAATCCCGCGCCCCGTCGAGCCGCGGGACTCCTCCTTGAGGACGTTGACGCGGTAGTCCTCCTCCGCCAGGTCGAGCAGCCGGTGGGTCAGGTCCGAGGTCATCGTCCGCTCGTCGATCAGGAGGCGGTCGAGCACGGAGTAACCCTTGGCCTCCAGCGGGGTCGCCTCCCAGAGGATCTTGCGCGGGTCGGCGACGACCCCGCTGCCGATCGCCAGGTGGGTGATCTCGCGTTCCACGACACCCGAAGGAAGGAGGTTCAGCTTGACCCCGGCGGCCGTGTGCCCCGCGTTCGCGCCCCCGTTGACCTTGAGCACGACCGTGACGCGCCCCGGGGTCGCCCGCAGCTCCTCCACGATCTCGGGAATCAGGCGCCCCTTCCCCTCGTCGCCTAGGGAGATTCCGACGTCCGCGATGAGCTGGCAGGAGAAGGGAGGGAGAGCCATGTTGCTTGGGGCAACCGAGGACCATGGACCCCTGTTGCAGGGGATTCAAATGGTATCTCGGGCGCCGGGGGCAAGCCTCAACGCTCCCCCTGGGTCAGTTGGCCCGCGTCGAGACCTCGACGACATCGTGCGGCGCGGCCTCCTTCTGGCCCGCGGGGCTGACCCGGGCAAAGCGGGCCTTTTCGCGGAGGGCCCCCAGGGTCTTGGCGCCCAGGTAGCCCATCCCGCTCTGCACCCCGCTGATCAGATTGGTGAGGACCTCGTCCACCGAGCCGCTGACCTCCTTGAGCGCCTCGATCCCCTCGGCCGCGACCTTCCGGGTGTCCTCGCGGTCCCGCCCGTAGCGCGCCGCGCTGCCGGCCTTCATCGCCGCAAGCGAGCCCATGCCGCGGTACTGCTTGTAGACCTTTCCGCCGATCTCCATGATCTCGCCCGGGGCCTCCCGGCACCCGGCCAGCACGCCGCCGCAGATGACCGCGTCGGAAAGCGTGAGCGCCTTGACGATGTCGCCCGACTTGGTGATGCCTCCGTCGGCGAGGATGCGGACGCCGCGGGCCCGGGCGGGCTTCGACGCGACGTAGAGGGCGGTCAGCTGGGGGATGCCGACGCCGGCCACGATCCGGGTCGTGCAGATCGAGCCCGGGCCCTGGCCGACCTTGATCGCGTCCGCGCCGCAATCGGCCAGGTACTCGACCCCGTCGCCGCTCGTGACGTTTCCGGCGATCAGCGTGAGCGAGGGGAAGGCCTGGCGCACCATCCTCACGACCTCGCCGACGCCGGAGGTGTGGCCGTGGGCGGTCGAGACCGCCACGGCGTCGATGTGCTCGTCGACCAGGTTGCCGACGTGGGCGAGGATGGCGTCCCGGTCGAGGGCCCCCGCCGGCGTGCGCGTCGGTGAGAGGGCCGCCCCGACAACGAGCCTGAACTGGGAGTCGCGCGCGGGCTTCCTGCGGGAGCGGCTCTCCCCGGTGATCCGCTCGACGTCGGAGGCCGTGACAAGGCCTCGCAGGCGGCCCTCGCGGTCGACCACGAGCATCTTGTTGATCCCGACGTTCGCGCTGAAGAACTTGTCCGCAGCCTTGATCGGGTCATTCGCGACGGCGGCCTCGTCCGCGGTCTTCAGGTGCGCGCGCGGCGTCATCACCTCGGCGACGCTCTTCGAGCGGTAGCGCTCCTTGACGACGTTCCCGGAGACGAGCCCGCAGAGGCGACCGTCCCCGTCGACGACGGGGAAGGTCGAGAACCCGTAGCGCTTCGCCTCGATCGTCAGCAGCAGGTCGCCGATCAGGTTTGAGGGCGCCACGGTGATCGGGTCCTGAATGAGTCCGTGGATGTGGCGCTTGACGCGAGCGACCTCCTTCACCTGCTCCTTCGGGAGCATGTTGTAGTGGATGAGGCCCATGCCGCCGTTCAGCGCCATGGCGATCGCCATCTCCTTGCCGGTCACCGTGTCCATGTCGGAGGAGATGATCGGGATCTGCAGGCAGAGGGACTCCGAGACCGAGGTCGAGGTGTCGGCGTCCTTCGGGAGGATCTCCGAGTACAGCGTGGCCAGGGTGACGTCGTCGAACGTGAGCGCCATCGGCACGCTCGCCCGAAAGAACTCGTCCGGGGGGAGGTAGAATTGGGCGTCGACCGACGCCTTTGATCTCTTAGCAACCTTGCTCATGGGTTGCCGTGAACGAAATAGTGAGGTTCCCTAAAAGGGCAAACAAAATGGATTTTCAACTCGATTTCAGGAGGTACTCCCTGGCGTTCCGCCATCCCGTCCGCACGTCGCACGGGTCGTGGACCGTGAGGGAGGGCCTTTACGTCCGCATCGGGCGCCCCGACGGGACCGTCGGCCTGGGCGAGGCGGCCCCGGTGCCCGCCTTCGGCACGGAGACGGTCGCCGAGGACGAGGCCTGCTGCCGCACCCTCGGGGGCCGGATCAGCGGCGACGCGCTGTCGCTCGTTCCGAGGCACCTGCGCGCGCTCCGAAACGCGCTGGCCTTCGCGATCGGGGGCGACGCGGACAACCCGCGGCACTCCAGCATCGGCGTGGCGGCGCTCCTGCCCGCCGGGCGCGCCGCGCTTGCGGACGCGCCGCCAAAGGCGGATGCGGGGTTCCGGGTGTTCAAGTGGAAGGTCGGGATGGCCGCGGCGGACGACGAGATGGCCTTGCTGGACGACCTGATCGGCGCGCTGCCCCCGGGCTCGAGGTTCAGGCTGGACGCGAACGGGGCGTGGGACCGGAGGACGGCGGAGAGGTGGCTCGACCGCGTTTCGGGGCGCCCCGTTGAGTTTGTGGAGCAACCGGTTGCGCACGGCACCAAGCGGGCGGACGACTGCCTGGCCGGGCTGGCCGCCGATTATCCCACGCCGATCGCGCTCGACGAGTCGATCGCTGGTGAGGACGACGTCGGCCGCTGGCTGGACCTGGGCTGGCGGGGGTATTTCATCATCAAGCCGGCCCTGGTAGGGGACGTCCGGGCCGTCCTGGCGCGCCTCGCCAAGGCCCACGCGCGGGTGGTGTTCAGCTCGGCGCTCGAGACGGGGATCGGCGCCCAGGCCGCCCTCCGCCTGGCGTTTGCCTGGCCGGGCAAGGCCCTTTCGCTCGGCTTCGGAGTGTGGCCGCTCTTCTCGGACCCAAGGTTTGACGGGCCCAGGGCGGTCCCGTTCCTGAGGATCGGCGACTTGAACCGGATCAATCCGGAGGCCCTATGGAGCGCGGCGAGCTAGCGGAGCGCCTGGCCGGGCTTCGGGTGGGCGCGCCGGGGAACGGAACGGTGGTCGAGGAGGCCGAGCCGGGGCGCTTCATGGCCTCGTTTGCGAGGGCCGTGTCCGACGGGGGCAACATCTTCCTCTCGAATCCGTCCTGGCGGTCGGGCGAGCGGGCCAGCCTGCGCGGCCTTGCCGGGAAGGCCCCGTGCGGCGAGCGTGGCTGGCTCATGATCCCGAGCGGGGGCGCCGGGGGCGGACTCAAGTTCGCCCGCCACGACGGCCGGACGGTCTCGGCCGCGGTGTCCGGCTTCTGCCGGCATTTCGGCATGGAGCGCGTGAACGCCGTCTGCGTGCTGCCCCTGCACCACGTGAGCGGATTCATGGCGTGGATGCGATGCGCCTTGACGGGGGGCGTGTTTCTCCCGTGGTCGTGGAAGGAGGCGCAGGCGGGGCGCTTCCCGGCCGACAGGCCCGCGGACTGCTGCCTTTCCCTGGTCCCCACGCAGCTCCAGCGTCTCCTATCCTCAGGCGAGGCGGTCGCGTGGCTGCGCACGTTCCGCATCGTGTTCGTCGGGGGCGGCCCCGTGTGGGACGGGCTCATCGAGAAGGCGGCCCGCCTCGGGCTCCCCCTTTGCACGAGCTACGGCGCGACGGAGACCGCGGCCATGGTCGCCGCCCTCAGGCCCGAGCAGTTCCTCGGCGGGATGCGCGGGTGCGGCTCGGCGCTTCCGCACGCGCGGATCGAGGCGGCCGACGGGGTGATTCGTGTCTCCGGCGAATCGGTGTTCCGGGGGTATTTCCCGGCGTTCCAGGAGGAGCGATCCTGGACGACGGGAGACTTCGGCGGCTTCGGCCCCGACGGCAGTCTCTCCATCCTCGGCCGGAGCGACGACGTGGTGGTGACGGGGGGCCAGAAGGTGTTCCCCGCGGAGGTGGAGGCCGCCCTGATGCTGAGCGGCGAGTTTGACGACGTCGCCGTGGTCGGGCTTCCCGACGCGGAGTGGGGCCGCGTGGTCGTGGCTTGCCACCCCGCAGGCCCGCGCTCGCCCGGCGCCGAGCGCCTGAGGGAGGCCCTGTCCGGCCTGGCGTCCTTCAAGCACCCCAAGCGCTACCTCGCCGTCTCCCCATGGCCCCGTAATCCGCAGGGCAAGATCGACCGGGCGGAGCTTCTGCGGCTCGCGGCCGGCGCGTGACCCCGCGCCTCAGCCCGCGCGAACCCATTCCTCCAGCGGTCCGGGAAGCGTTTTTCGCGCGCGGGTGGCCGAATCGATGCAGATGTGCTCGGTCCTCGCCCGTGCGGCGCACTTCGCCTGGGGACCCAGCCTCGTGACCTCGTAGCGTATCTCAAAGGAGTTCTCCGACAACGCCTTGGGCTTCACGCTCACACTGAACTTGTCGCCGCATGAGAGGGGCCGCAGGTACTCGGCCTCGCTCTTCGCTATCGGGACGACGACTCCGTGGTCGGCAAAGAACCGCTTGAGGTCTATTCCCGCGGACAAAAGGGCCTCCTCGTAGGCCTCGTGGCAGATCGCCAGGTAGTTGGCGAAGAACACGACCCCGGCGGCGTCGGTGTCGGCGAAATGGGTCGTCCGGGCGTAGGTAAAGGGCATCGGTGGAGCCAGGGCCAAACGATCGATAGATCGATGCGCGCGTGTTGCAACATCGCAGAGGTGGGTGCCCCCCCATGCGCCGTCTTCCGGCGTTGAACTCGCCCCCGCCAGACGTCTGAATGGCGTTGATGACCAAGAACGAGATCGCGGACGTGCTCGCCGAGATCGGGACCCTGATGGAGCTCAAGGGCGAGAACCCGTTCAAGGTCCGCGCGTATTCCGCGGGCGCCAGGGCCATAGAGGCCCTCGAGCGGGACGAGTTCGAGACGCTAGTCGCCGAGGGCCGGCTGCAAAGCGTCAAGGGCATTGGCGAGGCGCTTGCGGCCAAGATCGCTGAGCTGCATTCCACGGGCCGACTGGAGTTCCTGGACAAGCTGAAGGCCTCCATCGAGCCGGGCCTGGTCGAGATGCTGACGATCCCGGGCCTCGGCCCGAAGAAGATCGCGGCCCTGGCGCGCGACCTGAAGGTCACGTCCATCGGGGCGCTGGAGGAGGCCTGCAGGGAGGGGCGGGTCGCGGCGCTTGCGGGATTTGGCGAGAAGACTCAGGAGAAGATCCTGACGGGCATCCGCAACCGGGAGGCGTACTCGAAGAGGCACCTCTGGTGGGACGCGAGCGAGACCGCCGCCCCGATCCTGGCCGGGCTCCGTTCGCTGCCCCAGGTGAGCCGCGCGGAGACGGCCGGCAGCCTGCGCCGCGGGCTCGAGACCGTCGGGGACCTGGACTTCATCGTCGCGGCCGGCGACGTCGAGCCCGTCGTCAGATGGTTCACGGGCATGGCCGGCGTCCGCGAGGTGACGGCCAGCGGCGGGACCAAGGCGAGCGTCCGCCTCGAGAGCGGCCTCCAGGCCGACCTCCGGATCGTCCCGTCCGAGCAGTTCGCGTTCGCGCTCCACCACTTCACGGGCTCGAAGGATCACAACGTCCAGATGCGCCAGCGCTCCCTGGACCGGGGCTTGAGCCTGAGCGAGTGGGGCCTCGTCCCCTCGGCTGGCGAGGGCACGGCGCGGGACAAGGCGGGCCGAAATGAAAGCGTTCCCGCGGGCGACGAAAAGGCGATCTTCGCGGCCCTCGGCCTGGCGTACATACCCCCGGAGCTGCGCGAGGGGCTGGGCGAGATCGAGGCCGCCGAGAAGGGCGAGCTGCCCAGGCTCGTCGAGACGGGCGACCTGCGCGGGGCCTTCCACAACCACACCGCGGAGTCGGACGGAGGCAACACGCTCGCGGAAATGGCCGGCGCGGCCGAGGCGCTGGGGTGGGAGTACCTGGGGATCGCCGACCACTCCAAGTCGAGCCGGCAGGCGAACGGGCTCACCGAGGAGCGCCTGGCCAGGCAGGTGGCCGAGATCCGGGCGCTCAACGCGTCCGGACGCTTCAGGACCCGCGTGCTCGCGGGGACCGAGTGCGACATCCTGCCCGACGGCAGCCTCGACTTTGACGACGCCGTCCTGGCCGGCCTGGACTACGTCGTGGCCTCGGTCCACAGCTCGTTCAGCCAGGACGAGGCGGTCATGACGGCCCGCATCGTCCGCGCGCTCGAGAACCCGCGGGTCACCATGCTGGGGCACCTCTCGGGGCGGCTCCTGCTCAGGCGGGAGGCCTACGGGGTCGACGCGGGCAGGGTGATCGACGCCGCGATAGCCAACGGCGTGGCCATCGAGCTGAACGCGAACCCGTACCGCCTCGACATGGACTGGCGCCTGTGGAGGAAGGCGGCCGCCCGCGGCCTCGAGTGCTCGATAAATCCGGACGCGCACGACACCGCGGGCCTGGAGTTCGTGAGGGCCGGCGTGAACGCCGCGCGCAAGGGATGGCTCACGCGGGAGCAGGTGGTGAACACGCAGCCCCTGGCGAAGGTCGAGGCCTGGCTGGCCAAGAAACGGGGGCGGAAATGATCGACGCACGGGCGCGCGGGCTGGCCAACATCCACGCGGCGCTGATGACGCTCGTCGTCGGCGCCGTGTTCTGGGCGTGGGCGCTCGTGAACCTGAACACCCACGTGCCGTACGTGCACATGAGCCCGTACGGCAACATCGTCCCCTATTTCCTCTGCGCGATCGTGGGCATGCTGCTGTCGGCCCGCGACGTGTCGCGGCGCCTTGCCGCCCGGTTCCACCTGCCCGACCTCGGGGGGGCCGCGCGGCTCGCGTTCCGCCAGGTGGCGCTCATGGCGCTGCTCATCTTCGCGATGATGTTCGCCACGCAGGACCACAGCGTGAGCCGGCTCTTTCTCGGGACGTTCCTGGTCTGGTGCTGGCTCACGCTTGCGGTCATGAACGCGAGGGTCCCCGGCAGGCTGGCCCGGTTCATCTTCCAGAAAGGGCACCGCCTTCCCACGGTCTTCATCGGGCAGCCGGGCTCGTTCGCGAAGGTCAGGGAATGGGCGGCCAACAAGGAGCCCCTGGGCATCTATCCCGTCGGCCTCTTGTCGCCGGAGCGGCCCCCGGCGGGCCCGGACGCCCTGTCGGTTCCCTGGCTTGGAACGCCAGCGGACCTTCCGCGGGTCCTCGGGGAGAGGCTGGTCGGCCAGGTCATCATGCTTGAGCTGCCGGCGAACGACCTGGAGGCCAGCGGCGTCATCAACGCGTGCCGCGACCACGGCTGCCGCCTGCTGATCCACAGCAACATCGAGGAGCGCTACACCCAGCCGCTGGTCCCCATCACCGAGGAGGGGCGCCATTTCTACACCCTGCAGGAGGAGCCCCTCGAGGACCCGATCAACCGCCTGGTCAAGCGCTCGTTCGACCTGGCCGTCGCGATTCCCGTCGTGGCGCTGCTCCTGCCGCCCCTCTGCGCCTGGGTGGCGATCATGCAGCGGCTCCAGGCGCCGGGCCCGCTGTTTCACGCGCGCGACAGGCGGGGCAAGCAGGGCAGGATCTTCTGCATGCTGAAGTTCCGCTCGATGTACATCGGGCCCGAGAACGCGGCGGCCGAGTCAATGCAGGCGCTTTCCGAGGACCAGCGCATCTTCCCCTTCGGCCGGTTCATGCGGCGACGCAGCCTGGACGAGTTCCCCCAGTTCTGGAACGTGCTCGTTGGGGAGATGAGCATCGTGGGGCCGCGGCCGTACATGCCCCTCCTGGATGAGGAGTTCCGGCAGCAGACCGAGGGCTACCGGACGCGCAACCTGGTCAAGCCGGGGATCACCGGCCTGTCGCAGAGCTTGGGCTTCCGGGGCGCCGTGCTCGAGGAGGAGATGGTGCGCCGCCGGGTATACTGGGACGTGTACTACATCTCCCACTGGTCCTTATGGATGGACCTCCAGATCACCTCCAGGACGCTCTGGCAGGTGATCGTGCCCCCGGAGACGGCGTTCTGACCACGGGTCAGTAGGTCTTGTCGTAGGTGCTGCCCTGCGCGTCCACCAGCGTGAGGCGGTCGGGCTCCACCTTCACCAGCTTTAGGCCCACGGTCTTGTCCACGATGTCATTCACCCGGTAGACGTGGCCGTCGATGAGGGCCTTGCTGTCGGCGCCCGCCGCGCGCGCGCCGGAGACGTGGAGCCTGTCCACGATCCCCTGGACCAGGTCATTTCGGCCCTGGGGCTCCGGAGCCGCAGCCGCCGGGCGCTCCACGGCGCGGACGACGGGAGGCGGGGCCTTGGCGGCCGTCACGGGGGCCGTCGGGGCCGGGGTGGGCGGCGCCGCGACCGGCTGTGAAACCGGCACCGAGATCACGGGAACCTGCACGACGACCTTCTGCGGCGCCGGTGTCGGAAGCGCCTCCGGCGTCGGCTTTGCCGCGACGGTGGCCTTCGGCTCCGGCTTCGCGGTCACCAGGATGCCGGTGATGACGGCCGAGACCACGATGAGGGCGACCGCGGCCCCGGCGATGAGGACAACTGTCTGCGTGCGGATAGGCTCGCGCTGGCGGGAGATCCGCCCGTGGACCCTGCCTGGCATCGGGGGAGGCATGCCCGCCTGCTCCTCGGCGCGCAGGCGCGCGGCCTTTTTCAGCGCATCGTTGATGAGACTCATCGGTGAGCGCTCAGCTCGTGAGGAGGGCCATGTCGCGGACGGCCCGTCGCGCATCCCAGTAGTTCACCTCGTCGGACTGGCGGATGAACGCCGAGAGCATGGCCTTGTCGCAGAGGTTATTCACCACACGGGGAATGCCGCGGCTTGCCTTGTGGATGGCCCGCAGCGCCCAGGGCGTGAATGAGGGCCGGCCCGATCCGCCCGCCAGGGTGAGGCGGTGCTGGATGTAGTGGATCATGTCCCTGTGGGAGAGGGGGTGGAGCTCGTAGTGGACGAGGATGCGCTGGCGCAGCTGGCGCAGTTCCTCGCGGGCGAGGACCTCCTTGAGCTCGGGCTGCCCCAGGAGGACGATCTGCAGGAGCTTCTGCTTGTCGGTCTCGAGGTTCGAGAGCAGGCGCACCTGCTCGAGCACCTCGAACGAGAGGTTCTGGGCCTCGTCGATGATGAGGACGATGTCCCTGCCCCGGTGGATCCTCTCGAGGAGGACCCGGTTCATCTGCGAGACGAGGTCGACCTGGCTGCGCGCGAGCTTCGTCTCGCCGAGCTCCCCGAGGATCGCCTTGAGCATCTGCGTCTCCGTGACCCGTGGGTTCAGGATGAGCGCCGTGTCGAAGCGCGCGGGGTCCAGCTCGTTCAGGAAGCGCCGGCAGAGCGTCGTCTTGCCGCAGCCGACCTCGCCGATGAGGACGATGAAACCCTTGCGCTCGCGGACGCCAAACTTGAGATGCTGCAGCGCCTCCTGGTGCGTCGGGCTAAGAAAGAGGAATTTCGGATCCGGCGTGATGTTGAACGGCATCTCGTTGAATCCATAGTAGCTCAGGTACATAGACAAATCCGAGTAAGCCGGGACCTACCCAAAACGCACGCCAAAACCCGCGCCCCGCCGCGGCCGCCAAAAAGAATTGCGAACCCGTGGTGGTGCGCTGTTTATCGATGTCAAAGACCCGTGAAATTCCGCAAGACCATCGTGAGCCTCTACCTGCTGCTTTTTGCGGGCCTTGGGATCGCGGGCAGCTACCTGCTCCTGGACGCGCGCCACGAGTACGCCCGGCTGGAGCAGGTGGAGGCCCAGAACCGCCAGCGGCTCGCGGAGGCCCAGGAGCGGCTGCGCCAGCAGGAGCGGGTGCTCGACCGCCTGCGGTCGGACCCCGCGTATGTCGACAAGGTGATCCGGAAGAAGCTGGGTTATGCCAAGCCCGACGAGTTCATCTACCGTTTTGAGGAGTGAGGGCCGCGACCCATGCCGACCGACTCCGAGCTTGTCATTGAACGCTTCCGCAGCGCCGGACAGGGGCAGGTGTTCGCCTTCTTCGACGGTCTTGCACCCGACGCCCAGGCGCGCCTGATAGCCGAGGCTTCCGAGATCGACCTCGGCGAGGTCAACCGGCTCGTGCGCACCCTCGTGGCGCCGGGCGGTCCGGCGGCCGCGGACCTGGAGGGGCTCGTCCCGGCCCCGTATGAGCGGCTGCCGGGCCACGGGGGCGACGCCGGGGCGTGGTCGAAGGCCGCCGCCGCCGGCGAGGCGGCCCTTCGCGCAGGACGGGTGGCCGCGTTCACGGTGGCGGGCGGGCAGGGGACCCGCCTTGGCTACGATGGGCCCAAGGGGACGTTTCCCGTGACGCCGGTGCGCCACCACTCCCTCTTCCAGGTGTTTTCGGAGAAGATTCTGGCGGCGGGAAACCGTTACGGGCGGCCGCTTCACTGGTTCATCATGACGAGCCACCAGAACCATGCCGCGACCGAGGCGTATTTCCGGGACAACCGCCATTTCGGGCTCGACCCGGGCCGCGTCCATCTCTTCCGGCAGGGGCGGATGCCCGCCGTCGACTACTCGGGGAAGATCCTCCTCGAGAGCCGGGGATCGCTTGCGCTTTCCCCGGACGGTCACGGTGGGTCGCTCAGGGCCCTGGAGAGGAGCGGGGCGCTGGACCTTATGGCGGCCGAGGGCATCGACACGCTCAGCTACTTCCAGGTGGACAACCCCCTCGTCCGCTGCGTCGACGCGGCGTTCATCGGCTGGCACCTCCTTAAGGGCTCCGAGATGTCGAGCAAGACCGTGCCGAAGGCGTACCCCGAGGAGAAGCTCGGCCATTTCTGCAGGAAGGGGGGCCGGCTGGTGGTGATCGAATACTCCGACCTGCCGATCGAGCTCCAGCGGGAAAGGGACCCGTCCACGGGGGCGCTTCGCTACGAGGCGGGAAGCATCGCCATCCACGTCATCGACCGGGACTTCGTCAGGAGGATGGCTCAAGGCGTCGGCGCGCTCCCATTCCACAGGGCCGACAAGAGGATCGCCACCGTGGATGCGGCCGGCAGGGAGGTCCGCCCCGAGAAGGCGAACGGGGTGAAGTTCGAGATGTTCGTCTTCGACGCCCTGCCCTCGGCGAGGAACCCGGTGGTCATCGAGACCAGCCGCGCCGACGATTTCTCCCCGGTGAAGAACGCCGAAGGCGTCGATTCGCCGGCGACATGCCGGGCCGACCAGCTCCGCCAGTTCGCGCGCTGGCTCCGGAAGGCCGGGGCGGCGGTCCCCGCGGACCCGGCGTGCCCGCCGGAATTCGCCCTAGAGATTTCGCCGCTCTTCGGCTATGACGAGCAGACCTTCATGGAAAGCTGGTCCCGCCTCGCGACCAAACCCGCAATCGAGAACGGACTCTGCCTGTAACCCTTCCCAGAGATGACACCCTCCGACCAACTTCAGTCCGCCGTGCTCATGGGCAAGCTCATGCCGAGCACGATCGCGAGCATCGCCGAATACCTAGGGGCCGGCCTTCCGGCCTGGGCCAAGTCGAGCATCACGGAGCTCCTCGAGAAGCGGTGCTGGGGGGAGCTGAACGACCGGTTCTACCGGGAGCTGGAGTTCGGGACGGGCGGCATGCGCGGCAGGACCATCGGCCTGGTCACGACGGCCGCCGAGGCCGGGACCCCCGGCCCGTACGGTACGCCCGAGCACGCCGCCGTCGGCAGCAACATGCTCAACGACTTCACGCTCGCGCGCGCCGTTATCGGGCTCTTCAACTACACCAAAGGCTACCTCGACGCCCGCGGGGACGCCTCGGAGCCCCGTCTGGTCATCGCCCACGACGTCCGGTTCTACTCAAGGCCGTTCTGCGAGCTTGCGGCGTCGATATGGGCCCAGCTCGGCGGCGAGGCCTACATCTTCGACGGGCCGCGCCCGACGCCCCAGCTCAGCTTCAGCGTGCGCCAGCTAAAGGCCCACGCCGGCGTCGTCATCACCGCGAGCCACAACCCGCCCCACGACAACGGATTCAAGGCGTACTTCGTCGACGGCGGCCAGGTCATCCCCCCGCACGACGCGGGGATCGCGGCGAAGGTGGCCGCCGTCCCGCTCGGGTCGGTGCCGGACTTTCTGGCCACGGACCTCGCCCGCGTCCACCTGCTCGGCCGGGACATGGACGACGCGTACATGAACGCCGCCTCGTTCGCGGTGGTCGACCGGTCCGTCCTGCGCGGCTCGGGTCTGAAGGTCGTCTACACGAACATCCACGGCACGGGCGCGATTCACGCCGTGCCGATGCTGATCCACGCGGGTTGCAACGTCGTCCTCGTCACCGAGCAGATGGCCCAGGACCCGAGGTTTCCGACCGTGAAGTCGCCGAACCCCGAGAACGCGGAGGCGCTCTCGCTGGCCGTGGCGACCGCGAACCGGCGGGCCTGCGACGTGGTGATGGCGACCGACCCCGACTGCGACCGGATGGGGGTTGCGGTGAGGGGTCGCTCCGGGGCGATGGAGCTGCTCTCCGGCAACCAGATCGGGTCGCTCATCGCCGAGTACCGCATCCTCAAGTACAAGGAGCTCGGATGGATCCCGAGTGAGGGCTCGCCGAACGCATGTATCATCAAGACCTTCGTGACGACCCAGCTCCAGAACGCGATCGGCCGCGCGCACGGTCTGAAGGTTGTCGACACGCTGACCGGCTTCAAATGGATCGCCGCGAAGATTCGCGTGTACGAGGAGCGCCTGAAGGCCGCCATGGGCCCCGAATGGGACTATGACAAGACGCCGTTCGCCGAGCGCGCCCAGCTGCTCCGGAAGCACAGCACCTTCTTTGTCTTCGGCACCGAGGAGAGCTACGGCTACCTGCCGAACGACTATGTCAGGGACAAGGACGGAAACGCCGCGTGCCTGATGTTCGCCGAGCTCTGCGCGTGGGTGGCCGCGAAGGGCCTCACGGTCCCGGAGTACCTTGACCAGGTCTACCTGAAATACGGCTTCTATCTGGAGGACACGATCAACATCTATTACGAGGGCGCGAGCGGCAGCGCGAAGATCAGGCGCATCCTGGACACGTACCGGACGTCGCGGCCCGCCGCATTCGGTGACGTGAAGGTCTCCGAGTTCCGGGATTTCGGCAGGGAGACGATCCTCGACGCCGACGGCGACGAGATCCCGAAGCAGGACCTCTACATCGTGACGCTGGCGAACGGCTACCGGTTTGCGGCCCGTGGCAGCGGGACCGAGCCCAAGATGAAGTTCTATCTCTTCGCGTCGGACAAGGTGGTCTGCGAGGCCGAGCTTGCGGCCGTGAAGGGGCGCGTCCGTGCGGAGCTTGACCGCCTGAAGCGCCTGATCGAGGAGGATGCGCGCGGGCGCGCCGAGGGATAGGCGCCGCGCCGGCCGGGGCGCAGGGCCGCTTTGCGCAGCGGAACTTGACTTCTCCCGCGCCCCGAATCGTCTTCAGGTCCCGATATCCCCATGTCCAACATCCCCGGTCTCAGGAGCCCGTACGCCAAGGTCGGCCGCCTCGTCTATTTTGGGAGGATGCTCGACAAGATCCGCCTGCACGCGGCGGGGAAGCTGCCCCCCGACTACGTGGAGAACCTCGGCGACACGAAGCCGGGCATGTTCGACGCCCGCTGCTGCCGCTTCATGCGCGTTGCGTACGACGACATCCGGGCGCGCGTGCTTGGGGGCGGGGGCGACGCGGAGGTCCTGGACTGGGTCGAGGCCCGGGGCGGGCGCCGCACGGACGAAGAGTGCCAGGTCTGGAACGGCTACCTGATGAAGCGGGGCTTCCACGACGCGGCCGACGTCGTCCAGCGCCTGCGCCAGCGGGTCCGGGAGGCGGGCCTGGAGGCCAGGCCCATCGAGACCTACTTCGACTACATCGACTTCGACGAGGGCCGCGATCCCGTGGCCGCCTGTTCGTGGGAGACCGTGTGAACTAGAGCATTTTAAATAAAACGGTA
>PLTZ01000011.1 GCA_003164715.1 Opitutaceae bacterium | reverse complement strand
ACTTGTGCGCACGCAGCCAGATCAGAACGATGCGCTTTGGGAAATTGCGCCCGACGGGACGGTAAGCACCTTCGCGGGAGTCCCCGGTGTGCAGGGATCCGTGGACGGTCCAGCGATGGCTGCCAAATTCAGCGCTCCGTCCGGCGTCGCCTTCGACTCCAAGGGCAACTTGTTTGTCACCGACAGCAACAACTGCACGATAAGGAAGATATCCCCTGAGGGGGTGGTGTCGACTTTCGCGGGCACCACAGGCGTTCCCGGCTACGCAGACGGCCAGGGGACCTCGGCCCA
Source organism: Opitutaceae bacterium (assembly GCA_003164715.1). Lineage (GTDB taxonomy): Bacteria > Verrucomicrobiota > Verrucomicrobiia > Opitutales > Opitutaceae > Palsa-1447. The sequence continues at coordinate 14,583 of PLTZ01000011.1, read as the reverse complement.
ATTCGAGACGCCGTCGGGGATCTCCATCGACGGCAACGACAACCTGTATGTGATCACCGCCAACAGCGGTGCGATTCGGAAGGTGACCGCCGCTGGCGTCGTGACCACCCTCACCTTGCTTCCGTCCCCTTCCCTTGTCGGTGAATTTGGCATCAAGCCGGAGGGCGTCGCGGCGGATGCGAGCGGCAACGTCTACGTGGTCGATTCCTTGAACGGAGAGGTCTGGAAGATTTCCCCGGCGGGAGGCGTAAGCGAAGCGATCGGCGACGCGAATGGACTGGGCAGCACCGACGGCATTGGCGCGGAGGCTCGTTTCAATGCTCCAAGTGGCGTTGCCGTCGACAACGGCGGCTATGTCTACGTTGGCGACTGCAGGAACGACACCATTCGAAAGATAGCCCCTGATGGAACCGTGACCACGCTGGCCGGAACCGTTGGCAGGCCGGGCAGCAGTGACGGCCCGGGCTCGACGGCGTCCTTCGTTTTCCCCTATGGGGTGGCGGTCGATCTCAGCGGCAACGTGTACGTTTCCGACAACGGAAATCAAACCATCCGCAAGATCACACCGGGCGGCGGCGTGACCACCCTCGCCGGCTCCCCGGGACAGCTCACCGTCGGAGTCCCTGTGATCCTAGGCGGCGCGGCGCCCGTGGTGGGCAACGGTGATGGAACCGGCCCGGCGGCCCGCTTCCTGAACCCGACAGGGGTGGCGGTCGACAGCAGCGGCATGGTTTACGTCGCGGACGACAACATCGTGCGAAGGATCACGCCGGCCGGCGTCGTGACCACAATCGCGGGAACCCAGTGGGTCTCCGGCAGCGCCGACGGCCCCGGCTCCCTTGCGCAGTTTGGAATGACGCAGGGCGTTGCGGTGGATCCCTACGGCAACCTCTATGTCGCGGATTCCGGGAATTTCTCCGTGAGGAAGATCACCCAACTGGGCTTGGTGACAACGCTCGCGGGGGGCACGCGTGGCACCGCCGACGGGTTGGGTGCCGCGGCGCAATTTGGTGAACTTTACGGGATCGCAGTGGACGCGCGCGGCACTGTCTTTGTGACCGACGGCCTGTTCAACACGATCAGGAAAATCACGCCCGACGGCACGGTGACCACGCTCGCCGGTGATCCGAGTTTGGCCGGCGGCTCTGACGGACTGGGAAGCGCGGCGCTCTTCTATACGCCAATAGGCGTCGCGGTGGATGCCTCGGAAAACGTGTTCGTGGCCGACTCCTTTAATAACTTGATTAGGGTCGGGGCTTACGACGCCCCCCCGACGATGCCAACCGAACCCTATTATGCTGTGGTGCCCTCGTCGCAATCGGTTGCCCCGGGGAGCTCCGTGGTTTTCAGCGTTTCCTCAGGAACGGTCCCGGCCCCGGGCTATCAATGGTATCTCAACGGAAGCCCCATCGAGGGGGCGAACGGGGCAACGTTGCTTGTCGCCGGGGCCTCGCCGAGAAGCTCGGGCCAGTATCTCTGCGTCGCCACAAATCCGCAGGGGACGTCGTCGGCTTATGCAACGCTTTCGGTCGTCGATACCCCAAACCCCGGCCGCCTGATCAATTTGTCGTGCCGGTCGCCTGTTGGCTCCGGTTCGGGGGTGCTCATCGCCGGGTTCGTTGTTGGCGGTGCGGGGACCTCAGGTTCCGAGCCGCTGCTGCTTCGGGCCTCTGGTCCGGCCCTGGTCCCTCTTGGGGTGACGGGTGTCTTGCCAGACACGAGCCTGAAGCTCGTAAGCTCGGCCTCAGGCAACGAGATTGCTAGCAACAGCGGCTGGGCCGGAAGCGCCACGGTTTCCAGCACGGCTAACGCGGTGGGAGCGTTTGCTTGGTCGAATTCCTCAAGCGGGGATTCCGCCCTGGTCGAGACCCTGCCGGTGGGGGCCTACACGGCCCTCGTTGCGGGAACGAGCGGTGACGCCGGGGTCGCGTTGGCTGAGGTCTACGACGCGACACCCTTCGACCGCTACACGGCGGTGGCGCCCCGCCTGATCAACCTCTCTGCGCGAACCCAGGTTGGCCAGGGCTCCAACGTCCTTATTGCGGGCTTCGTGATCGGGGGCACGACCTCCAAGACGGTCTTGATTCGCGCCTCGGGTCCCGCGCTGGCCCCGTACGGCCTAACGGGGGTGCTCCCAGATCCCGCGCTACAGCTTTTCGCCTCCAACAGCCGATTGATCGCCTCCAACAAGGGTTGGGGCGTGGGGCCCTTGATTGGCTCGGTTTCGTCTTCCGTGGGCGCCTTCTTATGGGGAACACTGGCAACGTCTGACTCGGCCCTCCTTATCACGCTGCCGCCAGGTGCCTACACTGCGGAGGTGACGGGGGCTAGCGGCGACACCGGGATTGCGCTCGTGGAGATCTACGACGTCGAGTGACGCCGGCGCAGGATTGAGACCGGCCCGGCGCTCGCCAGCCACCTAGCTTTGCCTCATCGGCATAATGACGCAGATGAAATTGTCGAGCGTCTTGAAGACGCCCGGGCTCACCTCGTCCTTGAGCTCAAGGAAGACCTCGTCCTTTGACAGCGCCCGGAGCGGATCGATGACGAAGGCCGGGTTGAACGCGACCTGCAGGTCGGGCCCACTGTAGCCTATCGCCATGGACTCGTGCGCCTCACCGAAGTCGGGGCTCTGCGCGGTGATTTCAAGCAGGTTGCTGGTCAGCTTGATGCGCACCGAGTTGGACTTCTCGGAACAGACCAGCGCCGCGCGGTGGACGCACTGCAGGAGCAGCTCGCGCTCCAGCTTGATCCTCTGGTGCGTCTCCTTGGGGATGACCTGCTGGTAGTTCGGGTAGCTGCCCTCGACCACCTTCGAGTAGAGGTAGACGCTGTCGATCAGGCCGCTTGTGTCCTTGTCGGTCCCGATCTGGAAGGCGCAGCGCCGGTCGCTGAAGTTGATCTTCACCTGGTCGCCTTTGTCGAGGATCCGGGCGAGTTCGCTCACCGTCTTGGCCGGCAGGATTATAGCCCCGGTACCAGCCGCGAGTACCTGCATTTCCTTCGAGATCAGTGCCAGCCGTCGGCCGTCGGTCGCCACCAGGGTCAGGCCTCCTTCCTTGAAGTTGAAATACACTCCGTTGAGCGTATAGCGCGTCTCATCCTGCGACTGCGCGTACGACACGCTCTTCAGCATGGCAGCGAGCTCGGACTGCTGGAGCGTGTGCGCCTTCTCGTCGCCGAACTCGGGCAGCGGAGGAAACTCGTCCTTGCCCATGCCCATGATGCGGAAGGTTGAACCCCCCGACGAGAGCTTCACTTGGTGATTTGGGGAAGCATCAACGGAAACGTCGGAATTAGGCAGCTCGCGCACGATACTGGCGAGGCGCTTAACGGGCAAGGTGACCGAACCGCCTTCCTTCACGTCAGCCTTGATCTTGCAACGGATCCCAAGGTCGAGATTCGTGGTCGTGAGCGATAACTGGTCCTTTTCAGCCTCAATCAGCACGTTGCTGAGAATGGGCATCGTCGCCTTGGACCCGACAACGTTTAGGACCTGAGAGAGGCCGTTAGCGAAGTGGTCGCGGTTCGTCTTGAATTTCATGTGTCTGGGGTATGCCCCCAGTGGGAGGCGGGACAAACTAACAAAGTCCAAATGACTGGAGATTCAATAATGAATTACAGTCGTAGTCGTATAAGGGGCTCGAAACACCAGTAAGTCGGCCGATTCGCTCGGAAATGCGCCGTTTTTCACGTGTGAGCAATTCGCCGGTTGATGTGTGTAGATGGCCAGTTATTCGCAGGGTTGGGGTTGTTCGGAATCAGCCAACAGGTTTCAGGCACGATGTTCCCATGCGGTCAGCGGGCGATAGAGGGGTTGCGCGGCCTCCTCCAGTGGCGGACGAGCCCGAAGAAGATGTAGCCAAGGCAAAGGCAGAGGAAAGCGATTTCCTTGAAGACGACGACAAGCCCGATCGAGAGCATCATCAGCACAAAGGTGCGCATCCGGGTCTTCGTCTGCATGTCGACCTGCTTGCCGCTCGGATACCTCACCGTGCTCATCATGAGCGAGGCGATAAGAAGCATCAGGAAGGGCAGGATGATGGCGAAGCGGTTGAGCGACTTGTCGGACTCGCTCAGCTTGAGGAGGAAGAGCACCAGGGAGGCCACCGTCATCGCCGCCGCCGGGACCGGCAGCCCCACAAAGTCCTTATTCGACTCCTTGCTGGCCCGATGAATGAGCGGATTCGTGATCACATTGAACCGGGCGAGGCGCATGGCGGCGCAGAGGAGGTAGTAGAAGCCCACGAATCCCCCGATAATACTCCCGGCGTCCCTAAACCAAGGGAACGCCTGGGACGGCGACAGGATCAGGAAGAACATCAGGAAAGCGGGAGCCATCCCGAAAGAGACGACGTCCGCGAGCGAGTCGAATTCGGCGCCGAAGAGCGACTCGCGGCCCCCCATACGGGCAAGGCGTCCGTCCAGCACGTCGAAGATGGCGGCGCCGAAGATAAAATAGACCGCATAGCGATAGTGGTCGGGCGCCGAGGCCGCCAGATACAACCCGTCATCCGCGGTGCCCGCGAGACGCGCGTGGATACAGTGAACCACGGCCATAAACCCGCACAGCAGATTGCCGGCGGTCATCAGGTTGGGCAGGATGTAGATGCGGCTCGCCTGGGCCTCGTTGTACGGGTCCTCGCGCGAGGCGAGGTCGGCGTCCTCCCGCGCATCCTTGTGGCGGCGTGCAAAGATCATTTGGTGAGGCTCTCCAGGTACTTCCAGAACTTGGAATGTTGCTCCACGAGCTGCTGCTCCGACACCGGGAGCCGGTTGCGCAGAAGGAAGTCCTCGAGTGAGTTCTTGTGGAGGATGTAGTTCACGTGAAGCGTGTCGCCGGAGACGTCGAAATAGAAGCGGTGGTCCCCGGCCCGGAGGCGGTAGAACGGCTTGCCGTTGCGCTGAAAGCGGCCGAGGGGCTCGCGCGGATGCTCCAAGTCGATCGTCTTGACGCTGCTGATGGGCTCCACCACCTCGAGCTGCGCCAGCGTCTCGAGCTTGTTCAGTTCCTGCATGGCTTGCTCTGAAAAGGTAACCTGATACATCGGTCAGATGGGGTCTAAACTCGTCCGGTTTGCCCGCAACGCAATTCCCCGCAAAACGATGGCGAAAACGTCCGTCAGCCTGTCCGACATCAAGGAGGCGCGCCGACGGATCAGGTCGGGTGTCATCGTCACCCCGTGCCCCGAGTCGATTCCGCTTAGCGAAATCACCGGTGCACGAATTGTTTGCAAACTCGACAATTTCCAGAGGACCGGGTCGTTCAAGGTGCGGGGTGCGCGCAACGCGCTCCTCAAGCTGCCAAAGGCAAACCGCGCGAAGGGGATCGTTGCGGCCTCCGCGGGAAACCATGCGCTCGGGCTGGCCTACCACGGCCAGCTGCTCGGGATACCGGTGACCGTGGTGATGCCGGAATTCGCGCCGCTGATCAAGATCACAACCTGCCAGCGTCTGGGCGCCCGCGTGGTTCTCCACGGGAGTGATTTCTCGGAGGCGCGCGCCGAGGCGCAGCGGTTCGTGGCCGCGGAGGGACTGACCTACATCCACGGCTTTGACGATCCGGACATCATCGCGGGCCAGGGGACTATCGGCCTGGAGATCCTCGACCAGGTTCCCGACGTCGATGCCATCGTCTGCCCGGTAGGGGGCGGGGGTCTCCTGGCGGGCCTGTGCGTGGCGGTCAAGTCCGTGAGGCCCCGGGTGAAGATCATCGCGGTCGAGAGCGTGTCGACCGGGAACCTTACGGCGGCGCTAAAGGCGGGGCACCCGGTGCCCGTTTCGAGGCGGCCGACGCTGGCCGACGGCCTGGCGACGCTCACGGTCGGGGACCGCTCGTTCGAGCTCATCCGCGGGCGCGTCGACAGCGTGGTGCAGGTCGAGGAGAAGTGGATTGCGCTCGCGATCCTGCGCATGCTTGAGCTCGAAAAGACCGTCGTCGAGGGTGCGGCGGCGGCGCCGCTGGCGGCGATGATGTCGGGAAGGATCAAGGGGCTGCGCGGCAAGCGCGTGGCGCTCGTGGTCTGCGGGGGCAACATCGACCCCGTCATCCTAGGCCGCGTGATCGAAAAGGGGCTCGTCCATGACGGGCGGCTCACCCGCTTCACCGTGAAGATCTCCGACCGGCCAGGCGGCCTCGCCGAGCTCTGCCGGGTGATCGCTTCGTGCGGGGCCAGCGTGAACCAGGTTGCCCACGACCGCGCCTTCAGCGGGCCGGACGTGAGCGCGACCCATGTCGTGTGCACCGTGGAGACGCGCGACCGAAAGCACGTCGCCGCGCTCCACCGGGCGCTCAGGCGGGCCGGCTTCCGCACGTGACACCCCGGCTCTCCGCAAGTATCGCCGTCGCCGCGCTCCTTGCGGCGCTGCCGGCCTTCGGAGCTCCGCCGGTGGTGCTTGACGTGCCCGTGTTCGAGGGCGGCTACGGCATCGGGTTCTATGTGGAGACAGCCCGCATGTTTGAGGCGGTGCATCCGGGTGTCGGCGTCCACGTGTACGGCGACCCGAGGATCCAGGACCAGCTCCGGATCCGGATCGTGGACGGGAATCTTCCCGACGCCGCCTGGGTTCCCTACATCCTGTGGCCGGCGCTGATCCGGGCCGGGCGGGTCGCCGACCTGAGCCGATACCTGGACGAGAGGAACTGGGAGGGCGACGCCCGATGGGGCGACACCTTCCAGCCGGGCTCGCTCGACACCTGGAGGGTCGGCGGAGCAACCTACGGCCTGCCCTTCTCCTATTCCTGCTGGAGCCTCTTCTACAACCGCGGGATGTTCCGGGCGCACGGCTGGACGGAGCCGCGCACGTGGGAGGAGTTCTTTGGACTGTGCGGCAGGATCCGCGCCGCGGGGCTTGCCCCGGTAAGCCTTCCCGGGACACGCTGGCTCTATCCCGACGCGTTCTTCCGCGCCGCCTACCATAGCTTGGCGGGGCCCGCGGGATGGCAGGGGATAAACGAACTCAAGCCGGGGGCGTGGGCGGATCCGCGGGTCGCCAAGAGCGCGGGGATCCTGCGGCGCGTGACAAGCGAGGACGCGCAGACGGGGTGGGAGGGCGAGACCGCGCAGGGCGCGGAGCTGTATTTCCTGCAGGGAAGGGCCGCCATGACGGTGTCGGGCTCCTGGTTCTTTAACGAGATGTCGGGGAGGATCCCGGAGGGCTTCGACGTGGGCACCATGAACTTCCCCGTGTTTGCCGACGGCGTCGCCGACCCGTCCACGGTACAGACGGGCAGCGACTGCTTCTTCGTCTTCAACACCGGTGATAGGCTGCGGGAGCGGCTGACGGTCGACTTCCTCAGGTTCCTCACCTCACGCTCGCGGGCCGAGGCGTTCGTCCGGCAGACGGACGCGCCGGTCGCGGTGCGCGGCGTTCCGCTCTCGGCGTACTCGGCGCGGATGAGCGACACCGCGGCCATGATTGCGGGAGCCAGGGAGTCGTTCAACATGCCGCAGACCATGCTGATGCCGCCGGTGATCCGGCAGGCGCGGGTGGACGAGACGGGGCGCCTGATGACGGGCCGCCTGGAGCCCGGGGAGTTCTCGCGCAGGATGGAGGCGGCCGCCGAGGCCGACAGGAACCGCATCGCGGACCCCGTCCACGTCGACTACCGGCACCCGTTCGCCGGCTCGGCGATGATCCTCGGCCTCGCGGCGGCGCTCGGATGGCTCGCCTGGGGCCAGCTCGGGCCTCACCAAGGGAAACCGGCGCGCGGGGATGGCGGCACGAGCTTCGGGCCGCTGCGCACGGGGATGGCGGCCGGCTTTGTCGGACCCGCGATCATACTCTATGGAGCGCTCATGCTCGCGCCCGCCCTTGTGGCCTTCATGTGGGCCTTCACCCGTTGGGACGGCATCAGCCCCAGGGCCTGGGTGGGGCTGTACAACTTCAAGTCCCTCCTCTTCGAAAGCGATGCTTTGTGGTCGGCCCTAGGCAACAACCTCTTCCTCATGCTGGTGCCTGCGCTCGTCGTCGTGCCGATCGCCCTTCTGTTCGCGATGCTGATTCACCGCGGAGTCTGGGGGGCCGGGGCGTTCAGGATTATCCTGCTCTTTCCTAACATACTCGGCGGCATCGCGGCGACCCTCATCTGGCTGAACGCCTACCAGCCCCACGGCGGCCTCGTGAACGCGGGCCTGGTCGGACTCGGCGGGATGCTGCACTGGGACTGGCTCCGATCGTTCGCGGACTACCCGTGGCTCTCGGAGGGGAACCTCTACGCCGCGCTCATCCCGATCTACATCTGGATGGCCTGCGGCTTCAACCTCATCCTATATCTGGCCGCCATGGAGGGAATAGACCCCCAGCTGTACGAGGCGGCGGATATCGACGGCGCGCCGGGCTGGATGCAGTTCCTCTCGATCACCCTTCCGATGATCCGGGAGGTGCTCGCGATCTCCGCGGTGTTTCTGGTCATTGCGGGGCTGAACGCCTTCGAGATGGTGTGGCTGCTCACGTCCCAGGACCCGTCGGCTTCGGTGAGTACCCTCGGCACGCTGCTGGTAACGACGATGTTCAAGGATTTTGATATGGGCAGGGCCGCCGCCCTAGCGGTCATCCTCTGCGCGCTGGTCCTGCTGGGCAGCGCGGCCGTCCTGCGCGGGATGAGGAGCGAGCCCGTGGACTCATGACGCCGATGACGGATCCCGGCCGCACACGCCGCTTTTCCAGGTCGGTGGCCTTTGCGGCCCTGCTCGGATACTCGGCATGGCTCGTGTTCCCGATGGTCTGGGTCGCGTATTCGTCGCTCAAGCCGGACGACGCCATCTTCCGCAACACGTTCGCTCTTCCCTCGGCGTCGGACCTGCGCACGGACAACTACGCGCGCGCCTGGAGCGGCGCGCATTTTGGCGGGTATTTCATGAACTCGGTCGTCGTGACGGGCGCCTCGGTGGCGCTTATCGTCTCACTGGGCGCGATGGCGGCGTACGCGCTGGCCCGGTTCTCACACCCGGCGGGCCGGGTCGTCTTCGGGCTCATGATGGCGGGGCTCACGATCCCGGCGCAGCTCGCGGTCGTGCCGCTCTTCTTCGAGCTCCGGGCGCTTGGCCTCCTCAATTCGCGCATCGGGCTTATCCTGGTCTACACCGCGAACGGGCTGCCGTTCGCCATCTTCATCCTAGCCGGGTTCTTCCGGTCGCTGCCGCGGTCCCTGTACGAGGCTGCCGTCGTCGACGGGTGCGGGGAATTCTCCGCCTTCTGGAGGGTGCTCCTGCCGCTGGCCAGGCCGGGCCTCGTGACGGTCGCGATCTTTCAGTTCATAGGGGTGTGGAGGGAGTATTTCTATGCGTTCATGCTGGTGAACGGAGACACGTGGCAGACGGCCCGCACGCTTCCGCTCGGGCTCGCCAACCTCTCCATCGCCGCCGAGTACCGGACCGAATACGGGATGCTCTTCGCGGGAATCGTCTTAGTCACGCTCCCGATCCTTACCGTCTACCTTGCGCTCCAGCGCCAGATCGTGCGCGGGATAGCGGCGGGCGCGCTCAAGGGATGAGCGCCCTGGGGCGCCCGACTCCGCCTGCAGCGGCCTGCCGGAGCGCCCCGTGGCGGGGCTCACCTCGGATGAATGTAGTAGCCGGCGGCTTTCCAGGAACCGTCTTCCTCCTTGGTGAAGGTGACGGTTTCGCCCGCGCTCTTCAGGTTCTCGAAGGAGGAATCAAATTGCATGATCACGAATTCGCCTTTGAGAACTCCGTTGGGAGTCGGCGGGTCCTTTTGAAGGGCCGCAGAGACCTCTTTGCGCTGATTGCATTTGCCGAGGGGTTCGCGGGCGCTTTTCAGCATTCCCTCCCACTGATCCGCAGTCACCTGCTTCTGGAATGCGGTCGATGCGTCCTTCCAGCTCTGCTTGTACTGGCCTCCGTCGATCCCCAGCAGCCACGTCTGGGCACTCGCAAGCGCTGCCGCCTTCAGGTCGGACGGAGCCGTGTCGGCGGCCCGTACAGATATGGAGCAGACTACCGCCGCCAGCACGATTGAGGCGAATCCCGCCAGCAGGATACGCGGTGACTTGTCATGGTAACGCTTGATCATGGTTATTCTCCGTTTGAGGTGATGGACCGACTCGACAATGGCCATTGCGCCGAACGGCACCGCGGCGTGCCGGCACTGGCGCAGCGCGCGCACCAGCGCGTCGCCGTAGGCCCGGCCGGTGCAATCCCGCATGAGCCTCACGACCGCCTCGTCTGCGGCCTCCTCGCGGAAGTGAGCCCATGCGACCGCCCCGAGGTGGGCGAGGGGATTGAACCAGTGGAGAGAGCGCACGAGGGTCAGCAGCCAGTTGAAGGGAACGTCAAACCACCGGAAGTGGGCGAGCTCGTGCAGGAGGATCGGCCGAAGATCGGCCGGAGCCGATGTCGCCAGCGACGCCGGGATGAGAATGCGCGGGCGCAGCCACCCCATGATAGCGGGGGACGGGACCGAGCCCGAGACGACCAGACCAATTGGAACGGTCACGCCTGTCTCAGCCTTGCAGTCCTCCAGAAGCTCCAGGAGCGAGTGGTCCGTGGAGAGGCGCTCGCGGGACCAGCGGCGCGAGGCGCGGGCGGTCTGGACCAGCACAAGCGCCGCGTAGGAGAGTGCGCCGACCAGCCAGACGCCCGTTGCCAGGCTTAGGTTCCTCACGGCGGCGTTGCCGGAGACCGAAACGGCCGGCGCAGGCAGCATCGGCGCCTCGAAGGCGGCCGCGACCACAGGAGGCAGGCGTCCGAGCGCCGAAAAGACGGGAATGTGCAGCGGGACAAGGAAGGCCAGCGGCACCAGGCACCACATGAAGCGCCGTGACGGTCCGCCGATCCAGCCGGCAAGGCTCCGGTCGAATACGATGACCGCGAGCGCCGCCACCGAGCCGCGCAACGTGAGTTCAGTGAGGAGAATCATGGCCGCTTCCTGCCTTCCCTCAGGATCCGCTCCAGTTCATCGAGGTCCTGGTCGCTCAGCATCCGCATGCGGGCGAAGTGCGCGATCATAGGCGAGAGCGAGCCGTCGAAGACGCGGTCGACGAAGGATTCCGTCTCAACGGCGCGGAGCTGCTCCTCCGTGACGACCGGATGGTACCGATAGGATTTCCCGACCTTTTCGAACCTGAGCGCCCCCTTCGAGTGAAGCCGGTTGAGGAGCGTCTTGATCGTCCCCACGCTCCACGCCTTCGAAGGGGCGAGCGCGGCCACGACTTCATGGGCGGAGCACGGGGGATTCGGCCAGATCACCTTCATCACCTCCCATTCGGCCTCGGAAATGCGTGGCACTTTCATTTACAGTTGTAAACGCATAATTGTTTACGGTTGTAAACACAAAAATGCTCCATGATGGAGAACCCCGTCCGAGATTCGGCGGTGTCGTCAGTGCCCCGCACGGTGCCCAGCCCGGTTTGCGCGGCCGCGCCGCGTTCTCAAGGTGGTAACCCAGGCGATTTGTCTGGAAGGGCGGGACCCGAGCGGTGGAAATGGGATCGTGCGGAAACCGGTGCGCACTCCGGGGCGTCGGATACCATGCAAAAACTGTAACGAAGATCTGCTTTCCCGAGAAACCTCAGCCCGTTAACCCGGTCGGATACCCTTTATGTCCCTTGTGAGCGGAAACCATCCCCGGCTGCTCCTCCTGTTTTCCGCCGCACTGTGCTGCTTGAGCGTGCACGCGGCGACCGTCAGTCCGGACAGGACCGAGTTCCCGGGCAGCATCAAGGCGATCCCGTCGGCGCCCACCGGCGCACGGCACGCAGCGGCCGTTTCGCGGACGGTGTTGAGCGCCGACGAGCGCGCCGCGAGCATGACGTTCGAGGTGGCCCTGCGCATGCGCAGTTTCGACGAGATGCAGGCGCGGATCGCCCGGGGTGAACTGATTTCGGATTCGGAGAAGGTGGTGCGGTATTTTCCGCTGGCCGCCGACCACGAGAGGCTCGTCCAGTGGCTCAAGGCGCAGGGCCTTGAGATCACGCGGACCGACGAGAACCACCTTGCGGTCTTCGGGCGGGGCCCGGTCGATGCGGTCGCCCGGGCGTTCGGGGTGACGTTCGCGCGCGTCGCCGTCGAGGGAGACAGTGAATACACGTCCGCCGTGACCGCCCCGAGCCTGCCTGCGGACATGTCCGCGATCGTGCTCGGCATCCACGGGCTCCAGCCCCACATCAAGCGCCACGCGCTTATCGCGCCGAGGGCGCTTCGTGCGAACGCCAAGGAGTTCACCACTTATTTTCCGGCACAGATATTGACCGCCTACAATGCGACCAACCTGGGCGTGACGGGCGCGGGTCAGACCATTGCGATTTACGCTCTGGCATTTCCCCAGCAGACCGACCTGACGCAGTTCTGGAGCGCGACAGGGATTACGGGCCAGTCGGCGGCCAACATAGAACAGGTCCCCATTGCGGGAGGTCCTGCCAGTTCCCCCGACCAGAACTCGGTTGACGAAGCGACGCTTGATGTGGAGTGGACCAGCGCGCTGGCGCCGGGGGCGAAGATCAGGATCTACGGCGCCAGCGCGAATGATCCCGCCGAGAACGACGAGATCCTCCAGCAGGTATACGCCGACCTTAAGACCCAGCCGTCCCTGCACGTGCTCAACATCTGCATTGGGGGCAATGAACTCGATGTTCCAAAGGACTACCTGATCCTCGAGGCCCAGTACATGGCCAATCTTGCCAGTGCGGGGGTCACCGTCCTCAGCGCTTCGGGCGACACCGCCGCAATCGCGGAGGGCGTCGCCCAGGTCACGTTTCCGACCTCGGATCCCGACGTGACCGGGGTTGGCGGCACGACGCTCCTCCTCAACCCGGACAATAGCGTGGCGAGCGAGACGGCGTGGGCGACCAATGCCACGGAGGGCAGCGGAGGGGGCGTGAGCACCGTCTTCAGCCGCCCACCATGGCAGGTGGGCAACGGCATCGGCACCAACACGCCGTCGACGGACATGCGGCTTGTGCCCGATGTTGCCGGGCCCGCCGATCCGGCCGACGGGGCGTTTGTCTACGTCGGCGGGCAGCAGATGACGATCGGCGGGACCAGCTGGGCCACGCCCATCTGGTCCGCCTTCTGCACGCTCATCAACCAGAAGCGTGGCGCGCCGCTCGGCCTCCTTAATCCCCTGATATACCCCCTGATCGGCACGGCGCCCTTCCGCGACATCACCCAGGGAAGCAACGGCACATACAGCGCGGGCACAGGTTATGACCTTCTGACGGGCATCGGGGTGCCCGTCGTTTCCGCGTTGATTACCGAGCCCCTGACCGCGAGCCCTTCGGTGAGCATCGCGGGCCAGCTGGGCGATCGGGTCACCACCCTGGGCCAGCCGGCCCTGTTCTATGTCGTCGTCGCCGGTTCCATTCCGCAGAGTTACCAATGGCAGCGTCTGCCCTACGGGTCAACGATGTGGGCCGACGTGACGGACGGCGGCACCTACAGCGGATCCCAAACCCAGGGTCTTCTGGTCAGCGATACGACAAGCCAGATGAACGGCGACCAGTTCCGGTGCATCGTGACCAATACCGCGGGCAGCGTCACGAGCGCGCCGGCCACCCTGACCGTCAACACCTACGGCGTGACGACGCTCGCGGGTTGGCCCGGTTCGAGCGGCCATGCGGACGGAACCGGCTGGAACGCCCGGTTCAGCAGCCCGGGCGGAGTGCGCGCGGACGCGAACGGGAACATCTTCGTATCGGATTCGAGCAGCTACACCATCCGCAAGGTGACGTCGGCAGGCGTCGTCACCACGGTGGCCGGCAGTGCCGGGACAAGCGGAAGCACCGACGGGCCCGTGGCCACGGCGCTCTTCAACGCGGTCGGTGGCGTCGCCCCAGATTCGGCGGGGAACCTCTATGTCGCCGATTCCGGCAACTACACGATCCGGAAGATCTCGGGGGGAGTGGTATCCACCCTGGCTGGCGTGGCGGGCGTGCAGAGCGAGAACGACGGGACAGGCGCGAAGGCCTTGTTTTATGACCCGGAGAACCTCGCCGTCGACAGCGCCGGCAACATCTACGTGGCGGACGGAAAGGGGGATGTGATCCGCAAGGTTACCCCGGCCGGAGTCGTGACCACCCTTGCGGGAACGGCAATGACCCCCGGCAGCGCGGACGGAACGGGCACCGCCGCTCAGTTCAACGACCCGACCGGGATAGCCGTGGACGGGTCGGGCAACGTCTACGTCGCCGACTTCGGCAACAACACCGTGCGCAAGATAACCCCCGCAGGCGTCGTGACCACCCTCGCGGGCCAGCCCGGGGTTGCCGGCAGCTCCGACGGGACGGGGAGCGCGGCCGCCTTCAGCGGCCCCGCGGGCGTCGGCGTGGACAACGCGGGCAACGTCTATGTCGCCGACAACGCAAACAGCACGATTCGTAAGATAAACCCCTCAGGCTACGTGATCACGATCGCGGGTGTCGCCGGGGATGCGGGCGGCGTTGACGGCCTGCCGGGCAACGCGCGGTTCGACGCCCCGGGGGACGTCACAATCGATCCCGAGGGCGTCGTCTACGTCGCCGACTCGTTGAACTGCACCATCCGCCGGATCATCCCCGGTTCGGGCACCATTCCGGACATAACCGAGCAACCAACGGACGCGTACGCGTCCGTAGGGGGGAGCGCG
>PLTZ01000021.1 GCA_003164715.1 Opitutaceae bacterium | reverse complement strand
CTTGGTTCACTATGGCTCTTTTTCCAGAGGCTCAGTCTGCGGGTAACCGACACCCTGTTCCCGGTGCGCGCCACGAATGCCGCCCTGTGGCCGCGATGACGGCGGGTGTCGGCCGGCACCGGGGGCGGCGAAACAACGACGAGAAATTGGCCACGATTCGAGAAACCCCATGAACGCACTACGACTGGTGACGGCGGCATCCTTGCTCATCTGTTTGCCTTGCCTTGTCTCCGGCGCCGAGCAGGCGCAGAGCAGGTCGCCCTACGCCCCGCTGGAGCCTTTGATCGGCATCTGGTGGAGTTCGCTGCCGCCCGAGAGCGATGGAATCCCGCGCCACCAGGAGACGGGCTTCGCCTGGTGTGACGACAGGCAGGGTATCCAATCCGACATATGGGTCGTGAAGGGCGGCAAGCGGGTCTCGCACACCTCCCAGCGCTTCGTCTGGAACCCGCTGGAGAGAAACTTCACGCTTCTTGGCACCTACAGGGACGGGGACTTGAAGGAGAGCGTGACGAACTTTGACGGCGAGGTCTACGCGTCCGACATCACCGTCGCCAGGAAGGACGGCGCAATCCTCAAGGCGAAGATCAGGGCGAAGATGTCCGGCGCAGACGCCATGTCGGCGAAGATCTACGAGATGAGGGACGGCAGATGGGTGCTGGACCGGGTGGTGCGCATGGAACGCCACGGCACGTAGATGCCGGCGGCCTCGGCCCCGAAAAGGCTTGGGAGGCGCCCTTTCCCCCGCGAGGAGATCCCGCGTCCCGCAGAAGCAGAGCGGGAGGCGCTCCAGCCCCTCTGGGGCGGAGTCACTTGCCGGCCAAACGCTCCACCTCCTCCATGATGCGGGAGAGGGGGGCCAGCTTGTCGACGTAGCAGGAGACCTTTTTGTTGAGGACGTTGCGGACGACCTTTGGGTCGAAAAGGACCCCGGTGAGCAGCATCA
The DNA here is from genome assembly GCA_003164715.1 of Opitutaceae bacterium. Classification (GTDB taxonomy): domain Bacteria; phylum Verrucomicrobiota; class Verrucomicrobiia; order Opitutales; family Opitutaceae; genus Palsa-1447. The sequence continues at coordinate 87,439 of PLTZ01000021.1, read as the reverse complement.
TCGGCGTGTCGGGCAGAAGCGTCTTCAGGCGATCAATCATTTCCAGGCCGTCCGAATCCTCCAATTGCAGGTCGGTGATCACCAGGTTCGGGACGTCCCGGCTCGCGACGGACTCCGCCTCGTGGGCCGTGGAGACCGCCGTCACGCGGTAGCCGCTCTGCGTGAGAAAGGATTCCAGCACCTCGCGGATGGAAGGTTCGTCGTCGACGATCAGGATGTGCTTTTGCATGGGCGCGGGTTCGGTGTTCCTTGGGGTCGGATCCCTCAGGTGGGTCTCATGTCTTACCGGTTTCTGCGGACGGCACAACCTGGAGAATCACCACTCCGCCGACCACCTTGTCACGGTCGCGCAGCGGAAACAATGCCATGCGCACGGGGATCTCGCGGCCGAGCTTGTCCACGATCACGGCGCGCTGCTCCCTGAGGTCATGGCCGGCGTTCATGGCCTGGGGAATCGGGTCGATCATCGCCGGTGCACCTTCGCCGGTAATCCGGGCGATGCTCGAAAAGGGAACGTGGATGAGCTCGTGCGTCTCGTGGCCCGTAAGCCTGACGACTGCGGGATTCACGCGCGAGATGTTTGTCGCCTTCGTAATGACGAATACAAGGTCATTGATAGAATTGATGATCAACTGGTTGTAACGCAGCTGATGCTCCAATCCCTGGTTGGCCCACCGCCGCTCGAGGTTCTCGGTCGTCAGCAGCCCGTTGGCCGACGCGAGCTCCGCGGTGCGCTCGAGCACCTTGGCCTCCAGGCGTTCATTGGCCTCCGTGAGCACCGCGGCGGCGCGCCGGCGCGCCGCGATGTCGTCGCTGACGAGCCAGCCGGTTCCCGCAAGAAGCAGGAAATCTAGCGTGACGCCCGTCCAGACGGTCCACCTGACCGTCTGCGCCTGCAGGAAGGAGGCCGTGTCGCGCTCCGTGAGGAGCCCGAGTTCGTCGTCCTTCAGCTTGTCGACGGCCCCCTGGATCCCTTTTAGGGCGGGCTGGCCCGCATCCTCGGCGAGCATGCTCCGGACCGCCTCCGGGCCGGCAGCCTGGCGGGCTGCAACGACGCCCCGGATGAAATCCGACCGCCGGTTGACCAGGACGGCGATCCTGGCGACCTGCTCCTTCTGGGAGGGCTCGGTGCGCGTCAGCGCGGCCAGGATCTGCAGGTGCTCGTCGACGTCGGAGAGCGCCTCGACGCAGGAGCGCTTGTCCCTTGCGTCGCCCGTCACCACGTAGGCGTGCGACGCGCCGTCGCCGACGTAGAGGGCGGACCGGAGCCCCTCGGTCTCAAGGATCACCGCGTGGGTGTGGTTGACCCAGTCGCTTGCGGCGACCGACCGGTTGATATTCCTCACCGACAGGACGGCGACCGCGACAAACACGGCGATGATCAAGAGGAACAGAATCAGGACCCGCCTCGTCGTCTTGTCGTTCACGGCTTAAGTGGGCTCATGAGCCGGCGCCGGAGTGCCGCGCGGCGGCGCTTCCCGAGTCGGGGTCGATCTCCGGGGGGTCAGTCTTCACCACGGTCATCACGGCGTGCTTCACCCCCTCCTTGTATGTGTAGGTGAACTCGGAAGCAAAGGTCCAATTGGCCTCGAAAGAATCCGCAACCATGCTCGCGATCTCCCTGAGCCTCGAGCCCGAGTGCGCGAGTTTGAGGAAGTACCTCCGGTTGTTGTAGTCCAGGTAGGCTGCGCTCTCGGTCACGTAGCAGACGGCATGGCCCATGTTCTTGCCCACCATTTCGACTCGAACCAGGCGGGTCCCATACTGGTCCCGCCTGAGGACATAGTCGGCCATGACCGCGTAGTCGATGCAGTCGCCGCGCCGCGTCGCCAGGAAGACCTCGGGGTCCTGAACGTCGAAGGGGTGGAGCTCGAAGTCGAAGTCCTCGAAATAGCCCGCGAACCGCTTGGGCGTCATCTTCGAATCGGCCAGCAGGTCCGCGAGCGTGAGCGCGTGGACGGGGGCGGCCCCAAGGAGCGCAAACGCGAGGACCCCCCAGAATCTCCGGCGTGGAGCATGTGGCCCATTGCTCATCGCCCCCATAGTGTTTCAGCCGCCCCGTGCCGCAACGGGATATTTCCGGTACGAACGGGGGGGGCGCCCCGGGTCCGCCGCGCGGCGGCTTTAACGCTGCCTGAGCAGCAGCAGCGCCCAGTCCTGACGGTCCGGCGAGTTCGGCGAGGTCCACGCGGGCCCGCTGGCGGGCGCAAGCGGGATTGTTTCGCCCGTGTTTGCACCGAACCAATGTGCCGAGTAGGTGCCCGGCTCGAGGCGGACGGTCACGGGGCCTTCCTTCGGCAGGTACACCGCGTAGATCTCGCCGGGCCTCGCCAGGCAGTAGGCGCCGTTGGTCACCAGTTCGTCGTGCGGGTCCGTCTTCCACCAGTCGAAGCTCGCGAAGAAGTCGACGATGTGCCCGAAGCCGACGAACATGGTCATCGTGTCGTCGCCGCGACCGTTGAGCCATCCGCCGCCGGTGTCGGGCCAGATGTTCGTGCCCCGCCGGCAGCTCTCGCCCGCGGTCTGGTAGCCGCCGGCCATGTAGATGTCCCATGCCGTGCGGCGCAGGACATCGGCGGACTCCGAGCCGGGGCCGGGGGCCCACAAGGGATAGTGGTCCTCGTAGCCGTATTCCTCGTTGGCCTGGGGGATGATCCGCCCGGTCTTCTGCTGAAGCGCCCTCTGCTTGAGGATGTAGGCGTGCTGGGTGCGGCTCCAGTCCTGGAACGAGGTGAATCCGAACCAATCTGACGTCCTGTCCTGGTGGGTGTCCTCGACCGGGTGGCTGGTGGCCAGGTGGCGGTAGGGATCCCATTTCTCGAGCAGGGTGCCGGTCTCGTGGACCCATGCGTCCGAGCGGTACCGCTCCATATCGTCGCCAAGGTCCCACGTGATGTTTGAGAAGGCGCCAAGCCGGTCGACGGCGTAGCGGATATACCGGCGCTCATCCTCGCCTCCCGCCGCGGGATGGACCTGGTTGTCGTTCATGTCGAGGACGAGCGAGACCGTCATGTCCCGGTCCCTCGCGAAGCGCAGCGCCCGATCCCACTTGCGCCAGTAGTCCAGGTCAAACCGCGTGTAGTCGAATCCCGGATGGTACTCGTCGTCAGCCCTTTGGGCCGGCCACGGGGTGGGGAAGGTCGTGAAATTGTCGCCGTTCATGACCGGCTCCCCGAAGAACATGTTCTCCCGGCCGGCGATCGTCACCCGCAGTCGGTTGACCTTCAGGCGGTGCAGCCGGTCGATGGAATACTGGATTGTCCGGTCGTCCTTCCAGCCGAGGAGGAAGTAGGCGGTCGTCCCGTTGAAGAAATAGTGCTCCCCGGTTCCTTCCCAGATGAAGTGCCAGGGATACTTGGGATCCACACGGATGGGCCCGCGCCTGTGCCCGTCCAGGGCCCGGAACGTGCCCGACCCCTTCGCCTCAAAGGAGCCCTGGCGGTACCTGACCGTGTAGGTGTAGTCGCCGGGCCTGGAGGGCATGAACCGGATTCGCAGCGTGCTTCCGTCGACCGAATCACAGAACCCCTCGACCTCGCGGCCTTCACTTCCATCCGATCTTGCAAAGGACCCGCTGAGGGCTGCGTCCATGAACGGATTGCGCGCGTCGGGGGCCTCCACGTTTGCCGCCACCTCGGCGTAGTCGTAGGCGTCGACGTCGCCGGCCACCTTTCCGAAGGTGACCGTCCGCGGCTCGCCAAGAAGCAGCGTTGCCGGCATCAGGGGGCACAGCCAGAGGAGCTTCAGGATCCGGTGGCGGTGCGCTGTTCCAGTGAAGCGAGGCGTGATCATGGGCTGGGCCGAAGTCGGGTTTGGGAGCAGGCTCTGGATTGGGCCCGGGTCGCCGGGGACTGGCCTTCCTTCGGATCGCACAAGCTTGCCAATCCATGGTCCGAAACTCCACGGAAATGTGCGGTGCGTCGGCGACGGGGAAGGGCGGCCCTCAAATCCTGGGGTCGACATTGCGCCGCGATCGCGCGCTCATTGAGCCTTCGCCCCATGAATCCGAAAGGCAGCCTGGATCATCCCCTTGTGCGGCAGCTTTGCCTTCTTGCGCTCGCCGTCGCCTGCCGCGCGCAGGACGCCCGGCCCCTTGCGTCCTGGACCGGAGGCCACGTGGTCGTCGCGGCGTCCGACCCTGCCTTCGTCTATGACGGGAGGTTCGACAGGGCCGACGCGGCCGCGCCCGTGGACATCTGGGAATCGAGCCGGATTTCAGCCGACTTCCAGGGTGCGGCGCTTGCGCTTCGCTTCGGCCGCTCGACCGGCGAGAACTACTTCAACCTGGAGGTGGACGGCCGCTCCGCGGCCATCTCAGCGGATCCGGGCGCGGGCTCGACCGTCCCGTGGACGGGGCCGCTTGGGCCCGGCCTCCACCACATGGTCCTGGTCAAGCGGTCCGAGGCCTCCGCGGGCACGGCGGTCTTCCGTGGCCTGGAACTGAGCGCGGGGGGGTGGGCGAGGAGGCCCGCGGAGTCCAAGCCCCGGATGAGGATCCTCTTCTTTGGGGATTCGGTCGGGGCGGGGGCGTGCGCCGAGGACGGGACGAAGGACCAGTGGGAGAGCCGCAGAACGCACAACGCCACGGTGAGCTTCATGGCGCTGACGGCCGAGGCGTTCGGCGCAGACTTTCAGAACATCTCCGTCAGCGGCATCGGCATCGTGACTGGCTACGTCGACATCGCGTTCGGCGAGATCTGGGACCGCCTTTACCCGGCCAGGGACTCGGCAAAGGCCGACCTGGCGGCCTGGCAGCCCGACGTGGTCATCATCAACCTGGGGGACAACGACGCCTCTTATCCCCATGACCACGGGCTGCCGTTCCCGGGCTCGTTTGCCGACCGGTACGTCGAGCTCTATTCGTGGGTGCGCGGCGCCTACCCCCGCGCGGAGATCGCCTCGGTCCGGGGCGGGATGACCCAGGGCTCGACGGACCCGGCGCTGGGAGCCGCGTGGGCGGACGCGGTGGGCCGGATCGAGGCCCGTGATCCGAGGGCTTGCCACTTCGCCTTCTCGCACTGGACGGACCAGCATCCGCGGGTCGCGGACCATCGGAAGCTTGCGGACGAGCTGATCGCGTGGCTCCGCCGGCAGCCGTTCATGGCGGCTGCCGCAAATCGCTAGGCCGCCGTCGCGCTGCCCCTAGCTTCTCGCCGTATAGGAAGCCAGCTCGTAGCTGATCTTCCCATCAATGATCTCCCGGAGCGCCGTGTCCTCCGCCGAAAGCTTTTCGAGCGATTCGACCAGTGGGCGGTTACCGCGCCTTAACTGTTTCACACGGCGGGAGACTACGTTGACCAGTATGTTGGGATCGCTGATTACTTTCAGCGCGTCCTTGATGTAGTCATCTCTCATGGAAGGGTCATTTTAGGAGCGCACGTCGGGAAATACGACCCCTATCGTTGGCGCTTCCGTGGTAGCCCCGACAACCGCCTCGCGGGGCATGCGGTTAGGATGATTTTATCCCGGGAGACTGGCGGCCGGCGAGTTCACTGAGAAGAATTGGGCCATTCCCGTTCGAACCTTGAATGGCTTCTTGACGCGCGTGATTTTATATACATAGTAATCGCATGGCATCTACATATTCCATTACTGAGGGGCAGGCCCATTTCCCGAAGATGGTGAAGGAGGTGCAGGCCGGGTACATCACGACGATCACGAAGCGGGACGAACCCGTGGCGTACCTCGTCAGCAGGGAGCGCATGAGCGCGATTGTCGAGACGATGGAGATTCTGGCGAACCCTGCCGCAATGAAGGCAATCCGTGACAATGAGGCCGGGAAATTGAAGTTCTACACCTTGGACGACATTCCGGATTGAACTTCCACGTTGCAGTCGGTGAGCCCGCATCCAGCTTCATCCGGCATCTTTCTCCGGAACCGCGGCGGGCAATCAAGAAGGCGCTCAAGGCACTCTGCACCGAGAGCGGCGACATCCGTTCGCTTGAACAGGAACTGGCCGGCTATTATCGGGTGCGCGTGGGCAAATATCGAATCATCTTCCGGTACAGGAATGAGGCCACGATCGAGGTTCCCTTTGTCGAAGAACGGAGCCTGGTTTACGAGGTCTTTGCGGAACAGTTCATCAAGCGGCTGAAATCCTGACCGGGCAGATTCGCTTCACGGGCACCTCCTGCCGCGGGGCCGATTAGCCCCGACGGCTCAATCCTCCACGAGCCTGTAGCCGATTCCCGACTCGGTCCTCAGGTGCCTCGGCTTGTGGGGCTCGGCCTCGAGCTTCTGGCGGATGTGCGTCATATGGACCCTCAGGTAGTGGGTGTTCTCCTCTGCCTTGGGCCCCCACAACTCCCTGAGCATCTGCCCGTGGGTCACCACCTTGCCCCGGTGGACGACCAGCATCCTGAGCATCGCGTATTCCTTCGCGGTGAGGCGCACCTCGGAGCCGGCCCGCCGCACGACGCGCGCCGCCAAGTCCACCTCGATGTCGCCGAACCGGACCACGGCCGGCTCGCTCTCCTCCGACGAGCGCCGGAGGATGGCCCGGAGCCTGGCGGTCAACTCCGCGGACCCGAAGGGCTTCGTCAGGTAGTCGTCCGCCCCGGCGTCGAGGGCGGCCACCTTGTCGCTCTCTGCCGCCAGCACGGTGAGGATGAGGACGGGCACCCGGGACCACTCGCGAATCTGCTTCAGGACGTCGAGCCCGCTCATGTCCGGCAGGCCGAGGTCGAGGACGACCACATCGGGCTGGCACCGCGCGACCTCCTCGAGGCCGGCCCGGCCGGCGTTGGCCTCGAGGACCGACATGCCCGCCGCCTCAAGCGTGATCCTGAGCAGGCGCCTTATCTGCACCTCGTCATCGATAACCAGAACGTTGGTCTTTGCTGCGCACATAGAAGTCATTCCGCGGGCACGTCGCCGTGCTCCGTGTAGGGCAGGTAGACCGTAAGGACCGCGCCCCCCCCGGGGTTCTCGCCGGCCACGACGTCGCCCCCCTGGGCGGTGACAAAGCCGCGGATGATCGAGAGGCCGAGGCCGAGACCGCCGGCCTTCGCCGCGTCGCCGCGCTGGAACTTCTGGAAGAGCCTCTCGCGCATCGCGGCGGGAAGCCCGGGCCCCCGGTCCGCCACGGTGAAGAAGATCCGCGACCTTGCCCGGTCGACGCCGGCCGCAAGGAAGATCTCGGTGCCCGCCGGGGTGTGGAGCGCCGAGTTAAGGAGGAGGTTCGCGATCACCTGCTCCATGAGCGCGGCGTCCGCGCGGAAGAGTGGCAGGTCCTTCGGGACGTCGACTTCGAAGGGGTGCCCCTCCAGAGAGTCGCTGACCCCGTCGATCGCGGCGTTTAGCAGGTCGTGTCCGTCGCACCAGTCGAGCCTTGGCCGGAGCGCTCCCGACTCGAGCCGCGTCTGGTCCAGGAGGTTGTTGACCAGGCGGTTCAGGCGCCGGGTGGCGGTCCGGATCTCGTGCGCCAGGTCCGCCCGCGTCGCCTCGTCGGCCGTCGTGAGGTTCTCGACCGCGGCGCTTAGGACCGCAAGCGGCGTCTTCAGCTCGTGGGACACCCCGTCAAGGAGCGTGCGGTGGAGCTTGTCCGACTCGGCGAGGAGCTTCTCGCGCTCGCCGACGGCGCGCAGCTGCTCGCGTTCGACCAACTGGGCAAGCTGGGCGGCGAAGCTCTCCGCAAGGTCGCGCTGCGCCAGCGTGAGCGTCGCATCCGCCGGGAGCTTGAGGATCAGGACGCCGACGGCGGTGTCCTCGCGCACGAGCGGAACGTGGAAGCCCTCGGACGAGGGGAGCGTGTCGGTGAAGCGCCCGGCCTTCCTCTTGTTGCGCCAGGCCCAGTCGGCCACCGCGCGCTCCTTGTCCGAGATCACGAAGGAGCCCGCGAAGTGCGGCATGAGGGCCGACCCGTTGCCGTCATCGAGAAGAAGCGCCGTCTTTGCCCCGAAGTGCGCGTCGGCCTGGCGCAGCGCCGCGAAGACGGCGTCGTCGAGCGTGCGCGCGGCGCTCAAGGCCTGGGTCAGGTGGAAGAGCGCGGTCGCCCGGTCCTCCCTCATGCGCTCGTTTCGCTCCTGGGCGCGGACGCGCGCGGTCAGCTGGCCCGTGATGAGCGCCACCGCGAAGTAGGTCGCGAAGAGCAGCATGTCCTCGAACCGGCCGATCGTGAAGGTGAAGACGGGCGGGATGAAGAGGTAGTCCCACGTGAGCGCGCTCACGACTCCGGCGACGAAGACGGGGCCCGGGCCGACACGCAGGCTCAGGATGATGACGGCAAGCAGGTAGAAGAGGCCCACCGCCACGTATCCCGAGTGGGGGACGATGAACCAGCCGACCGCGGTGAGCGCCGCCAGGAGCGCAAACACCTCGGCGTATTCACGGGCGGGCGAGACCTGCGCCGGACGCCAGTCGAGCCAGACCGGGGGCTTCTCGGCCGCGCGCTCCGCCGGGACGACGTAGATGTCGATCGAGCCCGCGGACCTCAGGAGCTTGTCCACGAGGTTGCCGCCCCGGATGAGGTCGAACCACCTCGGGTTGCGGGATTTCCCGACGACGATCTGCGTCGCGTTGTTCTGCAGCGCAACCCGCACCAGCGCCTGGGCGACGTTGTTGTCGTGGGTCACGACAACCTCGGCCCCCAGTTCGCGCGCGAGCGAGAGGTTCTTCTCGAGGCGGCGCTGGCCCTCGGCGTCGAGCGGGGTCGTCGTCTCGACGCAGACTGCGATCCAGGACGCCCCCTGGGAGGCGGCCATGCGCCGCGTCCAGCGGACGAGCTGGGTCGAGGACGGGCTCGGGCCCACGGCGACCAGCAGCCTCTCGCCGGAGCGCCAGACGGTCTTGAAGGTGCCGACCGAGCGCAGCTCGCGAAGGCGCTTGTCGACGTGCTCGGCGACGAAGCGAAGGGCCAGTTCGCGCAGCGCCGTCAGGTGCGTGTCCTTGAAGAAGTTCTCGGCCGCCGCAGCCGCGCGTCCCTCCATGTAGACCTTGCCCTCGGAGAGGCGCTCCCGGAGCGCCTCCGGGGTGATGTCGACAAGCTCGATCTGGTCCGCCAGCCCGAAGACGGAGTCCGGCACGGTCTCGTGGACCGTCGCGCCCGTTATCTGGCGCACGGCGTCCGCCCGGCTCTCGATGTGCTGGACGTTGAGGGTCGTGAAGACGTCGATGCCGGCGTCCAGGAGCTCGACCACGTCCTGGTAGCGCTTCGGGTGGCGCGAGCCCGGGGCGTTCGTGTGGGCGAACTCGTCCACGAGGACCAGCCTGGGTTTCCTCGCCAGGACGGCCTCCAGGTCCATCTCGGTGATCGTGATGTTCTTGTACTCGATCTGCTTGCGGGGGATGACGGGAAGCCCGGCGAGGAGCGCCTCGGTCTCGGCGCGGCCGTGGGTCTCCACGACGCCGACCACGAGGTCCACCCCGTCCTTGAGCTCCTGCTGGGCCGCCCGCAGCATCGCGAACGTCTTTCCCACCCCCGGGCACATGCCGAAGAAGACCTTCAGCTTTCCGCGGCGGGCGCGCTCCTCCTCGCGGTGAAGCGAGGCGAGCAGCGCGTCGGGGTCTGGGCGTTGGTCGGGCATGGGGTCTGTCGATTGTGGGTGCGGCGCCGATTGGGCGCAAGCCGCCGAGGGGCGCGGCGGGCTGCCCTAAGGGCTCAGCGAGCGCGGGTGTGCCGGCTCGGCGCCGGGCGCGTGGGCGCGCAAGTGCCCGGGCCCCCGGTCCGCACCCAGATGGCCCACGGCGAGCCCCGCAAGGAAGGCCGCGAGGGCGATGAGTACCAGCGCCCACGACCGGCTGAGCCCTGGATCGACAGCGCCTCGCATGGGGTCACTTTCCGGCCCCGGGCGGCGCGGCCGCTAAAGCGTCGAGCGCCACGTTCAGGCGCAGGACGTTCACGCCAGGCTCGCCCAGGACTCCCAGGTCCCTTCCATCGGTGCTCGCCGCCACGAGCGCTGTCACCTTTTCGACGGGCAGGCTCCGGGCCTTGGCGACTCGCGCCGCCTGGATCGCCGCGTTGGCGGTGCTGATGTGTGGGTCGAGGCCGCTTGCGGACGACGTGACGGCGTCGGCCGGGACCTGCGCATCGGCCGCAAGGCCGTTCGCCGTCCGGTAGGCGGCGACCGCGGCCTTGATGGCGTCGCTTAGCTTCTGGCTTGTGGGGCCCAGGTTTGTGCCGCCGGAGCTCGTCGCATCGTAGCCCGTGCCCGCGGCGGACGGGCGGGGCTGGAAGTACTTGTCGCTCGAAAAGTTCTGCGCAAGGAGCGCGGAGCCGCGGACGACCCCGTCCCTGTCGGCGATGAGGCTGCCGTTCGCCTTCGCGGGGAAGAGGGCCTGGGCGCCGGCCCAGACTGCGAGCGGATACACCCCGCAGAGGATAACCGCGAAGACGAGCGTCAGCAGGAAGGAGACCCTGAGTTCGGTGAGGAGCGTTTTCATGGGACTTAGGCGAGGTGGACGGCGTGCACGATCAAGTCGATCAGCTTAATACCGATGAACGGGATCACGATTCCGCCGAAGCCGTAGATGACGAGGTTGCGCCGGAGCATGGCCGCCGCTCCGATCGGGCGGTAGGCCACGCCTTTGAGCGCCAGCGGGATGAGCGCCACGATGATGAGGGCGTTGAAGATGACGGCGCTCAGGATTGCGCTCAAGGGCGACGCAAGGTGCATCACGTTCAGGGGTGCGATCGCCGGGAAGACGCCGACCAGCATCGCCGGGATGATGGCGAAGTACTTGGCGACGTCGTTGGCGATGCTGAAGGTGGTGAGCGCCCCGCGGGTGATCAGGAGCTGCTTTCCGATCTCGACTATGTCGAGGAGCTTCGTCGGGTTGGAGTCGAGGTCGACCANNTTCATGGCGACGCCGACGTCGGCCTGGGCCAGAGCGGGGGCGTCGTTCGTGCCGTCGCCCGTCATGGCAACCAGGTGGCCGGCGGCCTGCTCCTCGCGGATGCGGGCGAGCTTCATCTCGGGGGTCGCCTGGGCGAGGAAGTCGTCGACTCCGGCCTCNNTCATCACGGTGCGGATGCCCATGGCCCGGAGCTGTGCGAACCGCTCCTTGATCCCGCCCTTCACGACGTCCTTAAGGAAGATGACGCCGAGCGTCTCGCGGCCCTCCGCGACCACGAGCGGTGTGCCGCCCCTGCGTGAAATCTCGTCCACCGACGCCGAGACCTGGGCCGGATAGGCGCCGCCCTGCGCCTCGACCCAGGTTTTCACGTTGGCGGCCGCGCCCTTTCGTATGGAGCGGGCGGGAGAGCCGTCGGCGGCGGCCAGGTCGACGCCGCTCATGCGGGTCTGCGCGGCGAAGGGGACGAAGGTCGCACGCGCCGCGGAAAGGTCGCGACCCCGCAGGTTGAAGCGCTCCTTGGCGAGGACGACGATGCTGCGGCCCTCGGGGGTCTCGTCGGCGAGCGAAGCCAGCTGGGCCGCGTCGGCCAGGCGCTCCACACTGACTCCCGGCGCCGCGATGAACTCGGAGGCCATGCGGTTGCCGAGCGTGATCGTGCCCGTCTTGTCGAGGAGGAGGACGTCGATGTCGCCCGCCGCCTCGACGGCGCGCCCGCTCATCGCGAGCACGTTTCTCTGGAGGAGGCGGTCCATGCCGGCGATCCCGATCGCCGAGAGGAGGCCGCCGATCGTCGTCGGTATGAGGCACACGAGGAGCGCGATCAGCGCCGTGATCGAGAACGCGACGTTGGAGTAGATCCCGAAGGGCTTCAGCGCGATGATGACCAAGAGGAAGATGAACGTGAGGGCCGACAGGAGGATCGTGAGCGCGATCTCGTTCGGCGTCTTCTGGCGGGTGGCGCCCTCGACGAGGCTAATCATGTGGTCCAGGAACCCCTCGCCCGGGTTCGCGGTGATGCGGATGAGCAGGCTGTCCGAGAGGACGCCCGTGCCGCCGGTGACGGCGCTCCGGTCGCCGCCGGCCTCCCGGATGACGGGCGCCGACTCGCCGGTGATCGCCGACTCGTCGACGGAGGCCGCGCCCTCGACCACCTCGCCGTCCCCGGGGATGAGCTCGCCCGCGATGACCACGACCAGGTCGCCCCTGCGCAGCTGCGAGGCGTCGATCGACTCCGTCCTCCCGTCCTTGGTGCGCCGCTTGGCGACCAACTGCTTCCTCGATGCGCGAAGCGCACGGGCCTGGGCCTTGCCGCGACCCTCGGCCACGGCCTCGGCGAAGTTGGCGAAGACGACCGTGAAGAGCAGCCAGAGGGCGATCTGGAGCACGTAGCTGAAGGGCTCCTTGGAGGTGAAGAGCTGCTGGAAGGTGAGGGCGGCCCCCACCAGGGTGACGAACATCACCGGGTTCTTCAGCTGCTGCCTCGGGTTCAGCTTCGCAAACGAGTCCACGACAGCCTTCTGCATGATCCCGCGGTCAAAGAGTGAAATGGTCTTGGTGCTCATGGGCGCTTGAGAGGGTTGGGTTGGCTTGGGGGCTGTCAGAAGAGGGTGCCGGCGCCCATGAGGTAGTGCTCCACGATGGGACCCACGGCGAGGGCGGGCAGGAACGTGAGAGCCCCGACGAGGAGCACCGTTCCGATGAGGAGCACCACGAAGGTCACCCCTTCGGTCTTGAAGGTGCCGGCGCTGGCCGGGATGAGCTTCTTGGACGCCAGGTTGCCGGCGAGCGCCAGGATGGGGACGATCATGAGGAACCGCCCGAAGAGCATCGCGATCCCGAGCGTCGTGTCCCAGTGCGGGTTGCCGTCAGCCGGGGCCGCCGTGAGGCCGGCGAAGGCGCTCCCGTTGTTGCCGACGCTGGAGCTGTACGCGTAGAGGATCTCGCTGAAGCCGTGCGGGCCCGCGTTGCCCAGGCCCGCCTGGCCCCAGTCGCTGACGCTGGCCCAGGCCGTGAAGCCGAGGATAGTGGCCGAGAGCACCATGAGGACCAGCATGACGAGCTTNNTAGGCCTCGATCTTCTTGCCGAGGTACTCGGGCGTCCGGCCGACCATGAGCCCCGCGATGAAGACCGCCAGGACGACGAAGATCAGCATGCCGTAGAGGCCCGCGCCCACGCCGCCGAAGATCACTTCCCCGGTCTCAATGTTGAAGAGGGGCACCAGGCCGCCGAGCGGCGTGAAGGAGTCATGCATCGCGTTCACGGCCCCGCACGAGGCGTCCGTCGTGATGGTGGCGAAGAGGGCGGAGTTGAAGATGCCGAAGCGCACCTCCTTGCCCTCCATGTTCCCGTCGGCCGCGGCGACCCCCAGCTTCTGGTGGATCGGGTTGCCGTTCGCCTCGGCCCTCCAGCACACGAGGACGCCCGCGATGAACATGGCGAACATGGCGCCCCACACCGCCCAGCCGTGCCTCTGGTTCTTGACCATCCGGCCGAGGTAATAGGTGAGGGCGCTCGGGATCGCGAAGATGGAGAGGATCTGCAGGAAATTGGAGAGCGGGGTCGGGTTCTCGAAGGGATGGGCGGCGTTCGCGTTCGTGTAGCCGCCGCCGTTGGTCCCCAGCATCTTGATCGCCATCTGCGAGGCCATCGGGCCCTGGACGATCGTCTGGGTGTCGACCGACTGGTCGACCATGACGGGGGTCTTGCCGTCGGCGGCCATGACCGGCTTTCCCGCCGCGTCGGTCTTCGGCACCTGGATCGTGTACGGCTCGTACGTCTTCGCGACCGTGTACGGCTTGAAGTTCTGGATCATGCCCTGGGAGGCGAGGAGGAGGGCGAAGACCAGGCAGATCGGGACCAGCAGGTAGTAGGTGACCCGCACCACATCGACCCAGAAGTTGCCGATCGTCCTCACCGACTGGCGGGCGATCCCCCGGACAAGGGCGGCCGCGACGGCGATCCCGGACGCGGCGGAGGTGAAGTTGTGGATCGCGAGCGCCACCATCTGCGAGAAGTACGACATCGTCGACTCGCCCGTGTAGCTCTGCCAGTTGGTGTTCGTCGTGAAGCTGGCCGCGGTGTTGAACGCAAGGTGCGGCACGAGGCCGGGAAGCGCCTGGGGGTTGAGCGGCAGGTGGTCCTGGAAGCGCAGGATGAAGTAGGTCGCCAGCATCCCCACGAGGCTGAAGGCTAGGAGCGAGATCGCGTAGCCGATCCATCCCTGCTCCTTGGCCGGGTCGATGCCGCAGATCCGGTACGTGGCCCGCTCAATGGGCCTTACGATCCGGTCGAGGAAGGTCGCGCCCTGGGCGTCCAGCACCCGGACCAGGTAGAGCCCGAGGGGCTTCGTGATGAGGAGCAGCGCGCCCACGTAGAGGGCGAGCTGGAACCAAGGCAGGGGAGTGTTCATTTCGGTGGGCTACTTTAGAACCACTCGGGCCGCAGGACGGCGACGACGAGGTAGACGAGGAGGAGGACGGCGATGGTGCCGAAGATTGCAGTTTCCATGGGTGGCGGGCGGGTTGGAGCGTGGAGGGCGCCTTCTTAGCGCACCTTGTCGCAGAAATAGGCGAAGGCCGCGGCGAGGACAAAGAAGGCGACCGAGAGGATGATGAAGGCCGTGTCGCTCACAGGAGTGTCCCCCTGCCGATAGGCTGTGGCCGTGTTGGGAGCGGGCCGGAGAAAAAGGAGTCTGTGTTCACGCCGGCCATCGTAGCACCGGCGGCCCAAACCCCTCAGTCAATAGGGCCGCCCAAACCGTAAAGAAAAGATTAAGAGGCTCACTTCTCCCCTTAACAGACCGCTAAAAACCCGCCGATTGGGCTCACCAATTGAGCCGCGCTCCCGCGCCCGCGGTCCTCGGGGGGGCCAGGTTGTAGACGCCGAGCGCGCTGTGCGCGGTCTCCACCCGGGCGCTCCCCAGGTTCTGCGCGCCGGCGAAGAGCTCGGCCCGCTCCGTGAGCCTCAGGCGAAGCGAAACGTCGGCCACCGTGGCCGCGGCGAGCGGGAGCAGGTTCTGGTCGTCATCGAACTGCGAGCCGGTCCGCCGGACGCGCCCCTCGATTTGGAGCCTTTGGGTCGGGCGCCACGCGAGGCCGAGGGAGGCGCTGGTGCGCGGCACCTCGGGGAGCGTCTTGCCGACGAGGCCCGGGGCGACCGAGGCCGCGCCGACCGTGGCCTCCTCGTCGATGGCCGAAAGCTCGAGGCTCAGGGTGTCGGAGAGCTTCCAGTCCACCCCGAGCTGAAGGCCCCGGGTGTCGACACGGCCCAGGTTCAGCCTTTCCTGGCCGACCGCGCCCGCGGCCAGCGCGCCGAAGAGCGGGAAGGTGCCGGGCCCCTGCGCCAGGGTGACGTTGGCGACGGCGTCGTCGAGGCGCGCCGCGAAGGCGGTCGCCGTGGCGCTCAGGCCCCCGTGCTTCCACGTGGCGCCGATCTCGGCGGAGTCCGCGTGCTCGGTGGAGAGCTCCGGGTTGGAGAGCGTGGTCGTCGTCCCCTGGCGGAAGGGCCGGTAGAGCTCGTTTAGCGTCGGCTGCCTGAAGGCGCGCTGGCCCGAGAGGTGCAGCTCAAGCTCGCGAGCCGCCTGCCACGCGATCCCGGCGCCCGGGCTAAGCTCCGTGCCCGTCCTCGTGGGGTAGGCGTCGCCCTGGAGGAGGGCGCCGGTCGACAGGGCGACGTTTCGCAGGTGGCCGTCGCTGTCCTCCGAGCGGTCGAGGCGCACCCCGGCCGTCGCGTGGGCGTCGGCCCCGAGCGGCTGGCTTCGCTCGGCGAAGAGCCCGGCAAGGGTCTGGCGGCCGCCGGCGAAGCGCTGCTCGGTGTAGGCGCCCCTCGAGTACAGGAAGTCCTCGCGCGTCTCGCCGCGGACGTCCCGGATGTCGGCGCCCACGGTCGTCGAGGCGCCTGCCGCGTCCCTCCACGTGGACGAGCCGGCAATGCCAGCCGCGGTCGCGGGCACGTCGAACTGGTCGCTTGCCGGCGTTTCGGACGAGCGGGTAGAGTTGACCGAGCTGAAGGTCTGCCAGGAACTCTGCCCCTGCAGGTAAGCGGTCGCGGACCAGGCCTCGCCGGGGGTCGCCCGTCCGGACAGGGTCACGGAAGCCAGAAGCTGCCGGAGTCCGTTCTGCTGGTAGGGGGTCCCGTTGTCGCGCCACTCCTCGAAACGCCGGAGCGTGACCGTGGCGGTCACGCCGTCCCCTATGTCCCCCGACCAGCGGGCCGACTCGAGGTTGTGGCGGCTCGCGGCGGCGACGTCGATGGGGCCCCGGCCCTCAGGGGCCACGAGGACGATCCCGTCCGTCGCGAAATCCTGGCCCCGGATTTCGAGGGTCCCCGGGCCCGCGGTCACGGCCTGCGAGACTTCCGCGCTCCTTGTTCCGAAGTCGGCCACGTCCACAGCAAAGGCGCCTTCCCCGGGGAGCGGCCGCGCCGAGAAGAGCTGGATGACGCCCGACAGGGCCTCGTTTCCCCAGGCCGAGGCCCCGCCCCCGGGCACGACCTCCGCGCCCCCGAGCGAGTCGACGGGCACGGAACTCCACGGGACCCATCCCCCGAAGGGATCGTTCAGCGGGACGCCGTCCAGGAGGACGAGCGAGCGGCTGGCGCCGCTTGGGCCAAGTCCGCGGAGCGAGACGCCCTGCGAGGTCGGGTTCGCCGTAACGCTGTCGTTGCGCCGGAAGAGGCTGAAGTCGGCGAGGCCCCGGAGCGCGTCGTCCACGGTGGGCGACGCGCCGTCCGCGAACGCGTCGGCGGGGAGGACCTCCACCGTGAACGGCACTTGAGACTGCGGCTCGGGGGCGCGGGTTGCGCTCACGGTGAGCGGGTCCATGACCTGGACCTGCCCGAAGGCGGGGGACAGGACGGCCAGGGCGGCTAATGCCTTTAGGGAACGCACGGGCTGGGGACTTTGGCGCAAGTCCGGAGACAATCAACACCTTGGTCTTCCAACTCCGGGAGTGGACATTGGCGGGAATCCCCGTTTGGTATGCGGCCGCGAAGGAACACCCCATGGCGTATGTCACCCCCTCATCGGCCGCGGAAGCTTACGACGTGATCGTCGTAGGATCCGGGGCGGCCGGGGGGCAGGCGGCCTACACGCTGACGATGGACGGCGCCCGGGTCCTCATGCTCGAGGCGGGGCGCAACTACGACCCGGGGAGCGAGACGCCGATGTTCCAGACCCCCGACACGGCGCCGCTTCGCGGGGTCGCCACCCCGGACAAGTATTTCGGCTTCTTCGACGCCACAGCCGGAGGCGGCTGGACAGTCCCCGGGGAGCCCTACACGAACGCCGCGGCGGAGGAGGGCCGCCAGTTCAAGTGGTACCGGGCGAGGATGCTCGGCGGCAGGACGAACCACTGGGGCCGGATCGCGCTTCGAAACGGTCCCTACGACTTCAAGCCGCGGAGCCGCGACGGCTTGGGGCTCGACTGGCCGATCTCCTACGAGGACGTGGCCCCCTACTACGACAAGGTCGAGATGCTCGTCGGCGTCTACGGGACGAACGACGGACTTGAAAACACGCCCGACTCTCCGGAGGGGTGCCTCCTGCCGCCGCCGAAGGCGAGGATCGGCGAACTCCTGGCCCGCCAGCGGGGCCGCACGCTCGGGATCCCCGTCATCCCCGTGCGGCGGGCCGTCCTCACGCGGCCGCTCGACCACAAGACGCTCCCCGCCAGGCTCCATCCCGGTAACGCCAAGGCCCAGCGCATCCTCGCCGAGGACATGCAAAGCAGGGCCGCGTGCTTCTGGGCCACCTCGTGCGGGCGGGGCTGCTCCATTCGCGCGAACTACCAGTCGACGACCGTGCACCTGCCGCCGGCCTTGGCGAGCGGCAACCTCGACCTCGTCGTCAACGGAATGGCGCGCGAGGTCACGGTCGGCCCTTCGGGCAACGCGACCGGGGTCACCTACATCGACAAGGCGACCGGCCGGGAGCACCACGCGAAGGCGAGGGTGGTGGTCCTCGCGGCAAGCGCGTGCGAGACCGTGCGCCTCATGCTCAATTCCAGGAGCAGCCAGTTCCCGAACGGCCTCGGCAACTCGAGCGGCCTGCTCGGCAAATACATCATGGACACGGTCGGGGCCAGCTGGGGAGGCCAGATCCCGCTCCTTGAGAACCTTCCGGCGCACAACGAGGACGGCGCGGGGGGCCTTCACGTCTACGCGCCCTGGTGGCTCTACAAGGAGCAGCGCGCCGGCAAGCTCGGCTTCGCGCGCGGCTACCACGTGGAATTCGGGACGGGCAAGGGGATGCCGGGCGGCGCGCCCTACCTGCCGGACGCGGACGGGCGGACGAGCTTCGGGCCCCGGATGAAGGAGGAGGCCCGGCGCTACTACGGCTCCCAGGTCACGTTCACGGGCCGCGGCGAGATGATCCCGAACGCGGACTCGTTCTGCGATCTGGACCCCGCGGTGGTCGACAAGTGGGGGGTCCCCGTCCTGCGCTTCCACTGGAAGTGGTCCGAGCACGAGATCCGCCAGGTCGCGCACATGCAGCGGACGTTCGCCGACTGGATCGAGGCCATGGGCGGCACGAACGCGCGCAGGCCCGACCCCGACGGGACGAAGGCGATCTTGAACGGCGGCTTCGTGATCCACGAGGTGGGGGGCGCCGTCATGGGCTCCGACGCGGCGCGCTCGGTCACGAATTCCTGGGCGCAGACCTGGGACGTGAAGAACGTCTTCATCGCCGACGGAGCGGTCTTCGCCTCGAACGCCGACAAGAACCCGACGCTCACGATCATGGCGCTCGCGTGGCGCACCGCCGACCGCATCCTGGATGAGATGCGCCGGGGCAACCTTTAAGCGACAACGATGACCCCCGAGCTCCCCCCGCGTATCGACCGGCGCCTTGCGATCAAGTGGATGCTCGCCGCGGGCGCGGGCGCGCTCCTGGCCGACCGCATGGCCCTTGGGGCGGCCGCGCCGGCCCCGGCCGCCGCGCGGCAGGGCTACGGCGTGGATCCGGACCTCGTGAAGGCCCACAAGCCCGGGGAGTACTGGCCCCTCACCTTCACGGACGCCGAGCGCCGCGAGGCCGCCGCCCTCTGCGACATGATCCTGCCGGTCGAGGGGGACTGCCCGAGCGCGTCGGCGCTCGGGGTCCAGGACTTCATCGACGAGTGGATCAGCGCGCCGTACCCGATGACGGCCGCGGACAGGAGGCCGGTCATCGAGGGCCTGGCGTGGCTCGAGGCGGAGTCGAGGAGGCGCTTCGGCTCGGGGTTCGCCGACTCGAGCGGCGCGGAGCGCCTGGCGCTCTGCGAGGAAATGGCCCGCGCTCCGGCCGAGGGCTCGGAGCCCTCCGCGGCCTCGAGCTTCCTCAGGCGCTTCAGGGACCTCGCGTGCGGCGGCTTCTACACGACGCCCGCGGGGATGAGGGACCTCGGCTACGTCGGCAACGTGCCGCTCGCCCATTTCGACGGGCCGCCAGCCGAGCTTGTTGCGAAACTCGGCCTGGCGGCCGAGGTCCGCTGGTGAGGTTAGCCCGCCTTCGGCAGCGCCGCGTCGAACTCGACCCCGTGAAGGTAGTGCCGCTTGACTTTGAACATCTGCGCCCGGCGGCATAGCATCCGGTCCAGCTTGTCGACAAGCAGGGAGACCGCCTTGTGGCACTCGTCGGACTCGACGCTGGCGTCCAGGCCCGGTCCGTGGATCGTCACATGGCCCTTCGCCTTGAACCGGGTCCCGAACTTCTCCTTTCGGTCACACTCCAACTCCACACGCAGCCGCAGGATGCGCTCCTCGTGTCGGAACAATCGGTCGGATTTCTCGTTCACAAAGATTTTCAGCGATGGAGTGAGTTCGAGGTGTATTCCCGAAACGATCAGTTCCTGACGATTTTGTCTGTTCATGTCTGTGGCTTTGTTTTTGGTTGTGCCCTGCGCGGCCGGAACAAGTACCGGCTGCGAAATAAACCCGCTCGTTTCCAATGCCATCGCCCGAATCCGCCCTTAAGAACCTCTCAGCGGTGATCATCACCGGCGGATCTTCCGGTATTGGAAAATCTTTCATCGAGCTCTGCGCGAAGCTCCGCCCGGACTTGGCGTTTTGCAACCTCTCTCGGCGCGACCCTGTCATAAATATTCCAAAGCTTAAGCTGCGCCATGTCGCGTGCGATCTGTCGGATTCGGCGCAGGTTTCGCGCGCCCTCGTACAGGTGATGGACTTCCTCGCGGTGGACGCCCCGAAGGGGGGGATCCTGCTCGTCAACAACAGCGGTTTCGGCCTCTACGGCAGCTTTCCCGAACCCGCAACGAAAGAGCAGCTTGAGATGGTCGACCTGAATGTGCGGGCCGTGCTCCACCTGACGGGCGCCCTCCTGCCGACCCTCAAGGCCCGCGGGGGGGCCATCGTCACAGTGGCGTCCACGGCCGCGTTCCAGCCGACCCCGTACCTCGCCGCCTACGGCGCGAGCAAGGCGTTTGTCCTCCACTGGAGCCTGGCGCTTAACGAGGAACTCCGCGGCTCGGGGGTGCGGGCACTGGCACTCTGCCCAGGGCCCACGTCGACCGACTTCTTCATGCGCGCGGGCCTCGAGAAGGGCTCCGTGCCGGGCATGTTCGGGGAGACGAGCGAGCAGGTCGTCTTGGCCGCGCTGCGGGCCCTGGCGGCGGGCAAGCCCTTGGTCGTCAGCGGCTGGAAGAACAAGCTGCAAACGGCGGTCTCGTCGAAGCTCCCCAAGCCTTTCGTGTCCAGGATGGCCGCCCTTGCGCTCGCGCGCTGGCGGCTGAAGCGGGTGAAGAAGTGACCGAGCCCGGATACGCGGGTCCGCGGGCCTCTGCCTGGCCAAGGCGCCTCTTGCAGGGGCCGGCCCGTATGATCACCCCGGGGGAACTCGCCTCGTGGGTGATCCACGAGGACGAGCGGATCCTGGCCATCAACAAGCCGGGCGATGTCGTGTGCCACCCCTCGAAGCACGGCCCATGGTCGAGCCTGGTCGGGGCTGCGCGGGAGCACTTCAGGCTCGAGCGGACCCACCTGGTCTTCAGGCTCGACCGCGAGACGAGCGGGGTGGTCGTTCTCGCGAAGGAGCCCCGGATGGCGAGCGTCCTGCAGACGGCGATGCAGGACAGGCGGGTGGGGAAGACCTACCTTGCGATCCTCACGGGCGTGCTCGCCGCGCCGGTGACGGTCGACCAGCCGCTCGGCGCCGACACGGCGAGCCCCGTCTTCATGAAGTCGGCCGTCCGGGCGGACGGCCAGCCGTCGGTCACCCGGTTCGAGCCGCTCGCAAGCGGCGGGGGCTTCACGCTCGCGAGGGTCCGGACCGAGACCGGCCGCAAGCACCAGATCCGCGCCCACGCCCAGTGGCTCGGGCACTGCGTCGTCGGCGACAAGATCTACGGGCCGGACGCCCGGCTCTACATCGAGTTTGTGGACGGGGGATGGACGCCGGAGCTCGCCCGCCGCCTCCTGCTCCCGCGCCAGGCGCTGCACTGCGCGCGGATTGACCTCAGGGGCGCGGGGCAGCCCTTTGTCTTCGAGGCGCCGCTGCCTGCGGACATGGCCGGCTTCTGCGCGCTCCACGGCCTGGACGCGGGGAGGGCCACGGCTCCGGCCGCCTAATCAGCGCTTGGCCCGGACGGCCAGGTCGATCGCCTTGCCGAGGACCGCCCGCAGCGCCTCGACGCGGGTCTCGAGCGGGAGGGACGACGGCGTCTCGATCGTATAGGAGAGGCGCGTGTGGTTCACCTGCAGGTAGATCGATTCGGGCCATTTCTCGCGGCTCGGCGGGTCGAAGAGGGGGCGGATGATCCCCGCCTTCGCCTCGCGGCCCTCGATCTCGGGGCTCATGTCAATCGGACAAACCCTGGCCGCCGCGGCGGTCAGGGCCTCGGCGAGGCTCGGCCGCTTGTCGGGATTGAGCTCGTAGAGATAGAACCCCTTGGACTCCCAGTCCTCGTGGACGCAGACCGCGAGGTCGAAGTTCGGCTGGCGCCGGAGCCAGCCGACATGCGCACGGACCTCGGGCGAATTCAGGTGGCGGTAATCCCTGTTGAGGTCCAGCCCCCCGGCGTTCTCGCGGGTCCCCCGCGAGAGGCCGTCGGGATTGAGGATCGGGCAGAGGAACCAGACTGCCCTCGCATCCAGGGCGCCCGATTCGAGAAGGGCGAGGAGCGCCCGGGGCGGGGCGGGCTCGTCCCCGTGGCTGCCGGCGGACAGGTAGATGCGGGGCCGCGGCCCCGGTGTGCGCTTCGTCAGCGCGAAGAGGGGGCAATTGTCCGCGGAGCCGAACACCTCGGTCCTGAACCCGGCCTTGGCCCCGGCGCCTTCGAACCGGGCCGCGAGGGCGGCGGGATCGAAGGGTGCGGCTTTGACAGGGGACATGGGTTGGTTCTTGCTTGCCCTTCGCCCGAATCACAAGCCGCAAACCACACTCCCCTCCATGCCCCAGGTCCGCGTCCGCTTCGCCCCCAGTCCCACGGGCTTCTTCCATATCGGAAGCGCCAGGACCGCCCTCTTCAACTGGCTCTACGCCCGGCACAACGGGGGCGTCTTCATCCTCAGGGTCGAGGACACGGACCAGACGCGCAATAGCGACGAGTTCCTGCGGCTGATCTACGACAGCCTTCGCTGGCTGGGACTGGACTGGGACGAGGGCCCGGGCAAGGGCGGCGACTTTGGCCCCTACCGCCAGAGCGAGCGGGCCTCCGTCTACAAGGAGTACCTGGAGAGGCTGAAGGCCTCTGGGCGCACCTACGAGAAGGACGGCGCCCTGTACTTCAGGATCTCGGGCGAGCCGCAGGTGATCGAGGACGCGATCCGCGGCAGGGTCGAGCGGACCGAGGAGAAGGACTTCGTCATCGTGCGCTCCGACGGCAACCCGGTCTTCCATTTCGTGAACGTCGTCGACGACATCGCGATGAAGGTGACCCATGTGATCCGGGGCGAGGACCACCTCTCGAACACGAGCAAGCACACGGAGCTCTTCAAGGCGTTTGGGGCGCCGCTTCCGACCTACGCCCACATTCCGCTCATCCTTAAGCAGAACGGTCCCGGCAAGATGTCGAAGCGGGACCAGGGCGCCCTCGTCGAGGAGTACCAGAAGCGGGGCTTCCTGCCGGAGGCCCTCGTCAACTTCCTCTGCCTCCTAGGATGGTCGCCGAAGGACGACCGCGAGAAGCTGCCCCTCGCCGAGATCGTGCGCCTCTTTGACCTGCCCGGGGTGAACCAGAGCAACGCCCGCTTTGACGAGAAGAAGCTGGCCCACATGAACATGGTCTACCTGCACGAGATGGACCCCGGGAAATGCTTCAGCTTTGCGCGGGACTACCTCAAGTCGCGAAACTACTTCGCGGGCGCCGAGCCGGAAGAGGCCTACCTACGCGAGGTGATCGCGCTCTGCCAGCCCAAGGTGCGGGCGGTCGAGGACCTGCCCGGGTTCATCGGCTACTTCTTCAGCGACGAGTACGCGATCGACCCCAAGGCGAGGGAGAAGGTCTTCTCGAAGGGCGACCCGAAGGCGCGTCTTGGCGAGCTGCTTGCGGCACTCCCCCAGGCGGACTTCTCAAGCGACACAACGCTCGAGGCGCTCATCCAGGGGCTCGCCGCCCAGCACGCGGCGGGAACGGGGGACTACATCCACCCCGCAAGGCTCGCCCTCTCGGGAACGGCGGTGGGGCCTAGCTTCTACGGACTCCTGCGCGTACTCGGCCGCGAAAGGGTCGAAAGGCGGATTGCGCGGTTCCTCGCTACGGCTTGACCTCGGGTTTGGCGGGCGGTTTGCTCAACGCTCGGAGCAAGATTCTGCGAATGTAGCACAATGGATAGTGTAGCGGCCTCCGAAGCCGTCGATCCGGGTTCGACTCCCGGCATTCGCACCATGTAATGGATCTCCACCACGGTTTGGGGACCGAAGGCAACGTTTACATAACCGTTGCTATTTTTTCTATATGCATTCCTGGCTCCGGTCAGGGCCGCCGAGCCGGGCCTTCCCCCGCTAAGGATGGACAACCAGCGTCAGGTGTATAACATTAACCCGTCCAGATCGGAACAGAAGGTGGCGCTAAAAGGTGGATCCGCTCAGAATCTTGAACATTTACGAATGAAGCCGACTAGAGGATTAACGTTTGGTCGGACCGCGCTGCTGATTGGTCTGATTTTGGGAATGCTAAACGTTCTCCAGGGCACCATCTCCCTGATGAATCTTTATCGGACCCGAAACACCGTCAATGCCCTCAACAGTGACACGTACGCGGCGCTCTATTGGGCCGGGAAATTGAAGGGCGTGGCCAAGGACCAGCGCATCGCCATTGTCAATTTCCTTAACGCCACCACCGGTGCTGAATGGGACACTTATGAAGCGCTCGTACTGAAGGCCGAGGAGGATCTAAGGGAGATCAGGAATAGTTACCCCAAATTTGATCCCCGCGATCAAGAGGCCATTAATATTAGTGCTGATGCGCAGGGCCGGTTCTTTCAGGCATGGTTGGAGATCAAAGACCTGGTCAAGGCGGGGAAGAAAAAGGAGGCCCAAGAGATCTACAACACCAAGCTCATGCAGGCGACGCTTGAGCGTCGGAGGATGGAAGATTACCTCGCAGTCATCGACAAGGAACGCGGTGACCGCCTTTCCAAGGATGCGAT
Organism: Opitutaceae bacterium; assembly: GCA_003164715.1. Taxonomy (GTDB): domain Bacteria; phylum Verrucomicrobiota; class Verrucomicrobiia; order Opitutales; family Opitutaceae; genus Palsa-1447. The sequence continues at coordinate 63,059 of PLTZ01000021.1, read as the reverse complement.
CCACTCCGTAGCCGTTGGCTTCCCCATCGTATGGAGCCTCTTGTTTCTTACTGTTGGATTGAGTTCGGGAGCGTTCTTCACGTTTGTTCGATCGGTTCGCCGGACGAATCGCGAACTTGAAGAAATCACCGATCGCTTGACCCTTGCAACCCGCGCAGGGGGAGTGGGCGTATGGGTCGACTATCTCTCCGAGAATCGCGTGAGCTGGGATGAGCAGATGTGCCGCCTTTACGGAATAGCGCCGGGCTCGTTTGCGGGCACGAACGAGGCATGGTACGAAATGGTCCATCCGGAGGACCGGCAACAGGTGCATGAAAAAACCAGATACCTAGTTGAGAAAAACAGGATAATCGAATTGGAACACCGCATCGTATGGCCGGACGGGAGCATCCATTATATCCGAGCGTTTTTCCTTGGGCAGCGTGACCATTCAGGACGGCTGTTACGCGTCGTCGGAACGAATTGGGATATAACTCCCATGAAGCAAGCAGCCGACGACCTTGCCCGCAAAGCCAGCTTCCAACAGGCGCTGCTAGACAGCGCCGATTTCGCCATCATTTCCACCACGGTAGACGGAGTCATCACTAGCTTCAGCCGGGGTGCGGAGGACCTGCTTGGCTACACGGCGGCCGAGGTCGTGGGCAAAGCGAATCCCAGCTTGTATCACGACAGCGTCGAGATTGCCGCCCGCGCACAGGATCTGACTCGTGAATTGGGCAGGAAAATCGAGCCTGGCTTCGAGGTCTTTGTCGCCATCAGTCGACTGGGAAGATCCGAGACCCGAGAGTGGAACTACGTCCGCAAGGACGGATCCCGGGTCCCCGCTTTGGTATCGGTTGGCGCCATCCATGACGAAAAAGGCGGAATTGCCGGCTTTTTAGGGGTCGCGCGAGATTTGTCACAGATCAATCAGGCCACCGCGGCGCTTGGTGAGAGCGAATCCAAATTGCGGGAGATGAATGCGCACCTTGACCAGCTTGTGATCGACCGGACGGAAAAGCTGCTCGAAACAGAGGAGCGTTTCCGCCTCATGGTGGAGGGCGTAAAGGACTATGCGATCATCATGCTGGATGCGGAGGGGTTGGTAGTCAGCTGGAACGCCGGCGCGCAAAGATTCAAGGGCTACTCGGATGAGGAGATCATCGGGAAGCACTTTTCGACATTCTACGTGCCCGAGGATGTCAAGCTGGGCAAACCGCAGAAGGCGCTTGAGACCGCCGCAACCGAAGGCCGATTTGAGGATGAGGGCTGGCGAATTCGAAAGGACGGCTCGCGATTCTGGGAAAGCGTCGTAATCACAGCCCTGCACGACACGACCGGGAGGCTGCGCGGTTTTGCGAAGGTTGCGCGCGATATCACCGAGCACCGGGATTCAGAGGCGCTTAAGCTGCGAACCCAAAGGCTGGAGAGCATAGGCACATTGGCGGGCGGCATTGCTCACGACCTGAACAACGCGCTGGCTCCTATCCTGATGGGAGTCGAGCTGATTCGGTTGGATTACCCGCACGCATCGGGGACCGTGGACATCATGGAGGCGAGCGCCCGGCATGGAGCGGGCATGGTTAGGCAATTGCTTACATTCGCGAAAGGCATCGAGGGAGAGCGAGTCCTCATCAATCCTCGGCACCTGTTCGACCAGATCGGGGCCATTGTCGAGGGCACCTTCCCCAAGAGTATCGTGCTGCGAAAACGGTGCCCGAGTGACCTCCACGCGATACTGGGCGACGCCACCCAGCTCTATCAAGTTTTGCTAAACCTTTGCGTCAATGCCCGCGATGCCATGCCGAGTGGCGGCGCCTTGACGTTGGACGCTGGCAATACCGACATTGACGAAACCTATGCGAGCTCCTTCCCGGACGCTAAGCCGGGGAGCTATGTCGTGTGGCGCGTCCAGGACACCGGTACCGGCATTCCACCCGAGGTGCTCGAGCGCATCTTCGAGCCATTCTACAGCACGAAGGGCCCCGACAAAGGAACCGGACTCGGGCTATCGACGGTCCTGGGAATCGTCAGGAGCCACGGCGGCTTTGTTCGAGTCTACTCGGTAGCCGGCAAGGGCTCAACCTTTGCAATCTATCTGCCTGCAGACCCGTCAGCCTCCGCAAGCCGCGTGGCGCCTACGATCACGAGCAATCCGTTCTTTGCCCATGGCGAAATGGTCCTCGTTGTAGACGATGAAGTCACCGTGCGGAAGATATCCCGCGCGGTCCTAACAGCCATGAAGTTCCAGGTGGTCACTGCATCCGACGGCACCGAAGCCTTGATGCAGGTGGCGGAGAGGCGGGCCGACCTTCGGGTTGTCATCACGGACTTGCACATGCCTAACATGGATGGGCTGACCTTTGTGCGTGTTCTTAGGCACATGATGCCCGACGTTGGCATTATCGTGTCCAGCGGGCGCGTGGAAGAGCGAGACCGGCTGGCGTTCAACGAACTCGGTGTGACCGTGATCCTGGAAAAGCCATTCAGCAGGGAGAAGCTCATTACAGCTCTGCAATCAGTTCTCCAAAGCGATGTGACATTTTCGATCTGACGCGCGGCGCCGGACGCGGGTTCCTTCTCTTAACAAACGCTTTATGGCAAAGATACTTTTGGTCGATGACAACCCCGGGCTTCTTGCGATGCAGAGAGGATTCCTGGAACATGGAGGGCACGTGGTGACCACTGCGACCAATGGGAAGGAGGCTGTGGAGCAGGCTCAGCGAGAATCGTTCGAGCTTCTCATCACGGACTTGGTCATGCCCGAGAAAGAGGGCATCGAGACCATAATTGAGCTGCATCGAAAATTTCCCGCGATGAAGATCATCGCAATTTCAGGCGGCGGCAGGATCAATGCAAGGGACTATCTGGATCTTGCCGAAAAACTCGGTGCATCGAAAACCCTTTCCAAGCCCTTTTCAGGGAAGGATCTGCTGGCAGCCGTGTCCAGTTTGACCTCGGTCCAAGCAGGTGGTGGGGAGCCCGCGCGATCATAATGGGGCTCTGCGCAGCCGACACAATGATTCAAGGCGAGGAGGAACGGGAAAGCTCGCGACTGTTTGTCTGCCCAAGCCGTTTGTAGCCACAGTTTGCTGAAAATAGTGCGGCGAACCCTCGACAAGTCCATGGCGTCCGATCCATTTTCACCAAACCCCCGATTTCCCTTATGGCATCCATCCTTCTGATTGACGACGACAAGATTCTGCGCGTCATGACCACCGAGTTGCTGCGAGCGGGCGGCCACGCCGTGGACACTGCGAATGACGGCAACGCGGGACTAGAGCTTTATAAATCTGGGCAGTACGATCTGGTCATCACAGACATTATGATGCCCGAGATGAATGGGTTGCAGCTGATCGAACAGCTTTCCTACACGACGCCGAGGCCTCGCGTGATCGCCTTTTCTGGTGGCTCCCAGTTGAGTCAGTCGAGCTTCTTGCCGCTCGCGAAAGACCTCGGTGTCGAGCGAATCCTCGCCAAGCCGGTAATGCCCGGCGTGTTGCTGCGAACCGTGGCCGATGTTCTCACTAAACCTCCTCAGGCCACGAAAACGCAGGCTAAGCCGTGAGAAAGGCGGATTGGAATAGTCCTCCAAGCAGTGGGATCCACTGCCAACCGCGTCAGCGTACCGAATCTGGAATTGGATCACTCTGACTCGATACCGGTGCGGCAAATGAAGCGGAACGGAATTCCGGTGGCAGGGCAAATGCGCTTAGAGGAAAACGTTCAGGGTTTCGCAGAGAAACACTGACTCTTCGCACGCCTCGCCTTGGCCTCGGTGCGCAACGAGAAGCATGGTGTTCTGAAACCCGCTCTTTTGGAGCAGCCAACGGCAACAGCGCGCCGCCAAAGCCGCAACTTCGCGGGAGTCGGTGCGGTGAGGCCTCGACGCCACAGCATGCGCCCTCCGGGGTAAACTCCTGTCCGATTTCCGCCCAGAATCGTGCAGCGCCATGCACACACCAGCTAATCGCTGCCGAGTCGCTGTCTTGTGATCACGCTCTGAAAATTGAGAACACGCCCGATTTCAACTCCCGGCATTCGCACCAGGTTAGCGGACAGGACGCACCTTCACCGCAAAGCAGAATGGTGAGGCACAGATCATCTTAATGGCTTGTCGTTCAGGCGCCTGACCGCACCGTAAGGCTCTGTATCCCGGCCCTCCATTCGCTATGCAAAGAAGAATTCTCTGTTTGGCTGCACCCGTTGCGCTGATGCTTCTCACCCGGCCGGTCGTGGCCGCGGATTCGGAGAGCGATCCCTACCTATGGCTTGAGGACGCCCACGGCGCCAGGTCGATGGCGTGGGTACAGGCCGAGAATGAGAAGACCCTTGCGGTGCTGGAGAAGGATCCGCGCTACGCGGAGCTCTACGCCGAGGCGCTCGCAATCGCGGAGGCGGAGGACCGGATCCCGGAGCCGACCGTCGTCGGCGGGGCGGTGTACAATTTCTGGCAAGGGAAGGGGCACGTGCGCGGCTACTGGCGGAAGACCACGCTTGAATCCTACAGGACCGCGACTCCCGAGTGGGCGACCGTCCTCGACCTTGACCTACTGGCCCAAACGGAGAAGGCCAACTGGTTCCTCAAGGGGATCACGACGGCCGAGCCGGCGGAGCGCCGGTGCCTGCTCGCCCTTTCCGACGGCGGGGAGGACGCCGTGACCGTGCGGGAGTTCGACATTCCCTCGGCGAAGTTTGTCGACGGCGGTTTCGTCCTGCCTCGTGCGAAGCAGCGCTTCGCCTGGGAGGACGACGACACGCTCCTGGTGTCTCGCGAGTGGGCGCCGGGCGACCTCACGGCGTCCGGATATCCGTTCATCGTCAAGCGGCTCAGGAGGGGCGACGCCCCGGCGGCGGCGAGGGAGGTCTTCCGCGGGCGGGCTGACGACGGGGGCTACGGGGTGGACCCGGTCGTGCTCCATGACGCCCGCGGGAACCGGGTCGTTCTGATCAATCGGCCCCTGACCACGTTCGAGTCCGAGAAGTACCTCGTGACGGGCGACCAGGTGCGGCAACTCATGCTGCCGAAAAAATCCGAGATCCGCGACCTGGTGGAGGGCCGCCTGGTCGTGAGCCTGGCGGAGGACTGGAAGCCGGGCCAATCCGTGTTCACGGCGGGTTCTCTGGTGTCGCTGGACATTGCGGCGATGGCGGAGGACCCGGGGCACCTGAAGCCGGTCGCGATCTTTGTTCCGGGCCCGCGCGAGACGCTGGGCGACGTGAGCGCGGCCAGGGATCGGCTGCTCGTGACGACGTTCGACAACGTGCGGGGACGGGCCTTCGTGTACCTGCCGAAGGCGGACGGCACGTGGGCGTCGCAGCGGCTGAACCTGGCCGACAATGCGACCATCGGCATCGCCGACTCCAACCTCCACGGCGACGACGCGTTCCTGAACATCGCCGGTTTCCTGCAGCCGAGCAGCCTCTGGCTCGTCAGCGCCTCGGACTACGGGGTCACCGAGGTGAAGACGCTGCCGCCCAAGTTCGACGCGTCCCACCTGGCAGCCGAGCAGATGGAGGCGACGTCGAAGGACGGGACGAAAGTGCCGTACTTTGTGGTGCATTCAGCGCCGATGAAGCTCGACGGGAGCAATCCGACCATCCTGAACGCCTACGGCGGGTTTCAGATCTCGGAGACGCCCCGATATTCGGGGACGATGGGCAAGCTCTGGCTCGAGAAGGGGGGCGTGTTCGTCATGGCGAACATCCGGGGCGGCGGGGAATTCGGGCCCGCCTGGCACGAGGCGGGCCTGACGACGCACCGGCAGCGGATCTATGACGATTTCGCGGCCGTGGCCGGGGACCTGATCGCGCGCGGCATCACGAGCCCGAGGCGCCTGGGGATCGAGGGCGGATCCAACGGCGGGCTGCTCATGGGCGTCGAATTCAACCAGCATCCCGAGATGTGGAACGCGGTGGACATCCAGGTGCCGCTCCTGGACATGATCCGGTACGAGAAGATTGCGGCCGGCAGCTCGTGGGTGGGGGAATACGGGAGCGTGTCCAATCCGGGCGAGGCGGCCTTCCTTGCGAAGATTTCTCCGTACGCGAATATCCGGCGGGGGGCGGCCTATCCCCAGCCGTTTATCTGGACCACAACCAAGGATGACCGCGTCGGGCCCCAGCACGCGCGGAAGTTCGCCGCCCGGCTCGCGGAATTTGGCATTCCCTATTATTTCTACGAGGTGACCGAGGGCGGGCACGGCTCGGGTGCGAACTTGAAGGAGAAGGCGCACACCACCGCCCTGGAGATGACCTATTTTGCACGGAAACTGATGGATTAAGAGGCATAGGGAGGCGGGGAAGCGGCGTGCCGGTCGAATCGTGTCGGTCGATCAACGTCGGATCCCGCTTCGAGTGCCGCCAAAGAACTGCCTGCGGCAGTTCCCAGCCCAAGAGACGCCACGCGCCATGCCGTCCCGGCGGTTGCTCCTACTGCCGCCCCCTTGGGCGGCGGGTGCGTGAGGGGGGCCCCGCTCTTTCCCCGGGGGAGAATTGGCTCGTTTGCCGGGGCACAAGCCCCCAGAAAATGGCCCCACTATGTGCTCCCTTTGGACCCTTGCCGCCTGCGTCATTGCCGCCGCCACCGGGCCCTTCGCCGGGGCCCAGGGCGCCCTGGGCGCCGACGAGGAGGCGAGGATAGCCGAGCTCGTAAGGGCGAGCGGGATACCGAGCGCATCGGTGGCGGTCGTCGAGCACGGCGAACTGGTGTATGCCAAGGCGTTCGGGAAGGCCTCGCTCGCGCCCGAGCGGGCGGCGGATGCGTCGACGCGCTACTTCGTCGGCTCTGTCAGCAAGCAGTTCACGGCGGCCGCCATCCTGCTGGCGGCCGAGGAAGGGAAGCTCTCGCTCGATGACCGTGTTTCGAGGTTCTACCCGGAGCTCACCCGGGCGGGCGACATCACGGTGAGGGAGCTTTTGAGCCACTCGTCCGGCTACGAGGACTTCGCCCCGCAGGACTACCTCATCCCCGAGTGGACCCGGCCGACGACGCCCGACGCCGTCATCAAGGTGTGGGCGGGCAGGCCGCTGGACTTCGAGCCGGGCACGCGCTGGCAGTACAGCAACACGAACTACGTCCTGGCTGCGCGGATCTTCGAGAGGGCGACCGGTGAGACCCTGGTCCCCTTCCTCAGGCGCAGGATCTTCGAGCCCCTGGGGATGGCGAGCGCGACCGACGGCTACCTCGAGCGGCGAACGCAGGACGCGTTACCGTACACGCGCTTCGGCCTCGGGCCGCCCCGATCGATCACCCCAGAGGCGCCGAATTGGTACTACGGAGCGGCCCAGCTGGCGATGACCCCCTCGGACCTCGCCCGGTGGGACATTGCGCTCCTCAACCACCGGATCCTGAGCGAGGCGTCGTACCGGGACTTGACCGGGGAGGTGCGCCTGAGGAACGGGGACCTCACTCATTACGCGCTCGGGCTCGGCCTGGGCGACATGGACGGGATTCCGGAGATCTCGCACACCGGGGAAGTCACGGGGTTCCTCACGTCGAACGCGATCTACCCCACGCGGGACGCGGCCGTCGTCGTCTGCACGAACCAGGACAGCGTCTTTGTCTTCCGCACCATCGCCCGGCAGGTCGCGAAGTGGCTCCTGGAGCCGGAGCGCCGCGTGGCCGAGAAGGCGCCGGCGGCGGAGCTCTCCCAGGTGCAGGCGATCGTGGAGGGGCTTAGGAGAGGCCGGATCGACCGCGCGCTCTTCACGGCCAACGCCAGCGGGTATTTCAGCGTCGGGGCGATCGAGGACATCCGCGCGTCGCTTAGGCCCATGGGGCCGGTGAAGGCGGTCGAGCGCAAATGGTCGGCCAAGCGGGGCGGGATGACCTTCCGCGACTACGCGGTCCAGATGAAGAAGGGGTCCGTCGACGTGACCGTGTACCTGACCCCCCAGGGGCTCTATGAACAGTTCTTGATCGCGCAGGACATTTAGTGCATTGACGGCATCCGTTCCGGGGGGCAATCCGGGGCGGAAACCAAAAAAAAGGGGGGCATATCATGTTCATGCATGACGATTCGGGCTGGGCAGCCAGGGACGCGGGGAGGGGCGGCCGATGAGCGGGGTGCGCGTTCTCGTCGGCACGCGAAAGGGTGCGTTCATCCTCTCGTCCGACGGCGCCCGCAGGAAGTGGAGGATCGACGGGCCCCATTTCGGCGGCTGGGAGATCTACCACCTGAAGGGCTCGCCCGCCGACCCACACCGGCTCTACGCCTCGCAGTGCAGCGGCTGGTTCGGCCAGATGATCCAGCGATCGAGCGACGGCGGCCGCACCTGGGAGGCGGTGGGAAACGACTTTAGGTACGACGGCATTAAGGGCACCCACCAGTGGTACGACGGGACGGCGCATCCCTGGGAGTTCAAGCGCGTCTGGCACCTCGAGCCGTCGCTGACTGACCCGGACACGGTCTATGCCGGCGCCGAGGACGCCGCCCTGTTTCGTTCGGGCGACGCCGGCCTCACGTGGACCGAGCTCTCCGGCCTGCGCGGCCACGGCTCGGGACCCCGCTGGCAGCCTGGCGCGGGGGGAATGTGCCTGCACACGATCCTCCTCGATCCGGCCAACGCAGGCCGGATCTTCATCGCGATTTCGGCAGCGGGGGCGTTCCGCAGCGACGACGCTGGGAAAACGTGGAAGGCGATCAATCGGGGGCTCCGCTCCGAGCACATCCCAGACCCGGAGGCGGAGGTCGGCCACTGCGTCCACCGGATCGCGATGCACCGCTCGCGCCCGAGCGTGCTCTTCATGCAGAAGCACTGGGACATCATGCGCAGCGACGACGCGGGCGACACCTGGCGGGAGGTGAGCGGGAACCTTCCGAGCGACTTCGGTTTCCCGATCGAGGTCCACGCCCATGAGCCCGAGACTATCTACGTGGTTCCGATCAAGAGCGACTCCGAGCACTATCCCCCCGACGGGAGGCTGCGCGTCTACCGGAGCCGGCAGGGGGGCAACGAGTGGGAGGCCCTGTCAAAGGGACTTCCGCAGCGGGACTGCTTTGTCAATGTGCTGCGCGACGCGATGGCCGTCGATTCGCTGGATTCCTGCGGGGTCTATTTCGGGACGACGGGCGGGCAGGTCTACGCCTCGGCCGATTCCGGGGACAGCTGGGCCCCGATCGTGCGCGACCTTCCGGCCGTCCTGTCGGTCGAGGTGCAGACGCTCCCGTGATCCAGGTCGCGCTCCCGCAGCACCTGCGCACCCTAGCCGGGGTGGAGGGCGCGGTGCGGGTCGAAATCCGAGGCCAGGTGACGCAGCGCGCGATCCTCGACGCGGTTGAGGCCTCCTACCCGGTGCTTGCCGGGACGATCCGCGACCGCGCGACGCAGAAGCGAAGGGCCTTTGTGCGGTTCTTCGCCTGCGGCGAGGACGTGTCCCTCGAATCCCCGGATGCGCCGCTTCCGGAGGCCGTGGCCAGCGGGAAGGAGCCCTTCCTCATCATCGGCGCCATCGCGGGCGGCTGAGGGCCGCGTCCGGGACGGAACGGCCAAGCTACTTTGACACGACCCGCTTGGCCACGATCTCCTCGGTCGCGAAGTCGCCGACCTTGCGGGTGAAATGGATCTCATTGTCGCCGGCCATCTTCCCGGTGTACTCGATCACGAGGTCATTGCCCTGGAAATCCAGCTTCTCGACGAAAAAGATCCCGTCCTTTGTGACCTTTCCCTGCTCGATCGCGACCGAGCTCTTGCCGTCGCTCCGCTCGCCCTCCGCCGTGCCGGTCAGCTTCTCCCCGTCGACCTTGAAGGTGTAGACGTACTTCTGAACACCGACCTGCGAGTCGAATTGGGACTGCCATTTGCCGGAAATGTCGGCGGCGCGGGCGAGCCCGGCGAAACAGAACGCGGCGCCGAGCGCCAGGAGCAGACGGGTAGGAGAGTGCATGGGGGTTCCGGCGATTCTGAATGCGCCGATCCGCAGGTCAACCTTGCTTCCCAGCCCCCGGGGACCGATCGCGCGCGGGAGCATTTGCCTTGAGATTAGGGCGAGCTGGGGGGATGTATCGGGCCATGCCCCCGCCCGACGTTTCGCGACGCGCTGCTGCGTCTATCTTCCTCCCGGCCGCCCTGATGTTTTCTGGGGCGCTCCTTTGCGGGGCCCAGGCGTGCGCGGCGGGCGAATTCACTCGCGGAGTCGGCGTCTATCCGGGCGAGCCCGCGGCGTTTCAGGGCCCGACCACCGTCCTCGACGGCGCCGCGTACCGCGACCTGGCGCTGCATCGACCCGCGACCGCGTCCAGCAACTACGACTACAGCCTTACGGCCCAGCTGGTCACCGACGGGATCATCGACCTGCGCATGCCCCGGTTTCTCATCGTGTCCTCAAGCGACGAGGGCGTCGTGCCGAGGTCCGAGAGGGAGCACCTTGTCGACGACTACCTGGGGACGGCGCTCGCCCTTCCGGCCGCGGGAGGCTGGGTCCAGGTCGAGCAGGCCGGGCGCGGGGACGTGCCCGATGTCGACCGAATCGAGGTGGTCGCGGCGCCGCGCACGGAGGACAAGAGGCCGCAGCGGTGGACCTGCGTCGTAAGCGCCTCCGACGACGGGAAATCGTGGCGGGAGCTCGGGCGCGCGGGTGGCGAGGAAAGCCTGGCGTCGGCGACCTTCTTTACGCAGAAGGTCCTGAAGCCCGCATTCGACGTGCCGGGGAGGGGGAGGGCCCGCTTCTACCGCGTGCAGCTGGATGCGCCATCGGTGGCCGGCTGGCGCGTCCAGGGCATCAACACGTTCGCCAAGGGAAGGCGCGTCGATCTGGGCGGCCCCTATGACTTCACGAGCGCCTGGAAGAGCGCAGGTAACGGTACCGAGTGGGTCCAGGTGGACTTGGGGGCGGTGTGCACATTTGACCGCGTGACCCTGCACTGGATCCAGAGGGCGGCCGAGGGCTCGATCCGGGTCTCCAATGACGGCGAGGGCTGGCGGACGTTTCTGGCCCTCTCGGCGGCCGCGGACGACTACCCGCTGCCAAAGCCTGAGAGCGCCCGCTTCGTTCGGGTGCAGATGGACAGGCCCGTCGCGGCCGACGGGTACATCATGAGCGAGCTGCAGGTCTTCGGCAGGGGAGGGCCGGTGCCCCAGGCTCGGCCGGCGCCAGCCGCCTGTCCCGGCGGGCGCCAGGACCTCGTGCGCGGCGCCTGGCGCCTCCAGCGAGACTCGCTCGTGAGCCTCGGCGGCGAGGCGCTCTCGCTGCCCGGGGCGGACTGCGGGGACTGGCTGGCGGCCACCGTCCCCGGCACCGTGCTCGCGAGCTACCTGAACGCGGGCGCGCTGCCCGACCCGAACTACGGCGACAACCAGCTGCAGATCTCGGACTCCTTCTTCTACGCTGATTTCTGGTACCGCGACGAGTTCACGATCGCCGCCCCGGACTCCGGGGGGAAGCTCTGGCTCAACTTCGACGGGATCAACTGGAAGGCCGACGTCTACCTGAATGGCTCGCACGTGGGCAGGATCGACGGCGCCTTCACGCGGGCGCGCTTCGACGTGACGGCGCTGGCCCGGCCGGGCTCGGTCAACGCGCTCGCCGTCCTCATCCACAAGCCCGACACGCCGGGAAGCGTGCGGGAGAAGACGGCCGACACGACGGGGGCCAACGGCGGCGCACTCGGCCTGGATAACCCCACGTTCCACGCCACGGCGGGGTGGGACTGGATCCCCAGCATCCGCGGCCATGACATCGGGATCTGGTCCGACGTCTACCTGACCACGACCGGGCCGGTCGCGATCGAGAACCCGTGGGTCTGCGCAAGGCTGCCGCTGCCGGACACGAGCAGCGCCGACCTGGCGGTTGAGGTGGGCCTTCGGAACACCGGGCCGAAGGCCGTGTCGGGCACGCTGCACGTCCAGTTCGGCGACGTGCGGTTCGAGCGGCGGGTCGAGGCGCCCGCGGGGGCGTCCGTGGTGAGGATCGACTCGGCTTGCGTCCCGGAGCTCCACCTTCGCAATCCCAGGCTCTGGTGGCCGGTCGGCTACGGCGAGCCGAGCCTCTACGACGTGCGCGTCGAGTTCGACACCGCCGACGGGGCGCGCTCCGACTCAAAGTCGTTCAAGGCGGGCGTGAGGCAGTTCACCTACACGGAGGAGGACGGCGCGCTCAGGATCTTCATCAACGGCAGGCGGTTTGTCGGCCGGGGCGGAAACTGGGGGTTCTCGGAGTCGAACCTCCTGTACCGCGCCCGCGAGTACGAGGCCGCCGTGCGCTACCACCGGGACATGGGCTTCACCATGATCCGCAACTGGGTGGGCCAGGTCGGCGACGACGCGTTCTACGAGGCCTGTGACCGAAACGGCGTCGTGGTCTGGCAGGATTTCTGGCTCGCGAACCCGCTGGACGGCCCGGATCCGGAGGACAACGCCATGTTCCTTGGGAACGCGCAGGACTACATCCAGCGCATCCGCAGCCACCCGTCCGTCGGCCTTTACTGCGGCCGCAACGAGGGTGACCCGCCCCCGGTCATCAACGAGGGTCTGAAGGGCCTCGTTGCCAGGCTTCACCCCGGCATCCGCTACATCGCGAACTCGGCCTTCGGGGTCGTGAGCGGCGGCGGCCCCTACCACCTGATGCCGACCGACTTCTACTTCGGCCAGCGCGCCACGCCGAAGCTCCACAGCGAGCTCGGCATGGCGAACATCGTGAGCATGGATAGCCTGCGCCAGATGATGCCGGCCAAGGACCAGTGGCCGCAGGGCGAGGTCTGGGGCCTGCACGACTTCACGACTCACGGGGCCCAGTCGGGAGGGGAGCTGCGGAGCACGATCGAGAGGTCCTACGGCGGGGCCGCGAACGCGCAGGAGTGGGTCGAGCTGGCGCAGTTCACCAACTACGACGGCCACCGGGCGATGATGGAGGCCCAGAGCAAGCACCGCATGGGCGTCCTCATGTGGATGAGCCACCCGTGCTGGCCGTCGTTCGTGTGGCAGACCTACGACTACTACCTTGAGCCGACCGCCGGCTACTTCGGGGCGAAGAAGGGGTGCGAGCCCCTGCACATCCAGTGGAACTCGCTGGAGGGCACGGTCGAGGTCGTCAACTACAGCGCCGGCCTCCGGTCCGGCCTCGGGGTCTCGGCCGCCGTCCTCAACCTCGACGGATCCGTGCAGTGGGAGAAGACCGCGACGGTCGACAGCGCCGAGGACAGCGTCCAGTCGCCGTTCACGCTCGCCTTTCCCAAGGCGGGGCTGACGCCCGTCCACTTCGTGCGCCTCAAGCTCACCGAGGGCGGCAGGACCGTGTCGGAAAACACCTACATGCGCAGCCTCGCGACCTACACGGTCCCGGGATTCTCGCGCGGCCCGTTCCATATCCCCGACTACCCGGCGTTTGACTTCCGCTCGATCCGCGCCCTGCCGAAGGCGGCCGTGCGCAGTGCGACGACCACCGGGCGCGAGGGGGGCACGTGGGTCCTGCGGACGGAGCTTGAGAACACCTCGAAGACCCCGGCCTTGCTCGTGCACCTGAAGGCCGTGCGGGGGACGACCGGCGACCGGATCCTGCCGGCGCTCTACAACGACAACTTTATCACGCTCCTGCCCGGCGAGAAGCGCACCCTGAGGACCGAGCTGCAGGAAGCCGACACCCGCGGAGAGAATCCCGCGATCGCCGTGGACGGATTCAACGTTGCGGACGCCGGCGATTTGGCCCACTAGTCCCGAGGTAGGCCAAATTCTCGCGAGAGCCGACATGAGCCACGTGACCACCGGCTACGACGACTATCCCTGGACGACACCGCTCCTGGAGAACGGGGTGTGGCTTGCGGTGTTCGCCCTCGGCTCGACCATCTTCTCCGTGGCGAGCGGCTGGGCCGCGGCGGCCTATCTTGGCTACTCACTCGCCTGCATGTACCTGTTTCTGCCTTGGGGGTTGTGCACCCGCTGCTCCTACTATGGCCGGACCTGCCACTCGGGGCAGGGCAGGATATCCGGGCTTCTGTTCGCCCGGGGGGATCCGGCCGAATTCAGCTCGCGCTTCAAGCTCGCGAGGTTTGCGGCGCCGGTCTTCCTGGCGCCCCTGGTGGCCGGCGTTGTCCTCTGCGCCGTTCACTTCACGTGGTGGCGTCTTGGATCAACCCTGGCTTTCGGAGTCCTGGCGTTGGGGGCCACGCGCGCGGTCACCTGCGGACTCGGCTGCCCCCATTGTGATCAGAGGGCCGTCTGCCCCGCATTTCTGAGGGCGGCTGGAAGGCAGGCCAATCCCGAGGCGCGCTGATTTACGGCCCCCGGGGAGGCCACGCTTGGGAGAGGCTGCCCCAAGGGGAGAGGGTTCGCCTGCGCGATCAGCAGGGCTGGTGGCCCCAGTCCTTCTCCCTAAGCTCCTTCTCGAACAGTGCCATCTGCTCCTCGGGCGTGAGTTCCTTCACGTGCGCCGGATCCTCCTGGGCATGCGCGCCCCCGGCCGCCGGCGCGGGGAGGAGGGGCGGCTTGGTGCGATCCCCTTCGGGCGGGGACGGCTGGGCTGGCTCTAGATCGCTTGTGATCGCAACACGCTAGCAGCGAAGGTGCGCGCTGTCACGGGGCTTCGAAAGCGCCAGCCTGTCGAGCCGCCGGCTCACCCCCGGGGAAGGCCCGCGCTTGGGGCTTGTGCGGTCGATCGTATGGCGCGCGATTAAAGGGGTCCGGATGCCTTAATCCCGATTTCCCGCGTGGCCTCCATTTTTCTCATTGACGCCGCCGCCGCCCTGCGGACGGTGACCGCGGAGATCCTGAGCGAGGCGGGCTACACGGTGGACGAGGCGCCCGACGGGAAGAGAGCGCGCGCGCTCTACGAGGCGGGGCTGCACGACCTCGTCATCACGGACATCGCGATGCCCGACATGGACGGACTGGAGCTCATCATAAGCCTATCGCGCCTCGATCCGGCAGCGCGCCTGATTGCCATCTCGGGCAACTCCCAGTTCAGCGAGTCGCTCTACCTGCCGACCGCTCGCCAGCTCGGCGTGCTCGCCAAGCCAATCCGCTCCGAGGCGCTTCTGGAGACCGTGGCCCGGGTGCTTGCCCTTCCGAAGACGAAGTGAGGCGGCCGGGGCGTCCGTGACCCCAGGCGGGACGGCGCCCCCGTTGCTCCCCAAGGAGGCCCGGCCGGACGGTGCCGCGTATTTCGCCATTTTTGGACTGCGGTTGGCCGCGTTTCGGCGCATAATCCGGCTAAACAGAATCCGCATGAAAAAATCCCTTGGGGCCAAGGCCCTGCTTTACCCAACCCCCGTGTTTGTCATCGGAACCTACGACAAGGCCGGCAAGCCCAACGCGATGACCGCCGCCTGGGGCGGCATCTGCTGCTCGCAGCCGCCCTGCGTCGCCGTTTCCCTGCGCAAGGCGACCTACACCCACGGGTGCATCGTTGCGCGAAAGGCGTTCACGGTGAGCATTCCCTCCGAGGAGCATGTCCAGGCGGCGGACTATCTCGGACTGGCCACGGGCAGGACGGCGAATAAATTCCTGGCGGCAAAGCTGACGCCCGTGAAGAGCGACCTGGTCGACGCGCCTTATGTCAAGGAGTTCCCCCTGGTGCTCGAGTGCCGGCTCACGCACAAGATTGAGCTCGGGCTGCACACGCAGTTCGTCGGGGAGATCCTCGACGTGAAGGCTGATGAGTCGATCCTGGCGGGGAAGGGCCTGGTGGACTTAAAGAAGATGGCGCCGCTCGTTTTCGCGCCGGATACACAGATGTATTACGGCATTGGGCGGCCGGTGGGGCAGGCGTTCTCCGTGGGCAACGCGCTGCTTTGAAGGAAGTGGGTCGTTCGAGGGTGGCTCGGCGCTTCCGGCGTCGGCCATCGAAGGCCGGACGTTGGCTGCAGTCTTTGAGGCAAAAGACGCTCACAGAGAATAAGATACAAAATAATTGGGCTTGCCGAGCGCCCATCGATGTTCTCTGGATTTGACTTGATGTCAGATTATGACTGACTGGTCAGTCAGTCGTGTATCCATGAAACTGGACAAGAAACAGCGGATCATGCAGGCGGCGGAGCAGCTGTTCCGCACGCGCCGCTTTCACGAGACCACGCTGGACGAGATCGCCAAGGCGGCGGACGTGGGAAAGGGCACCATCTACCTCTACTTTTCCGACAAGGAGGACCTGATCTTCCAGGCCGCTGTCGAGGGCTTCGACGCGATGTGCCTGGAGCTCCGCCAGGCTCCCCCCGAGGGCGAGGGGTTCCGCGGGACGCTCCTGCGCACCTGCGAGACCCTCAGCGTCTTCTTCCGGGCAAGGCGCCCGCTTTTTCGGATCATCCTGTCCGAGGGCGACCGCGACATGGAGAGCGCCTCGGGCGGCCTGCAGCAGCGCTGGCGCGGGCGCCGAAGGACGATGACCGACGCGGTGTCGGCGATCCTCGCACGGGGGGTCGCGACGACGGAGATCCGGGCGGACGTGCCGAACGGCATCCTCGCCGAGTACCTTCTCGGCATGCTGCGGACCCGCTCGTGGGAGCTCGAGGATTGGCCCGCGGCGCAGCGCAGCCTCGCCGGGGTGGTGGACCTTTTCATGAACGGCGCGGGCAGGTCCGCTCCGGCCGGGAAATGACCTAAAGGAAACATGAACACCGATGACAGACCCTCCTCGCTCCCCGCTGGCGCGGGTGCCGAGCCCCGCGAAGCCGGGAGCCCCGCGCCGGGCCCCAACGGAATGCGCCGTCGCAAGAGCATCTTGGTCGGGATCGCCACGGTGGCAGCCATCGGACTCGGGGTCCTCGGCTACTGGCTCATCTTCATGTGGGGGATCGTCTATACCGATGACGCGCGGTTTGCCGGGCACCTGGTTGACATCGCCCCGGAGATCAGCGGCCGCCTGACGGAGGTCGCCGTGCACGAGGGGCAGTTTGTCCGCAGGGGCGTGGTCATCTTCCAGTTGGACCCGGCGATGCCCCAGGCGGCCCTCAGCCGGGCCGAGGCGCTCCTGGCCTCCGCCGAGGCCAGCGTGGCCTCGAGCAGCGCGATGAACGAGAAGGCCGTGAACGGCAGCAGGCCCGAGGAGATCAAGGCGGCCGAGGCCAACGCCAGGCGCCTGCAGAGCGACGAGGGGCAGGCGCACCTCGATTTCGAGCGGGCGAAGGCGCTCTTCAAGGACAGTGCCGTGTCCCAGGCCGAGCTCGACCGGGCGGCGTCCGTGTACGAGTCGGCGCGCCAGGCCTCGGAGAACGCCGCCCAGAACCTGGCGCTCCTCCAGCACGGCACGCGCCGGGAGGACATCTCGGCCTCGAAGGCGGCCGTCGAGCTCGCGCGCAGCCGGGTGAAGGAGGCCGAGGCCGCCGTGGAGAACGCCCGCAGCGACCTGGCCCGGTGCACGGTGAAGGCGCCATTCGATGCCTGGGTCGTGAGGCGCTGGCTTGACCCGGGCGCGATGCCGCTCACGGCCCAGCCGGTCGTGAGCCTGTTCGACCCGGCCACGCTGCGCGTGGACGCGAACATCGAGGAGAAGTACCTGCACGACGTCGCGATCGGCGACATGGCGGACATCTCGGTCGACGCCTTTCCCTCGCTGCGGCTGCACGGCCGCGTGACCGAGATCCTGCGCGCCGCCAACTCCCAGTTCAGCCTCATTCCCGCCGAGGGCGTCTCCGGGACCTTCATCAAGGTGACGCAGCGCGTGCCGCTCAGGATCGCCGTCACGGCGCCGCCCGATCTGGCGATCGGGCCGGGCCTTTCGGTCGAGGTGCGGATCCACTCCGGGAGCTCGGCGCGCGCGGGGGCCGCGCATGACTAGCGACCAGAGCCTGCGGGCCAACCGGTGGGGGGTGCTGGGCATCATCATGCTCGGCACCTTCATGGCGGTGCTCGACTCGAGCATCGTCAACGTGGCGCTCCCGCACATGATGAGCACCTTCGGGGTCGACCGGGAGCAGATCGAGTGGGTCGCGACGGGCTTCATGCTGACCTCGGCCGTCGTCATGCCCTTCGTCGGCTGGCTGACGAGCCGGATCAACTACAAGGTCCTCTACCTGGGGAGCCTCACGGTCTTCACGCTGGCGAGCGCGCTCTGCGCCATGTCGTGGAGCTACGAGTCGCTGATCGCGGCCCGCGTGCTCCAGGCAATGGGCGGCGGCGCCATCCAGCCGATCGGCATGTCCATCGTGGCCGAGCTCTTCGAGCCGCGGGAGCGGGGAAGGGCGCTCGGCATCTGGGGGATGGGCATCATGGCGGGGCCGGCCATAGGGCCGACCCTCGGCGGGTACCTGACCGACGCCTACAGCTGGAGGACCATCTTCTCGGTCAACCTGCCGGTGGGGGTCCTGACGCTCCTGGCCGGCATGATCGTCATGCGCCCGCTGCGCGCCCAGGGGGAGAAGCAGGCCTTCGACCTGTACGGCTACATCTTCCTGTCGATGGCGCTCATCGCCGGGCTCACCGCACTCTCCAACGGGCAGACCAAGGGCTGGGATTCCGATTATATCCACATCTGCGAGGCGATCACCGTCGTGGGCGCCGTGATGTTCATCGCGGTCGAGATGGCGGTCGACCAGCCGATCCTCGACCTGCGCCTGTTCCTCATCCGAAACTACCTGCTGAGCAACCTGCTGGCCATCTTCCGCGCCATCGGCCTGTTCGGCAGCGTCTTCCTGTTCCCGATCTTCCTGCAGAACCTGATGGGGTACACGCCCGTGGAGGCTGGCCTCTGGATGCTCCCGGGGGCGCTGGCGGTCGGCGTGACGATGCCGGTCGCGGGCTGGCTCGCGGACCGGTACCCTCCGGCGGCGCTCACGTCCGTGGGGTGCCTCCTCGTCGGCACGTCCCTCCTCGTCTTCGGCCTCATGGATCCGCTGTCGGAGTGGCCGATGCTGGTGCTGCCCCAGATCACCCGCGGCGCCGGGCTCGCGCTCATGATGGCGCCCCTCATGGCGGCGTCGCTCAACGCGGTGCCGCGCCGCGAGATGCCGATGGCCAGCAGCTTCCTAAACGTGTTCCAGAACGTCGGCGGATCGCTGGGAATCGCCCTGCTTAACACCTTCGTCACCAACTCTATCCACGTGCACGCCATTCGCATCGGCGAGACGATCCCGGTGGAGTCCCAGGCATTCGCCGTGCGCCTCGGCTACCGGGTGCTGCCAATGGTCGCCCGGCACGAGCCGGGCCTGGTCGCCCACGCCCAGAGCAAGGTGATCTTCGCGGCGGCCCAGGGCATCTCCCAGCGCGCCCAGGTGCTCGGCTTCAACAACGGCTTCGTACTGGCGGGCCTGATCCTGCTGTCCGCGATCCCGCTGTGCTTCCTGCTCAAGCCCGCCGCCCACCACGTCGAGGAGGACGAGAAAGCCGCGGGAACCGTTGCAGCCGAGTTCCTGGCCGATTAGTCGCTATCCCATGAAAATCGAATCCAACACGGTCCTGATCACCGGCGGAGCCACCGGCATCGGCCTGGCGCTCGCCGAGAGGTTCCTGCGGGCGGGCAGCGAGGTGATTGTCTGCGGGCGGCGCGAGGATAAGCTGCGCGAGGCAAAGCAGCGGCATCCGCGCCTGCACACGAGGATTTGCGACGTGTCTAACGAGGCCGACCGCCGCTCGCTCCTCGCTTGGGCCACGGCCGAGTTCCCGAGGCTCAACGTCCTGGTCAACAACGCGGGCGTCTGGAGCCCGCTGCAGATCGCCCAGGCCGGGCCCTTTGAGCGGATCCACCAGGACATCGCCATCAACCTGGAGGCCCCGATCCACCTCTCGCAGCTCTTCATCCAGCACCTCCACGCGCAGGAGTCCCCGGTCATCGTGCTTGTGACCTCGGGGCTGGCCTTCGTGCCGATGGCGAGCGTCCCCGTCTACTGCGCGACGAAGGCGGCGCTGCACTCCTTCGCGCTCTCCTTGCGCCAACAGCTGAGCTCGGGCCCGATCGCGGTCGTCGAGATCGCCCCTCCCCACGTGAACACCGACCTCGGCGCTCCCGGGTCGAACGCCTCGGGGATGCCCTTGGACGAATTCGCGGACGCCGCGATGGCCGGCTTCGCGCGCGGGGACCCCGAGATCACCTGCGGCTTCTCGACGAAGGCGAGCCGCGCCTCGCGGGCGGAGCTCGACGCCCTCTTCAAGCAGCTGAATGCGCCAAAACATTAGCAGCACTAATTGAATGGCAAGGACCGCTCAGGGGCCGCCGCCCACCGGGGGCGGCAGCCTTCCGCGGTGTCAAAACGGCGGCGTTTTTCGCCGTAAACATTAGAACCCCTAACGCTGGAAGGGGCGAGGACGACGCCCGGCTTATGTCGGATCGAACACGTTGACATCGGGGGTGGGCCCAGCACTTTTGAAACTCCCCAAAATGGTCTTGCCCGCTACCACCCCAACCCCTGGGGCCAGCCCAGAATCAGCAAAAGAGAGACGCGCCGTAAACGACGTCGTCATCCGCCTTGCGGGCAATTCCCAGGACGGAATCCAGACGATCGGGGGCTTCCTCGCCCGCCTCGCCGGCCGCTCCGACCAGGAGGTCATGACGTACATGACGATCCCGTCGACGATCTCCGGGGGGCCGTCGATCTTTCAGGTTCGCATGGGCAACGGCGACATCCTGTCGTCCGGCGACCAGGCCGACGTCCTCGTCGCCTTCTACCAGCACAGCTACGAGAGCCACATCAACTCGCTGCGGCCGGGCGGCGTCCTGATCTACGACAGCGACCACGTCGCGCCCAACCCGGAGGACCGCCGTTTCAGGGCCATCGGGATCCCGATCACCGGGGCTACGGTCGAGGCGGTGGGCGGGTCGTCGAAGGACAAGGGAAAGAACCTCTTCGTGCTCGGTCTTTTGGCGCGCATCTTCAGCCTGGACGTCGCCAAGATCGGGGGGCTCATCTCGGAGCGCTTCGGGGGGAAGTCCGAGGACATCGTGCGCAATGCGATGCTGGCCTTCGACGCCGGGTACGCGACGCCGGCGGACAACCTTCACGATTGCCTGTACCAATTCGAGGCGCCGGCCGTCTCCGGGGGCCGGCCGCAGATCACGACCGACGGGAACCTGGCGCTGACCTATGGGCTCATCGCCGCCGGCGTGCGCCACGGCGCGGGATACCCGATCACGCCGTGGACGACCGTGATGGAGACGCTCCGGTCCGAGCTCGGCAAGTACGGCGGGATCTTCGTGCAGGCCGAGGACGAGCTGGCGGCGGCCGGCTACGCGCTCGGCTTCGCCTATTCGGGGCACCTCGCGGTGACCGGAAGCTCGGGGCCGGGGCTCTCGCTCAAGATGGAGGCCCTCGGCTGGGCGGTCATGGCCGAGATGCCGCTCATCGTGATCAACGTGCAGCGGGGAGGGCCGAGCACGGGCCTGCCAACCAATGTCGAGCAGAGCGATCTCATGCAGGCGATCTACGGGAGCCACGGGGACGCGCCCCGCGTCGTCCTTGCGCCGAAGGACGTCGAGGACTGCTTCTACGTGGCCCTCGAGGCGGGCCGGATCGCGCGCAAGTACAGCACCCCCGTTCTCATCCTCACCGACCAGGCCCTCGCGACCCGGATCGAGGCTTTCGACGAGCCGGACCTCGCGAAGCTCATGGTCGACCCGAAGCCGGACCTTTCGCCCCGCGGCGCGGACTTCGAGCCCTATCCCCTCGACAAGATCACGCGCCACGCGCCGCCCGGCGCCTCGATCGCCACGGGAAAGTACCCGTCGGTGAGCGGGCTCGAGCATGACGAGCTGGGGCACCCCACGGGCAACCCCGCCCTCCACATGAAGATGACGGCCAAGCGCCGCGAGAAGATCAAGGCGCTCGGCGCATCGCTTCCGGTGCCCGAGGTGTTCGGCGACCCCGAAGGCGACGTCCTGATCGTGGGCTGGGGCTCGACCTGGGGCCCCATCCGCGAGGCGGTTGGCCAGCTGCGGGCCGTAGGGACGAGGGTGGGGCAGATCCACCTGCGAAACCTGCACCCGCTGCCGCCGTCGCTCGAGGAGATCTTCGCCCGCTTCAAGAAGGTCTTGGTGGTCGAGATGAACGACGAGGGCCTCTACGGATTCGGGCAGCTGGCGACGCTGCTTCGGGCGCGCTACTCCCTGCCGTCCATCGGCAGCCTCACCAAGACGGACGGCCTCACGTTCAGGATCTCGGAGATCGTGAACGGGGTCCTGCAAAGGCTGGGCCGCGCCGGCACCGACGGCGGCTACGCCAAACCCTCCAGAATTTGACCGCCATGTCATCCTCCTCCGCAGCGCTCGCAACCGCCGGGACCGCACCCAGGGTCCCGCTCACCAAGAAGGCCCTCACGGCCGACCACCCGACCTGGTGCCCGGGGTGCGGCGACTTCGCCGTCCTCGCCTCCTACTACCGGGTGCTGGAGAAGCTCCAGTACCCGCATGAGAACATCGTCACGCTCGCGGGGATCGGCTGCTCGTCGCGCTTCCCGTACTTCGTCAACACGCACGGCGTGCACTACATCCACGGCCGCTCGCTGCCGTTCGCCGCCGGCGTGAGCCTCGGCCGCGACGATGTGCACGTGTTTGTCTTCGGCGGCGATGGCGACGGCTTCTCGATCGGCGGCAACCACCTGGTCCACACGGGCCGCAAGAACGTGAACCTGACGTACGTCATCATGGACAACTTCGTGTACGGCCTGACGAAGAAGCAGACGTCGCCGACGTCGCCCATCGGCTTCAAGTCGAAGACCGACCCCACGGGATCGATCGACCAGCCGATCAACCCCATGCAGACCCTCGTTAACAGCGGCGCGACCTTCGTCGCCCGCAGCCACGCAGGGCAGGTGAACCACATGACCGAGATGATGGAGCGCGCCGCCCGCCACGAGGGCTTTTCGGTGGTCGAGATCCTCTCCGAGTGCGTGGAGTTCTACGAGGGCGCGTTTGACGCCGCCGTCCCGCGCAAGGGCGGCCAGTTCAGGACGATCGAGCTCAGGAAGAACGACGGCACCCCCGAGGATGCCCTGCGTCACGACCCGTCCGACGAGGTGGCGGCCTTCCGGCTAGCCTCCGAGCCGTGGCCCGGCGTGTTCGGGGTGTTCTATGAGTCGAACCGGCCGACCAAGAACAAGCTCGAGGCCGGCCTGATCGCCAAGGCCAGGGAGAAGACGAAGTCCGCCTCGGACCTCGAGGTGCTCCAGGCGACGTTCCGGCGCATGCGCTAGGCGCCGCGGCCTGATGCCTGCGTAAACCGGCCTGATTCCCAGCGTATTCCGCCGCCTTTTGTCGACAACAACCCCAACCCCCGTCACCATCGACCCATCATGAAAACGCTCCTTTCCATTGTCTCCGTGCTCGCATTCTCGGCCAGCGCAGCGATCGCCGCCGACGCCTCAGCAAACTGGGGTACGCTCTGCGCCTCATGCCACGGCAAGGACGGCGCGGGCCATACGAAGGCGGGCAAGCGGCTCGAGGTGAAGGACCTGACCGCGGCCGACTACCAGAAGACCTTCAGCGACGCGGATGCCTTCAACTCGCTCAAGAACGGCTTCAAGGCGGCCGACGGAACCGAGAAGATGAAGTCGTTCGCCGAGAAGCTCTCGGATGACGACATCAAGGCGCTCGTGGCGTACGTCCGCGCGATGGGCAAGTGACTGAGCCCGCGCCAGGCCCCGATCCGGGCGATCTCGGTCGTCATTCCAGCTGGCGCAACTGGTGCAGCCTCGCCGGGGCGATCGTAGCCACCGGCAGCCTGTTCGCGTTCTTCTTCCTGTTCACGCTCGACATGACGGGGAGCGGGAGGTCCAACCCGTACCTCGGCATCCTCTCGTATGTCGTCGCCCCCGCGTTCCTGGCCTCCGGCCTGGCGCTGGTCTTCATCGGCTGGTGGAGGCAGAGGAGGGAGCTTGCGAGGCTCCGGGGCCTGGGCGAGCCGGCGCCCCTTGCGATCGACCTATCGCGCGGGCGCGACCGCAGGATCCTCGCGGTCTTCATCACGGGGAGCTTCGTCTACCTGCTCCTGACGGCCATCGGGAGCTACCAGACCTACATCTACACGGAGTCGGACAGCTTCTGCGGGATGGTCTGCCACTCGGCCATGGGCCCCGAGCTCACCGAGTACCGCCGAAACGCCCACGCCCGGGTGGCCTGCGTCGACTGCCACGTGGGGCAGGGGGCGGCGAACTACATCGACGCGAAGATCAACGGGGTCCACCAGCTCTACGCCATCACGTTCAACGCGTTCCCCCGGCCGATCCCGACGCCGATCCACAACCTGCGCCCCGCCCGCGAGACCTGCGAGAAATGCCACTGGCCCGAGAGGCACTCCGGGAACCTGGAGCGCACGCTCCCGCGCTTCCTTGCGGACGAGGCGAACACGCCTTACACGGTGCGCCTGCTGCTGATGGTGGGGGGCAGCGACAAGGAGCACGGCAAGCCAAGCGGCATCCACTGGCACACGGGAAAGGACACGAAGGTCGAGTACGTCGCGTCCGATCCCCAGCGCCAGACAATCCCCTGGGTCCGGGTGACCGACAGCACCGGGACAGTCACGACCTACCGCAACAAGGGGTTCAAGGGCGAACCCGACCCGGCGGCGATCCGGCAGATGGACTGCATCGACTGCCACAACCGCCCGGCCCACCGCTACAGCTCGCCCAACGACGCCGTCGACGAGGCGCTCGACCTGAGGCGGATCGACAGCACGCTCCCGTCGATCAAGCGCAACGCGGTCGACCTGCTCACCCAGGCCTACGCCACGAAGGCCGAGGGCGAGTCGAAGATCGCGAGTGGCCTGCGCGCGAAGTATCCCGGCAGGCAGATCGACGACTCGGTGCAGGCCGTCGTCGCGGTCTACCGCGCCAATTTCTTCCCGGAGATGAAGGCCGACTGGAGCAAGTATCCCGAAAACATCGGGCACATGGACAATGCGGGCTGCTTCCGCTGCCACGACGGGAAGCACGTCTCGGACAACGGTCGGCCCATGCCGGCGACGGAGTGCAACAGCTGCCACGTCATCCTGGCGCAGGGCGCTGGGGCGGAGCTTGCGAAGATGGCGCCGAACGGCGTCGCCTTCAAGCACCCCTCGACCGAGATCGACGGCCTGGGCCTCATCTGCAGCGACTGCCACAACGGCAAGAACCAGGACAACTGAAGGGGCGCCGCAGTCGCGGGACCGGGATGACCCCAAGGGCGGCCAACTCCGCCCGTTAGCCCGCGGGGAAAATCCCCCGCGGCCGGCCCTAGAAGAGCCCGAGAAGCTCGGCGGGGAACAGTCCGAACCAGACGATGAGGCCGGCTGCGGCGAATAGGGCCAGCGCCGTGGCCGGAGCAACCTTGATGGGCTGGGCGCCGGCCGTCGGCTTGGCGACCAGCGCCTGCTTCAGGACGATCAGGTAGTAGTAGAGCGCCACGGCGCTTAGCGCGATCGCCAGTATGGCCAGGGAGCCCGCAGGGGCCGCCACACCGCCCAGGCGCAGCGCGGCTGCAAACACCGTGAACTTGCCGAAGAAGCCGGCGAGCGGGGGGATGCCGGCCAGAGACAGGATGAAAACGGCGAGACACCCCGCCAGGAACGGGGAGCGCTTGTAAAGCCCCGCTAGGTCCGAAATGGCCTCGCAGCGGCCCCCGCGCTCGGCAGCGCAGATGACGCCGAACGCCCCGACGGTCGCGAGCCCGTAGGTCGACGCGTAGTAGAAGAGCGGAGCCGGGCCCGCGCGGCCGGCGGCCATGACACCAAGGAGCATGGCCCCGGAGTGGGCGATCGCCGAGTACGCGAGGAGGCGGCGCAGGTTGGTCTGGGCGAGCGCGACCAGGTTGCCCAAGAGGAGCGAGGCAGCCGCGATCACGGCCACGGCCGGCAGCCAGCCCGGACCGGCGTTGAAGGACGCGGTGCTTCCGGCCGCCGCGCCGAGGCCCGGCCAGAGGAGCCGGGTGAAGAGGGTGAAGCCGGCGAGTTTCGACGCGGATGCGACCAGCGCCGCGGACGGCGCCGGGGCGCCCTGGTAGACGTCGGGGGCCCACAGGTGGAACGGGGCCGCGGCGGTCTTGAAGCCGAAGGCCACGAGGACCATGGCCAGGGCGACCAGGAGCAGGGGATTGGCGCCCTGGACGGCGATCTGCGCCGCGATCTGCGGCAGCTCGATCGAGCCGGTGACCCCGTAGATCAGGCTGAACCCAAAGAGGAGAAACGCCGCGGCGATCCCGCCAAACAGGAAGTACTTGAGCGCCGCCTCCGCGGTCTCGGGCCTATTCCGGTCAAAGCCCGCGATCACGTAGAGGGAGAGGCTCGCCAGCTCGAGCGCAAGGAAGACAAGGAGCAGCTGCTGGGCGGCGGCCATCAGGATGAGGCCGGTCGCGGCGAAGAGGATCAAGGCGACGTACTCGGCCGGCTGGCGCTGCGCGGTGGAGCTGCGCGCCACCCCGAGCGTGAGAAGCGTGAGGACCAGGACGCCGAACCGGGTCGCCACGGCCAGGGGGTCGAGCATCAGGACGGCGCCGAAGACCGGCCCGGGCGCGCCGCCCCTCCAGACGTGCACGCCGGCGGCAAGGACCGCCAGGCTTCCGACCCAGAGGGCGAGCCGCAGGCGCTCGCCGAGGCTGTGGCGCCGAAAGAGCGTCAGGTCGAGTCCCAGGACGGCCAGGGCGCCCACCACCAGGGCCGCCTCGGGCCCGAGCGCGCGGAAGAGGCCCGCATAGTCGGGGCTCATGATGCGCCTCCCTTGAGGACCGTCTGCAGCAGCGGCGACTGCAGCGCCGGGTTGATCCAGTTAAGCAGGAGATCCGGCCTGATCCCGATTAGGACGGTCGCGCCCACGAGGAGGAACGCCCCGAGCTTCTCCGCGAGCGTGATCGGCGCCAGGGGGGCCGCGTCACCCGCGGGCGCGGCCTTGTCGGCCGACCCGAAGAAGCCCAGCTGGATGGCGCGCAGGGTGAAGGCGGCGGCCACGAGGACACCCAGGGCGCCGACGGCCGCCCACGCCGGACGGGTCTTCCATGCGCCCACCAGGATCGTGAGCTCGGCGGGGAAGCCGCTGAATCCCGGCAGTCCCATCGAGGCGATGCCCGCGATGACAAACACCGCGGCCGCGAAGGGCAGGCGCCGGTAGAGTTGCATCGCGCGCAGGTCGGCCAGCTGCCGGGTGTGGGTGCGGTCGTAGACCATCCGGCCGACGACGGCGAAGAGGAGGCCCGCAATGACCCCGTGGGAGAACATCTGCAGCACCGCGCCCCCGGCCGACTGGAGGTTCGCTGCGGCGAGCCCCAGCATGACAAAGCCCATGTGGCTCACGCTCGAGTACCCGATGACGAACTTCAGGTCCGCCTGCATGAGCGCCACGAGCCCCGCGTAGACGATGCCGACCACCGCCAGCCACGCGATCGGCGTCTGCCAGTAGGCGAATCCGACCGGCGAGAGGGGGAGCGCCACCCGCAGGCAGCCGTAGGCCCCGAGCTTCATCACGACGCCGGCCAGAAGCATCGACGCCGCGGTCGGGGCGGCCACGTGGCCCGTCGGGGCCCACGTGTGCAGGGGGAAGAGGCCGGCAAGCGTGGCGAACCCGAAGAACACGAAGGCGAAGACGACGATCTGCTGGCGCCTCGGCAGCGTGGCGGCCGCCTGCGCCAGGTCGGCGAAGCCGAAGCCGTGCCCGCCTCCCGCCGCGTAGACCCACAGCAGGCCGGCCAGGACCATGGCGCTCCCGGCGAAGGAGTAGAGCGCGAGCTTCATCGCCCCGTACTCGCGGTTCGTGGAACCCCAGACCGCGATCAGGAAATACTTCGGCACGATGGCGATCTCGTAGAAGGCGAAGAAGAGGAGCGCGTCCGCGCTCAGGAACACCCCGTAGACCCCGGCCACGAGGGTCAGGAAGAGGGCGAAGAATTCGCCGGCGCGCTCCGTGACGTTCCAGGAGAAGAGGACGCCCGCGGTTGACGCCAGCCCCGTCAGGACGAGGAGGGTGAGGCTGATCCCGTCGGCCGCGAGGTGGTAGCGGACGCCCATGGACGGGACCCAGGGGAGGTCGACAAGCGTCTGGAGCGAGGGACCGGGCACAAAGCGGCTCGCGGCCGCGAGCGTCAGGGCCCACGCGCCGCCGGCCGAAAGGAGCGCGATCCACCGCGCCGCCCGGGCCGAGCGCGCGCCGGCAACGAGCGCGAGGAGCGCTCCGGCCAGCGACGTATAGATGGTCCAGGGCAGCAGGCTCATGGCAGCGGCATGTGGTTCGCCCACGAGGTGATGAGCGGGTTGAAGAGCCCGGTGAGGAGCTGCGGGAGCACGCCCAAGAGGAACATGAGGGCGACCAGGGGGAGGAGGACCGCGAGATCAAGGCGCGACGCGTCGGCGAACACCCCGGAGGCCGCGCCCGAGCGCGGGCCGTGGAAGACCCGCTGCCAGAACGTGAGCAGGAAGAAGGCCGTGGCGAAGAGGCCAAGGCAGGCCACCGCGGCCGCCCACGGGACGAGGCCCCACACGCCGCGGAAGATCAGGAACTCGCCGATGAACCCGTTAAGCCCGGGCAGGCCGAGGGACGAGAACATCGCGATGCCGCACAGCCCCGCGAACACCGGCGCGGCCGTCCGCACCCCGCCGAAGTCGCCGATGCCGCGCCTGCCGCCGGAGCGGGCCTCGAGCATCCCGACGCAGTAGAACAGGGCGCCTGCCGAGAGGCCGTGGTTGAACAGCTGCAGGAGGGTCCCGCTCAGCGCCGCCGCCGCCGCCTCGCTCGTCGGGTGCGGGCGCCCGGTGGCCGCGCAGACGGCGAAGAGCGCGAGGAGGCAGTAGCTCAGGTGGTTGACCGAGGAGTAGGCGACCATCCGCTTCAGGTCGGTCTGGCGCATGGCCGCGAACGCGCCCAGGACAGCGCCTCCGAGGGCGAGCCAGAGGAGCGGCACGGCGGCGGCGTGCAGGGGCCCCGGGAAAAGGGGCCAGAGGATCCTCAGGAAGCCGTAGACGCCCATCTTGGACATCACCCCGGTCAGGAACATCGAGACCCCGGTGGGCGCCTCGGCGTAGGCCAGGGGCAGCCAGGTGTGGAAGGGATAGAGGGGGACCTTGACGGCGAACCCCAGGAAGACGCCCAGGAATACGGCCTGCGGCCACCAGCCCCCGAGCGCGGCGAGCTTGGCCGCAAGGGTCCCGTCCGCGCCCATCCGGGAGAGCGCCTCAAAATCCAGCGCGCCGGTGGCGGCGAAGATGGCCGCGAAGCCGAGCAGCAGGAACGCGCTTCCGCCGATCGTGTAGATCACGAACTGATAGGCGGCGCGCGAGGCCGCGGGCCCGCCCCACAGCCTGATGAGAAAGTACGCGGGGATGAGGCTGAGCTCCCAGAAGATGAACCAGTGGAAGAAGTCGAGCGCCAGGAAGACGCCGACGGCGGCGCCCTGCAGGAGGAGGTAGAGCAGGTTGAAAAACCGCGCGTCGCGCTCCTGCCGCCACGATGCCAGGAGGCCGGCGGGCGCCAGGAGGCCCGTCAGCAGCACGAGCAGCAGGCTCAGCCCGTCCATGCCGAGATGGTAGTGCACGCCGAGGGATGGGATCCAGGCGTGCCGCTCGACGAACTGGTAGCCGGTCGAGGCGCGGTCGAAGGAGCCGAGGGACGCCAGCGCGAGGACGAGGGTCGACAGGCTGAAGCCGAGCGCCAGGATCCGCAGCGCCCGCCGGCCGAGGCCGGGCAGGCAGGCGAGGACAAGCGCCCCGGCCCACGGGACAAAGACCAGGAGGGAGAGCAGCGGAACGGAGCTCATCGGCCACCCCCCAGGAGCACGAGAAGCGCGAGCACCACGAAGGCGACGGCGACCGTGCGCAGATAGCCCTGGGCGTCGCCCGACTGCGCGCCCGAATAGGCGCGGCCCGCGCCGCGGATCCGCTCGCTGGCCGAGTTGAAGCCGGCGTTGAGGCCGGACTCGTCGACCTCGCTGTTGACCGACCCTGTGAACTCGCCGAGGAGCGCCAGGAACCCGACCGCCCCGCCCCAGACCCAGCGGTCCATGAAGTCCGCGAGCGCCGCGCCAAGGGTGTTCAGGCGCCCGAGCGTCGCGGCGTAGAGCTCGTCAAGCCTCATCCGGGCGCCGAGGAACCCGAAGAGCCTGGGGGCAGCGGCCGAGAAGGGGTCCTTCGCGTCCGCAGAGACGCGGACCTTCCGGCCGTAGAGGGCCCAGCCCGCGCCCAAGCCGGCGGCCACCAGGACGATGGAGAGCGCCATGAGGCCGCCGCCCTCAAGGAGCGAGCGCGGCGCGACCGGCCGGCCGGTCAGGGCCGACTCGAGCCAGGGCCATGCCGGAGTCCCGAGGAAGCCGAGGCCGACCGAGCCGATGGCCAGGATGACCAGGGGCACCGTGATGACCCCCGTGTTCTCGCGGGCGTGGGCGGCCTCGGGGGAGCGCGCAGGCCCCCAGAACACCTCGCACAGGAGGCGGGTCATGTAGAAGGCCGTGAGGACGACGCCGACAAGCCCCGCATAGAGCGGCAGCTGGGAGACGGCCCATTCGGAGGCGGCGTGCAGCACGGCCTCCTTGCTCCAGAACCCCGAGAAGAGGAACGGCACCCCGGAGAGCGCCATCATGCCCACGGCGAAGGTCGCATAGGTCGTGCGCATTGTCCGGCCGAGCCCGCCGAGGCGCCGGATGTCCTGCTCGTGGTGCGCGGCGTGGATGACGGAGCCCGCGGCGAGGAAGAGGAGGGCCTTGAAGAAGGCGTGCGTCAGCAGGTGGAAGATCGCGGCGACCCAGGAGCCCACGCCGAGCGCCAGCATCATGTAGCCGAGCTGCGAGATAGTGGAGAAGGCCAGGACGCGCTTCAGGTCGCTCTGGGCGGTCGCGATCGCCGCGCCGAGGAGCGCGGTCACGGCGCCGATGGCCGCCACGACCGTGAGCGCGTGGAGGGGGTCGGCCGCCAGCGCCTGGTCGTACGAGATCAGGGGAAACACGCGCGCAATCAGGAACACGCCCGCCGCCACCATCGTCGCGGCGTGGATGAGCGCACTAACCGGGGTCGGGCCCTCCATCGCGTCGGGCAGCCAGACATGGAGGGGGAACTGGCCCGACTTGCCCGCGGCGCCGCAGAAGATGAGCAGGCTGATCGCGGTCGGGACGGCCAGGCCGCCGGCAAGCGCCATCGTGCCCAGGTTGCCGAGGACGCCGGCCTCGAGGACGCCGTTGCCCCCGTCGTAGAGGAGCAAGGAGCCGGTCGAGTCGTAGAGCCACACGAGCCCGAGGAGGAGCCCGAGGTCGCCGATCCGGGTCGTGATGAACGCCTTCTTCGCCGCCGCCGCCGCCGCCGGCTTGTGGAACCAGAAGCCGATCAACAGGTACGAGGCGAGTCCGACCAGCTCCCAGCTGATGAAGAGGAGCAGCAGGCTGTTCGCGATCACGACGCCGAGCATCGCCGCCGCGAAGAGGCTCATGAAGCAGAAGAACCGGGTGAAGTTCTCGTCCTCGCACATGTAGCCGAGGCTGAAGATGAAGATGAGGAGCCCCACCAGGCTCACCATGACGCACATGAGGGCGCTCAAGGGGTCGAGGAGCCACCCGAGCTCAACGGCCCCGTTGCCCAGGTCGAACCAGCGGAAGTTGTGGACGAGGTGCGCCGAGGGGTCCAGGAGGGCGGCACGCAGCGCGAGGCACGAGAGGAGGAGCGCCCCGGCCATGGCGGCGATGGCGACGCCCGCCGAGAAGCGCCGGCCGCCCCTCGGGGTCAGGGCCCCCAGACTGGCCGCCAGAAGCGGCAGCGCGGGGACAAGCCAGAGGGTCTCGAGGGAGGGCGGCATGGGTCAGCCCTTCAGGCGGTTGGCCTCCGGCAGGCGGATATTCCTCTGGTGGCGGTAGACGGCGATCACGAGCGCGAGGCCGACGGCGGTCTCGGCCGCCGCGACCGCGATCGCGAAGATGGCGAAGACGACGCCGGTGGCGGGGGAGGCGGGAGGGCCGAAGCGCCAGAACGCGATGAAATTGACGCTGCCCGCCGTCAGCATGAGCTCGAGGCCGAGGAGGACCAGGATGCTGTTCGAGCGGGCGAGCGCGCCGGTGAGGCCCACGGCGAAGAGCAGGCTCGAGAAGGCGAGGCAGAGCTGGAGCGGGCTCATGGCGTGTCCCCCGGCTTCTCGGGCGGGCCGCCGGCCGCAAGGACCACGGCGCCGACGAGGGCGACCGTGAGCAGGACCGCGACCGCGAGGAGCGACGCGGCGTGCGCGCCCATGAGCTCGCCGCCCAGCTGGCGCACGGACACGGCGGGCGCGCGGGCCGGCGCCGTGGCGAGGGGAGCCAGGGAGACGGCTGCAAGGAGGACGCCGGCCACGGCGGCCCCCGCCGCGGCGGCGTAGACTCCGCGGCTGCGCGCGGCCGGGGGGGCGGCCACGTCGTCGCGCGAGTGGCGGGTGAGCAGGACAGCGAAGAGGACCGCCATCGAGATCGCGCCCACGTAGACCAGGAGCTGGGCGAACGCCACAAACTCGGCGCCGGCCCACAGGTAGAACGCGGCCACCCCCGCCCAGGTGGCCGTCAGGAGCAGGACACTGTGCAGGAGGTTGCGCAGACTCATCGCCACGGCGGCCGTGCCGAGCGTCGCAAGCGCGAGGATGACGAGGACCGTGTTCACGCGTAGCGGTAGGTTCGGGCGCCGAGGCCGGCCGACAGCCGCCGGCCGAGGAGGAGGAACGGGCCCATGACGAGCGCGAGCGCGACGGCCCAGCGCAGCAGCTGGAGCGAGCCCCCCCACGGGTAGGTGAGCGACCAGAAGGCCGCCGTGCCGAGGTTGATGAGCGCCAGCGGCACGAGGAACTTCCAGGCGAGGCGCGTCAGCTGGTCGATCCGCAGGCGGGGCAGCGTGGCGCGCACCCACATGAACCCGGCAATGAGCGCGAGGAGCTTCAGGGCGAACCAGGCGTAGGAGGGGACAAACTCGAGCGCGGGAAGCGGCGCCTGCCAGCCCCCGAGGAAGAGCGTCACCGCCATGCCGGAAAGGGCGCACATCCCGAAGTACTCGGCCATGAAGAAGAGGGCGTACTTGAAGCCCGAGTACTCGGTCAGGTGCCCGGCGATCAGCTCGCTCTCGGCCTCCGGCAGGTCGAACGGCGAGCGGTTGGACTCCGCCAGGGCGGAGACCATGAAGATGGCGAACCCGGCCGCCCCCCAGGGCGTGAAGACGTGCCAGTGCGGGACGAGGCCCCATTTCCACCCGGACTGCGCCGCCACGACGCCCGCGGTCGAGAGCGTGCCCGCCGCCAGGACGACCGGCACGACCGAGAGGAGCAGCGGCAGCTCGTAGCTGATGAGCTGCGCCAGGGCGCGCATCGCCGCGAAGAGAGAGTACTTGTTGTGGCTCGACCACCCGGCCATGAAGACCGAAAGCTCCGTCGCGGAGCCGGCCGCGAAGAAGAAGAGCACCGAGGCGTCCATGCGGACGGCCAGCAGGTCGCGGCCGTACGGGATCACCGAGAAGGTGAGGAGCGAGAACGCGATCAGGGCCACCGGCGCCAGGTAGTGGAGCACGGGGTCCGCGGCGTGCGGGACGATGTCCTCCTTGGTGAGCATCTTGATCCCGTCGGCAAAGGGCTGCAGGAGGCCGAACCATCCGGTGCGGTTGGGGCCGGGCCGGTTCTGGACGCGGCCGAGGATCTTGCGCTCGGCGAGCGTGAGGAAGGCGAAGAGCGTGCCGAACACGGCGAGGATCGCCACGATCTCGATCAGGGCGTTGGCCGTCCAGCGGGCCGGCGGCGGCAGGAGGCCGGAGAGCGCGTCGCGCAGCAGGACGGGCGCGCGCTCCAGGAGGGACGAATCCGTTGTCGCCAGAAGCCTCATGCGGCGGGCTTGGGGGCCGGGGCCTGCGCGCTCGGCGCGACGGGCGGTTGCGGGGGCGCGGCGGCCGGCTTCGGGGCCGCCTTCGCCGCGGCGGCCTTGCGCGCGGTGGCGAGGCGGTCGTCCACCTCGGCCGCGTCGACCGGGTGGAGCGTGTGGTAGTAGGCGTTGGGCTTGGCCAGGGCCTCGCGGCCAAGCAGAAGGCCCGTGAAGCGGTCCGTCGCCGCGATCTCGAAGATCTGGTCCATCTTGATCGCGTCGAACGGGCAGACCTCGACGCAGATTTGGCAGCTCATGCAGACCGCCGTGTCGATGTCGAAGACGGCCGGATAGACCTGCATCTTGCCGCTCGCGTCGGGCTTCTTGTCCTTGCTCTTCTCGATGTAGATGCACTGCGGCGGGCACTCCTTCTCGCAGATCNNGATCTGGCAGGCCACGCAGCGCAGCGTCCCCATCAGGTCGTCCGTGCTCTCGCTCACCAGGAACGGGAAGTTGCGGTACGCCTCGGGCAGCTTCGTGCGCTCCTCGGGGTACTGGGTGGTCACGAACCGCTTGGGGTCGTGGTAGCTGCCCGCGAGGTTCTTGGCGGTGACCGCGAGGCCTTGGAGGAGTCCGGTGCCGAGCATGGTTCGTGGGGGGGGCTAGCGGTCGACCTCGCCGAGGACGATGTCGATGCTCCCGAGGATGACGACCGTGTCGGCGATGGAGTGGCCGAGGCACAGGTCCTCGAGGACGGTCAGGTTGATGAAGGAGGGCGGGCGCACGCGGTAGCGGTAGGGGTTCGGGCCCCCGTCGCTGATGAGGAAGAAGCCGATCTCGCCTTTCGGGCCCTCGATGCGGCTGTAGACCTCGCCCGGCTTCGCCCGGAAGCCGCGCAGCCTCGCCTTCGGGTCCATGACGGGGCCGCCGGGGAGGGTGCCGAGCGCCTGGCGCAGGATCTTGATCGACTCCCGCATCTCGAGGACGCGCACCATGTAGCGGTCGTATGTGTCGCCGTCGGCGCCCACCGGGACCCTGAAGTCGAGGCGGGGGTAGACGCCGTAGCCGTCGACCTTGCGCAGGTCGTAGCCCACGCCGGAGGCGCGCAGCATCGGCCCGGTGATGCCGGCGCCAACCGCGAGCTTCGCCGGCAGCCGGCCGACGCCCTGGGTGCGGGCCATGAGGATCTCGTTGCCGGTGAGCAACTCCTCGAACTCGTCGAGGAACGCGCCGTAGCCGTCCACCAGGGCGCGCGCGGCCTCCAGCCACTCGGGCGTGGCGTCCGCGCGGCAGCCCCCGAAGCGCTGGAAGTTGCACATCATGCGCGACCCGCTTAAGGACTCGAAGAGGTCGAGGATCTTCTCCCGCTCGCGGAAGGCGTACATGAGGGGGGTCCCGCTCGCGCCGCAGTCCTGCAGGATGAAGCCCGCGAAGCACGTGTGGTTGAGGAGCCGCGTGAGCTCCGCGAGGATCACCCGCAGGTACTCCGCGCGCTCGGGGACGGTCTGGCCGGAGAGCCGCTCGACCGCCAGCGCGTAGGCCCAGTTGTTGGTCATCGAGCAGAGGTAGTCCAGGCGGTCGGTGTAGGGCATCGACCCGAGGTACGACGCGTTTTCGCCGATCTTCTCGTGGTTGCGGTGGAGGTAGCCGAAGACGGGCTTGAGCTTGACGACGGTCTCGCCGTCCAAGGTGACGTTCATCCTGAAAACGCCGTGGGTCGACGGGTGGTGCGGCCCCATCGAGACCTCGAGCAGGTCCCCGTGGAACGGGTCGCGCACCGCGCGCACCCGCGCACCGGGCGCCGACTCGAGCGGCGAGGGCAGGGAGAAGCTCATGGCGCCGGCTCCTCCTTCGCGGCCGGCGCGGCGGCGGGGTAGTGGCGCCTGGCCTTCGCCAGCACGTCGGCGTGGGGCGTCGGCTCCCACTCGTAGTCGTCCGGCTCGACGTAGTCCTTGCGCATGGGGTGGTCCTTGAACTCGTCCCACATCAGGATGCGGCGCAGGTCCGGGTGGCCGTCGAACACGACGCCGAACAGGTCGAAGACTTCGCGCTCCTGGAACTCGCAGGAGCGCCACACGGGCGTGAGCGAGGGGACCGCGACCCTGTCGGAGCGGTTCCCCGTGCGCAGGCGAAGGACCACGGGGCCGTGCCGCAGCTCGACCGAGTACAGGTGGTAGACGACCTCGAGGTAGCCCGGCTGCAGGCGCTTCGTGCGCTGCTCGACGAGCTTGGGGGGGCCGCCCGCCGGGTCGGGAATCGTCTTGCTGGCGACATCGGTGACCTCGCGGTCGAGCCAGTCGACGCCGGTCACGTTGGAGCAGAAGTCGAGCCGCAGGCCGGGCGAGTCGCGCAGGAACTCCGCCATGGCCCGGGCCTCCCCGGAGCCGAGGAGAAGCGAGTGCTGCGCCGCGGGACCCGGGTTCGCGACCACGGCGACCGAGGCCCCCGGGAAGCGGGCGAGCAGGCGGTCGCGGATCTGGTCGGGGGTTTCCATGGCCGGCCGGTTAGGCTCCCTCTTTTCGGACGAGGACGGGGGGCTGCCAGAGGGCGGGGTTCTTGGGCGGCTCGAGGTCGTGGCCCCCGAAGGCGGGCACCGGGCAGTCGCAGGCCGCACCGGCCTGAAGATGGGGGGGCGCGGAGGGGCCGGTGAGCCGCTGCCCGCGGATCTTCTCCTGGAGCTGCATGAGGGCGTGCAGGAGCGCCTCCGGCCGCGGCGGGCATCCCGGGATGTAGATGTCGACCGGGATGTAGCGGTCGATGCCCTTAAGGACGTTGTAGCCCTGCTTGAAGGGTCCCCCGGAGATGGCGCAGGCGCCCATCGCGAAGCAGAACTTGGGCTCGGGCATCTGGTTCCACAGACGGACGACCTGGGGGGCCATCTTTTTGGTGACCGTGCCCGACACGATGAGCAGGTCCGCCTGCCGCGGGGAGGGGCGGAAGACCTCGGAGCCGAAGCGGGCGATGTCGAAGCGCGCCATCGAGGCGGCGATCATCTCGATCGCGCAGCAGGCGAGCCCGAACTGGAGCGGCCAGACCGAGCGGCTGCGCCCCCAGTTGTAGATCTCCTCGATGCTCGTCAGCAGGATGCCCTGGCGGCGCAACTCATCACGCTCGGCGCTCGTTGGGGTTTCTGCGGTCGGGGTGGCCGGGTCGCGCATCTTATTTCCACTCCAGGTGCCCGCGGTGCCAGGCCCAGACGAGGCCCTCGGCGAGCAGCAGGATGAACACGGCCATCGCAACCAGGGCGCCCGCCGGAAGGGCGGTGAAGGCCACCGCAAAGGGCAGGAGGAAGAGGACCTCCACGTCGAAGATCAGGAACAGTATGGCGTACAGGTAGTAGTGGGCCTTAAACTGGATCCACGAGTCCCCGGTCGACTCGATGCCGCACTCGTAGACGTCGTTCTTGACCGGCCCCGGCTTCGGCGGCTGGAAAAAGCGGAACCAAAGCTGCGCCACCCCGAGCAGCACGACGGGGAAAGCCACCGCCACCGCCGCAAACACGGCGAGGAAGGCGTAGGGGTGGGCAGTCATGTTACGGCGGAAAGCTTCGCAGGAGGGGGCCCATTTGTCACAATGCTTCTTGGCTAAAGCTGCGCATAAATTGTCACCGGGGTCGTGGAGTCGCCGATCATTGAAGCTTTTTCGGCGGAGGGCAACTTCGGGCCGCTGCGGAGCGATTTTAACCGCTCCATTCTTGACAATTCCCCCGGGAGGGTCGCGGGCCCGTTTTGGGGTTGTCGCGGGCCGTCCTCGGAACCAGCGTCGGGCTTCCATGGGGCCCGAAGCCCGGCCCCCGACACCCCCCACGTGCCACACCTCGTCCGCCCCATCCCGAGCCGGCCGCCGGCCCGGCCCGAGAGCCCCCGCGCCCTCCTCCTCGGGCCGCTCCTGGCGGCCCTCCTGGCCGCGACCGGGCTCGGCGCCACCGAATCTGTGATCGCAAACCCCACCGCACGCACCGCCCTCGCGCTTGATGGCGCATGGCGCACGATTGTCGACCCCTACGACAACGGCTACCTCGACTACCGGCTCGAGCCCTATGACGCAAAGGAGAGCCCCTCCGGGGGCTACTTCCTCGACCGGCAGCAGGGCTCCCCGAGCGAGCTCCTCGAGTACAACTTCGACACCGCCCCGGAGCTCGCGGTGCCCGGCGACTGGAACTCCCAGTCCGAGCGCCTCCTCTACTACGAGGGCACCGTCTGGTACCGGCGCACGTTCGACCGCCCGGCGTCCCCGGCCGGGCACCGGCAGTTCCTGCACTTCGGCGCGGCCAACTACGAGGCCGAGGTCTACCTGAACGGGTGCAAGCTCGGCCGCCACATCGGGGGCTTCACGCCGTTCCAGTTCGAGGTGACCGGGCGGCTGCGCGACCGCGGCAATTCGCTCGTGGTGCGGGTGAACAACCAGCGCCGGCCCGAGGGGGTGCCGACCGTCAACACCGACTGGTGGAATTACGGGGGGCTGACCCGCGACGTGCTGCTGCTCGACGTGCCCGCGGTGTTCATCCGCGACTACGTCGTGCAGCTCAAGCCCGGGGACTCGGGACGGGCCCATGGCTTCGTTCAGCTCGACGGCGCCGCCCCGGCGACGCCTGTCAGGATCGAGATCGCGGGGCTCGGGGTCTCGGCAGAGGCGAGCGCCGACGCCACCGGCCTGGCCTCCTTCGACTTCGCCGTCCCCGGCGCCGCGCTCTGGAGCCCCGAGGACCCGCGGCGCTACGACGTCCGTATCTCGGCGGCGGGCGACCGGGTGGGCGAAATGATCGGCTTGCGCACGATCTCGACCCGCGGAAGCGACATCCTGCTCAACGGCAGGCCGGTGTTCCTGCGGGGGATCAGTCTGCACGAGGAGAACCCGCTGCGCGGGGCCCGCGCCTTCTCCGAGAGCGACGCACGGCTTCTCCTGGGGTGGGCGAAGGAGCTCGGCTGCAACTTCATCCGGCTCGCCCACTACCCCCACAACGAGCACGTCGCCCGCGTGGCCGACGAGCTGGGGCTCCTCCTGTGGGAGGAGATCCCGGTGTACTGGACGATCCACTGGGGCGACCCCGCCACGCTGGACAACGCCCGCGAGCAGCTGACGAGCCTCATCCTGCGCGACCACAACCGCGCGAGCGTCGTCATCTGGTCGGTTGGCAACGAGACCCCGGTGTCGCCCGAGCGCACGGCGTTCATGACCCGGCTGATCGCGCGCGCGCGCCAGCTCGACCCCACGCGGCTCGTCTCCGCGGCCATGGAGGTCCACGCCGACCCCGCCAACCCGGACCGCAAGGTCGTGGAGGACCCCCTGGCGGCGCTCACCGACGTCGTGAGCTTCAACGAGTACGTCGGGTGGTACGTCGGCCTGCCGGACGACTGCGCGAAGGTCAGCTGGGTGGTCAACACGGCCAAGCCGGTGATCATTAGCGAATTCGGGGGTGACGCGTTGCAGGGACTTCACGCGACTGCGCTCACGCGCTTCAGCGAGGAATTCCAGGCGGACCTGTACAGAAAGACCCTCCCCATGCTCGAGCGGATCCCGCAGCTGCGCGGCATGAGCCCGTGGATCCTTTGCGATTTCCGCTCACCGAGGAGGCCGCTGGCCGGCATCCAGGACGGCTGGAACCGCAAGGGCCTGATCGGCGCCAACGGCAAGCGCAAGGAGGCGTTCTTTGTGCTGCAGGAGTTCTACAAGGCCAAGGCGGCCGAGGCCGCGGCGCAGGCGAAGGCCAGGTAGCGCGGGGGCCCCAGGATGGGAGCCGGCGCCCAGCGCAATCGCGGAGGTGCCGGGCCGAAATGGGACTTGAAGGCGCGATCCGTTGGAATGTGACTGGAGGCGAGTGCCCGATCCATGATCTTCACGACGTACTGGTTTCTCGCGTTTGCGGTCCTCGTGGTCGCGGGCTATTGGCTCGTCCCGAGGGCCGCGTGGAGGCTCTGGTTCCTCGGGCTGGCCTGCGTGGTCTTTCACGCACATTTTGCGGGCCCCGCGGGCATGGCCCCGATCATCGTCCTGATGATCGTGACCTATCTGGCGGGCCTGTCGCGCGACCGCCGGGCCTGCCTCGCGGTCATGGCGCTGTGCGTCGGGGCCCTGTGCTTCTACAAGTACACCCTCTTCCTGGTGAACGCGGCGTTAGAACCCTGGAGCCCGGCGCTGGCCGGCTCGCTCCGGTCCGCGGCCAAGTCCGTCATGCCGGGCGCCCCGCCGCTCGGCGTGAGTTTCTTCGCCTTCGAGTTCGTCCACTACCTCTTCGAGGTCAGGAGCGGCGGAGCGCCGATAAGGAACCCGCTCAAGTTCGTCCTCTTCGCGATCTTCTTCCCGAGCCTCGTGGCCGGGCCGATCAAGCGCTACACGCAGTTCCTCCCGTCGCTCGAAGAGGGCTGCGTGCGCTTCCGGCTCGACAACCTGGGCGAGGGCTTCCTGCGGATCGCGACCGGCTTTGCGAAGAAGGTGATCATCGCCGACAACCTGACGCTCTATGTCGACGCGACGCAGCCCCATTTCGCCTCGCTCGGGCCTTTTGGGCGCTGGCTCGTGGTCCTGGCCCTCTCGGGCAGGATCCTCATGGACTTCTCGGGCTAC
The DNA here is from genome assembly GCA_003164715.1 of Opitutaceae bacterium. Classification (GTDB taxonomy): domain Bacteria; phylum Verrucomicrobiota; class Verrucomicrobiia; order Opitutales; family Opitutaceae; genus Palsa-1447. The sequence continues at coordinate 22,927 of PLTZ01000021.1, read as the reverse complement.
AGCGACATCGCGATCGGCTTTGCGAGGCTGCTCGGGGTGACGCTTCCGGAGAACTTCAACTGGCCGTACCTGGCGCGCAATCTCCAGGACTTCTGGCAGCGTTGGCACATCTCGCTCAGCTTCTGGATCAGGGACTACGTCTACATCCCGCTCGGCGGCAGCCGGCACGGGCTGGCGAGGCGCGTCCTTAACGGACTGATCGCGTTCGGCCTGTGCGGCCTCTGGCACGGGCCCGCCTGGCACTTCGTCCTCTGGGGCCTCTACCACGGGCTCGGCCTCACGGTATGCGGGAGCTACGCGAGAGTGCCCGTCGTGGGCCCCTTGCTGCGAAAGGGGTTTGTGCGCGAGCCCCTCGCGGGGCTCGCCCTCACCCAGCTCTTCGCGTGCACGGGCTGGCTCCTGTTCTTCTATCCGCTGCCCGAAGCCGTGCAAATGGCGCGGCTGCTCTTCGGCTTATGAGCGAACCGCTGCCCCTTTCCACCGGCCTCGACCGCTCCTGGTTCTTCCGCCCGAAGACGTTCCTGGCCGGACTGGTTGCGGGGCTTGTCCTGTGCTCGGCCGTCGCGCGGAGGGTGTCGCACCGAGGCTACCATGACTCGTTCACCCGCTTCACCCAGGTCCTCTCGCCTGAGGGCCAGTATTTCCCGACCCTGGAAGAGATGTGCGGCATCGCCCGGGAGCGCTGCCGGCCGGACCAGGTGCTCGTCATCGTCGGGGGAAACTCGATCTTCAACGGGGTGGGGCAGCCCGCCGATAAGATGTGGACCGTCGAGCTGCAGCGCCAGCTGGGGGGCGGGTTCGTGGTGCTCAACTTCGCCTTCCGGGGCGCGCTCTGCACGGACGGGGGCGCCGTGGTCGCCGAGGCGCTTCGCGGGGAGTACCCGCGCCAGGTTTACGTGGCCAATTCGTCGCCCTTCAGCCCGCCGCATCCCTACGGGGCCGATCCCTACCGCTATCTCTTCTGGGAGGCGCTCCGCTCGGGAAGGCTCGAGGCCTTTGCCCCGCGCGACGAGCAGGTGGCGTGGCTCAAGGCGCACCAGTACACGCGGGCCGAGCTCTTTGACCAGTGGGGCAGGGACGAGATGGACCGCGCGCTCCGGTTCCGTGACCTGTGGAACTGGGTGGGCTACACGCGCTACTTCACGATCCCCAACCCCGTGACGCCGACGCTCCCGCAGGCGACCTGGGCCCGCAGGCGCTTCGCGGACACGGAGCCCGACTTTGAGGCGACGCCGCCCGGAGACAGGCTGCGCCCGGAGTTCCGCGACGCCGAGATGAGGATCGTTCGCGGGTTCTCGGAAGGCTTCTACGACCGGGGCGCGGGCGGCGAGTGGCGGCTGAAGCCCTCCATACGCGCGCAATTCGAGCGGACGGCGAAGTCCGCGTTTCCGGACGACCTGAAGGGCCGCACGCTCATCATGCTGAGCCGCAACAACCCCTTTTACGTGGGCCTCTTGTCCGCGGACGAGAGGCTGCGGGACTCGGCCGCGTTCCGGGACGCCGTTGCGGAATGGCGCAAGGCGGGATATGAGGCCTGCGACTACGGCTCGGGCTACGACCCCGCCGACTTCGGGGACCGCACGCACCTGTCGGCCGCCGGGGGGCGCAAGCTTGCGGGGCAGGTGGCGGGCCTTATCCTGGAGATCGCAGGCAAGCGCGGCTACCTACAGAAGGAACCCCCCCCGCCATGAACGACCTGGACCGCCTCAGGAAAACGATGCCGGAGCCGGTTGTCCGGGCGCTGGCCCACGCGGGCTCGCTGCTGCTCGGGCTCGTCCTGGCCGTGCTCCTTCACTACGTCCTCTACCGCCTCGGCCTGCCGAGCAAGCCGTTCATCTATGTGGCCTTCTAGCCTGCGAAGGCCGGAAATCCGCGCGGTCCGAGCCCTCCCCAAGAAACACATTTCCCTGTTCCTGGCGTGCCTGGTCCTGACCCGGGCCGGCGAAGCCGACTTCCGCTCCTGGGCCCCGACCCCTCCCATGGGCTGGAACAGCTGGGACTGCTTCGCGACGACGGTCACGGAGAGCCAGGCGAGGGCCGAGGCCGACTACATGGCCCGGCACCTGTTGGCGCACGGCTGGCAGTACCTTGTCGTCGACATCCAGTGGTACGAGCCCGCGGCGACGGGCTTCGACTACCGCAGGGGCGCGGCGCTCGCCATGGACGGGTGGGGCCGCCTCCAGCCGGCCGAGAACCGCTTTCCCAGCGCCGCCGGCGGCGCGGGCTTCCGGGGCCTTTCCGGGCTCGTCCATGCGCTTGGACTCCGGTTTGGCATCCACCTGATGCGCGGGATACCCCGGCAGGCGGTGGAGGCGAACCTGCCCGTCTTGGGCACGCGGCTGCGCGCCCGCGACATCGCGGACACCGGGAGCGTCTGCCCGTGGAACACCGACATGTACGGCGTCGACATGGCGAAGCCCGGCGCGCAGCAGTACTACGACTCGGTCTTCGCCCTGATCGCGTCATGGGGCGTCGACTACGTGAAGGTCGACGACATCAGCCGCCCCTACCTCGAGCACGAGCGGGAGATCGAGGGGATCCGCAGGGCGATCGACCGCAGCGGGCGGCCGATCGTGCTGAGCCTTTCCCCGGGCGAGACGGCCCTGGACGCGGCCGACCACGTTGCCCGGCACGCCAACCTCTGGCGCATCAGCGACGACTTCTGGGACAACTGGGCGTCGCTCGCCGAGCAGTTCGCGCGCCTCGAGCACTGGAACCCGCACCGGCTGCCGGGCGCATGGCCGGACGCCGACATGCTGCCCCTCGGCGTCCTTGACCTCGAGCGCCGGTCCACACGGTTCACGCCGGACGAGCAGCGCACCGTCATGACGCTCTGGTCGATCGCCCGCTCCCCCCTCATGTTCGGCGGGGACATGACAAGGATGGACGACCTCACGCTTTCGCTCCTCACCAACGACGAGGTGCTCGCGGTCGACCAGCGCAGCGCCAACAACCGGCCCATCTACGACCGCGGCGGCCGGATCGCCTGGACTGCCGACGTCCCCGGATCCCCGGACAAGTACCTGGCCCTCTTCAACGCGACCGAGTCCGCCGCACCTGTGGGGGTGGGCCTTGCGGCCATCGGAATCAGGGGGAGGGCGACCGCGCGCGACCTGTGGGCGCACCGCGAGCTCGGGGCGCAGGGCCCGGAGTTTTCCGCCACGCTTCCGGCGCACGGGGCCGGCCTCTACCAGGTCGCCCCGAGCCCGTGAGGAGCGGCGAGGAAGCGAGAGACGCGGGGTATTTCTTGCCAACGGCTGCCAATTCGGCCAATGAGTGCTCGTCCACCAACGCGGGAAGTTCCTGATCTGGCGGCCGGTTACATGAAACCCATGGCTGGTTGCTCGTTCGGGGAGCCTTCCAGTAAGCGCAACCGCCACCGCCCCCGGATACCGTCATGAAAAAAATCGCCGTCATTGTTCTCGCCGCCTCGCTGGTCACGCCCTCCCTCGTCCGGGCCGACGCGCCCGCCGCCCCCGTCGATGCGGCGGCCGGCGGCCTGCGTTTCAGCATCGGGGTCACCAAGTTCGAGAACCATGCCAACTACAGCGGGAACTTCGCCCTTGCGGACACCTGGGGTTCGATGCTGACCGACTCGCTCCAGCAGACGGGCCATTTCATCGTGCTGGGCGAGGCGGACATGCGCGACGCCGCGATGAAGGAGCAGGATTTCGCCAAGAGCGGCCGCGTGGCGGGCGGCGACAAGGCGCCGGCGACGGGATTCATGACCCCGGCCCAGCTGCTGATCAAGGGCGAGATCACGAATTTCCAGACCACCTCGGGCCAGCACGGGGGCGTGGCCTTCGGCGGGATCCGGGTGGGCGGGGGCGGGGACGAGGCGGAGATCAACGCCGTGGTCTACGTCGTCGACTCCACCACGGGCCAGGTCGTGGCTTCCAAGAAGGTGCTAGGCAAGGTGAAGAGCAGCGGGCTGTCGGTCGGCTTCACGGACCGCAACTGGAGCGGCGACATGGGGGGCTTCAAGAAGACGAACGTCGGCACCGCGATGGAGCACGCGATTGACGACGCCGTGGCCTTCATCGTGACGCAGATCCCGAGCCTGCACTGGAGCGGGAACGTGGTTCTCGTCAAGGGGACGCAGGTCTACATCAACCGGGGCACGCGCGAGGGCGTGGCCGTGGGCCAGGTCTTCAAGGTCGGCACCTCGGAGATCCTGCGCGATCCCGCGACGGGCGAGACCCTTGACGTCGCGTTCACCGAGAAGGGTCGCATCAAGGTGGATTCGGTGAAGGAGAAGATCGCCATCTGCTCCGTCATCGCGGGCGACGGGCTGGCGAACGGCATGGCGGTGTCCCCTCCCTAGGCCCTGGCTTTTTTCCTCGGCTCCGGGGCCTTCAGAATGAAGGGCTCGAGGAGTCCGTGCTGGGAGGGCGGGAAGCGCCCCGTGACGAGCACCCCGTCGTCCCGGTGCTCCTGGGTCTGGACGTGCCCGAGCGCGTGGAGCTTTGCGACGATGTCATAGCGGTCGTGCGGGACGAGCAGGCGCACCGTCCCCAGGCCGTGGGCGATCATCTCGCGGCAGCGCTCCTCGAGCGCGCCGATCCCCTCGCCAGTGCGCGCGCTCACCAGGAGCGCGTCCGGCACGCTGTGCTTGGCGGCGCGCTTCTCCAGCAGGTCGGCGAGGTCAACCTTGTTGAACACGTCGACGACCGGCCGGTCTCCGGCGCCGAGCTCGGCGAGCACGCTGAGCGTCGTGGCCCGGTGCTTCTCGAAATGGGGGCTCGTGATGTCGACGACATGGATAAGGAAGTCGGCGACCAGCACCTCCTCGAGGGTGGCCTTGAAGGCCTCCACGAGCCCGTGGGGCAGGCGCCTGATGAAGCCGACCGTGTCGGTGAGGAGCAGCTTCTGGTTGCCCGGCAGGACAAGCTGGCGGGTCGTGGGGTCGAGGGTCGCGAAGAGCTTGTTCTCGGCGAGGACCTGCGATCCGGTGAGCGTGTTCAGGAGCGAGGACTTTCCCGCGTTCGTGTAGCCCACGATCGAGGCGGTCGGCACCGGGACACGCACCCTGCGCGTGCGCTGGACGCCGCGCTGGCGCACGACCTGCGCCAGCTCGGCCTTAAGGTGCGCGATCCGGTCGCGGACGACGCGGCGGTCCTGCTCGAGCTGCGTCTCGCCCTCGCCGCCCATCGCGCCCCTGCCGCGCTGGCGGGAGAGGTGGGTCCACGCCCGGGTCAGGCGCGGCAGCGAATACTCCATCCGGGCGAGCGCCACCTGCAGGACGGCCTCGCGGGTGTGGGCGCGGTCCGCGAACACCTCGAGGATCACCTCCTGGCGGTCGATGACCGCCATTCCTGCAAGCTCCTCCCAATTGCGCTGCTGCGCGGGCGACAGCGCCGAGTCGAACACGATCACCTCTGCGCCGTCCTCCTTCGCGAGGGCCGCCAGCTCTTCGGCCTTTCCCTTGCCGACGAACAGGGCGGGGGACGGGGCCCTCAGCCTTACCAGGGTGGTCCTGACAATGGACAGGCTCAGGTTCTCGACGAGCTCCGTCAGCTCGGCCAGCAGCTCCTCCCCCTCGCCGTCCGGCATCTCGGGGGTCTGAACCCCGACGAGAAACGCACGCTGCGCCTTGGGGAGGGTCGGAAGGAAATCGGGCATTTAAAGGGTTGCGGAAAAGGACCAAGCGACATGGGCTTGGCGTCCGGCCACCCTACCACCAGCCACAATGATGGCAAACTAATGCCCTCCTGCTCGATCCTAGTCGTCGATGACGAACCCGGTATCCGGGAACTGCTGTGCCTCATGCTGGAGACCTCGGGATACACCGTGATGGCCGCCGCGGATGGTCTCCAGGCCCCGAAGGTCCTCGCGGCCAACCCGATAGACGTGGTGATCACGGACCTGCTCATGCCCGAGCGGGACGGGCTCGAGTTCATCACGGAAGTCAGGAAGAAGTTCCCGCAGGTGAAGATCATCGCCATGTCCGGGGGCGGCCACATCGCGAGGGATTCGTACCTGAGGATCGCAAAGAACTTCGGCGCGCACGTCCTGCTTGAGAAACCCTTCAGCCAGGCCGGGGTCCTCGACGCGATCGAGACCGTCCTGAAGACGCCTTAGGCGCCCGGACGGGCTCACTCGAGGAACAGGACGCACACCGGCATCGACATGGGCACGGTCCCGGGGACCCGCTCGAGCCGGCCCGTCGCGCCGTCGACGCGGAAGACGCACAGCGAGTCGGAGTCCTGGTGCGCGCAGACAAGCCACGCGCCGTCCGGGGAAATCGAGAAACTCCTCGGGCCCCTGCCGCCGCATGGGACCACTTCAACGGGCGAAAGGTCGCCGCTCGCGCGGTCCACCGCCAAGACGGCGAGGGTGTCCGGGCCGCGCACGGAGCCATAGGCGAATCTTCCGTTGGGATGAAAGCGAATCTCGGCCGCGGTCGCGTCCCCGCGGTAGCCCTGCGGCAGGAGGGACACGGAGCGCCGGGGGACGAGCCCGCCGTTGGGGGCCGCGTAGTCGTAGGCCGTTATGGTGCTATCGAGCTCGTTGATCGCGTAGCCGCGCCGCCCGTCCGGGCCGAACGCGAAATGGCGGGGCCCGGCGCCCGGGGCCGCCGTAACGAACGGAGCCGAGAGCGGCGCCAGCGCGACCGCGTCCCGGTCGATCGTATAGGTGTAGATCCGGTCGAGGCCGAGGTCGCACACGATCGCGAACCGCCCGTCGGGGGAAAAGTTGGCGGAATGTACGTGCGCGGCGGCCTGCCGCGTCGGGTGCGGGCCCCGGCCGGCGTGCGAGACGACCCGGGGCGTCCCCAGCGTCCCGTCGGCCTCAAGGGGGATGGCGGCGGCCTGGCCCAGGTGGTAGTTGGCCGCGACCGCGATTCGCCCGCTCGCATCGACCGCGATGTGGCACGGGGTCGGGCCGGCGCCCGCTGGCGCCTGCTGCACGGGAACGAGCCGCGGACCGGCCGGATCCACCCGAAACGACGATGCCCAGCCGTCGCAGGCGCAGACGGCGTAGAGGAACCGGCGGTCGGGCGACAGGGCGAGGAACGTCGGGTTCGGCGCCTCGGCCGCCAGCTCCGGCATGCCGAGGGCGCCGGTCGCGCGGTCCAGAGAGGCGGCGTAGATCCCCAGGCTTGCCCGCCTCGTGTACGTGCCGATGAAAAGCCTGTGGGGTCCGCGGTGTTCGCCCATCCCGGGGAAGGAAAGGGCGCCTCCCTGCGAAGACAAGCCGCTATCCCGGGCGGTCCCGGGAGAGCGGCCGATGGAGGGTCGGGCCAGTTGCGGCTATTTCTTCGCCAGGTGCTCGGCGACCGCGGCCTGCGCCGCGGCGAGCCGGGCGACGGGAACGCGGAACGGGCTGCAGGAGACGTACGACAGGCCGATCCGGTGGCAGAACTTCACGGAATCGGGGTCGCCGCCGTGCTCGCCGCAGATCCCGAGCTTGATCCCCGGGCGGGTCTTCGAGCCCTTCTCGATCGCGATCTTCATGAGCTGGCCCACGCCGGTCTGGTCTACCGAGGCGAACGGATTCTTCTTGAAGATCTCGGCGTCCTGGTAGGCGCCGAGGAACGAGCCGGAGTCGTCGCGGGACATCCCGAGGCAGGTCTGCGTGAGGTCATTCGTGCCGAAGCTGAAGAACTCGGCGGTCTCGGCGATCTCGTCGGCCGTGAGGGCGCCGCGAGGGATCTCGATCATCGTGCCGACCGAATAGGCGATCTTCGTCTTCTTCTCGGCCATGACGGCCTTGGCGACCTCGTGGACAATGGCCACCTGCAGGTCGAGCTCCTTCTTGAAGCCGACGAGCGGGATCATGACCTCGGGCTTGGCTTTGAAGCCCTCCTTGGTGGCGTCGGCGGCGGCCTCGAACACGGCGCGCGCCTGCATCCGCGTGATCTCCGGGTACTTGATCCCGAGACGGCAGCCGCGGAAGCCCAGCATGGGGTTGAACTCATGGAGCTCGTGCACCCGCTGGGTGATCTTCTCGACCGGGATGTTGAGCTTCTTCGCCAGGTCGGCCTGGGACTCTTCCGTGTTCGGGAGGAACTCGTGTAGCGGCGGGTCGAGGAAGCGGATCGTCGCGGGCAGCCCCTTGAGCGCCTTGAAGATGCCGTAGAAGTCGGCCCGCTGGTAGGGCAGGAGCTTCGCGAGCGCGGCCTCGCGGTCGGCCACGGTGTCCGCGAGGATCATCTCGCGCATCGAGTCGATGCGGTTGCCCTCGAAGAACATGTGCTCGGTGCGGGTGAGGCCGATGCCGACGGCGCCGAACGCGATGGCGTTCTGCGTCTGCTCGGGGGTGTCGGCGTTCGTGCGCACGGACATCCTCGAGGCCTGGGAGCACCACTTCATCAGCTGGCTGTAGTTCTTGAACTTCTCCGTCGCGCGGGCGGCCGCGTCGTTGTGGATCAGGCCGGCGACGATCTCGGAGGGGGCCGTCTTGATCTGGCCGGCGTAGACCGCGCCGATCGTCCCGTCGATCGACAAGAAGTCGCCCTCGTTGAAGGTCTGGCCGGCGACCGTCACGGTCTTCTTGTCGTAGTCGACCTGGAGCGCGGACGCGCCGCAGACGCAGACCTTGCCCATCTGGCGGGCGACGAGGGCCGCGTGCGAGGAGACGCCCCCGCGCGCCGTGAGGATGCCCTCGGCGGCGATCATGCCGCGCAGGTCCTCGGGCGAGGTCTCAACACGCAGGAGGAGGGCCTTCTCGCCCTTCTCGGCGGCGGCGACCGCTCGCTCCGCGTTCAGGTAGATCCTGCCGGTGGCGGCGCCGGGGCCGGCCGGCAGGCCGGTGGCGATCACCTTCGCCTTCTTCACCTCGGCGAGGTCGAAGACCGGGGCCAGGAGCTGCTCCAACTGGTCGGCCGGGTTGCGCAGGATGGCGGTTCTCCAGTCGATCAGCTTCTCCTTCACCATATCGATCGAGAACTTGAGCGCGGCCATGGCGGTGCGCTTTCCGTTGCGGGTCTGGAGCATGAAGAGTTTGCCGTCCTGGATCGTGAATTCGCAGTCCTGGACGTCCTTGAAATGCTTCTCGAGGGTCGCGCGGACCTTCAGGAGCTCGGCGTAGGACGCGGGCATCTGGTCCTTTAGCCTCAGGACCGGCTCCGGCGTGCGCACGCCGGCCACGACGTCCTCGCCCTGGGCGTTGATGAGGAATTCCCCGTAGAACTCATTGGTTCCGTTGGCCGGGTTGCGCGTGAACGCGACACCGGAGCCGGAGAGGTCGCCCGTGTTGCCGTAGACCATGGCCTGCACGTTGACGGCGGTGCCCCATTCCGTGGGGATGTTGTACTTGCGGCGGTAGACGATGGCGCGGTCGTTCATCCAGGAGCCGAACACGGCGCCCGCGGCGCCGCGCAGCTGCTCCCAGGGGTCGTTCGGGAAGCTCTTGCCCGTGCGCTCGAGGACGAGGGCCTTGAAGCGCTTGACGAGCTCGCGCTGGTCCTCTGCCGTGAGCTTCGAGTCCTCAATGTTGGTGCGGTACTTCTCGTGCTTGAAGCCCTCGATCACGACCTCGAACGGCTCGTGGTCCTCGCCTTCCTTCTTCTGGAGGCCGAGGACGACGTCCCCGTACATCTGGATGAAGCGGCGGTAGCAGTCCCACGCGAAGCGCTCGTTCTTGGTGGCGGCGGCGAGGGAGAGGACGGTCTGGTCGTTGAGCCCCAGGTTAAGGATCGTGTCCATCATGCCCGGCATGGAGTCGCGCGCGCCGGAGCGGACGCTGACCAGGAGCGGGAGGCCGACCGCGTCGCCGAATTTCGTCCCCATGATCCTCTCCATGTTGGCGAGTCCCGCCTCCATCTGCGCCTGCAGGGCGGCCGGGTAGGTTCGCTTGTTGGCGTAGAAGTAGGTGCACACCTCGGTCGTGATCGTGAATCCCGGGGGCACGGGCAGCCCGATGCGGGTCATCTCATGCAGGTTGGCGCCCTTGCCGCCGAGGAGGTTCTTCATGCCGCCGTCACCGTCGGCCTTCTTTGCACCCCACTGGTACACGTACTTGGGAGCCCTCGCGGGAGCTGATTTCTTCGAGGAAACCGCGGTCTTGGAGCGGTTCGCCTTGGTTTTTGATTTTGAGGCCATGATGATGAGTGTGAGTTGGGAAGGGAACGATACGCGTCGTGCGCAAAACGCTAATTCAATCGGGTCGCGCGCGGGCCTGTCAACCGTCCAAGTCGGTTGAAAAAAATGTCGCGTCCCCGGGCGGCCCCTTTCAACACTTCGAGCCGTGCTTCCTGACGCCGACCCACGTATCAAGCTGCAGGTCTTTGAGGGACCGCTCGACCTTCTGCTCTTCCTGATACGCAAGAACGAGATAGATATTTACGACATTCCGATCGAGTCCGTCACCAAGCAATACGTGGCGGTTCTTCGGGCGATGCAGCAGCTCGATTTGGAGGTAGCAGGGGAATTTTTCGTCATGGCAGCGTCGCTAATGGAAATAAAGAGCCGGATGCTCCTGCCGAAGGGACTTCACGCCGTGGACCCGGACGCCGACGGCGACGAGGACATGGATCCGCGCTGGGAGCTCGTCCACCAGCTCCTCCAGTACAAGAAGTTCAAGGATGCGTCCCAGGGGCTCGCGGAGATGGCGCGCCTGCAGCGCGACCTTATGGAGAGGCGGGTCTCGGGACGGCCCGCCGACTCGCTCGACCGGCCGCTCAAGGGCGTGGGCCGGATCGAGCTTTGGAACACCTTCAACCAGGTCCTCAGGCGCCTGGCCGAGAAGCTCATTGTCGGCGAGATCCACGACGAGATCGTGACCGTGTCCGACCAGATGGAGTGGCTTTTGGAGCGGATGCGCATCGAGAGGGTCTTCGTCTTCTCAAGACTCTTCGATCAGGGCGTGTCGCTGCGCAGGCTGATCGCCACCTTCCTGGCGGTCCTGGAGCTGACCCGGCTCCGGAAGATGCGCCTGAAGCAGGACGAGACGTTTGCAGACATCGTGTGCGAGGCCGCGGACGAAAACCCGCTTGAAACTCCGGCCGGCACGGCCACGGTCTAGCTGTGACCAAGAGAAAACCAAGACGCGGGCCGGATGCCCTTCTCGGGCTCGGCCTCGACAACAACGACGGTCACAAGCGGATCACCACGGGAGAGCAGTTCGCGATACTCGGGGGCTCTGCCGAGACCCACGAGCGCATGACGGAGACGGTCGTCAAGACCTTCGAGGAGCTCAAGCAGCGCGGAAAGCACCTGAGCGAGGTCCGCCCCGTCGAGCTGGCCGACATCATCAAGAAGGCCTCGCCCAGATAGGCGCCCGGTTTGCTTTTCGCCGCACCCCCGTTTACTTACCAACACCCTCCACATGTCCGACAAGATCACCCATCTCACCACCGACACCTTCAAGGCCGCCGTCTCCTCGTCGGCCACGCCGCTTTTGGTCGACTTCTGGGCGCCCTGGTGCGGACCCTGCAAGGCCATCGCGCCGATCCTCGACGAACTCGCCACCGAGTTCGACGGCAAGATCTCAATCGCGAAGGTGAACATCGACGAGAACGAGTCGATTGCGGCCGAGTTCGGGATCCGGGCCATCCCCACCATGCTGCTCTTCAAGGGCGGGCGCGTGATCGAGCAGATCGTCGGGCTCCTGCCCAAGGCCGCGCTCAAGACGAAGCTCGCGGCCCAGATCTGAGGGCGCGGGCCCCGTCCCCACTAGAGGAGCACGCCGGCCGCGAACAGGGCGGCGTAGGCTGCCAGGAACCTGCTGGTGTCGCCGAGGAGCGCCACGTGCTCGGCCGCCGTGCGCGCGGCTGAGAGCCGGCGCACGTGCGAGAGCGCGAGCGGGGCCATGAGCACCGGCAGCAGGCACCACGGGCCGAAACCGGTTGCCTTGAAGACGATCGGCACCGCAAGGGCGCCGCAGAGGGAAGCCGCGTGCTGCGCCCGGGCGAACCTGCGGCCGAAGCGGACCACCAGCGTGCGCTTGTTCGCCGCGGCGTCCGTGTCGGCGTCCCGGTAATTGTTCACGAGGAGGATGTTCGCGGCCAGCAGCCCCATGGGGACGCCCGCGAGGGCCGCGTGGCCCGAGATCCGCCCCGCCTGGACGAAGTACGTGACGGTCACCGCGACCAACCCGAAGAACACGAAGACGAAAATGTCGCCGAGCCCGTAGTAGCCGAGAGGCCAGGGGCCGCCCGTGTAGGCGGCGCCGCACAGGATGCAGGCCGCGCCAACGGCGAGCATCCAGGGACCGCCCCAGTGGACGAGCCCCAAGCCGACGGCGACCGCCGCCGCGAACACCGCCAGCATCGCCCGCCGCATGACGGCTGGCCTGACCAGCCCCGAGGCCACGGCCCGCCTGGGTCCGACCCGCGCCGCGGTGTCGGCGCCGTGGACAAAGTCGTAGTAGTCGTTGGCGAAGTTGGTGCCGACCTGGACGAGCAGCGCGAACACGAGGCAGAGGCAGGCGGCGGCCGGATCGAAGCGGTGGTCATGGCCGGCCAGGGCCGAGCCCGTCACGACGGGCGCCACGGCCGCGGGAAGGGTCCGGGGCCGCGCCGCGGATACCCAGGTGCGCCACGGGGCGGGAGGCGTGGGGGCGGCGTCGCCGATCACTTGATTAAGAAGCCCGTGAATTGCGGCGACCGGACGCTTGCCAGGCGGTCGAGCTTCCTCACATAGCCGTGCATGCGCTCCTCCACGGCCGTGATGAAGGCATCGACCTCGTCCTTGGTCCCCTCGGCCTCGACGATGACCCTGCCGTCGGGCAGGTTGCTCACGTAGCCCGCGACGTCGAACTCCCTGGCGACCTGGAACGCGCAATACCTGAAGCCGACGCCCTGGACGCGCCCATAGAAGTAGGCTGTTGCGTGGTGGGTGTCGGGCATCAGCGCGCACTATAGGGGCCGCCCCCGGATCCGTTCAATCCACAAAGTCCCGGACGCCCGTATGACGCCCTTGCGGCCGGGAATTTATTTGCCTAAACCCGCTTTCTGGGGAACCGTCCCCGCCAACAGATGAGCGATTTCGATTCTGACAGCCTCTCGGAAAACGAGTGGGAAGAGAACGGGGATCTGGCCTGGAACGAGTTTGATTGGGAGGTCTATCTTCGGGAGCAGGACAGCGCCATTCACCGCTATCTGGGGTACTACGAATCGCTCGCCCCCGGGCCGGAGCGCATCGACCTGGTGGCCGACAAGATGGGATGGGACCGGACGGACGGGGAGGAGCCCGAGGACCGCGAGAATCCGGAGAAGGTGCTGTTTTCAGACGAGATCTACACGCTTCAGAAGAATCCCGTCTTCATCGCGACAAAGGCCCTTTTCCTGAGCCTGCGGCGCTCGTGGGAGCTCCAGGCGGCCGTCCCCGGGAGGATCCCGCAGGCCCTCGCGATCGGTTTTCTGTCGGCGCTGAACGGCTGCGAGGAACAGGCCGTCATGGCGATCCACGCCCTCGATTTCGGCGACTACGCGATGGCGATCTGCCTCTTCAAGCGGGCGCTCGCCGCGCTCAACGACTGCTTCGCGAGCATCGGGTCGGAGGCTGCGGACGGCGCGGCCGCGGTGTGCGAGGTCCGCGGCGAGATGCGCCACCGGATGTTCGACCTGCGGGAGATCTGGCTTCGGGTGATCAGCGACTGCCGCGAGGACACGGAGCGCCAGACCGACGACGAGAGTTGAGCCGGCCGGCGGCGGGATTCCGGCGTGGGACGGGCCGGGCCGCCCGAACGCACACGCTTAGCCTCCGGGGTCCCCGGTGTTGCGCCGGTCCTCCTCGACGGGGGTATGGTTCAGCCGGTGGGCCACGAAGAAGCACGCGAGGGATCCGCCCACGGAGAGGAAGGTCAGCGTGTGCGCGAGCCCCTTTCCGTGCCACAGGCCGGCGAACCACTCCCTGATTTCGGACGCGAGGATGTTGGCCTTTCCCCCGATCAACTCCATGTCGTACTCGTTCTTCTTGGTGTTGTTCAGAATCTTGACGTAGGCGCTGTCGTAGTCGGTCACGGCGAAACGATAGATCAGGGCGGCCGAGGTTAGCCCGGCGAGGAGAATGATAGCTCCCGCAAGCCGCAGGCGCGCCTGCAGCTTCCTGTCTCTTTCGGGAATCTCTTTCTTGGTCTTTGGATTCAATGGATCCACCAATCTTAGGCCGGAATCCGTCACGATCGCAATTTCCGAGAGCGACAAGAGTTGGAACGAGGGGATTCGCGGCGGGACCGGTCGAACTGGGCATGGGCCCCTGCGTGTGTTCCCTTGCGGACGCCCCGCTCCCGCCCGCGCCGCGTAGGGTCCGGGACCTAGTTCGATCCCGGGCGCGTTCCCGTCCTCGACGGCGCACTCGGGGATTCGGGCCTCCTCGAGCCTCTGATGCGGGCGCCCAAGGTTGCGAGACCCGCCATCATGAGAAGCCATGTCGCCGGCTCCGGAACAGGCGTGAAGTTGAGGTCGAGCGCGCTGCCGCTATCCGAAACAAAGAAGCTTCCGCCGTTAAGCGGGTTCTGGAAGCTTGAAGTATCGATGTAGAAGGCGGTTGGGTCGAATCCCGTTATCGAGCCGGCGCTGAGGAGGGTCCAGGTGTAGGCCTGAGATGAATTGAAGCTGGCCAGCCCCAGCTGTCCGGTGGCGGGATCAATCGACCTAACGTTGATCACGAAGGGCAAAGCCGGCGTGGCGCTGATCGCAAGGGTCGATCCTAGGCTCAGGGTATCGTAGTCCGTCCCGGCGGCGCCGGAGGCGGTTTGAATGTCAAATTCGTAGACGCCGCCCGTCCCAAACGTGACCGTGGTTCCAAATGAGAGGGTGGCGACGAACGGGGCGATGGTTCCATCGGAACCCGGAGACACTTTGCTTCCGCCGGCAAACGTAACCCCTGCGGGAGGCGAAAACATGCCCATGCCGCCCAGTCCGGAGCCGGGGATAAGGATGACGGGATTAGCGAGCGTGACTCCGGAGGCGACTCCCAGGCCCGCGCCGGCCGCGACCGTCACCGTGCCGGTGCCCAGCGCCGCACCCGAGCCGGCGATGAGGACGCCGCCATTCACGGTCGTTCCGCCGCCGTAGTTCGAGGTTCCGTCGAGGTATTCCGCACCCGTTCCCGTCTTAACGAGCTGATCCGTGAAGTCACCGCTGATCGAGCCCGAGAACCGGGCCGGCTGGTACACGCTCGAGTCGGTGTTGAGCGTCAGGGTTGAATTAGGGATCAGGTTGATCGTCGTCCCGTAATCGCCGGTCAGGTCCGTGATCGTTGGATTCGCGATGTCCTCGGTCAGGCTGGAGCTGGCGTAAAGATACACCGGACCCGCCCCGAGCGCGCTCGGGTTCCCGATCGCGACATTGACCGCCTGGGCGTAGTTCCCTATCGAGGTGCCTCCCGTGAAGGTGTTTGCCCCGTTAAGGGCGACATTGCCCACAATGTCCAGGCTCCCGGACCCGCTGATGACCCCGTTCAGCGTAAGCAGATTCGCATTGCCGCTCTGTCCCAGGGTCAGATTGCCGTAATCGAACGCGATAGCGTTGCCGAGCGCCACATCGCCGCCCGAAGGCGCCAGGACTGGCTCGTAATACCCCGGCGTGGTCAACGGGCCGGTGCCCAACGAGCTCGAATTCGTGACATACAATATCCCGCTGTTAAGCGTGGTCCCTCCGGCGTAGGTGTTGGTGCCCGAGAGCGTCACGGAGGACACGCTGCCGTTTGTTTCGATTGTGCTCGGAAGCCCCACGACCACAGAGTTGCCGGCCCCCGTGAGCATCGAGCTGACCGTAAGCTGACCGCCCTTCACGCCCGCGAATTGGTACCTGGCGTTGGCTGGCGTGATCGCCGCCGAAATCGTTGCGGCGGTAGCGGTGCCCAGAAACGGATTCTCGCCGCCGGAGAAGGCGGAAAGATCGATGGTGCCCGCGATTGTCCGCGGTGAAATCAGCGAATCCGAATCGAACCCGATCACCCCATTTGCGGCATTTGTATTGAAGAGATTCACGAACTGCTGGGCTATCGAGATGCCGGCCAGATCCGCATACCCGATGTATCCGTTGTATAGGGAGAGGGAACCCGCTCCGGCCGGGGGGGCCGAGTTGAAGATCAGCACTCCATTGTAGACCGTTGTGCCGCCGGTGTAGGTATTGCTGCCCTGCAGGATCAACGTGAGCGGCTCCGGCGCATAATTCATGATCAGTTGCGTCCCGTCGCTGTCGGGCAGCGCGCTGTTAACCGTCAACGTGCCGCCACCGCCTCCAAAGAGGTAGTTGTTGGTGGTGCCAGCCGGCGTAATTGTGGCGCCCGCGCCGAGAATGGCGGACGTGGCCGATCCGAGCCCGATGAAATTAGGGCTGGTGAAATTCACCAGGTTGATCGGGTCATTGAAGGTCTGCGGGCTTGCGGGACTCGCGAAGGTGTCGAACCCGAGCGTCCCGTTGATCGAGGCGCCGAGGCTCGGACCGTAAGTGCTCAGGAACGTTGCAACGGCATTCGTCTGGGTGAACGCGCCGTCTAGGCCAAGGTAAGCGGTGCCATCGCTGCCAACCTGCAGTCCAGTGGGCGACAGGCTTGCGAATGCGGTGGCGGGCGACGTCACCGGCGCGAGGATCATGGCAGCATTCGAGACGCTGAGGCCGCTCACATTGTTTAGGGTGCCCTCGATCACAATCAGGGAGCCACCGTCGCCTGGAAGCGTGGAGCCGTTGCCGGACACGGTGAGATTCAAAGGGGGCGATGCAGGGCCCGCGAGCGAGCCCGACAGGATGAGCGTCGTCTGATAACCAAGGTTGAGCGTGGTGGCGGCGTTGGCGGCCGTGACCGCACCTGAGAGGGTGAGGGTGTCGGCGCTCGAGTACCAGTTGGCGAAGGTGACATTGTTCCCGAGGCTCACGGGATTCGGGAGATTGACCGAAACGCCCCAGGGCAGGAGACTCGTTCCGTCCGAGAGGGTGAGCGTTCCGGTGCCGGCTGCGCCGTTGGAACCCACGAACAACATTCCTGACGCAACGTTAAGACCCCCGCTGAACGTATTGGTACCTTCCAGTTCGACATTGCCCATCGTCGTCAACGACTGCGATCCGCCTGTCTCGGAGATATTCCCATAAACCCAGAAGGACCCGTTGTTTGAATTCCAGGTCTGGCTGGCCGACAGGACGACGGGGATGCTCCAGCTGACAAACGGGGTCACGCCTGGCTGTGCCGTTATGCCGCCGGCGCCGATAGTTACCGAGTTTTCCTCGTATCCGTAAACGGAATAGAAGGTGTTTCCCGATGAACCAAGGAAGGTCAGCCCCTGGATGACGGCGCTCTCGTCCACGGCGACGCTGGCATAGACCCAGTAGCCCTCGCCGTAATTTACAACCGAATCCGTGAACTCGAGGGTGTACGTCCCGTCATTTGGCGGGACGACTCCGGTGGACCAGTTGCTGGCGGTGCTGTAATTGTAATGGGACGGTCCGCCGATCCAGACCGTAGTCTGCCCGCAAAGGCGTCCTACTAAAGGCAGCAGCCAGAGGCCCGCGAATAGCGCGACCAGGACGGGGGACGGAGCGCTGCGGGGGGGCCCGGCGCGGTCCAGACGGCCAACGCCACGCGCCATTCGGGATGCAATTGCTGCGTTCATGTAGAAGGGTGTCACGGGATAGGGGTTGGCACGGCCCTCGGGCTCCCGTGGGCCGATTCTCGCCGGGAGCCGCTTGGGGTGCAACGCATTATTTGGACAAAGCCGCGCGTCGATTGACCTCGCGCACGCGAAGCCTCACGGGCCCATTTCCTGGGCCGGCGTCCACGGCGTCACGTCCACTCGCCGAGCGATTCGATATAGGCCGCGGATCCGTCGCGCTGCCAGACATCAAGCTGGGCCGGGTCCTTGAGCTGCTGGCCGCGGGCGCGCGGGACAACGGCAAAGGCATGGGTGCATTCCGCCAGGGTCGTCATGTCGCCCCAGAGCTTCTCGAACTGGGCAACCGGGTAGACGTCCTCCTGGCCGTGCCCCCACCGCTTTTTTACGTCCTTCAGCGTCACGTACGTCGGCATGCGCGCGGCGAGAACGCGGACCGCCGCGGCCGTCTTGGCGGCATCGGCCAGGTCGGCGCGGCCCAACTCAAACAGGCCCAGCAGGCGGTCGATGTCCACCCAGCACGAGTTCGTATTGTAGTAGGTGAGCGCGAATTCGTCCTCCTCGCGGGGAAGGGCCAGGCCCTCGACCAGGCGGATGCGCCCGTCGATGCGCGCCAGTCCTCCGCCGTGGTCCTCGACCCGCTTCGCCATAACCTCCCAGCCAAACGTTGCACCCGATTCGCAGAACCAGCCGAGCATCGCCGGGTCCGCCGTGGCGCCGAGGGTGTCGATGTTGTGCACGAGGAGCGTGCGCAGCTGGGGGCGCGCGGCGAGGAGCCGCGCGAGGACGCCGTTCTTCAGCAGGTTCGGGATCTCAAACCAGTGCCCGACGGGGTGCAGGCACTGGCTGGGCAGGTTGTCGGTGTAGTCGCTGCCCTCGCCAGCCTGGCGGGCCCACTCCGCGAGCGCGGCGCGCACGCTCCCGCGCATCTTCTCCTTCTGCTCGTCGAGCTTCTGCTGGGCGGTCTCCTGCCAGGCGAAATGGAGGTCGCGGACGGTGGGCACGAGTCTCTGGCCGATCGACCGCCCGGGCGAGAGCCAGACCGTGCGGCCCAGCTCCGCACCCGCGGTCTCGCGCAGGAAGCGCTCGATCGGCGCATGCGTCAGGTAGCTGGTCGTGAAAACGTGGGGGACCGCAAGACCGGCGGCGTGCCCCGCCTTGCGCGTCTTTGCCAGGTGCGCCTCGATGAAGCTCCGGTGGCGGCCCGCGAGCTTCGCGAACGGATGAAGGCCCTTCACGACCCCTGCACCCTGGGTCCAGCGGCTTCCCACGCCCGCCGAGTAGGTCACCACTGCCACCTCGCCGGCCCGCAGCGCGGCCTCGCCCCGCTCGCGCAGTGCGGCCGACGCCGATCCCGGGTCGAAGAGCGCCCCGGCGGCCACGTCGTCAATCCGGGTGCTCGGGGGGAGCCGGTTCATTGCCAGGCCGATCCGGCCGTGGCGCAGGTCGGCGCGGATTTGCTCATGCTGGACACGGTCGAATCCGTTTTCGTCGAGGAGTGAGCTCAGCCGACCGGCGTCCTGTGAGGCGCCGGACGAGGGCAGCATGCGCTCGAGAAGCGTCGGAAGCACGGCGCCGTACTCCGGATGACGCCGCGCGGCCTGGGTGAACTGCTGCAGGTCGCCGCGGTCGCGCGGGGTGAGGCTTCGCGCCTCCTGGCGAAGGCACCGCGGCACGGACTGCTGGTAGAAGCTCGCGGGAAGCAGCGCGTCCGCGCCCGTCAGCAGCGCGCCCACCGAGCCGTGCTCGTTGATGGCGAAGTCGTAGACGACCGGGTCCATCGCGAAGGGCAGGGCGTTCTCAAGCTCCCGCTTGGCGGTCCCCATGATCTCCTGGAGCCGCGCCTGCCCCTCGCGCTTGCGCTCCGGCGCAAAGACGAAGCCCATGCCGCCGCCCGACATGCCCCCGAGCATCCAGAAGCCCCAGAAATCGTCGCCGAACGCGCAACGGGTGCGCTCGATCAGCCGCTCGGTGTACAGGTTGCTCACCCAGGGGATGATGGTCTGCAGGGGCCCGAAGAAGTTGGAGGTGAGCGAGCGGCCCAGGCGGCGCACGTCGCCAGCGGCCAGTTCGCCGAGGATCTCGTCCAGGGTCGCCACGGCCTTGCGCCGCGCGGCCCACTCGACTCCGCTGCGCAGGAGGTATTTCTCGGTCACCATCTCCAGGATCGGCCCGACGTTCTGGGCCATGCCGCCGTGCACCAGCACGAGCGACTCCTGCAGCCGGAGGCGCGCCGCTGTCCCAATCCTGTCGGTTCCGAGCAGCGTATGACGGGGCAGGAGGCAGCCGCGGCTGACGCCGAACTCGACGGCGCCCGGCTGCGCCGCGACGCCCTCGATCAGCTTGATGCCCGGCCAGAGGCCGCCCGAGTCCTGCCAGCCGCCGCCCGAGCCGCCGAGCCACTCCCCGAGGATCGCCCGCGCCGCGACCATGCGGCGCTCGGGCTCCTCCATCGGCCCCCCCAGGGAATGGATCTGCCCGGTGGCGCGCATACAGACGCCGATCAGCGCCCCGAGGAGCGTGGTGGAGACCGCCAGCCGGGACCCCTTGGGGATCCGGTTCACACTGCTCACGAGCTCAAAGCCGCGCCCGGGCCCGAAAATGATGGCCAGCAGTTCCGCGAGGCTCGCGCCGGAGCGCTCGATGCCCGGAGGCACGAGTCCCGCGGCGATGATCGAGGCCTTAAGGAGCCCGAGGTAGTCGCGGCCGAAGTCGAAGAGCTCGTCCAGTCCGCGCACCTCCGCGGTCGCCTCGAGATCCACGCTCGCCAGCCGGATGACGGGCTCGTCGATGACGCGGAAGTACGCCTCGACCGGGGGACGCGGCCCGGAATCGCGGCCGTGCACGCTCAGATCGATCGAGACGTTGAGGACCCGCGCGCCCTCGGGGAAGTCCATCCCGAGGAAGAAGATGTCGCTCCAGCCGCAGTGGGTCAGGTCCATCCGCACCGGGGTGCACTCGCGAAGGATGGGATGGGGCGTGTCGCTTGCGCCCGCCCGCAGCAGCTCGGGCCGGACGCGCAGCGGCTGGTCGAGCGGGTGCCCGAGGCGGAACATCCATGCGTTGCCGCGGGTCGCCCGCACCGTGTGGCGCACCTGGTCGGCGAGCGTCTGGAAGCCGAGCTCGTGGTACGCCGCCGCGAGCGCGCTCGACAGTGTTTCGTTCGCGCCCTGCTCGTCCTGGGCGCGCAGGAACCCGCTGATGGCCTCCTCGAAGCGCCGCTCCAGCATCCGGCTGAAGCCGTCGTACGGCACGCGGCCGGTGCGCCGGAATTCGGACCTTGTCGGCAGGTGGTAGCGGTGGATGGCCGAGAGAAAGAACAGGGCGCGCACGCGCCGGTAGAGGTTCGCCTGGTCGCGGCGGTAGGCCTCGAGCTCGGCGCAGGCCGCCAGAAGCTCCGAAGCCGGCCTGCCGGCGCACCAGGACTCTATGGAGGTGTCGCGCGCCTCCGGAGCCGCGGACTCGATGATGTCGGTGACCCGCAGTATCATGGGGCTGGGCTTTCCGATTGCGTCATCCTCTAGCGGATGGCGAGCAGTTCCACGAGCTGGGTCAGGATGCGGTCCCGGTCGCGTCCGGCAAGGGTGAGCGCAAGCTGCGCGTACAGGAGGCCGTAGGTGGCGCCGATGTCATAGCGACGGCCCGCGATGCTGAACGCCAGGTAGCGGCGGCGCGTGGCCAGGGCGTGGAGGGCGGGGGAGAGCCCCAGGGACCGCCCGGCGGCCTTGCCCTGCTCCTCGAGCAATTCAAAGATCTCCGGGGGCAGCACGTGCATCCCGAAGAAGCAGAGGTAGTATCCGGCCCGCAGTCCCGGCACCAGCAGCTGCTGCTCCGCGACCGTGGGCGTCGGCTTCTCGATCACCGTCTCAATCTGGTAGAGCGGGCGCTCGCCTCCGACGAGGCGGCCGCCGACGGCCCCATAGGCCGTCAGCAGGCCCTCGTGGGTGGGCTGGACAGCGGAAACCGGCGTGTTTTCGGACTCGGCCACGCCGATCAGTTGCCGCGCGCAGCTGACCACGCCGGTCGCGACGTGCAGATGGTCCCCAACCAGGTGAAGGAAGGTCTCGCCGCCAATGAAATCGCGGCAACACAGCACGGCGTGTCCGTAGCCGCGCGGATCCTGCTGCGGGACAAACCGCACCCGATCGCGCAACGGCCCGCTTGCGGCGCCATAGGCGGCCTCGTCTCCGGGGCAGACGACGATGGCGAATTCCTCCACGCCCGCACCGGCCGCCTCCTCGAGGACGATCTGCAGGGCCGACTTCGATTCGCCCTGCTGGTCGATCAGCATTTGGAGCGGCAATTCTCGCTGCCGCGGGTTTGCCGCGGTGATCAGGGCTTTTCGGACTTTCATGGGGTGGGGCGCTCGTCGGCCGCCAGCAGATAGCGGCGCCCGCTTAGAAGAGACGGAGGCGTAACCCGAGACAACCCGAAAGGTCATCTCCGGCGCCCGGGATGCCGGGCACCCTAAAGCCAGCCAAGGCCAGCCCGCGCGCAAAGGCAGGCGGCTTCAGTCCAAAAGCCTCCAGCGCCCGACCTATTTAGTCGCCGGGGTCGGCGGCGCCGCTGGTGTAACCGCCGCCGGAGGAGCAACCGCTGCCGGGGCTGGCGCCGCCGTGGGGGGCTTCGGCTTGCCCTTCTTGATCTTGTCGACGATCGCCTTGATATCGGGATTCGACTCAATGGCCTTCTGCTGCGCAGCCTGAGACTTCTTCTGGAGCTCGATCATCTCGCTCATCTTCTGGCGAATCTGGGTGGTAAGGTCCTTGATCTCCGGCAGGTCCCTGAGCCCCTGCTGGAATTTCACGTAGGCGGCATACTCATCCTGCGTAATGACACCTTCAAGCGCACGCGGCAGTTGGGGGGGGGCGGTGACGTGGGGCGCAGGCGCCGCGGCGGGAGCGGATGCGGGAGCCGTTGTGCCCGTCGTTGGCGCTGTGACCGGCTGCTGCGCAGCCGGCGTGTCTGCGGACAAGCGGACGGCTAGCGTAAGGAAGGCGACCAAAGCGGGAAGGCACGTGGAACGTAAGGATCGGTTCATTATTTCTGAGTTAAAGTTTGGACGTAAATTGAATCTCCCCCTGTAGTTACACGTCAAGTCTTGCATTTGTTCTTCGGGATAGGGGTAGAACGGCCTATGCGACCCCGTCCTCCTCGCGAGGTTCCAATTGCCCGAGAGGCTCGCAGATGCATTGCCGGACGGGCACGCCGCTCAAGAATATAGCGTTGCTTGACCCAGCCGGAGCGATGCTCGATTGAACCTCCCCACGACTAAAGTCGGGGGATTCGGGCGGAGGCTTGCGCCTCCCGGGCCGTGACCAGGGCTTTTCCGGGGCTCTCCGCCTTGCGGCGTACAGCATCCCCGGCGTCATCCCTGGCTGACCCTGCCTTTGATTGCCGAACTGTCGCGCGGATCGCGGATAAGGGG